>NZ_JASZ02000016.1 GCF_000735695.2 Kaistella haifensis DSM 19056
TAATAGACCAATTCCCATTTCGGAAAATCATTGGGTAACATCCTCCATTGGCAACCGGTTTTCACCAAATACATTATGGCGTTCCAAATGGTTCTTAAACCATATTTTCGCTTTCTGTCATTGAGGTTCAAAGTCTTTTTTATAAATTGCCACTGATTGTCAGAAATGTTTGTCGAGTAATTTTTCACTGTAATTTAATTGATTAGTAACCAACAAGTTACGGAAAATAAACAACATAAACAACTGACAATCAGTTTTTTATAAGATTATTTTATAAAATAAACGCCATACGAATTTTTCTAATTTAATTTTTAAACAGGCTCTTAATTTAATAAAATTAAACCCTCCTTCCGGTTAAAAGATTAATCACAGCCAATAAAATAATAGAACCAACAGCTCCGGTTAAAATCTGACCGATTACCGCTGTACCAAAAGTGGTCCCTAAAAGGTAATACCCAATTACACCACCGATAATTCCGACGATAATATTCCCGATTAACCCAAGACTTCCGCCTTTAAAAATCTGCGCACCAAGCCAGCCTGCAACTGCACCAATAATGAGTGTCCATAAAATTTCCATAATTCTATATTTTTAATGTTTGCTCGTTTTAATACATTAAATATGCCATTTTAGAATTCAAATAAAAAGTATCGGGGCTAAAAAGGCATTAAAATCCACCTTAAATCGCCATTAAATAAGATCAAAAATCACCATCAACTGAGATTTGAAAAAATAAATTCGCAGAAAAACCGTATATTTGCTCACGAAAATTTAAAACGATTAAATATTTAACCGCACTCAATACGGAGTGCCAAAGACGAAACCAATTTATGAATGCTCCACAAGCAATTATTGAAAAATTTCAATTAAAAGACGGCCGGGAAATCACGTTAGAAACAGGTAAACTGGCAAAACAAGCCGATGGTTCGGTAGTAGTAAAATGTGGCGGAACGATGTTGCTCGCAACAGTAGTAGCCAACAAAGAAGCCAATCCTGGTGTAGATTTCCTTCCATTAACAGTAGATTACCGCGAAAAATTCTACGCCGGCGGTAAAATTCCTGGAAATTTCTTTAGAAGAGAAGCAAGACCTTCCGACGAAGAAATTTTGACGATGAGATTGGTAGACCGAGTTCTACGTCCACTTTTCCCTGAAGATTTCCACGCGGAAGTTCAGGTGATGATCTCCCTAATTTCTTATGACAAAGAAGTAATGCCGGAAACTTTAGCAGGTCTTGCAGCTTCTGCAGCCATTGCTATCACTGATATTCCTTTCAACGGACCAATGTCTGAAGTAAGAGTTGTAAGAATCGATGGTAAATTTTCCATCAACCCAAGTCTTGAAAATTTAGCGAAAGCAGATTTAGACATTATGGTAGGTGCTACAAAAGACTCTATCGTAATGGTGGAAGGTGAAATGAAAGAAATCACCGAAGCTGAAATGATCGAAGCAATTCAGTACGCTCACGAAGAAATTAAAATTCAAATAGAAGCTCAAGAAAGATTTGCTGCAAAAGTAGCGTCTTCTCTTACCAAAAGAGAATATTCCCACGAAACTCACGACGAAGAGATTCGCGAAAAAGTTTGGAAAGAAACTTACGACAAAGTGTATGCAGTAGCTAAAACACCTTCTACTAAAGAAGAAAGAGGTGAAAACTTCAAAGCAGTTTTAGATGAATTTTTATCACAATACTCTGAGGAAGAACTAGAAACAGTAAAACCTTTCGCAAAAGTTTACTTCCACGATGTAGAAAAAGAGGCAATGCGCCAAATGATCCTCAACGAAGGAATCAGATTAGATGGTAGAGATCCGAAAACAATCCGTCCGATTTGGTCTGAAATCGATTATTTACCAGGAGCTCACGGTTCCGCAATCTTTACCAGAGGGGAAACTCAATCTTTAACAGCGGTAACTTTAGGTTCTGTGAAAGATGCAAACATGGTAGATTCTGTTGCGATTAATTATGATGAAAAATTCTTCTTACACTATAATTTCCCACCATTTTCAACTGGTGAAGCAAGACCTTTAAGAGGAACTTCAAGAAGAGAGGTTGGACACGGAAATCTTGCTCAAAGAGCCTTGGCAAATGTGATTCCTAAAGAAAATCCATATACCATCCGTATTGTTTCCGATATTTTGGAATCCAACGGTTCTTCTTCCATGGCAACAGTTTGCGCAGGAACATTAGCATTAATGGATGCCGGTGTACAAATTTCAAAACCGGTTTCCGGAATCGCAATGGGATTAATTACCGATCCTAAATCAGGCAAATTCACGGTACTTTCTGATATCTTAGGAGATGAAGATCACTTGGGTGACATGGATTTCAAAGTAACCGGAACTGCCGACGGAATCACCGCTTGCCAAATGGATATCAAAATCCAAGGTTTAACAATGGACATCATGGAAACCGCGCTAAACCAAGCAAGAGAAGGAAGACTTCATATTTTAGGAGAAATCCTGAAAACAATTGATAAGCCAAGAGTTGATGTGAAACCACACGCTCCGAAAATGGAAGTATTGGAAATTCCAAAAGAATTTATCGGTGCTGTAATCGGACCTGGCGGAAAAATTATTCAACAAATGCAGAAAGATTTCGAAACCGTAATCGCGATTGAAGAAATCGGTGAAATCGGAAGAATCGAAATTTCCGGTGTAAACAGAGAGAATATCAATGCGACCATCGCTGCGATCAACGAAATTACTTTCGTACCAACAGTTGGTGAAGTTTACAACGGTAAAGTGGTGAAAGTAATGGATTTCGGTGCGTTTGTAGCGATTGCAAAAGGTACTGAAGGTCTACTTCACATCTCCGAAATCGAATGGGCAAGACTTGACAAAGTTCCTTACAACGAAGGCGACATGGTGGAAGTGAAATTCATGGGTTATGATGACCGTAAGAAGATGAAACTTTCAAGAAAAGTGCTTTTGGAAAGACCTCCGAGAACTGAGCGTAAAGAAGGTGAAGGTGAGAACCGTGGCCCAAGAAACGACAGAAGAGATGACCGCAGAGACGGCGGCGACAGAAGACCGGGCGGAAACAACCGAGGCGGTAACGACCGACCACAACACAGCGGAAGAACTGAGGAAAGACCAGCTGGCGAAGATACCTTCAAGCCACTGAACGAAAGTGAAAATACTGACGATGTGAAGCCGGAAGGATTCTAATCTAACAGATAAATAATAATGAAACCACCGATGATTCGGTGGTTTTTTTTGTTTTATACGATCGATATATAATCTATGATTAGAAACCGTTTTCCCTTTTCACGATAATGCCAAGTTTTTCCAGGGTTTGATCATTGGGGAAAAGCACCTTGGCAAAACCCACGAGCTGCGTATATTTTGGATAAAGCAGATCCAGCGCGGCATCCCGCGTATCGGTTGCTCTCTGCGCCTCGCCGAATTCTTTTTTCTGAGATTCTTTCAACGCCGAAACTTCCTCCAGCGCGGCTTGTTGCGCAGCAATTGCGGTATCGTCAATATTCACTGTGGCGGCTTTGGTTTTGAAATCCGGATTCGCTAAAATCTGAGAATAGAAATTATTGACCTGCTGATACCACGCCGCATACGCCTGTTTGCGACCATCATCTATACCCAGCGTTGTATTGGCCTGGCGGTCGCCTTTAAAAATAATTTTTGCCAGATTGCGGTGGCGGGCAAAGGTGGTATCGATCGCTGCTTTCTTTTCGTTAAACAGATCGGTCGCGGCAAATTGCTCCCCGTATTCCTGAATCTGTTGCTGGCTAAGCTGTTCCAGGTTGGTAATATCGGCCAGGTGAGCATCCAGCTGGGTTTCGGTAATGCCTACCGTGGCAAGTTCTGCTAAAATTTCGGGCTGTTTGGCGTTGGTAAAAGCGACTTTCATTTTCGCAATTAACTGTTCAGCGGAAACATATTGGTTTCTGGGAGAATTACCGCTTTGCGGATTTGTGTTTTCAGGATTTTCCATTATTTTATGTATTTAATTGTAAATATAACAAATAAATAGTAAAATAAACAAATTATCAATTACAGAAATCATTCCGCAATGTTGTTTTACCATTTCCTGCACTTGCGGAACCATTTCCTGCACTTGCGGAATGATTTCTTACAGTTGCGGAACCATTTCCTGCAGTGGCGGACTCATTTCCTGCACTTGCGGAATGATTTCTAACGCTTGCGGAAGAATTTTTTGGGGTTGCGGGAGGATTTCTTGGGGTTGCGGGAGGATTTGGCAGCGCAAAAAGAAACCTCCGAAGTGGGAACTTCGGAGGTTGGGTTTAGTGGGGGCTACGCTATGGAATCGCGCGGGAGCGGGGGATTCTATAAATCTCAGCCATTACGTTTGGTTACACTAATCCAAGATTTATCAAAACCTAATGCCGTTAAGACATCTTCTTTATTTAGCGGTTCGGGCTCTTTAATTTTTATTAGTAAACTATCTTCTGGAATTTCCTCAATTATGGTAAACTGGGATCCATGAGGTTGCCATGTAAACCGGTGTTCTGTTGTAGATTTCTCAATCCCAACAAGATTATCATTTTTGTTCCATTCCCAAGCAAAAAGCTCCGGATCATATCGAATAGTGTCAAATTCAAATACCACAACTTCAGTCAGGTCGTTAGATTTTACTAAAACTACTGTTCGTAAATTTTGAAATTTTTCTCTAACAGCAGAAACTCTTTCATTCCATATTTCTAAAACGGATTGTCCAACTGCATTTGGATCATGCTGTGTATCAATCGTTTCACCGAAAGAATACACTGGGGAGTTTCGGCCTGAAATTAATCTTACCTTTTTCTGCGTTACAGGTTTAGTTGCTTTAACAGTTTTTGCTCCCCAAGCAGTATTTCCAAGAATAATATCATCAAGGCCAACATTGGAGGGTTTCCATTCAGCACCTATACAAGTTGCAAAAATTGCCTCGAACTCGGAGCCTTCGAGTATCGCCTTACCTTTGGATGCTAGTAGATAAACTAGTTCTTTTCCAAGGATAAATGGAAAATTTTTTGGAAACTCATTTAAAGGAAATGGTGGTAACGATTTCTCTACCGTTCTTAGCTTGGGTTTATTTTTTGCCATATTCTACTTGATATTCTCTCAAAACAGTTGTCATATCCAAAGTTGTTGCAACATAAGGCAATAACTTTAAAATCGTGGCTTTTACCAGGTTTACAGGAACTGCGTTTCCTGCTTGTTTTCTCGCCTGAGTATCGTTATTAATAATATGGTATGTGTCCGGAAAACCTTGTAATCTAAACATCTCTCTTGGAGTTAACCTTCTTTCGCCATTTACAAGTAAATAATTATAGGAAGCTCCCGCTCGTAATGCACAAGAATATGGATAGCTGCAAATATTTCCAGATTTGTTTTCGTGCCAAATGGATAGTTTATATGCGGATTTATGGCTGTTCTTTCTTTTTTCTCTTATATATTCAGAAGCATGATACTTTTGGTCAACCTTTTTCTCTAATATTTCAGATAGAGGTCTAAATGGACGCACAGGTGAAGGAAAAGAAAACAGAATTGGTTCCCTATGTCCTACTATTAAAACTCTTTCTCTTTTTTGTGGGAGACCGTAATCAAGGGCATTTAATACTGCATATTGAACGTGATAACCAAGATCACTTAAGGTTTTAAGGATAACCTTTAACGTTTGGCCTCCATTATGTCCTACCAATTGTTTCACATTTTCAAGAATAAATGCCTTGGGCATTTTTTCTTTCAAAATGTTAGCAATATGAAAAAACAATGTTCCTCGAGTATCATCAAAACCTTTCATCTGTCCGATGATACTAAAAGGTTGGCAAGGAAAACCCGCAAATAGGATATCATGATCAGGAATTGATTTTACGTCAACTTGTGTAATATCCCCTGCAGGCCTATGTCCAAAATTATTTTCGTAACTATCTTGGCAATATTTATCTATGTCAGAAGAGAAGACACACTTGGGAACAATGTTGTTTTCAGTACAAGCCTCATCCATTGCAACTCTGAAACCGCCAATCCCACAAAACAAGTCAATAAATTTTATTGTTTCCATTTTGAAAATTATATTATGCAAACTTAATGTATTTAAGATTATTAAGAAAGTATGTATTTAAATTACCTGCAAAATCAATCTAAAACATTCCAACTTTACTACAATTCGTTAGCAGTCAAATCACAGAGCAAAATTTCATTAGAAACAAAGCTACTTTCTCAAATAAACTTTATTTTTGAAAAAAAATTTAAACATGATCTTAAACCAACTCAAAACCTCCCCTACGACCATCAACTTTAAAGAGGTGATCGCCTATATTGATGAACATTACGTATTCGTGCCGACGAAATTCAGAAACGGAACTGCGGTGAATGAAGCGGGGGAAAATAACGGCTAGTGTAAGGTTTTCAGTTTTGCAAAGCTGAAGGGGCTTAACGAAGAGGAAACGCTGGCGCTGTTCGGGGATTTCTACAGAACTGATGTGCTGGAAAATCCTGAAGGCAACGACCACCAAAACATCCGCAACTTTATGCAATATGGCTGGGACGGAATTGCTTTCGAGGGCGAGGCACTGGCTGAAAAGAACTAACCTGCAAAATGTTTGGCGTAATTCTTGAAAGTGCTAAGTCATAAAAAAATATTATTATGAATCCAGCACTTTTAAGAAAAATCCTGATGTGGGTTGCGCCAATTGCAATCGGTTATTTTATGAAAAAATACGAAGAACGACAAGCCAAAAAACAACAGGAAAAAGCAATGGCAAACGCCAAGTAAATAAAAATACCGCATCTTATACGATGCGGTATTTTTCTTATTTTTAAAGTTCAAAGGCTTTTGCTTCTCGATATTCTTTCAAAAGATTTTCAAACACCTTTTCTACCGGCAATATCTCATCAATTAATGCGGAAACCTGGCCGATTTCCAGTTCACCATCTTCTAAATCGCCTTCGAACATGCCGCGTTTTGCGCGCGCTCTTCCGAGGGTATTCTTTAAAGCTTCGGCATCTCTTCCCTTTTCATAAAGTTCTTCCAATGCGTAGAAAAATTTATTTTTAATCAATCGAACGGGTGCTAATTCTTTCAAGGTAAGTTGAGTATCTCCTTCCCCTAAAGAAATAATTTTATTTTTAAAATCAGCATGAGAGCTCGCTTCTTCGGTTGCTGCAAAGCGAGAACCGATCTGTACGCCATCTGCACCGAGAATCATCGCAGCTTTCATCTGAGAACCCAAAGCAATTCCGCCGGCGGCAATCAGCGGTTTTGTGATGTGTTTTCTCACATTCGGGATGAGGCAAAATGTAGTTGTTTCATCTCTTCCGTTGTGACCTCCGGCTTCGAAACCTTCGGCTACAATTGCATCAACTCCCGCTTCTTCACATTTCATTGCAAATTTTGTTGACGAAACCACGTGCGCCACTTTTATGCCTTCTTTTTGTAAAGTTTCTGTATAAACTTTAGGATTTCCGGCAGAAGTGAACACGATTTTCACGTCTTCTTCCAAGATAATATTGATGATTTCTTCTAAATTTGGATAGAGCAATGCCACATTTACCCCAAAAGGTTTGTCGGTTGCAGCTTTGCATTTCCTGATGTTTTCGCGCAAAATATCGGGATACATACTTGCGGAACCAATGAGTCCCAAACCACCGTTATTGGAGACCGCAGATGCCAATCGCCACCCGGAATGCCATATCATTCCACCTTGGATGATGGGATATTTTATTTGAAATAATTCTGTGATTCTGTTTTGCTTTTCCATGTAGATTTTTTCGGCGATTCCGAAATCGATAAAATTGCTCATGATGTAAATTTAAAAAAAATCTGAGAAGCTTGGAACCTTTATATTTCAAAAAAAAATCTCCGCAATTGCAGAGATTATAAAATTATTTGGCTTCAGCTTTGCGCCAATCGGTTTTGAAAGTACAATCTTTATATCGATCGTTGATGGAGATAAATACATCTGGTAATTTCTCTTTCACCCATTTTTCAACCATTTCGTTTTTCTTTTTATTAAGCGCCATTTGCTTAATTCTGTCGTAATCGGTCACAAGGTCCAGTTGGTGAGCTGCGATGATATCGTCAACTTTCACGATACTTACTACTTTTTTATCTTGTTGCAAAGTATCTTGGAAAACATCAGTAATATCCCCTTTATTTAAACCAGCAATCTGATAAGAGATGGATGGAGGGAGATTCAGTTTTTCAATTCTGTCGGATCCATCTTCTGCAGTTATAATACCAGCATTGAACTTCGTTTTCTTGTCATCAGAAAATCGATAAGCTGCTTCCTTAAAGGTAAGTCTGCCATTTAAAATTAAAGTTCTTATACTATCGAGTTCTTTTTTTGCCGCTTCAATTTCTGCATCATTAGGTTCAGCTTTCAATAAAATGTGTCTTGCATCGTAGTTCTTACCGCTTTTTTTCACTAATTGAATTAAGTGATAACCGAATTCAGATTCTACTGGATCAGAAATTTCACCTTCCTGCAGATTAAGCGCCGCAGCTTCGAAAGGTTTCACCATTTTCCCTTTAGAAATATTCTTGTACAGACCACCGTTCGCTGCGGAACCCGGATCTTCGGAGTAAATTCTAGCCAGATTTTCGAAAGATTCGCCGGCTTGAATGTCTTGTTTTATTTTGTTGAGTTTAGCGATGATTTCGTCTTTATGAGCATCTGTAAGCTTCGGATACATCGTAATTTGTGACAAACTCACCTCGTCTTTCACTTCGGGCAGCTGAAATTTGTACGTATTGAAAAAATCAGTTACTTCGTTCGGAGTTACGTCGGCTTTCTCGGTAATTCTACCATATTTCATTTGCCCGTAATAATTATCGGTATCAATTTTTTCGATGGCGTTTTTCATCTCATAGCCTGTACGGAATTTATAAGTTGCCAACATGGTTTTTTCGTCGGGAAACTGACCTAGGATCTGCTCGTACTTTTGGTTAGCAGCTTCTTTGATGGCTTCGGATCTGTTTTCGATCAAAGTATCTCTTTTGGCTTCATAAATCATCAATTTGTTGCTGATGATGCTTTCTACAAATTCGCAACGATCGGACACTTGCGCACCTTGTTGTTTAGCATAATTGGCTTGATCCTCGATATCCGATTCCAAAATAATTTCGTTTCCTACTACCACTGCAATACCATCCACCAAAGCTCCGGATTGTAATTGTGCATTTAATTTCACCCCAAAAAAGGCAAAAATCATGGTAAAAAGAAGCGCAAATTTTATTTTCTTGTTCATATTCATTTTTTAACGATTTGCAAAATTATCATTCTAAACGAGATAAACTGCATTTTTTATTATAATTATTTCTTAAAATTCTTTTCCAAATCTTTCATAAACTCGGGCTGAATCACAATATTGGTGTTGGCTTTTTGCTGAGCGATAATCTCGGAAAGCTTCGCTTCAGTTACTGCATCTTTTAGCAATTCTTTAGCTTCTTCCTGCGTCATTTGGGTAGGCGGAAGGATTTGGTCGATTGCGATAACCAAAGATCTTTCCTCCATTTTAGTTTGATGAACACCGGTTTTGAAAGGAACTTTGTATTTGGTAAAAACATCTGCATCTTCCGACATTTCCCCTTTTTCGAAATGCACGAGGATTTGCTTTTTATCATTGAGTTTACCATAATATTTAGCTTTCAAGTTTTCCCAGTTTTTAGGATTCTTGATTTCCTTTTGAATTTCGCTATTGAGTTTTTCATCAGCAATGATGGCCACTCTACCTTCTGCTCTGTTACCCCAAAAGTATTTTGCTTTGTTTTTATTGTAATATTCGGTAAGCCATTCCGGATGTTTTGCAATTTCTTCGTTTAGATATTTTGAAAAAATATAATCTGAAAACAAACCTTTTCTGAAATCGGTAAGTTCTTTTTTAATCTCTTTTTGATTGGTGAAATCTTCGCTGTAAAACCTCATCACATCTTGATTATTAACCCCTTTCAAAGCTTCTGCCCACAATTCCGGAGTTAATTTTTCTGCTTCACTTTTTTTATCAGCAATTAATTTTTTTAAATCACCTACAGTTGTTTTATACTTTTTATACTGGTAAAGAACCGTATTATCTTTCGCCGCGTTGAATGCTTGGTAAGATTTTTTGACGGTCTGAAATTCCGGAAATTCCTTATAAGATGGATCGGATTTTACGAAAGCAAGCATTTTTTCCTGAAGATTTTCGCCATACAATGCGCTGTTCATGTCTTTTAAGAAAAATTCTCTGTTTTTATCCGTCAAAATATAAGGTTCAACATTATAAAGATTAAAAACAAAATAATTTTCCCCGAAAAGAATTGGTTCCGGCAAATAATACCCGGATTTTTTTCCTTTGAAAGCTTCATACACGTCATCAGGAAGCGTCGGTGAACCCATGACTACTCCACCGTTTTCTTTTTCATGCTCGTTGGCTCCGTACAATTTAGCAACTTCTTGGAAGCTTTTTCCGGATTTCAAATCGGTGTAAATTTTGGTTTTCATCGCTTCGGACTCGGCATTTTTCGGATAAGAAATAGTTCCGAAAATCATATATCCCAAACTTGGTCTTGAGCTTTGAACTTTAGCAAAAGCTATATAATTTGGAGTATTTTGCAATTTGGTAAGTGAATTATTTGGCAAAACCTTTATTTCAGAATACAAACTGTTATCAACACTTCCCGGTTTGATGTAAATCCCTTTCGGACCGCTTTTCGTGTACTTCGAAATCGCATCTTCCATCGTCATCTTCCCGGATTTCACGTCATCGTAAATCTGTTGATAATTATTTTTATCGCCTTCCGCTTTTTGCACCATGAAAATTTGCACCAATTTCTCGGTCTGGCTGTCTTTCAAATATTGGCTCAAAACCGGATCTACCACATTTTTAGGATAGAAAAATTTCGACCGCAATTCACCTTCTTTATCCATCATTTTCTCGCGGAAAGCTGCCGTTGTATCAATCTGTTTTTGGGCTGCAAACTGTTGCAAAAGAATAAAATCTTCTGTTGCTTTGATGGTTTTTGTGATGCCTGCATTTTGCAAACCATATTGGTACTCCTTCTTGAAATCGGTAAGCGAAATACTATCTTTCCCGATAATCATATACTGCGCAGAAAGGGCGTTTCCCAAACCTGCCAACATCATGAAAGCAACTATTTTTTTCATACTTCGGTCTTCTTATGGTGAAGATTTAATTTATTTAAAATTTCGATTTTTTTTGAAATAATTTATACTTCTACTTCAAAAGTCGTTAAATCTTTGAAATCCTGGATTCTCTTCATCATTTCAGCCTCGGTAACTTCCTGTAATTTTTCGGTTCCGAATTTTTCAACGGTGAAAGATGCCATCGCCGAACCTACGATCAAAGCAGATTTCATGGTTTCGAAACTGAAATCTTCTTTTTTGGCAAGATAAGAAGCGAAACCACCTGCAAAAGTATCTCCTGCTCCGGTTGGATCGAAAACTTCTTCCAAAGGAAGCGCAGGAATTGCGAAAATTTTCCCTTCGTGGAAGAGCAATGCGCCGTGTTCTCCTTTTTTAATGATGACAAATTCCGGCCCCATTGTATGGATTTTTTTTGCTGCTTTTACCAAAGAATATTCTCCGGAAAGTTGGCGCGCTTCTTCGTCATTAATGGTAATCACATCGGTTTTGGCGATCATTTGCATCAACACATCCCAAGCTGAATCCATCCAGAAATTCATGGTGTCGAGAATAACTAATTTTGGACGTTTGTTCATTTTTTCCAAAACAGAAAGCTGTACTCCAGGATGAAGATTTCCTAAAAGCAAAATCTCGGAATCCTGCATAGATTCTGGAATTTTTGGATCGAAGTTTTCTAAAACATTCACTTCAGTTGCTAAAGTATCTCTAGAATTCAAATCGTTGTGGTATTTTCCGCTCCAGAAGAAAGTTTTTCCGTCTTTCACAACTTCAATACCTTCGATATTTACGCCTCTTCCGCTCAACATATCTAAATCGGATTGATGAAAATCGCCTCCTACAACCGATACAATTCCTGATTTCACATTCAAAATTGAAGCTGCAATACCAATGTAAGTTGCGGCTCCACCTAAAATTTTATCTGTTTTTCCGAATGGCGTTTCAATGGCATCAAAAGCGACTGATCCTACGACTAAAAGTTTCATTTATAAAGTTTTATTTTAATTAAAAATTATGGGTTTGTTATTCTTTCTACTGCTTATTTCCACTGAAAAGTATCGATTAAATGCAGCATATCTTTTTTGATATATTCTACCGCAGGTGCCAAAGAATCCGGTTTTGGCCGAGAATTAAAATATAAATTGGCGGTCACATAATGCCTTGTGGAATCGGTGACAAAAAACTGGAGATTCGATGCTGTTGGACCTTTCAGCTCATAGAAATTCCCGAAAACTTTGCGTTCCGGATAACTGAAAGATTTGGTATCAATCGAGCTGGCTTTGATCGTATGTTCGTACACCATTTTCTCGGATTCTTTAACATGAAGAGCAAAATCGTTCTTTATCGGAAAATAAGTGATGAAAACTTTGGCTTTCATTTTTGGGTAATAAATGTAATACCAACAAGCATTTTTGGCATTTTCAATTTTGGCAAAATCCGAATATTCGAAAGTAAAATTACATGGCGAAGAAAAAGCCTGATATTTGGGTTGCGGATATTCCAAACGTAGTTCACCGGAAGGTTTCGGCTGCGTTTCTGGACTGCATGAAACCAAAACAAATCCTAAAAAAGTGAAAATGAGTTTTTTAAACATTGCGCAAAAGTACAAATTAGATTTGAGATGGTGAAGCAGATTTCCCAAGAGTGATTTCTTGTTAATTTTCATTGTTATTTTAAACAAAAAAAGACTTAGGAATCCCGGTTTTGTGGTATCAATCATTCAATTCTATGAGATTCCTAAGTCAGATTAAAAAGTTGTGTTTTTAAGGCAACTTTTGTTTTTAGATTTTATACAAATACATAAGTTAAACCTCTGTTAATCAATATTTTTTAAATAATTTTCTAAAGGTTTTGGGAAAGATTTTTGATGAGAATCTTCGAGATTGGCGATTGTATAATCATATTCTTTAGCAAAATCATTCAATAATTTTTTCGTTGGTAAATTGACCTTATATATATGTATCTTCAAATTTTTATGGGTGAGTTTGTGCAAAACCGTCTTCATCGATACTACATATTTCGAAAAAGATTCAGGAATTTCAATCGGAAATTCATACAATTTTTTCCAGATAAAATCTTCTTTTCTTTGTTTAATTAAAAACGAATCGCCGAACTCAACAAAATAATAAGTAAGTTCCAAATCCTGCGGCTTCACCTTCTTCGATTTCACCGGAAAATCCTGAATTTTTCCTAAATTAAATGCCAAACAATCTTTATTTAAAGGGCAAATTTCACATTTCGGATTTCGAGGTTTGCAAATTTCCGAACCCAAATCCATCATCGCTTCATTGAAAGGACCGGCATGCTTTTCAGGCATGATCAGCAAAGCCAATTCGGAGAAATATTGAAACGCTTTGGAATTCGACACATCAAAATCATCTGCAAAAACCCTTGACAATACCCGATAAAAGTTACCATCAACCGCCGGAATTTTCGCACCAAAACAAATACTGGAAATCGCTGCGGCTGTATATTTTCCGATCCCTTTTAATTGTAAAATATCATCATACTTTTTAGGAAATATCCCTTGATAATCTTCGATAATTTGTTGTGCCGCTTTATGAAGATTTATTGCGCGAGAATAGTAACCAAGTCCCTTCCAGTAGAGCAAAACCTCGTCTGAATGTGCATTTGCTAAGGTTTCTACATCTGGAAATCTGTTAATGAAATTATGATAATGATTAAGACCTTGTTCGATTCTGGTTTGCTGAAAAATAATTTCGCAGATCCAAATTTTGTAGGGATCATTTGTAGATCGAAAAGGCAAGTCTCTTCCGTGCGTTCTGTACCAAGCCAATAGTTTTTCACCAACGTGAAGAAAATCAGCATTTTGTTTTTTAGTTTTCAAAAAATGTTCTTATATTTGCACACCAAAAATATAAATAAATAAAGGAAATGACAAAGGCAGAATTGGTGAACACCATCTCAAATAAATTGGGAACTGAAAAGAATGAGACACAGAAAGTTGTAGAGGCGTTCATGCAGGAAATCAGAACTTCAATGTATAATGGCGACAATGTTTATTTAAGAGGATTCGGATCATTTGTAATCAAAACCAGAGCAGCAAAAACGGGAAGAAACATTTCTAAAAATACAGCAATTGAAATCCCAGCTCACAATATCCCGGCTTTCAAACCATCAAAAACATTCGTTGAGAAGGTGAAAACCAAAGTAGCAATTAAATAGTAAACTGAATAAAACGATAAGTTACAAATTAAAAATTTATAAATTATGCCAAGCGGAAAGAAAAGAAAGAGACACAAGGTTGCAACTCACAAAAGAAAGAAAAGAAGAAGAGCGAACAGACACAAGAAAAAATAATCTCTTCGCGATTTACAATATAACAATATAGTTGGTGTTTTTATATTCATAAAACCTCACCAACTATATTTTTGTTTTATCTAAAATTTGAAAACTCTCAAATCATTGCAGATTTTTCTCACGAAAATCTCCCATTAATCAATCTTTTTCAAATATCCTTTAAACAGATAAAACATCATTAAGCAATAAAAAACAATTAAATAATTTTAAACAATAGCCATAAAATCCAGAAATCTTTATTGACTATCCCTCTAAATTTTTTAATTCCTTAACTCAACAATGAAGAAAGAACTGATTATTTCACATGAAGATGAGAACTCCAAAATCGCCCTACTCGAAGACGGTCGGCTGTTCGAATTACACGAGCAGGAAGACAAAAGCGACTTCGTAGTTGGGGATTTATTTATTGGTAAGGTAAAAAAACTGGCTCCCAACCTCAACGCAGCTTTTGTAAACATCGGTTACGAAAAAGATGCTTTCTTGCACTATCAGGATTTGGGACCGCAATTTCTCACGTATAAAAAATTCCTTAAAGATACTCTCGCTAAAAAACAGCAGAATTCTTCACTGAAAAACTTCGAAATTCAGCCGGAAATCAACAAAAATGGAGCGATAGACAAAGTTCTCGCAAAAGACGATAGCGTAATTTTGCAAATCACTAAAGAACCGATTTCCACAAAAGGCCCTAGAATTTCTACCCAAATTTCTTTAACCGGAAGATTTCTAGTATTAATTCCTTTCGACAAAAGCGTTTCAATTTCCAAAAAAATAAGCAATGCTGAAGAAAGAGAACGCTTACGTACTTTAATTGAAAGCATTAAACCAGAAGGTTTCGGAGTGATCATCAGAACCGTAGCCGAAGGTAAAAAAGTTGCCGAACTGCACAATGACATGAATCAATTGGTGCAGAAATGGGAAACAACCTTCAAAAATCTTCAAAAAAACAAAGTTCCAAGCAAAATTTTAAGTGAAGAAGATAAAGCTTCTGCGATTCTTCGCGACAATTTCAATGCAGATTTCGTTTCTATTATTTGTGATGACGAGCAAATGGTGAACGATATGGAAGCTTACCTGGAAGTTATCGCTCCGGAAAGGAAAAATATCGTGCAATTCTACGACAAACCAATTCCGCTGATGGAATATTACAACGTAGAAAAACAACTGAAACAAAGTTTCGGCAAGCACGTAAATATTCCAAGTTCTAAAGGCGCCTATTTGGTCATCGAACACACCGAAGCACTACATGTGATCGATGTAAACTCCGGAAATAACATTTCATCAGGAACTTCGGCGAGCAAAGAACACGCATTGAATGTGAATAAAATGGCCGCCACAGAAATTGCTCGCCAACTGAGACTTCGCGATATGGGCGGAATTATCGTGGTAGATTTTATCGACATGATCAACGCCGATCACCGAAAAGATTTATACGAACATCTGAAAGCGGAAATGAGCCGCGACAAAGCGCGCCATAAAATTTTACCACCAAGCAAATTCGGACTCATCCAGATAACGCGACAAAGAACGCGACCCGAAAACCAAATAGAAACCAAAGAAGAAAACCCAAATATCGACGGCGAAATTCTAGCCCCGATTGTGGTTGTGGAACGCATGGAAGAAGTGATAAGAAACATCATCCAGAAGGAAAAAGGCAAAATCTTCCTACACGTCCACCCATTTGTCGAAGCTTATCTTACTAAAGGTTTCATAAGCACCCAAATGAAGTGGTTTTTAAGATACAAAAAGTGGGTCACCATCATCCCAAGAGATTCCTTTAAATACTTGGAATACAAGCTGGTGAACTCAAAAAAAGAAGAATTAATGAGTTATTCGAATTAAAAATTTGAAACTCAGAAAGTCCCATTTTTTTATAAAAATTCAGAACTCTCGTAAATTTTCGGGAGTTTTTTTTTGATTTTTTGATAAAAAATCCTTTGAAAACATTTCAATTTTAACATCTATTTAAAACAAATTCCATCCTCAATTTCATATATTTGGGATATGGAATTATATGGACGAGATTTAGTAAAAAAAATACAAACCGCCGAACTTTCAGGCGAAAATGCCCACGCCATTTATTCGCCACCATATCGCCCCGTATTTTCTTATGACGAAATCCTTACCAAAAACCCAAAATTTGCGGCGGTAAATATTGTTCTTTACCTGAAAAACAACGAATGGCATTTCCCATTGATGGTAAGAAGCACGAACCAGCGCGACCGTCATAGTGGCCAAATTTCACTTCCGGGTGGAAAAAAAGAAGAAAACGATCTTAATTTTGAATCAACCGCAAAACGCGAAACTTCTGAAGAAATGGGAATTCCAGAACATTACATCCGGATTATTCGGGAAATGTCGCCTATCTACATTCCGCCAAGCAATTTTTATGTAAGACCATTTATTTCCTATACGAAGAAAAATCCGGAATTTATTTTACAAGAGAGCGAAGCTGTCGAATTAATTGAGTTTCCGGTTTCCTCTATCCTCTCGCTTTCCGATAGGCCGGAAATGATGGTTTTGCCAAGCTCCAGAGGGATTGAAGTTCCGGTAATTAACTTCAATGGATACATAATTTGGGGAGCAACTTCAATGATTTTAAGCGAATTCAGTACATTAATGAAAAATTTGTAAATTCGCAGATTATGATAAACTGATAATGGCGAAGAAAAATATTTTCACGGATGCATTTGGCAATCTGTATTTCCTAAAAAGACTCATCATTTTCATTCTGGGGATCGTGTCTTACAGAAGATTTAATGGTTTTAATAAACTTAAAATTTCTGGAACCGAAAATCTGGTAAATCTTCCGGATTCCAATGTTCTTTTCGTCTCCAATCACCAAACGTATTTTGCCGATGTAGCGGCGATGTATCACGCTTTTTGCGCGGTGAACAATGGTTACCTTAATTCCATTAAAAATCCGATTTACCTGCTGAATCCGAAAGTAGATTTTTATTACGTAGCTGCCGAAGAAACGATGAATAAAGGGTTGATGACCAAAATCTTCAAACTTGCAGGTGCTGTTACCGTAAAAAGAACTTGGCGCGCAGAAGGGCAAAATGTGAATAGAATGGTAGATTTAACCGAGGTTGAAAATATCATGAAAGCACTAGATAACGGATGGGTAATCACTTTCCCACAAGGAACAACCTCGGCTTTCGCGCAGGGAAGAAAAGGAACCGCTAAGCTGGTAAAAAACCAAAGACCGATCGTGATTCCTATTAAAATTAATGGTTTTAGAAGAGCTTTCGATAAAAAAGGTTTGCGAGTTAAAGTAACCGGCGTTAAACCTACGATGGAATTTAAGAAGCCTTTAGATATTGATTATGATAATGATGATGCACAAACCATTCTGAATAAAATAATGGTCGCCATCGAACAGACCGAAGATTTCAACGTTCTACATGAATACGATGAAACCTTGAAAGCTCAAAAAGCTACTGTAAAATCTTAAAAATTCTCTTAATGAAAAAAATTATTGCATTATTCATATTTGTAATTTTAGCTGCCTGTAATTCGCAGAAGAAATATTCTGATTTCGATTACAGCTATTCCCGAAGCGGCGGTTTTGCTCCGATCTACGAAAACCTTTTAATCAAAGGGAATAATGCGCATTATTCTTTCGAAGGACAGGGCAAGAAATTCAAAAAAGATTTCAAAATTACATCCGAGGAGCGCAAAAAAATTGAAAATGCACTTTCGCAAAACAATTTCCGAATGATTCGCGAAGATTATCAAAAAGTTTACGACAATATTTCGACAAGCATTAATGTAAAAATCGGGAAGCAATCGGGAAGCAAATCCGATGCATCGATGATTATGGAAGGCGATAAAAACCGTTGGAACAATATAACTTCGGTTTTTCAGGAAATCATCAAAAATAAAATTAACGCTACTTCATAACTTTTCGATCAAAGACCATGACCTTTTCAGAAATCTTGCAATATTCTACAAGCAAAACTCGTGTAGTACTTTATACATCTCAGTTTTCTATTGCCAAATTGGTTTTTCACGTACTTGATTTTTCAGGAAAAGAATATGATTTTTTTCTAATGAATGGCGAAAATCGATTTTCAAATCATGATTTTGTAATTTTAGAAACGGATGATGCCGAAAAAGCGAAAGATTTTGAACCAAATATCATTTTAATATCCGAAGAAATCAACTCAGATGATTTAGTTTCAGTATTAGAAAAAATTACTCCCGGCGGAGTTTTGATTTATCCTGAAAACAAAGAAGTGCTTATAGAAAAGGCAGAAAATTATTTCCGTAAACTTCCTTTTTCACCTACCGAAATCGGTAAATCCGACGATAATTTTATCCTGCATACGGATATGGGAAATATCCCTTTAATTTCAAAAGAGGAAGATCTCCTAAAAAACATCAATGGAATTCAGCTTCTTTGTCAGCAATTCGGCGTGATGGAGGAAGATTTTTATGAGCCGATGATGACTTTTGAATAAATATCCAACTCCTTTTTCGTTTGATTTTCAACCATTAAATATCTGAAATTAAACCAGATATATTCATTCCCTCAAGATCAGGAAAATTTCATTAAATTTACGATAATTAAAAAGTAAATAAAAATGAGATACCACCATTCCGGAAAAATACCTCAGAAAAGACATACGATTTTCAAGTCTGAAAACGACCAATTTTATTACGAACAATTGTTTGGTACCGAAGGTTTTCACGGAATTTCATCCCTACTCTATCATATCCATCGTCCAACGCAAATCAAATCGATCAGCGAACCTAAAGATGTGACGCCGAAAATTGCAGTTGAAAAAAATGTGACTCCCAGAATGCTTAAAGGAATGAATATCACTGCAGAAAACGACTTTATCGACAGCCGAAAAGCACTTTTGCTGAACAATGATCTGAAAATGGGATTGGCAAAACCGAAAAAATCCACCGAATATTTCTACAAAAATGCGGAATGCGACGAGTTACTCTTTATTCACGAAGGTAAAGGAACGCTGAAAACTTTTCTTGGAAATCTGGAATTTTCCGTGGGCGATTATCTTATTATTCCTCGTGGTACCATTTATCAAATCGAATTTGAAACCGAAAACAATGTATTATTCTTCATTGAAGCGCACTCGCCTATTTACACCCCAAAGCGCTATCGAAACGAATTTGGGCAACTTCTGGAACATTCTCCGTTTTGCGAAAGGGATATCATTGCGCCAACCTTTGTAGATCCCAAAGATGAAAAAGGTGAATTCACGATTAAAATAAAAAAGGAAAACCAAATTTGGGATTTCGTATACGCAAGCCACCCTTTCGATGTGGTTGGTTGGGACGGATATTTTTATCCTTTTAAATTTAATATCAAAAATTTCGAACCTATTACCGGTCGAGTTCATTTACCACCGCCTATTCATCAAACATTTGAGGCGCACAACTTCGTAGTTTGTTCGTTTGTGGCAAGAATGTACGATTATCATCCGCTTGCTATTCCGGCTCCTTACAACCACTCAAATATTGATTCGGACGAAGTTCTTTTCTATACTGAAGGCGATTTCATGAGCAGAAATCATATCGATTTGATGGATTTTACCCTACATCCGGGAGGAATTGTACATGGCCCGCATCCGGGAGCGATGGAACGCAGCATTGGCAAAAAATTTACCGAAGAGTACGCCGTAATGGTTGATCCTTTCCGCCCTTTGAAGCTTACCGAAGAAGCAATGAAAGTCGAAGATCCTTCGTATGCGACTTCGTGGCTCGAAAATTCAGATAATTATTTAGGGGATCGTTCCCAAGAATAATCATTATTTTTTTTCCTAAAACATGACAGAAATTAGCGATAATTTCTTCAAAAGCTGAGATTCCTCATTTCGGCTCTTAGCGGAATTTAGTAAATTTGAGAAATCAAACAACTGAAAATATGATTCAATATGTAAGCGCAGAAGAAGCCGTATCTCTCATAAAAAGCGGAGATAGAATTTTTTCGCATGGCAGCGCATGTACCCCAAATTTTTTGATTAATGAACTTGCAAAGCACTCGCCACGCCTTTCCAATATAGAATTTGTATCGATTACCCAACAGGGAAATGTAGAGATTGCAAAACCTCAATATAAAGATCATTTTTTCGTTAATTCCTTATTTGTTTCCACGCCGGTTCGCGATGCCGTAAATTCTGATCACGGAGATTTCGTTCCTGTTTTTTTAAGTGAAATTCCATTGCTCTTCAAAAACGGACACTTACCGATTGATGTTGCAATGATTACTGTTTCGCCTCCGGATCAACACGGATATTGTACCTTGGGAACCTCTGTAGATGTCGCTAGAAGTGCTGTAGATACTACGAAAACAATTATTGCTCAGGTAAATCCAAAAATGCCGAGAACTCATGGTGATGGGTTGATTCATGTTTCTAAAATACATAAAATGGTTTGGCATGAAGAGGAACTTTTAACCGTAGATTATGGCGCAAAAGTAGACGAAGAAGAATTGCTAATCGGTAAAAATGTAGCAGAACTAATCGATGACAGATCCACGCTGCAAATGGGAATCGGCACCATTCCTGATGCGGTCTTGAAATGCCTGCACAATCACAAAGATTTAGGAGTTCATACCGAAATGATCAGCGATGGCATTGTAGATTTGGTGGCAAAAGACATCGTAAATAACAAATATAAAGGAACTCACCTGAACAGAACCATCACCAGTTTTGCCTTCGGAACCAAGAAATTGTATGATTACATTGATGACAATCCTTCATTTGCTTTCATGGATGTGGAACATGTGAATTATCCGATCAATATTATGAAAAATAAAAAAGTTGTGGCCATTAATTCCGCAATTGAGATCGATCTTACAGGACAAGTTTGCGCAGATTCTATCGGAACCTATCAGTTCAGCGGAATTGGTGGCCAGATGGATTTCATGCGTGGCGCAGCACTTTCCGAAGGAGGAAAACCTATTATCGCAATTTCATCAAGAACGAAAAAAGGAGTTCCACGAATTGTACCGTTCCTAAAACCAGGAGCAGGCGTGGTAACCACAAGAGGCCATATTCACTATGTGGTAACTGAATTCGGGACAGCCTATCTCTACGGAAAAAATTTAAAACAGAGAGCAAAAGCCCTTATCGAAATTTCTCATCCTGATGACCGGGAAATGCTCGAAAAAGCAACCTTTGAAAGATTTTATCAGTAATAAAAAATGCCCCAAAAGAGTTTATAACATTTTGGGGCATTTTCTTTCTACGGGAATTTTTGTATCGTGTAATTATAATTAAAATGCATCCCTGGAAAATGTAATTTCGGCTATCCTAAAAATTTTGTACATTGGCATATCTAAAAAAAGAATAAAATGTCAACACTTACTTTCGCAGAAAAAATAGCACAGGCAGAAAATTTTTTACCAATTAATGGTACTGATTATATCGAGTTTTATGTTGGAAATGCAAAACAAGCAGCCCATTTCTACAAAACAGCTTTCGGATTTCAATCAGTAGCTTACGCAGGACCGGAAACGGGCGTTCGAGACCGCGCTTCTTACGTTCTTCAACAGGGAAAAATTCGTTTGGTTTTAACCTCTGGTTTAAACTCTGATTCCCCGATTTGTGAGCATCAAAAAAAACATGGCGATGGAGTGAAAATTTTGGCACTTTGGGTTGATGACGCTTACGCCGCTTTCGAAGAAACCACCAAACGTGGCGGGAAACCTTATATGGAACCAACTACAATTACCGATGAACACGGTGAAGTACGAATGTCTGGAATTTACACCTACGGCGAAACCGTTCATATGTTTGTAGAAAGAAAAAATTACTCCGGAGATTTTATGCCGGGTTATCAAAAATGGGAAAGCGATTATAATCCATCGGAAGTTGGGTTACTGTATGTGGACCATTGCGTAGGAAATGTAGCATGGGATCGAATGATTCCTACAGTTGAATGGTACGAAAAAGTAATGGGATTTGTGAATATCTTAAGTTTTGATGACAAACAAATCAATACAGAATATTCTGCGCTAATGTCGAAAGTGATGAGTAATGGAAATGGTTACGCGAAATTCCCGATCAATGAACCTGCGGAAGGTAAAAAGAAATCTCAAGTTGAAGAATACCTCGATTTCTACGAAGGTGAAGGCGTACAACATATTGCGGTTGCCACCAAAGACATCATCAAAACCGTAACCGAATTGAAAGCACGAGGAATAGAATTTCTTCCGGCACCGCCAAACGCTTACTATGAAATGGTTCCCCAAAGAGTCGGACAAATCGACGAAGACCTGAAAAAATTGGAAGATTTGGGAATTTTGATCGACTGTGATGAAGAAGGTTATCTGCTACAAATCTTCACCAAACCAGTAGAAGATCGCCCTACTCTTTTCTATGAAATTATCGAAAGACACGGCGCACAAAGTTTTGGTGCAGGAAATTTCAAAGCGTTATTTGAAGCTTTAGAAAAAGAACAGGATCGTCGCGGAAACTTATAATAAAGACATCTAGATCGTGTAGTTTTCTTCAAATTATTTAAAATCATCCATGAAAAAATTAATTTTCAGCATCGTTTTTTGTATTTCCACACTTGGGTTGAATGCTCAATATGGCACGATCAATGCGATTATCCAAAGATTGGAAGAAAAACGCGGAATCAACCAAAACCTTTCCGACGTAAACATCGATAACAGAAAATTTGTTCTGATAAAGGATTTTGAGGATCACACCGAACGAAGTTTCATCATCATTAAAGGAAATTTGGTGACTTATGTAGAGATGTTTGATGACAAAAAAACCGGAGAATCGTCTTCCAATGTTTTTTCCGGCGATATCGTTCGTCCAAAATCCAATTTGATTTCGATGCGGGCCGACAAACTCGAAGGCATCAAAATTCCATTGCCAGTGACGAAAACTTTACTCATGACGAAACAAAAACAATTCCTTTACCTGGTCGATATTGATACCAAAGAACGATGGATAGAGGAATCTGCCATCAATCAAAAATAAATTTAAACATAAAAAAGGTTCAAGATAAAAGCACATTTTACCGTTGAACCTTCTTTTTAAAAAATACCAAAAAAAAATGAAGTCTTTTGTAAATTACGAACAAAACTCAGATTTTTCGATCCACAATATACCGTTCGGAGTTGCGGCTTTCAATAAAGAATATATCGCTTGTTGCACGCGAATTGGCGATATCGTGATCGATTTGGCAACGCTTTACGACTACGGTTTTTTTGATGAAATCGAAGGTCTTAATGAAAATGTTTTTGAGGCTTATACATTAAATGAATTCATCGAGCTTGGCAAACCGGTTACCAATGCTGTAAGACTTAAAATCCAAGAACTTCTCTCAGAAAATTCTAAAATGGCCAATGATGAAAGAACTTTAGAAGAATGTTTTTTCAGTTTAGATCAAGTGAAAATGATGATGCCACTGCATATTCCGAATTATACCGATTTCTACAGCAGTATCGAACACGCAACCAATGTAGGAAAAATGTTCCGCGATCCAGCAAATGCGCTCCTTCCGAACTGGAAACATCTTCCGGTAGGATATCACGGTCGCGCTTCATCTATCGTGGTTTCCGGAACCGAAATTATTCGTCCGAAAGGTCAAACAAAACCTGCGGATTCCGAAAAACCTATTTTCGGGCCATCAAAACAACTCGATTTCGAGCTGGAAATGGCTTTTGTGGTGAATAAACATACCGAAATGGGCGAAAGTATTTCCACTTCGGAAGCTGAAAATGCTATTTTCGGAATGGTGCTTTTCAACGATTGGTCGGCGCGAGATATTCAAAGTTGGGAATATGTTCCGCTTGGACCATTTTTAGGGAAAAATTTCGGAAGTTCTATTTCACCTTGGGTTGTGACAATGGAAGCTTTAAACCCATTCAGAACTTCATCTCCAAAACAAGAACCTGAAGTTTTGGATTATTTAAAATTTACAGGAGAACAGAATTACGACATCAATCTTGAGGTTTATTTGCAACCCGAAAATGGTACGGAAAACCTCATTTCGAAAAGCAATTACAAATTCATGTACTGGAATATGTTGCAGCAATTGGCCCATCATACGGTAAATGGTTGCAATGTGGAAGTGGGCGATCTTTATGCATCCGGAACGATTTCCGGAGAGGATCCAAATTCTTTCGGTTCCATGCTTGAACTCACGTGGAGAGGGCAAAATCCAATCCAATTAAACAATGGACAGGAAAGAAAATTTATTGAAGACAACGATACCATCATCATGCGTGGTTTTGCTGAGAAAGACGGAGTTCGAGTAGGTTTTGGTGAAGTTTCAGGGAAAATATTGCCTGCTAAATAATGCTTTCAATTCATTTTCATCATGAAAACAATTTCACCAAAGGATTTAAACAATCGTCAATTGCAAACCCTTCTACAGACGGCAATTGCACCACGACCAATTGCCCTTGCATCTACTATTGACGCAGAAGGAAATGTGAATTTAAGCCCGTTCAGTTTTTTTAATCTTTTTAGTTCTAATCCACCGGTGGTGATTTTTTCTCCGTCACGAAGAGTTCGAGACAATACCACCAAACATACTTTAGAAAACGTTTTGGAAGTTCCGGAAGTCGTGATTGGGATTGTGAATCATCAAATTGTACAACAAATTTCGCTTGCATCTACCGAATACGAAAAAAGCGTAAATGAGTTTGTAAAATCGGGTCTTACAATGAAAGATGCAGAATTAATCCGACCAAAACTTATCGAAGAATGCCCTATAAATTTCGAATGTAAAGTATTAGAACTAAAACATTTAGGAACAGAAGGAGGAGCCGGAAATTTAGTAATTTGCGAAATCATTAAAATTCATCTTCACGAAAAATACTTGAATGATGAAGGCAATTTAGACCAAATAAAACTCGATTTGGTGGCGAGATTAGGTGGAAATTGGTACGCCAGAAACAATGAAAGCAATTTATTTGAAGTTCCGAAACCGTTAGTAACTAAAGGAATCGGTTTTGATTTGTTGCCGAACGAAATCAAATACAGCAAAATTTTCACAGGAAACGATTTGGGAATGCTTGCCAACATTGAAAAATTGCCGGGAGGAAATTTTACCGATAATGAAATTCTGCATCAAGAAGCTCAACAATTGCTTCAGCAAAACAACATTGAAAAAGCTTGGGAAACCTTGATATTGTAAACAAAAAAAAGAGTGAATAAATTCACTCTTTTTTTATTACTCGTTTTCTTCTTTTAGACTTAAATCCTTGTTTAAATCCGGGTTTAGTTTCAGGTATTTCTTCTTCTGATTGTTCCGGAATTTGATGTTGAGCATTTCTACCACCAAACTAAATGCAAGACAAGAATAAATGATGTTTTTGCTCACATGTTGGTGAATTCCTTCCGCAACCAACATCACACCGATTACGACCAAGAAAGAAAGCGCCAACATCTGCAAACTCGGATATTTGTTGATAATTGCAGAAATTGGTCCCGCAAAAGCCATCATAATTCCGATAGAGATAATTACCGCGATAATCATCAGTAAAACACTATCAACCAATCCAATAGCTGTAAGAATAGAATCCAGAGAGAACACCATATCAATCAGGATAATTTGAAAAACCACCATCGCCATCAGTGTGGACGCGCCGGATTTTGGTTTTGGAGCATCATCGTGCCCTTGCATTTTTCCGTGAATTTCGAAAGTACTTTTTCCGATAAGGAAAATACCTCCGGCAAGAAGAATGATATCTTTCCAACTTAGAGAAAGTGGCAATTCCGATCCAGGTTCATTGAACCAAGGTAATGTGATAACAGCTTCTTTCAAACCGATGATCCAGTTGATCATCAACAAAAGTCCGATTCGGAAAATCATCGCAAATGCTAAACCGAGATTTCTGGCAAAACGCTGTTTTTCTTTGGGTAATTTGTCGGAAATGATTGAAATAAAAATAATATTGTCTACTCCCAAAACAATTTCGAGGAAGGTAAGTGTAAGCAAACTGATCCAGATTTGAGGATCTGCAAAATTGGGTAAATCTATTACTGAAAGGAATTCCATTGATTATATAAATTTCAACAAAAATAGCAATTAAATACTATATTGAATGTTAATTTTACGAGTTTTAATAAAAAAAAATCACCCAAAAAATTGAGTGATTTTTTGTGATTACCAGATTTTAATTCTTTCTTCTGGAGCTTTATAGAGTTTGTCTCCTGGTTTTACGTCAAATGCTTTGTAGAAGGCATCATGATTAACCAACGGCCCGAAACTTCTGAAATACCCCGGCGAATGCGGATCGGTTTTGACCTGATTGGTCATATATTGCTCAGTAGATTTTGTACGCCAAACCGTAGCCCAACTCATGAAAAATCTTTGATCTTGATTGAAACCACTGATTAAACCTGGATTTCCATGATCTTTCAAATACATTTGCAACGCGGTATAAGCTACTGCAACACCGCCCAAGTCGCCGATATTTTCACCGCTGGTGAATTTTCCGTTCACGAAACTGCCTTTTACTGGCTCATATTGATCATATTGAGCTGCCAAAGCTCCCACTTTCGCATCGAAATTTTTTCTGTCAGCTTCCGTCCACCAATTGTTGAGGTTTCCATCACCGTCAAATCGCGAACCAGAATCATCGAAACCATGGGAAATTTCGTGCCCGATTACTGCGCCAATTCCACCGAAATTTACCGCTGGATCAGCTTTGAAGTTGAAAAATGGCGGTTGCAAAATAGCTGCAGGGAAAACGATTTCGTTGTTGGAACCGCTGTAATAGGCGTTTACTGTTTGAGGCGACATTCCCCATTCCGTTTTATCAACAGGTTTTCCTACCTTGTCCAAGTTTTTCGCATATTGCCATTCGCTTACTTTCATCAGGTTCCCGTAGTATGTTCCGCCATCTTTTGGAGCGGTGAGCTGCAGTTTAGAATAATCTTTCCACTGATCAGGATAAGCAATTTTCACACTGAATTTCGCGAGCTTTTCCTGCGCTTTTGTTTTTGTAACATCCGACATCCAATCGAGGTTATCAATATGCTGTTTGAAAGCTTTTTTCAGGTAATCGATATAAGTTTCCATCTGCTCCTTTGCACCAGCTGGGAAATATTTTTCTACGTAAAGTTTACCAAAAGCTTCGCCCAAAGTGCCGTTTATTACACTTAAAGCTCTTTTATCCATAGAGCGTTGTTCTTTTTGTCCTTGAAGATATTTGGAGTAGAAATTGAAATTGATATCATCCAACTTTTTATCAAGATTGGTTGCGTTTCCGGCAATCATTCTAGCTTTCATGTATTCTATAATTAAAGGCAGTGTGCGCGCATTCATCCAAGAATCCATGTTTTGATAATATTTCAATTCGCTTACAATCACTTTATCGGTCTTCACTCCTGCTGCAGAAAGATATCCTTTCAGATCGATATTCTTCACCAGTCCAGGAAGTTCTGCTACTGTTTTCGGGTTATAGCGCAAATTTGCATCCCGGTTTTGCTCGTTTGTTAAAAGATCATTCGCAAGACGTTTTTCGAAAGCAACTACTCGTTGAGCGGTTTGATCAGCTTTTGTGTCGCCTAAAACAGTGAATAGTTGAGCCACATAATTTTTATATTCATTTAAAGTTTTCGTGTTGGCTTCATTTTCTTTTTGATAATAATCTCTTCCTAATCCCAAACTAGGTCCTCCAAAATAAACCGCATTCATCTTAGAGTTTTTCATATCAGAACCTACGCGCCAAGCATAAAAAGGGTTATCTCCGGTTTTTGTGGCATCAATTAAATATTTCTGCAATTCTGCAATCGTTTTGATTTGATCAATTTTAGCCAAATCTGATTTGATAGGGTTGATTCCATCCGCATTTCTTTTATCCCAATCCATGAAAGTTCCGTAAAGTGCTTGGATTTTCTGACCTTCAGAACCTTGAGCAAAATTATCGGATAAAATTTTATTTAAAATTTCCAAAGAAGCAACATCCACATCTTCACGAAGTGCATTAAAACTTCCCCAACTCGATTTGTCTGACGGAATTTCCGCAGTTTTGATCCAATTGCCGTTCACATAATTAAAGAAATCGTCCTGTGGACGCACCGAAGTGTCCATAAATGCAAGATTAAGACCTTCTTCTTTTGCAGTTGCCGGTGTGGTTTGCGTTTCAGGAGCAGTTGTAGATTGTGCTGTATTCTTACTCGAACATGAACTGAGAAAAACGATTCCTGAAAATGCAAGAATACTTATTGAAATTTTTTTCATTAGATAAAATTTAGAATTGATCATTAAATAGTCGCTTCGCAAAGCGATTTGTTACCTCTTTGTCTAAAAATAAAAATATATTTTAAACCCTGCAAATAAAAAATCACCCGGAGAATTTCACAAGGTGATTTGTATACAATATTTTCGAATCTTTCTTTACCAGATTTTAATTCTTTCTTCCGGTTTTTTGTAATGTTTATCACCTTCTTTCACATAAAATGCTTTGTAGAAAGCGTCGGTATTCACCAAAGGTCCAAACGCGCGGTTTTGCGGTGCATGAATTTAATGCAATGATTCCTGCAAAAGCAAGCACGGTTATGTTGATTTTTTTCATTGATGAAATATGATTTATCGTTTAGTCTGAAAGAAATTTTAAATGTTACATTTTCTTAATAAAAAAACCATCCTTGAAAAAGAATGGTTTCTGGTTTTATTTGAAATTTATTTTTCCGCCAATCACATTTTTTACTTTTCGATCGTCTGGATCTCCGTATATATCAATGATTCCACCAGCGCGAGTGGTTGCTTTTACGGAATCTTTAACATATACTTCAGCAAAGCCACCTGCATTCGCAGTAACACTGGTGTTTTTCGAAACTGCATTTTGTCCGTAATATTTCCCTCCGGAATTCACTACAATATCCTGATTATCGGCTTTTCCAGAAACTTTCACTTCGCCGCCAGAGTTTGTTTTCACATTCAATTTTTCTGCATCTACATTCATATCGATTTTCGAACCTTCATTTGAGGTTAGCGAAAGCATGCTGGTTTCCATTTCATCGGTTGAAGTAATCGTTGAACCCTGACTTGCTTGAATATCATTGATTTTTTGGTAATATACTTTAACTGAAATTGTTCCGCCTTGAAGGATTTTTGCCGGCGATAATTTAATTTTTAGTTCACCATTTTTGTTAATGGTTTCTACGTCCGCATCTTCTGTTTCGGTTTCCACTTTGTTTTCGTTGGATGGAATGAGCGTGATGTTAAGCTTATTGTAAACCTTCAGCGAAGTGAATGAACCTACATTTCTAACGGATTGTGCAAATGATAACTGAAATGCCAGAATCAAAAAACTTCCTAATACTTTCTTCATAATGATATTGATTTTTTCTTTTATGTAAACGTTTTCTCTATTATTTTATTTCTTTTCAATCTTTATAATAATCACCTAATTTCTTTCACCAAAATCTCCACTAAATCCTGCAAAACTCGTTGAGAAACAAAATTTGCAAAATCATTTCGCTCTAAATGAGGAAGAAAAAGCCGATTGGTTTTCTCAAAATCCCTCACTCGAATAGAATAGAAAACAACCCCAATTTCATTATTAAATTCATCAGAGTTTGGTCCTGAAACCCCTGTCGTCGAAACCGAAATATCGGTTCCGAACAATTTTTGGCAACCCAAAGTCATTTCCTGAGCTACTTCTTTGGAAACCACCGTTTTTTCCGAAATCGTTTCCGCGGAAACACCTAGAATTTTTATCTTTTGATGATAATCGTAAGGGACAATTCCTCCCTGAAAATACTTCGAACTTCCGGAAACCGAAGTAATCAATCGCGCGAGTTCGCCTCCGGTACAGCTTTCGGCAGTAGATATGGTGAGATTTTTTTTCGTTAATATTTCTTTTAAAATTTCCTGAATTTCATTACCATTCCATGAAATTACTTTTTCTTCAATTAATGGTCGAAGTTTTTCAACCTCTTTATCTAATTGATTTTCCACAATCTGAAAATCATCTCCAACCCCTGTTAATCTCAATTTCACACGATTTCCAATTGGCAAATAGGACAAAGAAATATTTTCGGGAAGCGCCAATTCCCAATTTTCAATCGTAAGCGAAAGCAAACTCTCCGGAAAATCAACCACCGAAATAATGCGTGAAACGATGTATTGCAACGCAAAATGCTCTTTTAAATAAGGAATAATTTTGTTCTGAATCAGCGGTTTCACTTCATAAGGAACTCCGGGCAGGCAAATTGCAATTTTATCATCTTTGCTAATCATTTGGCAAGGTGCGGTTCCATTTTCGTTTTGAAAAATCTGTGCTTTCGAAAGTACAACTGCTTGATTCTTATTGATTTCCAACAAATGTTCGCGTTTTCTTTTAATCATTAATTTTCTGAGATGCTCGAAAGTTTCTTCATCCAGCTTCAATTCATCTTCAAAAAATTCCGCAAACGCAATTTTCGTTTTATCATCTTTGGTCGGACCCAAACCACCGGTTGTTATCACGAGAGTCCCAATTTCAAAAGCTGATTTCAAAGCTGTTTTAATGGTTTCAACATCATCTGAAATCGTGAAAATCTGTTGAACTGCAATTCCAATATTTTTAAGTTGAGCTGCGATATAATTGGAGTTTGTATCTACGGTATTTCCGGACAAAATTTCGTCGCCAATGGTGATGAGAACTGCTTTCATATAAAGGTTTGAGATGTAAATTTACTAAAATTGAAAGGAACACTACCTCGTCAACCAATATTTAATTTCTCTTTTGTATTTTATCTTCCAAATTTAAAAAACTCGGTGAGCGGATGTTTTTTATTTTTCATAAATGCAGACACCATCGCCATTCCCGTTACCGAAAAAGTGATTCCGTTGCCCCCAAAACCTAGTACAAAATAGGAATTCTTGAATTTCCGGTGTTCCCCGATGTACGGAAGTCCGTCTTTTGTTTCACCGAAAGTTCCTGCCCAAGTAAAATCGGTGTAAAATTGATGTTCCGGAAGTAATTTTTTCAAGGTTTTCAGAATTTCTTTTTCTTTTTTTACTATCATTCTATCGCGTTTTTCGGGATCCTGAAAATCTTCATCTCCTCCACCGATCAGTAATCTCCCATCGTCGGTTGTTCTCATATATAGATAGGGCTCATCGGTATTCCAGAAGAGTGTTTTGTTTAAATTTTTGATGTTTTCCTTATCAATTTCCGAAACTGCTGCGAAAGTGCTTTTCAATTGGACAAAATTTTCTTTTATTAAATTTTTACTTTCATAACCGTTGCAATAAACAATCTTTTTAGTTTTAATTTTCACTTCATTACTGGTCATCACTTCATTAAATCCCTCATGATATTTCACGGATTTCAATTCGGTTCTATCGTAAATTTTGAGTCCTTTTTTAAGGTTAAAAGCCAAAAGTTCGTGCGCTAAAATGAATGCATCGATACTCGCACCTTTATCTGATAAAATGCCGCCAAAAGTATTCTTCAGTCCATATTTTTTTTGGATTTCATCAGAATCAATCCATTTTACATTAAAACCGGCAGAATTTCTCGCGTCGAATTCCTTTTTTAGCCATGCAACATCTTGCTTTTTAGAAGCGAAATACAGCGATTTTTTTCTTTGAAAACCTGCTTTGGATTTTATTTTTTTCGAAAGGTTTTCCAGGATATCAATCGAATCAGAACAAGCTTGATAACTTTTCACCGCGCCATCTTTTCCAATCATTTCCGATAATTCGTAAAGCGGAATATCGATTTCATATTGCAACATCGAAGTGGTTGCAGAAGTGCTTCCGTTTGCAATTTCACGTTTATCGATGAGGATTGTTTTGTAACCGTCTGCAATCATTTGGTGCGCCATCAAACTTCCGGTAATTCCGCCTCCGACGATTAACACATCACAATTTTCGTCAGACTTCAAAGAAGGAAAAGAATTTAAAATTCCGTTTTTCACCAACCAAAAAGGTACATTCGATTTCAGATCCATAGATTTAATTTTTGTCAGACCTATCAAAATCTGAGCCTTAATTTTTTAAATATTAATTAAAAAAAAATGAATTTTCCTTTTATTATAGATTTAAGAAAAAATTAACACTGAAACAGGCTTTCTACTGCATCATTGGTTTAAAATTTGTTATGTAAAGAACACCGCATCGACCATTCCCTTGCTCGATGCATTTCATCTTAAATATCATTCAATAACATTAAAAAAAATATTATTATGAAACCAGACTTAGGAATTACAGACAAAAATTTGACTTCAGTAAATGACCTTCTAAACCATGTATTGGCTGATGGAAACGTACTTTACATCAAGTTGAGAAAATTCCATTGGAATCTTTCAGGAGATAATTTCATGGAACTGCACAAATTATTCGAAGAACAGTACGATGCTGTTGCGGAAGCGATTGACGAAGTTGCGGAAAGAATCAGCACTTTGGGCGGAGTTGCAGTAGGAACAACTTCTGAGTTTGCAGAATTATCACTATTGATTGAAAATCCAGGAAAAATCCCAACCAACCAGGAAATGATTAAGGAATTGGTAGCTGATCACGAAACTATTGTGAAAGCTTTGCGTAAACATGTTGACGATACGGAGGAAAAATATAAAGATAAAGGTACTTCCGATTTCTTGACCGGCCTTATGCAACAACACGAAAAAATGGCTTGGAAACTGAGAAAATATTTCAAAGGATCGTAGAAAGTTTTTGATATTTAAATAAATCTCCGGCGCAACTTCATTGCGCCGGAGATTTTTATCAGAAAAAATTTACTTCAAAACTCCCGCTAGAAAAGTTTTCATTTCCTGCCAGGATTTTTCATCAGCTTCTTTATTGTAGGCAATCGGAAGATTAAATTTCTTTCCTGTTGCAGTTGCATCCGGATTGGTAAAGGCATGCAGCGCATTCGGATAATCTATAAATTTATAATCGATTTTTGCACTGTCCATTTCTTTGTTGAAGGCTGCAATTTCTTCTTTCGGAACAAAGTTATCCGCAGCACCGTTCAGGACGAGATACTTTACTTTATTATTTTTAGGGCGTATTCCTGTCTTCAGATTTCCGTGGAAACTTACGACTCCTTTGAAATCGCTGGAAAGCCTGGCCATATTCAGCGCCTGCGCACCTCCAAAGCAATAACCGATAATGGCCATTCTGCTGTAATCAGACTTTTCAGCTAAAATCACCTGGTGTTTTGCTGCATCAAACATTCTGCGGGCATCCACAGGAATATTATAAAAATGTGAAGAAAGTTGCTGCGCTTCTTCGGGAGTTTCAACTACTTTCTGGTCACCATAATAATCGACACCCACTGCGTAATAACCCAATTCGGCAAGCTGTTTCACACGGTTTTTTACATAATCATTTAGTCCCCACCATTCCGGCAGTACGAAAACTACAGGCAATTTTCCTTCAATATCAGGATTGTAAGCTGCAAAAGAGCGGTGAGTAACACCGTTGATCTCGGTTTTCAATTCTTCAGTTTTAATATTACCGCTTACATTTTCTGCGGTTGTTGTATTTTCTTTTTCAGAAGCAGTTTTCTCTTTACAGGAAGCGGCGGAAAACAAGATCGAAAGCGAAACGGTGAGTAATAAAAGTTTCATAATAATATTTTATTTAAATGTAAAGAAAATATTTTGAACAAGTATCTGCTGACTATTTAAAAATGAGAAATTGTAACCTTGGGATTTTTTTATGCCTGCAAAACTTTTGGTAAAAAAATAGAAAACATACCGGAATGGTGTGTTTTATTTTTAGTTTTCAGTTAATTACTATTGCTAATTAATGAATATGTTTTTCCGCATGATATGAACTTCTTACCAGCGGCGAACTTTCTACATGTCGAAATCCTAAACTTCTGGCAAAATCACCAAACTCACTGAATTCTTCCGGAGTGATAAATTTCTTTACCGGCAGATGTTTTTTTGTAGGCTGCAGGTATTGTCCGATCGTAATGACGTCAACATTCGCATTTCTGATATCTTCGATGGTTTGGAAAACCTCATCTCTTTCTTCGCCTAATCCGAGCATTAATCCTGTTTTGGTGCGGTTTTGTCCCGCTTCTTTCATGTAACGCAATACTTCCAGACTTCTTTCGTATTTCGCCTGAATTCTCACTTCGCGCGTCAATCTTTTTACGGTCTCCATGTTGTGGGAAATCACTTCAGGAGCTACATCAACCAATCGGTCGATATGTTTTGTGATCCCTTGAAAATCCGGAATTAAAGTTTCCATCGTAGTTCCCGGTGAAATTCTTCGCACCGCGTTTACCGTTTCTGCCCAAAGAATTGAACCCATATCTTTCAGATCATCCCGATCAACAGATGTGAGTACGGCATGTTTTATTTTCATCAATTTGATAGATCGGGCTACTTTTTCAGGTTCATCCCAATTTACATCCAGTGGTTTTCCGGTTTTCACGCCACAGAATCCGCAACTTCTGGTACAAATATTACCTAAAATCATGAAGGTTGCAGTACCTTCACCCCAACATTCGCCCATATTCGGGCAACTTCCGCTTTGGCAAATGGTGTTGAGTTTATATTTATCCACCAAACTGCGAAGTTCGCGGTAGTTTTTCCCGGTCGGGAGTTTTACGCGGATCCATTTGGGTTTTTGGTTTGGGCTTTCTATTGTGGTTTCGTTCATCTTTTTCTTTAAAATAAAGCACAAATTTACAAATTAAGAAATTGGTTTCATCAATCCTCAAACTCATTGTTTTTCAATAATTCCGAGAGCACTTTTTTAGCGCGCATGATTCTCACTTTCGTGTTCGAAATGGTGAGACCGAGTTCGTCGGCAATTTCTTTAATACTTTTCTCTTCAAAAAATCGTAGTCTAATGATTTCTTGGTAGTTAAAATCCAGACTTTCAATGATGTTTAAAATTTGCTTATGATCTTCTTCTGAAATCAAAAGTTCTTCCGGCGAACGCGCAAACTGGTTTTTGAAATCATCAAAATTGTCGGTAGAATCTTCGTTTTCACGGTTTTTCTTGCGCCAATAATCGATTACTGTATTTTGAGCAATGGTCAAAATCCACGTTTTAAACTGAAAATTAGGATCGTAAAGATCTAATTTTGCTAAAACTTTAGAGAAAACAGAAACGGTAATCTCGTCTGCAACATTCTCATCCTGAACTTTTTTCATCACAAAACTGAAAACATCCACCCAAAAATAATTGATGAGCTTGGTTTGCGATTTTTGATTTTTGTTTTTCGCTAAAATAATCAGCGATAAAAGTTCGTTTTTATCCATCAGAACGACAAAGATAATAAATTTTACTCCGTTGAATATAGAAAAAAACGAGCGAATAGGTTTGAAACACAGAGATTCTCAGCGAAAATCCGTATCTTGCAATGCTATAAATGTTTACTATGAAAGCGAAAAAAAAATATAAAAAACAGCTCCTTGTTTTACTAAAAGAACTTGCAATTTCCGAGTATGTTTCTCTGGAAACAATGACTAATCTGATGCTTTTGAAAGAAATGAAAAAAAACAACATCTCTTTCAAAAAAGGCGATACATTCTCTTTTGAAGATAATATCTTCGATTACAGCGAAGACAAAAATGTGAGAAAAATCGCAAAACTTCGCAAAAAAATGATCAAAACGATCAATAAATTGGTTGATAAAAATAAATTTACCGATAAAGAGATTGAGTTTTTAGCTTAATTTCAATTGCCCCAAAAAAAGACTCACGTCTCCAGAAAAATAATCTGCAAATGTGAGTCTTTTTTTTATATTACTTTAAATATAAGGATATTTTGGATCACGTACATTTTAAGTAAATTTACCGTAATATTTTACTTTTAAAATTATGAATTTCGGAAAAGTCGATGACCCGACCACTGTAGATTTTTCTTTGCCAAAAGATCATCCCAAAACGGCCCAAATTTTACGAAAAACCACATCAAAAAACCTGGAAATTTGTGTTGGTGCTGCACAATGGAACAAAACCAATATGAAAGGATTTTATCCGAAAGGCATTAAGGATGAACTCACGTATTATGCCACTCAATTTAATTCAATAGAGCTGAACGCCACGTTTTACAGAATGCCCAGTCCCGAGCAAGTACAAACCTGGAAAGAAAAAACGCCTGCTGATTTTAAATTTTTCCCAAAAATAACCAATACCGTTTCACATTATCGAAGGTTAATAAATATTACCGATGCAGTTACTCAATTTGCTACTGCTGTTATCAATTTTGAGGAAAAATTAGGAATGGTTTTCCTTCAACTGCACGATAATTTCAAACCGAAAGATTACGACAGGCTTGAAAAATTCGTGAAAGATTGGCCAAGAGAAATTCCGCTTGCAATAGAACTTAGAAATGATGAGTGGTTCAGTTATGAAGTTGCTTTTAATAATATTTGCGACCTTTTCGAGGAATTCAAAATCACCAATATTATCGTGGATACTGCGGGAAGAAGAGATATGCTTCACATGAGATTGACGACTCCGGTAGCATTTGTTCGATTCGTCAGTGCAAATACTAATATTGATTACCACCGGCTCGATGATTGGTTGGAACGCATCAAAACTTGGAAAGAAGAAGGCTTGGAAAAACTGTATTTTTTTGTTCATCAAAAAATCGAACCGTCTTCTCCTCTTTTATCTGCCTATTTCATTGAAAATTTGAATAAGGAGTTTGGAACGTCCATCCACATTCCGGAAATGGCTGAAGTAAAAATGAAATTTTAAGAATAATGTCTTGTCAAAAAAAAAGCCGCAGAAATTCTGTGGCTTTTTTTAGTATTGATTATTTTAGTTTATGCTTCGCAAGAAGAGCAAGTCACGAAATTGACCATTAATTCTTTTGAAACAGATGAACTTCTTTGGTAATACAAGGTTTTCACACCTTTTTTCCATGCTTCAATGTAAAGATAATTCACGTCTTTCACTGGCATTGTCGATGGAATTTGCAGGTTCAAAGATTGCGCTTGATCGATGTATTGCTGTCTTTGTGCGGCTTGCGAAATAATTTCCATCGGAGAAATCTCTCTGAATGTTTTGAAAACTGCTTTTTCCTCATCGGTAAGTTCTGTTAAATGCTGTACAGAACCGTGATTCAACATGATCGTTCTCCAGGTTTCTTCGTTGTCGATTCCTTTTTCCTGAAGCAACTTTGCAAGATATTTATTTTTACGCATAAAGTTTCCTTTCGCCAAACCAGCTTTGTAATAATTGGACGCAAACGGCTCAATTCCCGGTGAAGTTTGCCCTAAAATAGCAGAACTTGAAGTCGTTGGAGCAATTGCCATCGTGGTGGTATTTCGCATTCCGTAACCTTTCAAAATTTCCGGTTCGCCGTAGATATTTGCTAATTCCTGGGAAGCTTGCAAAGATTGTTCTTTGATTTGTCTGAAAGCTCTTGCATTAAACTGAGTTGCCTCGAAACTTTCAAAAGGAATCATGTTTTTCTGAAGGTAAGAATGGTATCCTAGAACTCCCAAACCTAGCGCTCTGTGACGCATTGCGAAATTTCTAGCTCCGGTTAAGTAATAATTTCCTTCCGTTTTTTCGATGAATTCAGACAATACCGCATCCAAGAAATAAATCGCAAGTTTCACAGCATTGGTATCTTTCCATTCGTCATACAATTCAAGATTCATGGAAGACAAGCAGCAAATAAAAGATTCTTCCGCATTAGACGGCAACATGATTTCCGAACACAAATTACTCGCATTAATCGGCAATCCAAGGTCTTTATATACTTGCGGCTTATTTCTATTCACATTATCTGTAAACAAAATATATGGCAAACCTTTTTGCTGACGACTTTCGAGAACTCGCGCCCAGATTTTACGTTTCTCCATATCTCCATCGATCATATCCTGCATCCAATAATCTGGAACACAAATACCTGTAAAGAGGTTCTGAATCGGACTTCCGATATCTTTGATCGACAAAAATTCTTCGATATCACCGTGGTCAATATCCAAATACGCAGCGAAAGCCCCACGACGTACTCCGCCTTGCGAAACCACATCCATCGCGGTATCATAAAGTTTCATGAACGAAACCGCTCCGGAAGATTTTCCGTTGTCAGTTACCGCGGTTCCACGATTTCTTAGTTCACCAAAATAACCGGAAGTTCCACCACCGATTTTGGTTTGCATGATTACTTCGCCCAATTTATGCGTGATTCCCTCGATATTATCTGGAACGTGTACATTAAAACAAGAAATTGGCAAACCTCTTTGCGTTCCCATATTGGCCCAAACCGGCGATGAAAAACTGATCCAACCTTTGGTAATCATTTCTTCAAAAGCGGGTTGTAGCTCAGGTTTGTATAATCTTTTTGCAGCAGCAGTGGTGATTCTTTCAATGGCGCCTTTTACAGTTTCGCCTTTCAAAAGATAACCGCGGTTCAGCATTTGCTCCGACTCTTCGTTGAGCCACCAGATGTTTGTATTTTCTTCCATGTATTGTATGCTTTTGGGCAGTTGGCTTTAAGCTTTCTGCATAATTATATTTATATTTTTTAGGAGCAACCGGTTTTTCGCATTCTCAGAAAACCCGTCCCGCTTTCCGCTGTATCTTTTGCTTCACTGCGTTACGCAAAAGGATGCCGCTGCAATCGGGGCTAAAACGTTCTGTCTTTTCTCTTTCGAGGCAGAACTAGATTTTGGCTAAAGCCAATTGCAATTTTTTTTTAAAAACGGGCTAAAGCCCGTTAATAATGCTATTTGCTGTAATTGGCGCTCGCTTCGCTCGCGCCACTCAACTTAAAACAAATCGTTCTCCGTAATACTCTTGTCGTGCTTGGTATAATCAACCGGTCTTTTTGCGAAGAAATCGTCCATTGAATTGGCGAAAACTTCCTCTTCAAACCACACCATTGGTCGGTATTGTTCCGGGGTAATATTGTATCGGGGTTTCATGTTGATTTTCTTTAAACTATCATCAACACGATATTTCATGAAATTGAGAAGATCTTCTTTTGAGACATTATCAATTTCTCCCATTTCGAAAATCCAAGAGAGAATATCACCTTCTCTTTCGATAGATTCCTCTACCAAAGTATAAATATCTTCGATGTCGCTATCTGTCAAAAGATCCGGTTGCTCTTCACGGATTTTGTTGATTAAATAAATCCCTGCATTGGCGTGAATTTGCTCATCTACAGATGTCCATGCAATAATATTGGATACGTTTTTCATATACCCTTTAAATCTTGTAAAAGATAAAATGATGGCAAATTGTGAAAAAAGAGAAACGTTTTCAACCAAAATACTAAACAACAAAAGAGCAGAAACATACTCTTTCGGAGTTGCTGAATTAGCGTGTTTCAGGGCATTTCCTAAAAATTCGATTCTACCTTTTACGGCAGGAGTTTCAATCACGTTGATAAATTCTTCGTTATATCCCAAAACCTCCAAAAGTCTGGAATAAGCTTCGGAATGCCGAAATTCGCATTCGGCGAAAGTAGCTCCCAAACCATTAAGTTCAGGTTTTGGTAGGTGATGATAGAGGTTTCCCCAGAAGGTTTTCACATTGACCTCAATCTGTGCAATGGCAAGAAGAGCATTTTTTACCGCGTTTTTTTCATGTGGTTCCAACTGAGAGTGGAAATCTTGGATATCTGCGGTGAAATCAACCTCAGAATGCACCCAAAAAGATTTATTAATAGCTTCTACGAATTGCAAAACCTCCGGATATTCGAACGGTTTATAGCTTACTCTTTTGTCAAAAATTCCCATATCGTAATTGTATTAAAAAAAATTAAATCCAAGATCATTGTGGAAAAAGTATTATTTATTGTAATTAATTGATTTTCATTTAATTAAACTGTAAGATAATCCCCAATTTTTTCCTTAGATTTCAGAAATGTGAGTCACAAAAATAGAAAAACGAAGCAGATCTGGAAAGGTCTTCGTATTAAATCTCTGACTGTAAGCTATAAAAGTTTTCCACAATCACACAGACCTTGCGCTGTTATTGATTTTCACAACTTCAATGCTCGCAAACAAGCTATTTCCGCTAAATAATATTAAACAAAACCCATCAACCGTATTAAATAAAGCGGAAAGAAATTAAACACCCAAATAAAAAAAAGAAATCGACTGTTGTAACAAACAATTCGTTATTGATACTTATCTTTAAACTAAATTCCATCACCGCATGTTAGTAATAAAAGACTTACATAAATCATACGATACCGGAAAGAGCAAATTACACGTTCTGAAGGGGATTAATCTTACCATCAACGAGGGCGAGTTTGTCTCGATTATGGGAAGTTCCGGCTCCGGAAAATCTACACTTCTCAACATCATCGGGATTTTGGATGAAAAAGATTCCGGGATTTATGAACTCGACGGAATTCCAATTGAAGATCTTTCCGAAATAAAAGCTGCGGAATACCGAAGTAAGTTTCTGGGATTTATTTTTCAATCTTTCAACTTAATCGGTTACAAAACCGCTTTAGAAAACGTCGCGCTTCCGCTCTATTACCAAAATGTAGCACGAAAAGAACGCAATCAAAAAGCTTTAGAATATTTGGAAAAAGTAGGATTGGCGGAATGGGCAACTCACCTTCCGAACGAACTTTCTGGTGGACAAAAACAACGTGTAGCCATTGCGAGAGCATTAATTACCAACCCAAAAGTAATTCTTGCCGATGAACCAACCGGTGCACTGGATTCCAAAACGACTTACGATATTATGAAACTCCTCCAGGAAATCAACGAAGAAGGAAAAACCATCATCATTGTAACCCACGAACCTGATGTTGCCGCCGAAACCAAAAGAAATGTGATTCTGAAAGACGGATTGATTGAAAGCGACGAATACATCACGCAAAGAGTTTTGTCTTAATTCTAAATAAAAAATATGTTTGATCTGGACCGTTGGAGAGAAATTTTTGAATCCATTCGCAGCAATATTTTGCGAACGGTTTTATCGGGCTTCACAGTCGCGCTAGGTCTTTTCATTTTCATTGTACTCTTCGGAATTGGAACCGGGCTTAAAAATGCCTTTACAGAAGGTTTTACAAGAGATGCAGCCAATTTAATTACCATTTTCACCGGAAAAACCTCCATCGCTTACGGTGGATTACAATCGGATCGGCAAATCGTTCTAAAAAATGATGATTACGAACAGGTAAAAGAATCTGAACCATCAAAACTAGAAAATTCTACTGCAAGATATTCCACCAATATGACCGTGAAATATGGTAAAGAAAGCGGCAGTTACCAAATCAGCGGCGCTAATCCTGAAGAAAAAATCATCGAAAACAGAAACCTCACCGAAGGTAGATATCTGAACGCGATGGATATGGAACGCAAGCAAAACGTAGCCGTAATCGGACGAATGGTACAGCGGGATTTAATAAAAAACGGAAGTCCAATTGGGAAAGAATTAGATATCAACGGAAGTTTTTTCAAAGTTGTCGGCGTTTTTTCTGACGACGGCGGCGATTGGGACGAAAGAATGATCACCGTTCCCATCACTACTTTGCAACAAATGAAAAAAGGTTCGGATACGGTGAGTACCATTTTCATCACCTACGACTCGAAAATGTCGCCTGATGAAGCCATAAAATATGGTGATCAGATTCAGAAAGAACTCAAAGCAAAAAATAAAGTCTCCCCCGAGGACGAAAATGGAATTATTGTAAGAAATAATGCTAAAAATATGGGCGATACGATTCAGTTTTTGTTCATCATAACGCTGATTGTCGGTTTTATCGGGATGGGAACATTACTCGCAGGAATCATCGGAATCAGCAACATCATGGTGTACATCGTGAAGGAAAGAACCCAAGAAATTGGTGTACGAAAAGCCATCGGTGCAAAACCGAGCAGTATTGTAGGATTAATCATGCAGGAAAGCGTGGTAATAACAGTGATTTCTGGGTTTGTAGGAGTTGGATTAGGCGTTTTATCATTATCCTTAATTGGCGACAATTTAGAAAAATATTTCATCAAAGATCCATCGGTTGGTTGGGGATTAATCCTGGCCGCATTTATCAGTTTAGTGATTTCGGGGCTCATTGCAGGCTTTGTACCTGCGTATCGCGCGAGTCGAATTAAACCTATTGAAGCCCTAAGATCGGAATAAATAAAAGACCAAAAAATTATCAACCAAATGAACATCATTTTTAATATAGATACTTGGCAAGAAATTTATCATTCCCTTCGGAATAATAAGTTGCGTACCTTTCTTACCATGATTGGTGTAGGTTGGGGAATGTTCTTGTTTGTGGCGCTTTTGGGAGCTGCAAAAGGTATGGAAAACGGCTTTGATAAAGTATTTTCGGGGTTTGCGACCAATTCTATTTTTCTTTGGGCTCAAAACACCACCATTCCTTATGATGGATTTCCAAAAGGAAGAAAAATGGATCTGCATTTGAGCGATATGGAAATGCTTACCAAGAAAATTCCGCAAATCGATTATATTTCTCCGCAAAACGCAAGAGGAAATTTCGGAACACCAGGTGAAAGTTTCTCTAGAAATGGAAAAAAAGCAACCTACACCCTCACCGGAGATTATCCGATCGGAAATAAAATTTCGCAGAAAAAACTCATTTACGGGAGGTACCTCAATGACGCGGATGTATCTGCAAACAAGAACGTCATCGTCATTGGCGAAGAGATTTATAAAAACTTTTTCGATGCCAAAAAGAACGAAAACCCGCTAGGAAAATCAGTCAATGTAAAAGGTATTTTCTTTAATGTAATTGGCGTTTTCCGGGTGAAAAAAGGTGGCGGAATGGAGAACGACCAATCTGCATTTATACCACTTTCCACCTTTACCAAAATGTATAATGACGGCGATAAAGTAGGATTTTTTGCGATTGTAAGTAAACCTGACGCCGATCTCAATACGGTGGAAGAAGGCGTAAAAACAACCCTTAAGAAAAAATATAATGTTTCGCCAGAAGATACAAACGCTTTCGGAAGTTTTAATCTTGGGAAAGAATTCAAAAAACTCACCGGATTTTTGACCGGAATGCAACTTTTAACCATCGTAGTGGGAACTTTAACGATTTTGGCCGGAATAATCGCTATTTCTAACATATTATTAATCACCGTAAAAGAAAGAACAAAAGAAATTGGAATTCGACGTGCTTTGGGAGCTAAACCCGCGGAGGTAAGAAATCAAATTCTCTTGGAAAGTGTTGTAATCACCTTGGCTTCCGGACTTCTGGGATTTGTTTTGGGAATTTTCTTATTAATGATTCTTAATTTTTTAACCAAAGATCAAGATACTTTTCCATTCTACAACCCAACGGTAAATTATGGCGAAGTTTTCGGAGCGATGGCGGTGATGGTCATTTTGGGATTAATTATTGGTATGATTCCCGCACAGCGAGCCGTGCGAATTCGTCCAATAGAGGCTTTGCGAAGCGAGTAATTTAGAAAGAAAAGCAGCATCGCAAATGATTTATTGGAAGTTATTTGCCTTTAAAAAATATTATAAAAAAGAAATAAACTATTCACATGAAAAAGAAATTCACTTTAAAAAAAGCAATTTATATCGTTCTGGGATTACTCCTCGCTGCTGCTTTAATTTCGGGAATCAGCTATTTGGTTTCCTCTAACAGCAAAGAAAGCGAGATGTTTCTTACCAAAAAACCAGTGGTGCAAAACATGGACGATAAAGTAATGGCAACCGGCGACATCGTTCCTCGCGAGGAAATCGAAATCAAACCGAATATGTCGGGAATTATCGATAAAATTTTGGTGGATGAAGGAGATCAAGTAACTGCAGGACAATTGGTTGCAACGATAAGAATTGTTCCGAGTGTTCAGAACGTAAATTCCGCTCAGCAGGAAATCAACAATGCTAATTTGCAGATTAGCAATGCGAGAATGAACATGCAAAACCAGCAAAAACAATTTGCTATGCAACAAAGTTTGTACAACCAAGGCGTTATTTCTAAGCAAGAATTCATCACCGCTCAACAACAATTGCAATCTACGCAACAAGCCTTGAAAAACGCAACACAGCAGCTGCAAACCGCAAAGAAAAACCTTCAAATTGCCAGAACTGGCGCTACACCTGAACTGGCAAGTCTCGCTACCACACAAATTCGCTCAAAAGCAACAGGAACCGTGTTGGAAGTTCCTGTGAAAGTGGGAAGCCAGGTTATTGAGGCAAACTCTTTCAACGCCGGAACCACAATTTGCTCCATTGCAGATTTGAATTCCCTGATTTTCCAAGGAACCATCGATGAAGCACAAGCCGGAAAATTAAAAGAAGGCATGGAAATGAACGTAATTATCGGAGCTTTGCAAAACAAAACTTTTCCAGGAAGAGTAACCATGATTGCGCCGAAAGGAAAAGATGAAAACGGAACCATCAAATTCCCCATCGAGGGAGATGTTTTCAACAAAACCAATGAATATATCCGCGCAGGATTTTCTGCTAACGGTGAAATTATCTTGAGTTCACAGAAAAATGCTTTGCTTTTGGATGAATCTCTAATTCAATATGAAAAAGTAAATGGTAAGGACAATCCTTTTGTAGAAGTGAAACAACCCGACGGAAAATTCAAGAAAGTAAACGTGAAACTCGGTGCAAGCGACGGAATCAACGTGCAAATCCTTTCCGGAATCAACAAAGATTCTGAAGTAAAAGTTTGGAATCCTTCCGACAAAGACAAGGAAGCTTTGAAAGAACAAAAAGGAAAATAACATAAAAATTTCAACAAAAAATCCTGTCTTTCGGCAGGATTTTTTTTATTTTGAACGTCTCAATAAAAGAATAATATTAAGGAATAACAGAAGCAAATCTAAGGTAAACCAAATTGCAGTTTTCATGTTTTCCGACTTCAAAACCTCAATTTGTGTCTGGGCAATTTCTGAAAGTTTCTGGCTTTGGTTGATGTAATTTCGAATCTCGATAATTTGATCTTCATTTTTATTGGGAACCGCATGTTGCGAAAAATAAACCATATTTTTTCTTCCCATAAAACCCGCAACCCAAAACTGATCGGAATTCTTCATATCCAAATATTCGATCCGGTAATAATCGGTTCGAATGCTACCAGATCTTGTTGTAACATATTTTTCCGCTGAATTTTTATCATTATTAACCTTTACGATATAAAAATCCAAAGGAAAAGGCAAAGTATTGATGAGCTGAACCGTGAGCGAATCTTTCCGAAACTGATTGATGCTTTTCGTTACAAAATAATAACTGAAAACGGATATAGAAATTATGACTACCGTAATTCGGAAAATGGTAGCGGCAATACGGAATCTTCCTTTTTTAAAAATGGAAAAAACCAATCCCAAACAAAGCGCGATAAAAAGCAGAAAAAATAAATAAAACATGGGTAAAGATAAAGAAAATTACAAAGTGAATATTTCCTAAAAACCAAGATTTTTCAACAAAAAATCAGTACAAAAGCAAGGTTAGATGTTCGAAAATCATTCAGTAACATTCCATTCTTTGTAGAATCGCTCGAGGAATTTCAGCATAAAATCATGTCTTTCAGCAGCAATTTTTTTTGCAGAATTGGTATTCAATAAATCTTTCAAAAGCAGCAATTTTTCATAAAAATGATTTACCGTTGTTCCTTCATTTTTTTTGTATTCTTCCTTCGACATATTCAGTTTCGGTGGAATTTCCGGATGATACATCAAATTATTTTTAAACCCTCCGAAGTTGAACGTTCTGGCAATTCCTATCGCTCCAATTGCATCAAGGCGATCCGCATCTTGAACAATCTGCAACTCAATCGGCGGATTTTCGGGACTTTCTCCGCGGTTTTTAAAAGAGATATTTTTAATGATAAATAAAACTTGCTCCACGACATCTGGTGAAACCTTCAGCGAGTTCATCCATTCCTCGGAAATTTTCAATGCTAAAGTTTCATCACCATTATGAAATTTAGGATCAGCAATATCATGCAACAATGCTGCAAGTTCCACTACTTCACTATTTCCGCCTTCTGTTTCTGCTATTTTCCGGGATAGTTTCCACACTCTTTCGATGTGAAACCAATCGTGACCAGCTTCTGCACCTTCCAATGTTTCCTTCACAAATGCGATGGTTTTCTGAATAATTTCCGTCATTTTTCTATTATTTTTTCACTTCTACAAACTGATAAACCATCTGCGTTTTCGGATTATAAATCACCGTACTCACGTTCGGGAAGCGTTTTATTTTGTAAAATTCGATATTTTGATCGCTTTTAAGATCTTCGAAAAACTGAGTTTCGATGGTATTCGCAGGAAGAAATTTCTCAAAAAACATCATCTTCTCGATAATCGAAGAACCATCGACTTTTTGAAATTGCTTTTCCGACTTCGATTCATCGGTTGTGGGTTGTTCAACCAAAGATTTTAGTAACGCCTCTTTGTCGGCGGTTTTATATTTAAAAACATAAAATGGAGAGCCGTTTGGAAACGATAATTTTCGCCCTTTCACTTGTTCCAAAGTCAAATTTTGTTGATTCGGGAACACGCTATCAAATTCTACGGTTTGAGCATTCACTAATTTGTTCAGCTGTGCGTCGACAGTTTCCTGAATGGTTTCGTTAGCTTTTTGTTGTGCCTTTTCTTTTGCAATGGTCACGGTTTGGTTTACGGTTTCTTCGATTTTATTACAAGAAACGAGTGCAAAAGTTGAAACAGCAACGAGAAATATTTTTTTCATAATTAAATGGTATCAGAAAATTAAAATGATCTTAACTTCGGTAAGAACTCACCAATTTATCAAGGTTTAAACTTCTTGCGGAAGCATCGAAAATCTCGCGGTAAGTACCATGGAAACTGATTAATTCATCGTGGGTTCCGCTTTCTACGACTTCGCCTTTTTTCATCACATAAATCCGGTCCGAATCTAATATCTGAGAAAGCGAATGCGAGATAATCACCACTGTTCTGCCTTTTTTAATGGCATCGAGAGAGTTTTTGATTTGTTCGGTCGCGATTGCGTCGAGACTTGCTGTGGGTTCATCCAAGAAAATAATGGGTGGATTTTTCAGAAATAATCTGGCGATGGCGATTCTTTGCTGCTGTCCACCGGAAAGCTGCGTTGCATCGTGCTGATATTTTTCCGGAAGATCGAGAATTTGATCATGAAGATAAGCTTTTTTTGCAGCAATTTCTATTTCTTCGAAAGTCGCGTTCATATCACCATACCGGATATTGTCTTCAATACTTCCCTGGAAAATATGATTTTTTTGCAAAACCAAACCAATATCATCGCGCAAAAAAGTATTTTCATACTCGTTCAAATTCACCTCATCCAATAGGATTTCACCGGAATCCGGAAGATAAAATTTACAAAGTAAATTAATGATTGTTGATTTCCCAGCACCGCTTAATCCGACTAAAGCGGTAGTTTTTCCTTCTTCAATCAGCATCGAAACATTGTTCAGTGCTTTGGTTCCGTTCGGATAAGTAAAATCGACATTCTTCAATTCAAACCTTCCCTGGATTTTTTCTTTTACAAAATTCCCGTTGGGTTCTTTTTCTGTATCAGCATTGAGAATATCGAAATATCCTTCGGCATAAATCATTGCATCATTCATATCATCATAAATCCTGTGCAATTGGCGAATTGGCGCAGAAACATTATTAAACAAAAGAATATGTAGCATGATTGCACCGATTGTCATTTGCTGATCGAGTACCAAATAAACGGTTAACAAAATAATCAAAACCACGCCAAATTGCTCGATGAAAGTTTTCAAACCATCATAAATAAAGTTGGTTCTTCTTGTAAACAACTGACTTTCCATTAATTGCATTTGAAGATCAAATTGTTTTTTGCCTTCAAATTTTTCTCGCACAAAACTTTTAATCACCATAATTGAATTAATCAGGTTTAAAAGTCCCGAGGTTTTCTGTTCCCTCTGATTTCTGAGCGTTCGTCGAACTCCCGCCAATTTTTTAGCCTGCAAAGCACTTACGTAAAAATAAATGGGAACTACGATTGTTGAAACAATTCCTACATATATATTTTGCATATACATAATGATCAGCGCGATGATTGCATTGGAAAACAGCGGCAAAATATCGATGAAAAAGTTCTGAACTAATTTTGTTAGACTTTCAATTCCTCGGTCAATTCGGATTTGTAATTTCCCTGACTCATGGTTTTCGTCATTAAAATAGGCTACACGATACAACAAAATTTTATCGATAACCGATTGTGCCAAAACGCTGCTGGTATTAATTCGGATTTTTTCGCCATAAAATTTCTGCCCGAACTGAATGAAAATATTCAACAACTCCTTACCGAGCAATATCGCGGAAATCACCACCAACACATGGATTCCTTCCTGCATAGGATCGGTATGTTTGGTAAGTTCGGTGACTTCATCTACGGTATATTTCAGAACCAGCGGATTCACCTGAGCCATCAAAGCGCCCAAAAAAGTAAGAAAAAGCGTTCCGTAAATCATTAAACGATAAGGTTTAATGAAGGGAATCAATTGCTGATAAATGTGGTAAAGTGTGATGGTTCGGTTGAAAGGTTTTGCCATAATATCTGTCTGTAAAATATCTCATTTACAAAAAGTATGCTTTGAGCTTTACCCTTCGTAAGAAAAAGTCGTTAGATAATGAAGTTGTGACTTGCTAAGTTCTCTTGCATCCGCTTCGACTTGGTCTTTTTTATAAACTTCCGATATTTCTTTTTTCTGAAAAAGAAAAGAGTTATTAGCATTTTTGTCGATCACTTCATTAAAGATATATTCAATTTGCGAATTGGAAAGCGATGCAAAGCTGATATCTTCGAAACCATACATTACCCGGAGATTTTCGGCACCAGCAAAATTTTCGTTTACGAAATCCTGAAGTTGTTGTTTGGAATCGAAATTCCCTGCCCAAATATTGTAAACAAACGATTTTTTCTTTGGTTTATTGAGAATATCTTGGTACACAAAATTCTCTCCCAAGTATGCTTCTCTTACCAGCGGGTCGTTTGCTAAATCTTGCGGAAGACCTTCTTTCAGTATTCTTCCTTCGAACATAATGTACGTTTTATGAGTGATTGCGAGGGTTTGCTGCACATTGTGATCGGTGATTAGAATTCCGATATTTTTATCAACCAAACTCCTGACAATTTTCTGAATATCTTCAACCGCAATTGGATCTACACCGGCAAAAGGTTCATCTAAAAGAATAAAATTAGGACTTGTGGCAAGACAGCGCGCAATTTCGGTACGTCTTCTTTCCCCTCCGGAAAGTAAATCGCCGCGGTTTTTTCGAACGTGTTGCAAAGAAAATTCTTCAATCAGTTCGTCGCATTTCATTTGCTGTTCTCGTTTTGAAAGTTTGGTGAGCTGCAAAACGCCGAGAATATTATCCTCCACAGAAAGTTTACGAAAAACGGATGCTTCCTGCGCCAAATAACCGATTCCTTTCTGCGCACGGCGATACATGGCGTCATTGGTAATCTCCTGATTATCGAGGAAAATTTTCCCGGAAGTGGGCTTTACCAAACCTACAATCATGTAGAAAGAAGTTGTTTTACCGGCTCCGTTCGGACCTAAAAGCCCTACGATTTCACCTTGTGAAACTTCCACTGAAACGCCTTTTACGACTTTTTTCGGGCCGTATTCTTTAATTAAATTTTCTCCGCGTAGAATCATAAAGCAAATATAACAAAAATGCGGGAAGCGGAAGATTGTATCTTGTAAGTGTATACTAAAATTGAATGGTGGATTTTTGTCAGAAAAAGATTGGTTTTGTAGGCTAAAGTTAATCTTTGCGGGCAAAAAAATCATATATTCGCTACTTAATTCCGCATTGGCATTGAGCAAAGAACAAGAGTTTTCGAAACTAATAAAAGATAATCAGGGACTGATTATTAAGGTTTCGCGGCTTTATACCAATTCGCTGGAAGACGAACAGGATCTCTTTCAAGAAATTGTGTTACAACTTTGGCGCTCCTACGACTCATTCAAAGGACAATCGAAAATCTCAACATGGATGTATCGGGTTGCTTTGAATACAGCAATTACACTTTTCAGAAAAAAAACTAAATCACCACAAACCGACGAGTTGATGGATTTTCACCACAGTGATTTTGTGGAAGATGATGATGAAAAACAACAACAAATTTCATTGCTTTACAAAGTAGTGAAAATGTTGCCCAACATCGAAAGAGCAATTGTAATGATGTATCTGGACGATTTGCCGTATCGTGACATTGCAGAAAACTTGGGAATTACCGAAGTGAACGCGCGTGTGAAAATGAATAGATTGAAGAAAACCCTAAAACATTTAATGGAAAAACATGCCTGACTTTGATTTAGATAATTTCAAGAAAACTTGGCAGGAACAGAACATTCAGCCAAAATATAACAGCACTGAAATAGAAGCGATGCTGAACAAATCATCCAGAAACTATGTGAAATATATCCTCTGGATTTGTATTGCGGAATTCTCCGTGTTTTTCTGTTTGAATCTTTATTACGCTTTTATCGGGAACGACAACAATAGTTTTATCCGTATTATGGAAAAACTTGGCGTAAAAAATACAACAAGTCTGGAAAACGGTTTTTCAAATCTTTTTCTAAGCATGAAAATCATAAGTCTTGTCCTTACTGCTTTTTTTGTACTTAAATTTTTCCAAAATTACCGTAGAATTAATATTGAATCGAACCTTAAAAAACTTATTTTACAAATCATCAGTTTTAAAAAAACGGTTAATCTTTTTATATTAACCAATATCATTCTCATCATTTTATTTACGATTGTGCTTACCGCATTCACCTTTAAGATATTATCACAACAGAATATTCACCTCAACAATCCCACATTAGTCGTTCCTTAACAAAACCCACTATTTAATTTATATTTAAAAACAGGATTAGAAAACAGCATAATTTGTATCTTATAAAATAAGAAAATAATTTTCTGTTTCAGTAGTTCCATCATTTTCTTCATGTTCCAAGCGGTTGCAGCTAGTAATGCATTGATTTGTGGTCCCGTTTCTCCCATGAAGTAATTTTTTGCCAGCCTAAAATCGGTTTTTAAATGTCCGATGATAGGTTCT
>NZ_JASZ02000017.1 GCF_000735695.2 Kaistella haifensis DSM 19056
TATTAGCAATAATGGTTACTGTAGCCAATGTTCATGACAGTAAAGCTGTTGATTTTCTCATGAGAACTTTGGCATATTTCTTAAGTCCTGTGAAGATTATTCTTGCTGATGGAGGTTACAGAGGAGAAATCATAGAACAGGTGAAAAATAAGTTTGCTTATCTAATCAATGTGGTGATGAGAAATGATGAAAAGAAAACAGATTTTAAGCCCTTTTCTAAAAGATGGATTATTGAACGGACATTTTCCTGGTTTGATAACGACAGGAGATTATGCAGGAATTACGAATTACTAATGGAAAATTCTGAAAATATGGTAAAATTATCCGCCATAAAAAATTTATTGAATAAAATTTAAACAGGCTCTAAAGGAATCCATTGAAATAACATTTTATTTTTTATATGAAACTCAAAATCTTTTGTAATTTTGCCGAATGGAATTAAGTATAGGAGAGATGCTGATGATCGCTTTGGCGATTGTAGTTTTGTTCGGTCCCGATAAATTACCACAAATAGCTCGCGATTTAGGTCAAGGAGTACGCAAAATGCGTGGTGCAATGGAGGATGTGAAGACCGAGATTTTGAAGGAAACTGATAATCCTGTATCTGAAATTAAAAGAGAAATCGACAAAGTAAAGCAGGCCGCGAAAGATTACAATCCACTTGCTGAACTGGAATCCAAAGAAGCTCTAGCACAAAGAGATATTCCCAAAGTAAATCTTGCGGAAAACGATGATCACCAAGGACCTGTAAGCCGATAAAATGCAAGAAATTATTCAGGAAGATAAGGAGCTTTTTTTGTACCTCAATAATTTGGGGAATCAGTCGTTCGATCAGTTCTGGATTATGGTTTCGGCGACTTGGATTTGGGTCCCGCTTTATGTTATTTTTCTTTATTTGCTTTACAAAAAATTCGGAACTAGAAATTTGGTTTTCATTCTCATATTTATAGCTTTAGGAGTCACTGTTTCCGACCAACTTGCCGGAATTTTCAAAACCGGAATTTCAAGACTTAGACCTTGCCATGATCCATCATTAGACGGTTTGCTTCGAGAAGTAAAATGTGGCGGACAATTTGGATTTTATTCCAGCCACGCTTCAAATACATTCTTCATTGCAACATTAATGAGCATTTTGCTGAAAAAAACACATCGATATTTGCCATATTTCCTGTTTTTCTGGGCAACTTTAGTATCATACAGCCGAATTTATTTAGGGGTACATTTCCCGATGGATGTCTTCATGGGCGCTTTGATGGGATTTTTCCTGGGCGGTTTCTTTGCAACACTTTCTTTGAAGGTGATTTACAAAAGACAAAAAGCGAATTCTTAATTTTTTTTACTTAAAATTTAATTTTAAATATTATTCCGTCGCATTATTAAATCGTGTGCTGAATCTTACTTTATTCCTTTTCTGCAAAGCCGTAAAAATATTATCTTTGCTACTATGTCACACAACAACGATAAAAGACTTTTCCTCATCGACGCCTATGCGATGATTTTTCGTGGGTATTATGCCTTAATCCGTAGTCCGCGAATTACCAGCGATGGGAAAGATACTTCAGCTATTTTTGGATTCACCAATTCATTGATTGAGTTAATCCGTCGTGAAAAGCCGACCCATTTGGCGGTGGTTTTTGATGTAGGTGAGGCGAGTGTGAGAACCGCTGATTTTGCCGATTATAAAGCCAACCGAAGCGAAACTCCGGAGGCGATAAAGATTGCGATTCCGTATATCCATCGGATTTTGGAGGCAATGCATGTTCCAATTTTAGGAGTTGAAGGTTACGAAGCTGATGACGTGATCGGAACCATTGCCTGCAAAGCAGAAAAACAAGGTTATACCACTTTTATGGTGACTCCCGATAAAGATTTTGCTCAGCTGGTGACCGATAAAATTAAAATTTATAAACCGGGTTTAAAAGGCGCAGAGTTTGAAATTTTGGGTGTTGAAGAAGTAAAAACAAAATATGAAATCGAGGATCCAAAACAGGTCATCGATTATCTGGCAATGATGGGCGATTCCGTTGATAATATTCCGGGATTGGAAGGTGTTGGAGAAAAAACTGCCAAAAAATTTATTAAAGAATACGGAAGCATCGAAAATTTGCTAGCAAACACTCACGAACTCAAAGGGAAACTAAGAGAAAAAATAGAAGCTAGTGCAGAACGGGGAATTTTATCCAAAAAATTAGCAACCATTATTTGTGACGCTCCGGTGGAATTTGAAGAGGAAAAATATGATCTTGAAATACCGGATTTCGAAAAAGTGAAAGAAGTTTTTGATGAAATAGAATTCAGAAGATTGTATGAAAATCTTTACCGTGCATTCGCTCCTGCAAAAGATGCTGAAAAAGAATTTGATCCTAATAAAATAAGCCGTTTCGACAAGGTAGAAGATCCAAATAAACCAGTTCAACTCGACCTTTTTGCTACTTATGAAGAGTTGGATCAGGCGACAAATACCCAATCCAATATCGCGGAGAGCGATCATTTGTATCAATATATCGACGCTCCGAAAGCACAGAAAATTTTAGTTCAGAATTTGCTTGCCCAAAAAGCAGTTTCTTTTGATACCGAAACCACTTCTTTGAATGAAATGGAAGCTGAACTGATCGGAATGAGTTTTTCATACAAGAAAGGCCTTGCTTACTACATTCCGCTCTCTGAAAATCGTGAAGAAGCACTTGAAACACTTGAAATTTTCCGACCATTTTTCGAGAAACAAGATATTGTGAAAATAGCGCACAATTTAAAATTCGATTACAAAATCCTGAAGCAATACGGAATTGAAGTTGAAGGTGCAATTTTCGATACCATGATCGCTCATTATCTGCTCAATCCTGATGGCAGACACGGAATGGATTATCTCTCCGAAATTTATCTTCATTATCAGCCAATCTCCATTGAAACCCTTATTGGTAAAGGAAAAAAGCAAGGAACTTTGCGCTCGGTTTCCATTGAAGAGCAAACCAATTATGCTGCGGAAGATGCTGATGTAACCTGGCAATTGTACGAACTTTTTGCGCCGCAATTAAAAAAAGAAAACCTTGAAGATCTTTTTTTCAAAGTAGAAATGCCTTTGATGAAAGTGCTTGCCAAAATGGAATTGGAAGGAGTTTCTTTGGATAAACAATGGCTTGAGCAAGAAAGTAAAGATCTGGAAGATGATCTTCGTAAGCTTGAATTAAAAATTTTCGAACTCTCAGGTGAAGAATTTAACATTAATTCGCCAAAGCAAATGGGTGAAATTTTGTTCGAAAAGATGCAGCTCGACCCGAAAGCCAAAAAGACCAAAACCGGTCAGTATGCGACGTCTGAAGATATATTGCAAAAACTTTCAAGTAAGCATGAGATTATTAAATATATCCTCGAATACCGAACCTATCAGAAACTGAAATCAACTTATGTGGATGCTTTGCCTTTGCAAATCGATAAAGATGATCATCGCGTGCATACCAATTTTTCGCAAACTACCGCTGCGACCGGACGTTTAGCTTCTGTAAATCCTAACCTTCAAAATATTCCGATTCGTACTTTGCGCGGTCAGCAAATTCGTGGTGCTTTTGTTGCCGGTGAAGGCAAAAAAATCATCTCTGCCGATTATTCTCAAATTGAATTGCGTTTGATAGCCGAAATTTCCAATGAAGAAAATATGATTTTGGCATTCCAAAATGGTGAAGATATTCATGCTTCTACAGCTTCCAAATTATTTAATATTCCGCTGGAAGAAGTTACGAAAACTCAGCGTTCTCAGGCGAAAACGGTAAATTTTGGAATTCTTTATGGGCAGGGAGCATTTGCTTTGGCAGAACAGACCGGACTTTCCAGAACTGAGGCCAAACAGATGATTGAAGCATATTACGAAACCTATCCTCAGCTAAAGAAATTCATGGCAGACCAGGTTAAGAAGGCGCAGGAATTAGGATATGTGGAGACAATTCTTCACCGTAAACGTCATTTAAAAGATATTAATTCTGCCAATTTTGTGGTGAGAGCTCATGCAGAAAGAAATGCGGTGAATGCCCCAATCCAAGGGAGCGCAGCTGATGTGATTAAATTGGCAATGATTAAAATTGATGAAAAACTAGAAGAACAAAATTTAAAAACCAAAATGTTGCTACAGGTTCACGATGAACTTTTATTTGAAGCACCAGTTGAGGAAGTAGAAATCGCCAAAACTTTAATTAAAACCGAAATGGAATCCGCGTTTGAAACCAAAGTTCCGTTGCTGGTAGAAGTTGGTGTAGGAAATAACTGGCTGGAAGCGCATTAAGTCACAGTTTAAGTCATCAAAAAACCTTCAATTATGAAAACCTTCATTTTCTACGAGAACAATCCTGAGGCAACCATGGAGCAGTTTATGGAAGTTTATCCTAGACATCAGGAGAATGAAGAAAAATTTATAAAAGCCGGAATATTTGCGATGAAAGAATTGCAAGACGTACTCCTTTAGAATGAAATTCCTGATCATCATCCCCACTCACAACGAGGAAAAGAATATTCTTTTCTGTCTCGAGTCTCTGAAAAATCAGACTTTCAGGGATTATAAAATAGTGGTGGTAAATGATGGCTCGACGGACCAAACTCAAGCTATTGTGAATGAATTCGCAGCAGCTCATCCAGATTTTGAAATAAAAAATTTAGAGAAATCGGAACATCAACCCGGCGCAAAAGTCGTACGCACTTTTAACAAAGGCCTGGAAATGGTTGATCTTAAAGATTTTGATATCATCTGTAAATTCGATGCCGATATTATTTTTCCTGTAAATTATCTGAAAAAAATTCACGACGTTTACGAAAAGAACCCAAAAGCCGGCATGGTTTCGGGAATTGTTAAAATCAAAAAAAATGTTTTTGAGAAAAATTTTGCTTTTAATTTTTCTGATGAAAAAGGACAATGGGTTTTCGAAAATATTTCATCGAAAAATCACGTACGCGGCCCAATCAAATCTTACCGGAAAGAATGTTTTCAGGAGATGAACGGTTTGCGGCCTGTTCTCGGCTGGGATAATATCGACGTGATGCTGGCAAAAAAACACGGTTGGGAAGTGATCACCATCAAAGATTTATGGGTGAAACATCTTCGTCCGACTGCTTATAAATACAAAAATCAAAAGGCCGAAAAATTAGGAGAATATTTTTATAATATCGGTTTAAGTTTTCCTGTAATGCTGATTTCTTCTGGAAAATCTTCCTTGAAAAATCAATCTTTTTCTGAGTTTTTCATCACTTTAAAATCTTTTTTAAAACAAAATCACCCAAGTTCTCTTTCGAAAGAAGAAATTCGATACATCCGGAATTTACGGTGGAGTCAGATATTTAAAAAAAATTTTTAACCACATAGTTTCATTATGGTCACAAAAAAATATTTGGATAATTTGACATACGAGATCATTGGAAGTGCTATTGAGGTCCATAAAACGATGGGCAGAGGTCTCTTAGAAAGCGTATATCACGAGTGTTTAAAAGAAGAGTTAAGACATAGGAAAATAAATTTTCTATCAGAGCTAAAACTCCCGGTGATCTATAAGAAGAAATTACTTAATGTTGATTTTCGTTGCGATTTATTCGTCGAAAATAGTATTGTAGTAGAGCTAAAAAGTGTGCACGAATTAATTCCGATCCACGAAGCACAACTTTTGACCTATATGAAACTATTAAAATGTCCGAAGGGCATTCTAATTAATTTTAATTCTTCTAATATTTTTAGAGAAGGTCAAAAGACCTTTGTTAACGAATATTTCAGTGGTTTACAAAACGAATAAACCTATAAATCTATGTGGTTAATTACCAAGTAAAAACAGTCGAATCATGAAAAGTATAATTGCAATTCTTTTATTTTTTTACGGGATGTTATCCGCGCAAAAAAACGCCGATCTTATCATTACGAACGCGAAAATTTATACAGTGAACCAGAATTTCGATGTAGTGGAATCGATGGCGGTTTCCAATGGAAAAATTCTTGCAGTAGGAAAAAGCAAAGATATTCTGAAGAAGTATAAATCTGAAAATATTCAGAATCTTGACGGAAAACCAGTTTTTCCTGGATTTATCGATGCGCATTGCCATTTCACAGGTTATGCAACCGATCAATGGAAATGCGAATTGTGGGGTACAAAATCTTGGGAAGAGATCATTGAAAAACTGACCGTTTATTCCCAAAATGCGCCTATGGAATGGTTGTACGGAAGAAGTTGGGATCAAAATGATTGGCCGGTAAAAGAGTTTCCGAACAAAGCAAAACTCGATGAATTGTTCCCGAATCGTCCGGTATATTTGAAAAGAGTGGACGGACATGCAGCGATTGCTAACCAAAAAGCACTTGATATAGCCGGAATTACAGTGAATTCTAAAATAAATGGTGGCGAGATAGAAGTGAAAAACGGTAAACTCACCGGAATTCTCGTCGATAATGCGATGCTTTTGGTGGAAAAATTTATTCCTGAAATCAGTGATGAAATGGCCATTAGATATTTTCAAGATTTGCAGAAAACCTGTTTTTCTTATGGACTCACATCGCTTCATGATTGTGGAATTTCAACGCATACATTCTCGCTTCTGGAAGAAATGCAGAGGCAGGACAAACTTCAGATGAAAATTTTTGCTTTGCTTTCAGATGAACCCACCACCTACAACGAATGGATTAAAAAAGGAAGATTCACCAAAGGAAATATTACTTTTGGCGGATATAAAGTTTATTCGGACGGAGCTTTGGGAAGCCGGGGCGCGTGTCTGCTCCACGATTATTCTGATAAAAAAGATTGGAAAGGTTTTTTGTTGAGCGATCAACAACATTTTGAAACTTTAGCTAAAAAACTTAAAAACAGCGATCTTCAGATGTGTACCCACGCCATTGGAGATTCCGCTAACCGGACGATTCTTAAAATTTATGGAGATGTTTTAGGCATTAAAAATGACCGAAGATGGCGCATCGAACATGCCCAAATTGTCGATAAAAATGACTTTGACTTGTTCGGTAAATATTCCATTATACCTTCAGTTCAACCTACTCATGCGACTTCGGATATGTATTGGGCGGAAGAAAGATTGGGAAGAGATCGTTTGAAATATTCTTATGCCTACCAAGATTTGCTGAATCAAAATGGCTGGCTTCCTCTGGGAACCGATTTTCCTGTAGAGGAAATCAATCCGATAAAAACATTTTTTGCGGCAGTTGCCAGAAAAGATGCTAAAAATTTTCCGGCGAATGGTTTTCAGAAAGAAAATGCTTTAACCAGAGAACAGGCATTGCGAGGAATGACGATTTGGGCGGCGAAAGCGGCTTTTCAAGAAAAAGAATTGGGGAGTTTGGAAGAGGGGAAATCTGCGGATTTTGTGGTTCTGAATCAGGATTTGATGAGTATTGATGAAAATAAAATCTTAGAAACCAAGGTTTTGGAAACTTATAGTTCAGGCAAAAAAGTGCATTAATTTTGAAAAAAATCGCCTACATCGAACTCGATACGCATGCAGAAATAGCTGCAAATTTTATGGAATTAATGAATGATTCCCGAGAGTTTTCTGTGGATTATTATTTCAGTGAAAAAATCCTCAAAACTTTAGGTTTAAATGAAACTGAAAATATAAAAAAAGCAAATCCAGCACAGCTTTTCCATCAACTGTCAACTAAGAATTATCAACTTATTATTATCGGAACTGTTCACCGATATTTTAATGTATTCAATCAAATTTCCCGAAAATTTAATACTTCTGTCATTATTCATAATCTGAATTTTACAACAATTTCGAGTTTTCAACTTTTTAAGAATATTTTTAAAAATGATATTAAATACCGTTTGAAACTTTTATTGAAAGAAGGTTTGCTTTCAGCGACTGAAGTTTATAAAAAAGCTAGAAATCTTTTGGTTTTGGATGAAAGTTTAGTTCAGAAAAATTCGGATTTTACTTTGAAATTTCTTCCTGTTTTCTTTAATAATGATTATTCCGCAAACAGAAAATCAATCCAAACCATTGTAATTCCGGGAACCGTTTCTCAGGCGCGGCGTGACTATCTTCATCTTTTAGAAAAAATTAAAACTTTTAAAAGGAACACACCTTGTCGGTTTATTTTTCTGGGAAAAGCCGATGGAAAGGAACTTTCTTGGCTTAAGGAATTTGAGAAAACTAAACCAGAAAATATTTCTATTCAATATTTTACGGAGAAAGTTCCCCTACAAATTTTCGATGATTGGATGCAAAAAGCCGATATTCTATGGTGTCCGATTCAAAGTGAGACGGAATTTTTCAGCCAAAAAGAATTTTACGGCAAAACGAAAATGAGCGGAAATATTGGTGATGCCATCAAATATGGGAAACTGGCGATTTTTCCGGAAAATTATCCGAATTCTCATCCATTTATTATTCCTGAAAGCAAGGATTTAGAAGAACAGATTTTCAATGATCAAAAATTAATGAATTATGATTTTGAAGAAAATTTTGCTCGTGAAAAAGTGCGGAAAAATTTAGAACAAAAACTTCTGACGCTTCTCTAAAACTTAAAAATACTTCCTAAGAATTTTCTGTTGACATAATCTTCCAGAGGGAAAATTTTCAAGAAATAATTCCCGATAAAAAACAATATCAAAAGAATGGAAGGTTTGTAAATTAAATTCACAAAACTGCTTTTGAAATCGGGCAGAATAATCGCTACCGTAATTCCCAAAGTTCCGATGATTAGGGCATAAATCATTTCGATCGTCAATGGGAAAACTCCAAATTTGATGTAATTGAAAGTAATTTTGGCAATGTTGAAAAGCGTTAAAGAAATTGAAGTCGCAATCGCTACGCCAAAAAGTTCAAGATTGGTGTTTTTAAGGAAATAAATATTCAGCAAAACCGTTGTCACCGCCAAAAAAAGCATCACTACGATATTAAAACGGTAATATTTCGAGAGTGAAATAATATGTCCGTTAAATCCAGTCGCCAAATCGAAAAGCATTGCAAAACCGAGTACCCAAATTACAGGTTCCGATTGTCGCAAAAGCTCGCCGTTCTTGATGAAATGTGTCAAATACGGAAAACCGACCAACACGCATGAAAGCAAAACCAAACCGAGGAAAAATAAAATGAGAGAAGATTTTTTGTGCAAACGATCGAGTTCTTCGTAATCATTTTCAGCGAGGTGTTTATTGATAATCGGCGCGGAAATGCTGTACAATCCCATTGCTGGAACCGTGATTAGCGAAATGATAGAGTAGAGCGTGTTGTACACTCCGTTTGGTTCGAAGCCGAGGAATTCACCGATCATCACACTGTCGATTCTCACCGCGATGAAATTCCCGATATTTCCCAAAAATCCGTAGAAACTATAGTTCAGCACTTCTTTCCAAAGGTTGTCTTTTTTAATATACTCGGTGGAAAAATCAGGTTTCAGCTTTTCGAGTCGATTGGTGTAATAAATATAACCGAAAAGCCCTAAAATAAACATTCCGATAAAGAAAAGATATGCTGCTTTTTCAGGAAAACCAATAAAAAAGAAAAGACAAAACGCTCCTAAATTGGCAATTTTCGGTAATAAATTTTCAAAAATATTTGGAACGACGATCCTCTTGAAATTTGAAAGATATTTGTTGAAAACTGCACTGAAAGCAAGCACGAGAATCAGCGGTAAAATTAGGCGTTTCATTTGCCACATCTCGGTTTCCTGAAGTTTTGGAAAAAGAAGATTCACGGCGAAATAACCGATAAGAAAAATGATGAAATTCAGCAAAATTCCCAATAAAGAAAGCGATAGGAAATTCTGATGTTTTCCGTCTTGTTGCGTTTGGTTGAAAAATTTAACATTCGAAAAAGATAATCCGAAAACGACTACCGGAAGCAGCATTTCGGCTGTAGGAAGTACATAGCGAAGTTTTCCGTAGAATTCCATATCGTGAGGGAACACGAAAATTGCCGAAAAAGTTCCGAGCAAAAATCCGAGATATCCAATCACGGAATATTTAAAACCCTGTCGCGCAACTACACTCATATTTTTTCGGTTTTATGGGATTTAGGGATGAAAATCATGTTGTTGTTATACGCTTGTTTCGTCCCAACTTTGCCGTCAGTATTTTCGGAAATCATTTTTTCATCGAGTTTTTCTAAATCAAATGTTTTTCGGTCTAGGAAAAATGTTTCATAGCCCCAATTTTCAATTTCGGAAATCAGTTGATGAAGCGGTTGGGAATGGTGCCTTTGTTCCATTTCGACCATCATTGCTGGTTGAAATTTTTCGATCACGGTTTTTGCACCGTGCAAAGTTTGCATTTCATTGCCTTCAACATCAATTTTAATGAAATCAATTTTTTCTAAATTTTCCTGATCAGCCCAATCGTCCAGTTTCATTACTTTTACTTGTTGCAAGATATGTTTGGTTTCATCGATTTCTCGGTAATCCAATTGTAAAGTTCCGCGGGTATTATATTTTTTTCCTTTAATAATGGGGACTTTAAATGTTGCGATTTCATTTTTATCGGAAAGAGCTAAAGGAAAAATATTGGTCTTTGGGAAAATCCGCTTTAACCGGGAAAATAGATTTTTGTTGGGTTCAAATGCGTAAATGTTTTTAGGCGACAATTTATTTTCAAGTTGAAAAACAAAACTTCCGGAATTGGCTCCGATGTCCAAAAAAACAGCATCAGACTTTAAATATTCCTTTATCCATAGTAATTCCGGTTCGATATTTCTCTCCGAAAAATTTTCCCGGGTGATATTTTTTAAATTTTTAAAATATCTTTTCTTGTAAAATTGGGGAGCAACAAATTGTAAATTTTCGGCAATTCTTTGGTATAAAGACATACTTTTTTCCTTTGAGGGAAACAAAGATAGAAAAATATGTTAAATAAATGTTAAAACCTTAACGTAAGATGAAATAGGTTTTCATAAAGCGTAGTAATCCTTATCTTTAACAATCAAATAATTTTTATGAAAAAATTCTTTATCCTCGCAGGTTTTTCTGCGCTTATTTCTTGCGGTTCTGTTAATCATTCTCCAAAACAAAATTTTACTTGGGAAGGTGCGAATATGTATTTTTTGTTGACTGATCGTTTCAAAAATGGTGATGCTTCAAATGACGTAAATTTTGAACGAAAAGAAAAAGCAGCTGTCTTGCGTGGCTTTGAAGGTGGAGATTTAAGAGGGATTATTCAGAAAATTGATGACAACTATTTTACCGATTTGGGAATCAATGCGATTTGGATGACTCCGATTGTGGAGCAAATCCACGGCGCAACCGACGAAGGTACCGGCAAAACTTATGCTTTTCACGGTTATTGGGCGAAAGATTGGACGAATCTCGACCCGAATTTCGGAACAAAAGAAGAACTGAAGGAATTGGTTGAAAAAGCTCATGCAAAAGGAATTCGGGTAGTTTTGGATGCGGTGGTGAATCATACCGGACCGGTTACGGCTATTGATCCTGTTTATCCCAATTCATGGGTTCGCACTTCGCCGCAGTGCCAATATAACAATTATCAAAACACTACTGCATGTACGTTGGTTGCTAATCTTCCGGATGTTTTAACAGAATCTAATCTTCCCGCTGAGCTTCCTGAAATGTTGATAGAAAAATGGAAGAAAGAAGGTAAATATGAGGCGGAAATGAAATCTTTGAATGATTTTTTCGCAAGAACCGGTTATCCGAAAGCGCCGAAATATTACATCATGAAATGGCTTGCTGATTATGTTGAAGAATTTGGAATTGATGGTTATCGTGTTGATACTGTGAAGCATACGAACGAAGATGTGTGGAAAGATTTCCAGAAAATTTGCCAGGAAGCTTTTGATATTTACAAAAGAAAAAATCCATCGAAAGTACTCGATAATAATTTGTTTTTCACGGTGGGAGAGGTCTACGGATACGGTATTTCTCAAAAACAGAATTACGATTTCGGAGATAAAAAAGTGAATTACTATCAAAATGGTTTTAAATCTTTGATTAACTTCGATTTTAAAGGTGACGCCAATAAATCTTATGAGGAGCTGTTTTCCAATTATTCCAAGTTGCTTCATTCAGATTTGAATGGAAAAACCGTGATGAATTATCTTACTTCTCACGACGACGGCACGCCTTTCGATAAAGAAAGAAAAAGAACTTTTGAGGCTGGAACCAAACTTTTGCTCGCGCCGGGAATTTCACAAGTTTATTACGGTGACGAATCTGCGCGCGATTTAACGATTGAAGGCGCAACAGGCGATGCAACGCTTCGCAGCAATATGAATTGGACTGATCTTCAAAATAATACTGAAAGTCAAAAATTATTGCAACATTACCAAAAATTAGGAAAATTCCGTGCAAATCATCCCGCGGTTGGAGCGGGAGTTCATCAAATGATTTCATCAAATCCGTATTGGTTTACAAGGACTTATAATGATGATAAAGTTTTAATAGGTTTAGACTTAAATTCCGGAACCCAAGAAATTTCGGTTGTAGGGATTTTTGAAAATGGAACAAAATTACGAGACGCTTATTCCGGGCAAATGACGAAAGTTGAAAATGGAAAAGCAATTATTAATACTGAGTTTTCAGTAGTTTTGTTTGAAAAAAATTAATATGAAAAAGTTACTATTTTTAGGTTTAATATTATTCGGGTTCAATGCATTTTCGCAAAAAGTTCCAGATGTTTTAAAAACCGAGTTTTCGAAAGAAGCACTGGCTCAGAAAATCGTCACCGCTTCCGGGAAGAAAGTGAGCATTAATGATGTTTTGGAACAACATAAAGGTAAAGTTCTCATCGTTGATTTTTGGGCAAGTTGGTGTCGTGATTGTATTCTTGCGTTGCCTTCTACAAAGGAGTTGAAAGAAAATAATCCTGAAATAGAATTTGTGTATTTTTCACTCGACAGATCCCATGAACAGTGGAAAAAAGGACTAGAAAAGTATAATATTGTCGATCAGGAAAATTACTGGTTTGATGAAGGTTGGAAAAATAATTTCAACAATTATATCGACCTGAATTGGGTTCCGAGATTTATGGTAATCGATCAAAAAGGGACGATTGCTAATTACTATTCCATCAATCCAAAAGATCCGGAACTTCAGAAAACATTAAATTCTTTAAAAAATTAAAGGATTTTTACGTTAAATATTACAAAAACGGCGCACTCAGAAAATCATTGAGTGGTTTCATTGATTGGAAAATCTTGGCCATGTTTTTCGTGGCATTTTCCTGCATCAAAGCGTCATCAGAAATCGGATGAACGACAATTAAGTTTTTTAATTTTAAGAATTCTGCCATAGGATCGTCTTTGTCGAAACCATTGGGAACTCTTTGCAACTTGCCTTCCACGCTCAATCCGCGGAAATTGTTACGGAAATCGTCTTGTTGTAGAATTTCTTGAAATTCTTTGGCGTTCATCGAAATTTCTTTGCGGATTTCTTTTAAAACAGAAGGTTCCGGCTGGTAAACTCCTCCGGCGAGAAAAGATTTTCCGGGTTCGATATGCAAGTAATATCCGGAAATTTTATTGCCTTTTCCCATTCCCAAACCCGCGCCGAAGTTGGTTTTGTAGGGCGATTTATCTTTAGAAAAACGCACATCACGATAAATGCGATAGAGCGATTTCTTGGCATCAATTTTCATGATTTCTTCATCAAAAGCTCCAATTTTTTCAATTAAATTTTCTACCATATTCAAGACATTTTGATGAGCTGCGATATATTGGTCTTTATTTTCTGTAAACCATTCGCGATTATTGTTTTTTGAAAGATTTTTAAGAAAATGGAGTGTTGAAGCTTCTATTTTAGAGGACATATTGCTTAGATTTAAGTCCAAATTTACTGAAAAATTGGAGTTGTACGGTAATTATTGTATTCTTTAAGATAAATTTAATAAAACAATGTAATTTTTATCAATTCAAAAAAACGTATATTTGCAAAATATTTAATATACTTAATGAATTTATTTACAGAAACCAGCCTAAGTCCAGAAATTCTAAAGGCAGTTGGTGAATTAGGGTTTACAAGCCCAACAGAAATCCAAAAACAGACCATTCCTTTTATCTCTACAGATATACGCGACATGATCGCACTAGCGCAGACAGGGACGGGCAAAACAGCAGCATTTTCGCTTCCGATTTTGGATATGATTGACGAGGGTAGTCGCAAAATCCAATTTTTGGTGCTTTGTCCGACAAGAGAGCTGTGTCTTCAGATTACGAAAGACATTAAAAATTATTCCAAATATTTGCCAAACATCAAAACTACAGCGGTTTATGGTGGTAGCAGTATTATGGATCAAATCCGATCGCTTCGTGAAAAACCACAAATTATTGTGGGAACTCCGGGTCGTGTGATTGATTTAATTAACAGAAAAGCATTGGATTTCTCGGAAATTCAGTGGCTGGTTTTAGATGAAGCTGATGAAATGCTTTCAATGGGTTTCAAAGATGATTTGGAAACTATTTTGAAAGAAACTCCGGAAACGAAACAAACTTATTTATTCTCAGCAACGATGAATAAAGAGGTGGAAAGAATTTCCAAGAATTATTTAACTTCTCCTCACCGTATTTCCGTAGGATCGATCAATGAGGTGAAGAAAAACATCAAGCATGAATATTATGTGGTAGGTTACCGTCATAAAAAAGAAGCTTTGAAAAGATTGATTGACGCTAATCCGAATCAATATTCGATTATTTTCTGCCGTACCCGTATGGAGACTCAGGAAGTAGCAGACTTTTTGATGCAAAATGGATACGCTGCAGATGCGCTTCACGGCGATTTGTCTCAGGCGCAGAGAGATACGGTAATGAAAAAATTCCGCCTCAAAAATATTGATATTTTAGTGGCGACTGATGTGGCAGCAAGAGGTTTGGATGTGAATTCATTGACTCATGTTATTCATTATTCTTTGCCGGATGATCCGGAAGTTTTCGTTCACAGAAGTGGTAGAACGGGTAGAGCAGGGAAGGACGGAATATCAATGGCTTTGATTAAACCTGAAGAATCCAGAAAATTAAAGCAGATAAAATCTTCTACAAAAATTGATATCGTTGAGAAAAAAATTCCAACCGGAGAAGCGATTATCAAAGCTCAGGTAGGTGGTGTTTTCGAGAAATTATTCACGGAACATGAGGAGTTTTTTACTTTTGATGATGCTTTAATCCCAGATTTATCGGAATTTTCTAAAGAAGAATTGGTTCACAAATTATTGCAATTGCAATTGAGAGACTTAGCCATGTTCTACAAAGACAAGAACGATTTGGCAGATCAAAAATTCAATAGTGACGACCGCGGCGAAAGAGGTGGAAGAGATCGTGACAGAGGAAGAGACAGAGATCGTGGAAGAGACAGAGGCGATCGAAGAGATAACTACCGAGATGGTGGAAGAGACCGCGACAGAAAGCCAAGAAAAAACAATGGCGATATGGTGAGATTTTTCTTTAATCTTGGTAAAAAAGACCAATTGAAAAAGATGGATATGTTGGAAATTATCAACAAATCCACCGCGAAATCTAAGAAAAGACCAGATATCGGAGACATCGAAATTCTTGAAAAGTTCTCATTTTTTGAAGTAGAAAAATCTTTTAAGGATGAAGTTTTGAAAGGTTTGCAAACCCAGAAATTCAAAGGGAAAGAAATGAGAGCCGAAGTGGCGAACTAATTTAAGCTGAAATTGATAAACTAAGCAGTTCTGTACGAAAACAGAGCTGCTTTTTTTGTAATTTGTGGAAAGAAAATCATTAATGTTAATAAAACTTAATATTAAAATCGTGCAGTTAAAACGCTTTTTCGGAAATTTGCACCACTAATTTTAAATGATAAACAATGGGAATCGGAAATATCTTTAAAGCATTCCAACCAAAAGACAAAGTGTTTTTTGTACTCTTCGAAAAAGTAGCTGCAACGCTTACCCAAATGTCCAAAGAGTTTCATGAAGGATTGATGGATTTTGACATCAATGATGATACGATGCTAAAAAATATGAGCGATTACGAGCATAAATTGGACGATCTCACTCATGAGATTTTTGTTCAGTTAGGAGAAAATTTTATCACTCCTTTTGATCGTGAAGACATCAACTATTTAGCAAGCGGGTTGGACGATATCGCGGATTATATGTATGCTTCTGCAAAATATATTTATTTATACAAAACCCCTCTAGATCCTGCATACACAGAGTTTTCATTGTTGATTTATAAGTCTTGCGTGGAAATTCAAACAGCGATGAATAACCTTAAAGATTTTAAGAATCCGAAAGGTGTTAAAGAATCTTGTATCAAAATCAATTCTTACGAAAATATTGCTGATGATGTTTTAAGCCAGGCAATCGTAAAGCTTTTTGAAACGAACGATGCGATTAACGTGATCAAAATAAAATCCGTTCTGGAATATCTTGAAATCGTAACCGATAAGGCTGAAGATGTAGCAAACACCATGGACAGTATCGTGATTAAATATGCGTAACCAGATCCTTTAACATTAAAAATAAAGAATGGATTTACCAATATTATTAATTGTAATCATCGTTTTAGCATTAATTTTTGATTATATCAACGGATTCCATGATGCAGCCAATTCCATTGCGACCATTGTTTCCACTAAAGTTTTAACGCCTTTTCAAGCAGTATTATGGGCAGCAGTGTGGAATTTTGCGGCTTTCTTTGTGGCGATGTACATCATCGGCGAATTTAAGATCGGAAACACTATTGCCAAATCTGTTAATGAAAATTTTATAAACCTTGATGTCATTTTAGCCGGATTAATTGCTGCTATCGCATGGAATCTACTAACCTGGTGGTTCGGGATTCCTTCCTCTTCTTCCCATACATTAATTGGTGGATTTTTGGGTGCAGCATTGATGTATGCTTTAGTTTCAGATTATAATGCAGTAGCTTTGGCTCAGCCGGATCTTTCTTTTTTTGATACCGCATCGCTTGCCTTTAAGCAGTTATTTAGCCAAAATGTGGTGAAATATGATAAAGTTATTCCAATTATCCTTTTCATCTTCCTCGCTCCAATTATTGGATCTATTATTTCTATTATCATCACTTTGATTATTGTAAATATTGCCAAAAAAACAAATCCCCGAAAAGCGGATAATATTTTCAAAAAATTGCAGTTGGTTTCCTCCGCATTGTTCAGTTTGGGACACGGAACCAATGATGCGCAAAAAGTAATGGGAATTATCGGTGCAGCCGTGATTTATTATCATGTTCAAATGCTGCAGGATCCTGTTTACCTAGCCATGGATGGATCGCATCAGTTTACTTATTTCGTAGAGCATTACTATTGGGTGCCCATCACCTCGTTCCTTATGATTGCCCTCGGAACCATGAGTGGCGGCTGGAAAATTGTGAAAACAATGGGAACTAGAATCACCAAAGTTACTCCACTTGAAGGTGTTGCAGCGGAAACAGCGGGTGCTGTCACTCTTTTCTTAACCGAACATTTCGGGATTCCGGTTTCTACCACACATACCATCACCGGTGCGATTATCGGGGTAGGATTAACGAAACGGATCTCAGCAGTGCGTTGGGGAATTACCGTAAGCTTGCTTTGGGCATGGATATTAACTATTCCAATCTCCGCGATTGTTGCGGGTATTACTTACTTACTCATTGTTGCTGTCCGATAAAGTTTTTTAAACCTTAAAATATTTAAAGCCACTTTTTTTAAGAAGTGGGTTTTTTTTATCAACTATGTAGAAACAAAAAGTTTTTAAAATTGTAAATTTGTAAAAACATCATTTTTATGCAATTTTTAGATAAATATCAGGAAATCGTAGCCAAGGCTGTGGAAAAATATGTCTTTAAAGACAAACCTACAGAACTCTATGAACCTATGAATTATATAATTTCGCACGGTGGTAAAAGACTTCGCCCGATTATGGTTCTTATGGCCAATGATCTGTTTGGTGGAGATCTTCAAAAAGCTATAAAACCGGCTTTAGCGATTGAGTTTTTCCACAACTTCACGCTGATTCATGATGATATTATGGATGAGGCGCCACTTCGAAGAAACCAACCAACCATTCATACCTTGCACGGTATTAATACAGGAATCCTTTCCGGTGATGCGCTTTTATTAAAAGCTTATAAGTTTTTTGAAGATCTGGAACCGGAACTGTTCAAAGCTTGTATCCGTGTTTTTACTCATACCGGACTGTTGCTGTGCGAAGGACAACAATATGATATTAATTTTGAGACTTTACCAAACGTAACTTTCAACGATTATATCCGAATGATTACCTATAAAACAGGAGTTTTAAGTGCATCTTCTTTTGAAATTGGAGCGTTAATTGCCGGCGCAGATTTCAAAGATGCAAAAGCGATTTTTAATTTTGGTAAAAACGTAGGAATTGCTTTTCAAATTATGGATGATTATTTAGATGTATTCGGAAATCAGGAGCAATTTGGTAAAAAACATGCAGGCGATATTTACGAAAACAAAAAAACCGTTCTTTATCTTCTCGCAAAAGAAAATGCAACCGAGGAAGAACGAAAAGAATTGGAATATTGGTACTCCAAAAAAACCGATAATGTAGATAAAATCTACAGCGTAGAAAAGATTTTCCGCCGTACCAAAGTTGATGAAAAAACACTGCTTCTCATCCAAAAATACAACGAAATTGCTCAGGATTATTTGAATAAAATTGACGTTCCGGATGAGAAAAAGAAGCCGTTTATCGAGTTGGCCAATTATCTTTTAAGAAGAGAATCGTAAATTCTCAAACTTTCAAATTGAAAAAATGAAATTCCGCACTGAAGTAGAAATTCCTGCTTTCCCCAAAAAAATAGAAACCCAAGACAGAATTTTTTCCATAGGATCTTGTTTCGCCACCGAAATGTCCGATCTGCTGGAAACTGCTCAAATGCAAGTTCTCAACAATCCTTTTGGAACCGTTTTTAATCCGTTTTCCATTAATCAAGCATTGAAAAAACTTCACGATGCTGAATTTTATACCGAAGAGGATTTGATCAAATACAATGATGAACTGATTTCTCTGGATCATCACAGCAGCTTCAATTCCAGGTTTGTGCATCAGATTTTAGAGAAAATCAATCACCATATCGAATTGGGAAACCGTTTTCTACAGGAAACCAATTGGGTCATTATAACTTACGGAACTTCATTTATTTATGAATTTTTGCCAAAGAAAAAATTGGTTGCAAATTGCCATAAAATTCCGGGAAAATTCTTTCAAAAACGGATGTTAACCCATCTGGAAATCACCGATTCTATTTATGAAACTGTGACTACTTTGAAGGATATTTGCAAAGACGATGTACAGATTTTATTCACCGTTTCACCGGTTCGTCATACCAAAGACGGAATGGTGGAAAACAATTGGAGCAAATCCAAACTCATCACCGCCATTCACGAGATTTTGCCACAGTTTGAAAATTGCCATTATCTGCCGATTTATGAAATTTTAATGGACGATTTGCGCGATTACCGATTCTATAAAGAGGATTTGATTCATCCTAACAAACAAGCGGTGCAATACATTTGGGAGAAATTCGGTAACGCCTATTTTTCCGAAACAACAAAAGAATTTGTAGAAGAAAATTTCAAAATTGCGAAAGCATTAGCGCACAAAACTTCCGATGAAAAAAGCCCGAAACATCAGGAGTTTTTAGAAAATATTAAGGAAAAAATCGCCATTCAGCAAGCTAAAGTAAAACATAAAATATTTTAAATTATTTGGGCAGCTTTTTCCGCCTTCCACTCCCGCTTTTTTGTTCCGCTTCGCTGCACAAAAAGAGCTCCGTTCAAGTCGGGCTGCGAATATGAAATATAAACAAAATGATCGATACCCACACCCATTTATACTCCGAAGAATTTGATCAAGACCGAAAAGAAACCATCGGAAGAGCTTTGAATAAAGGAGTTTCTAAGTTTTTTCTTCCGGCAATCGATTCTGAAACTCATGAAAAAATGTTGGCTTTGGAAAGCGAATTTCCTAACCAAATTTACTCCATGATGGGACTTCATCCGTGTTATGTAAAACCTGAATCTTGGGAATACGAATTGAAAGTTATTGAAAATTACCTCGATCAAAGGCATTTTCCAGCGATTGGAGAAATAGGAATCGATTTATATTGGGACAAAACTACTTTAGATATCCAAATTAAGGCTTTCGAGCAACAAATTGATTGGGCAATCGAAAGAGATTTGCCAATTGTAATTCACACAAGAGAAAGTTTCAACGAGACTTTTGAAGTTTTAGAAAGAAAAAAACATCCGAAATTACGAGGGATTTTCCACTGTTTCTCGGGAAATCTGGAGCAAGCGAAACACGCCATCGATTTGAATTTTATTCTAGGAATTGGTGGAGTAGTCACCTTCAAAAACGGGAAAATTGATCAGTTTTTAAATGAAATTCCTCTGGAAAAAATTGTGTTAGAAACAGATTCACCGTATCTTGCGCCAGTTCCACATCGGGGGAAAAGAAACGAAAGTGCGTATCTCGATTTGGTTGTAGGAAAATTGGTCGATATTTACGGAAAAGACTTCTCTGAAATCGACAGAATTACCACAGAAAATGCACTGCAAATCTTTAAAATTTAAACATAAAAATGCCGCGAATTAAAGAAGGTTTTTTCCTTTAATTCGCAGCTTATTTTAGTTTTTCACTTTATTTATTTCGCGAAAAATTACTTTTGTTTTTCGGTTTTTTGTAACCGATATTTTCTTTGCTTTGTGGTTTTGGTCGCGGAGAAAATGGTTTGTTGTTCGAATCTCTTTTCTGCGGAACCAGATTGTCGGTATGAAACGGATGATCGGTTTCTACAGGGATTTTCTTGCCAATAAGTTTCTCTGTATTTTTTAGATTTACCAAATCTAATCCATCCACAAACGAGATCGATTTTCCTTCTGCGCCGGCTCTTCCGGTTCTTCCGATTCGGTGAACATAGGTTTCGGATACATCAGAAAGCTCGAAATTTACGACATATTTCAGTTCATCAATATCAATTCCTCTTGCTGCGATATCGGTAGCAACCAAAATTCTCGTTTTTCCAGATTTGAAATTGGTGAGTGCGTTTTGTCTTTGGTTTTGCGATTTATTTCCGTGGATGGCTTCTGCAGAAATCTTGTGAGATTGCAATTTCCTAGCGATTTTATCAGCGCCGTGTTTGGTTCTTGAAAATACCAAAACCGAATCGGAAATATCTTGCTGAAGAATATGGGTAAGCAAATCCAGTTTGTTGTCTTTTTCAACAAAATAAACTTTCTGCTGAATAGTATCTGCAGTTGCGGAAACCGGTGCTACTGATACTTTCACAGGATTACTAAGCATGGAATTTGCCAATGTTTTAATCTCATCCGGGAAAGTTGCCGAAAAAAACAAAGTCTGTCTTTTTTGGGGTAAAAGTTTCACAATTCTTTTCACATCGTGTACAAAACCCATGTCGAGCATTCGGTCGGCTTCGTCTAAAACGAAGATTTCAAGATTTTTCAAAGAGATGATTCCTTGAGCAATAAAATCTAAAAGTCTTCCCGGTGTTGCTACCAAAATATCCACTCCTTTTTTAAGAGCGGCTTCCTGTGCGCCTTGTTTTACGCCACCGAAAACGACAAGATTTCTCATCTTCAAATGTCTTCCGTAAGCGTTGAAACTTTCTTCGATTTGAATGGCCAACTCTCTGGTTGGAGTCAGAATCAAAGCTTTGATTTGGTTATTTCGGATGTTTTTCTGAGTTAAATTCTGCAGAATCGGAATCGCAAAAGCTGCTGTTTTTCCGGTTCCTGTTTGTGCGGTTCCGAGGAGGTCTTTGCCTTCTAGAATACTTGGAATGGCTTGTTCCTGAATTGGGGTTGGTTGGGTGTAACCTTCTTCCTGTAACGCTTTAGCGATAGGATCGATGAGTTTTAAGTCGGTAAATTTCAAATGAAAAATTTTTAATTATAATAAAATGAACTGCGTCATTCTTTAAGTAATGTAACGAAGAAATGAAGTTGAAAATTTCGAAAAATTTCGGATTTCGCAGGTGGCGAATTTCATTAAGAATGACATCGTTCATAAAAAATCCTTCCGCGAAGAAGGAATTTTGTGTTGCAAAGATAGTGTAAATTAATTTAGCACTAGCTTACTGTTTTTTTGTGACGATTAATTTACTTTAGTCCAATCCTGTGATTTTCTTAAATCTTCAATGAGTTGATATACTTCATCTAGTTTTTCGGTTCCGCCTTTTCCATAATCTTCTATGTGTTTTTGTGTTCCATCAGCGAAGGTGATTTTCAAATGAGAAGTTGGTAAATCGGTAACGTTTTTGTTTCCGTAATAATCCTTTAAATTTTTTAAATCCAAAGAATCTAATTTTGACAAAAGTAATTGGTAATCAGTTTCTTTAATGGTTGTTCTGAAAGTTCCTTCTTTTTCCCCAGACATATCATCTTTAGTTCTGCCTTCGGTAAAGGTAAATCGCTCTGCTTCTATCACCGCAGTTCTGTCGGGATTGATGGTAATTTTAAAAATCGGGCAAAAACCAAAACAAGCTCCTGCTTCGTATTCGATTTTAGAATATTGAGATTTGGTGGTAGTTGCACAAGACATCAGCAATGTAATTGATAATAAGATGAGTAAATATTTCATAAATTTGATTTGTTACGTAAAAGTCAATTTTTATACCAAAAAAAAATAGACTTGAAATCTTTCAAATCTATTTTTATCTTTTAATATAACTAACCATGAAGCTTTTTCCAGATTTCATCCTTCAGTTCCATCAATCCTTCCTGTGTAACCGCAGAGAAGAAAATTGGCTGCTTATTTTCTGGGAATTTCTTGGAGATTTCAGCTTTCAGTTCTTCATCCAACATATCAGCTTTTGAAATGGAAATGATGAAATCTTTATCTAAAAGTTCAGGATTAAATTCTTTTAATTCGTTTTCCAAAATTTTAAATTCCTGGAAATAATCTTCCGCATCAGCCGGAATCAGGAACAAAAGAATTGAGTTTCTTTCAATATGTCTTAAAAATCGATGTCCGAGACCTTTTCCTTCCGCAGCGCCTTCGATAATCCCGGGAATATCCGCCATTACGAAAGATTTGTAGTTTCGGTAATCTACAATTCCTAAATTGGGAGTAAGCGTCGTAAATGCGTAATCAGCAATTTTCGGTTTAGCTGCGGAAACTGCCGCCAAAAGCGTAGATTTTCCTGCATTCGGGAAGCCAACAAGTCCTACATCCGCCAGAAGTTTCAATTCGAAAGTAACATAACCTTCTTCTCCAGGCATTCCAGGTTGCGCGTACCGTGGAGTTTGGTTGGTAGAAGATTTGAAATGTTCGTTACCTAAACCGCCCATTCCACCTTTCATGATGATGATTTCCTGGCCGTCTTCTAAGATTTCGCCTAAGATTTCACCTTCCTCATTTCTAGCAATAGTGCCCATAGGAACTTCTATGTAAACATCTTGCCCATAAGCGCCGGTAAGCTGGTTTTTCCCTCCGTTGTGTCCTCGTTCTGCTTTGATGTGGCGGGTAAAACGAAGAGGAAGAAGCGTCCATTCATGAGCGTTTCCTTTCATAATTACGTGACCGCCGCGTCCACCGTCGCCACCGTCGGGACCGCCTTTCGGAATATATTTTTCACGGCGAAGATGCGCTGATCCGGCACCGCCATGACCACTTTTACAGTGGATTTTTACGTAATCTACGAAATTTGACATTTTTAATTCTTATATGTTCTGAAAGATGATTGAGTAAAGATTTTTCTTAAAAAAACCTTTCCCTGCTTTCATCTATTTTATTTTTTCTACCTCCGCGAAGAGTTTTTCGGAAATTTCATCGACGGCTCCGACTCCATTTACTTCCACATATTTGCCTTGTTTTTTGTATAATTCGGCAACTTCTGCGGTTTTCGCGTAATATTCTTTAATTCTTGCTCGGATGATATCTTCGTTGGAATCATCGGTCCTTCCGCTGGTTTCGCCTCTTTTCAGTAATCGTTCTACCAAAATTTCATCATCTACAACTAGGGAAAGGCAGATCGAAATATCATCATTCAAAATTTCTTTTACGATAGTTTCTAAAGCTTCGGCTTGGTTGGCTGTTCTTGGATATCCGTCGAAAATAAATCCGTTGGTTTCGGTTGGTTTTTTCACTTCATCTTTCAGCATTTCTGTGGTTACCTGATCGGGAACGAGTTCGCCTTTGTCGATGTATGATTTTGCCAATTGGCCAAGTTCAGTACCGTTTTTAACGTTGTAACGGAACAAATCGCCGGTAGAAATTTGCTTAAGGTTGAATTTTTTAATCAGGTTTTGCGCCTGTGTACCTTTTCCGCTTCCTGGAGGACCGAAGAGAACGATGTTTATCATTTTATTAGATTTGTATTTGAAGATTTAGATTTATTTTCTCGTCTATTTTTAAGAAAGTTATTCATTGATTCGGCCTTCTTCAAGCTGGTATAAATCTTTCAAGTTTCTGCCAAGTTCGTCGTAATCCAATCCGTAGCCTAAAACAAATTTATTCGGAATTTCTTTTCCGATATAATCCAATTTGAATTCTTTCTTGTAAACATCCGGTTTCAATAGGAATGAAGCTAATTTTACAGATTTTGGTCGCTGTGTTTCGGTGAAATATTGAAAAAGACTTTCTACAGTGTTTCCGGTATCCACGATATCTTCAACCAAAATAATGTGTCGGTCTTTGATATCTTTCGTTAATTCCATTTTTTGGTAAACAATCCCTGTCGATTGGGTTCCTGCGTAGGAACTCATTTGGATAAAAGCGATTTCGCATTTCCCTGGATAATGTTTCAGTAAATCGGAAAAAAACATGATAACTCCATTCAAAACGCCCACAAATACTGGGGTTTCGTCTTTGTAGTCTTCATAGATTTTTAGCGCGGTAGCTTTTACGATTTCTTGGATTTCTGCATCCTTTAAATAAGGAACAAAGGTTTTGTCGTGAATTTGAATAGATTCCATAGATTATTTACAATATGCAAATTTAAGGTTTTTTTAAATAATTTTTTTAAATTAAAATTTTTAAACATTTTTATAAATCAAAAATGCGATTTCTTTCCTAAACCTTTGCGCAAATCTTTTATTAAATCTATTTTTGTGGAAATCTAAAAATAAAGTAAATATGTCAACTTATGTAGTGGTTGGTCTTCAGTACGGAGATGAAGGCAAAGGGAAAATCACAGATGTTTTATCGGCCAAATCGGACTATGTGGTACGCTTTCAAGGCGGCGACAATGCTGGACACACCGTGTATGTTGGTGATGAGAAATTTGTTTTGCATTTGCTTCCATCTGGTGTTTTGCAATGCAAAGGAAAATGTATTATTGCAAACGGAGTAGTGGTGAATCCAAAAGCTTTCTTGAAAGAAATCGGGCAAATTGAAGAAAAAGGCATGAAAACAGATCATGTTTTTATCAGCCGAAGAGCTCATGTGATTATGCCTTATCATATTCTTCTCGATACCTATCGGGAAGAAGAAGCGGGCGGAACTCATATTGGAACTACAAAAAAAGGAATCGGACCTTGCTACGAAGACAAAATTGCCAGAGTCGGAATCCGCATGGTGGATCTTTTGAATCCTGAGGTTTTAGCTGAAAAAATTAAGAAAAATCTTAAAATAAAAAATTCACTTTTTGAAAAATATTTTGATAAACCAACTTTGGAATTTGATGACATTTACAATGAATTCCTTGAATTAGGTCAAAAATTAAAAGACAGAATCGTCGATACAGAGGTGGAGCTAAACCAAGCCATTCACGACGGAAAAAATATCCTTTTCGAAGGTGCGCAAGCTGCGATGTTGGATATCGATTTCGGAACTTATCCTTATGTAACTTCGTCTTCGCCTACTACCGGAGGAGTTTGTTCTGGAGCGGGAGTACCGCCAACAAGTCTTCAAAACCTTATCGGTGTGGCAAAAGCATACACAACAAGAGTCGGCGAAGGACCTTTCCCAACAGAACTTGATAATGAATTGGGCGAAAAAATAAGACAAACGGGATTCGAATTTGGTGCGACAACCGGAAGACCAAGAAGGACCGGATGGCTCGATTTGGTTTCGCTGAAGCATGCTACGATGATCAATGGAATTAATAATCTTGTGATCACCAAACTCGACGTGCTTTCCGGAATTCCTACTTTGAAAATCGCAACACAATATAAAACCGAAGATGGGAAAATCATCGATTATTTCACTTCATCAACCACTAAACTTTATAACTACGAACCAATTTATGAAGAGCTAGAAGGTTGGACAGAAGATATTACCAAAGTAAGAAGTTACGATGAATTGCCTGCAAATGCAAAAAAATACATCGAGTTTATCGAAAATTATTTAGGAATTAATGTGTATTTGGTTTCCGTAGGCCCGGAAAGAAGCCAAAATATCATTCGAAAAGAATTGTTCTAAAGTTCTTTAAACAATTATACAAAAGTTGTCGGTAATTTCCGGCAGCTTTTTTTTTGTGTATTTCAGGTTTAAATTTTCATATTACTATGATTTAAATAATATTCATTGAGATTAATTAAACAATTGGTGTATTATTTGATATGTTTTTATTGATTATAAGTTATTGGTGTTGAACTTATAAATTGATGTTTAATTTTAAAACTTTTTAGGTGATGAAAAATCTATTCAAATCTGAACAGGATAATCGTTTCAATGAAATATTATTCGAAAACCGCAACAAAAATTATGGTGCGTATGTATTGAGAAATCAAGAAGGTGAGATTTTACAAAAATCTTTGCTAATCGGTGTTGCATTGTTTGCCGCGATGGCTTTAACGCCTTTGTTGATTAATTCATTTTCAACAAAAACAGTGGTTACAGCTCCGACTCCATCTGGACATATTTTAAAACCTGTTGATCAAGCTCCGGAAAAGAAACCGGAAATCGTAAAACCAATCGTTCCGCCAAAAGTGAACACCTATGATTCCCGCGTAGCAACTCCTACCAGAAATGCGATTGAGCCAAAACCTGTGACCAAACAAGATATTGCAGATGCGGTTCCGGGAGTTACTACAAGTTTGGATAATCCGCCGGTTTCTGTAGTTAGTCCGCCGCAAATTGAAATTCCGGTGGTGAAAACTCCAGCGGTTGTTTCGCCGAAAATAGTAGACAATAATCCGGTGACAACGGTTGATGTAGAAGCAAAATTTAACGGAGGAATTGATGCTTTCAGAAACAAAGTCGTTGGGAATTTCGATACCGGGAATTTTGAAGGAAGCGGAGATTTGATGAAAACTGTTGTTACTTTCATCGTTGAAAAAGACGGAACAATTTCAAACATAAAAGCTAATGGTGATAATTCTCAATTCAATAAAGAAGCGGAACAAACCATTCGAAGCATCAAAGGAAAATGGACCCCTGCAAAATTGAATGGCGAAAATGTAAGAAGCTATTTCAAATTTCCAATTTCAATGCAATTTGAATAAAATATTCAACAAATAAATATCCAAACCACTTATCCACAAAAACTATGCTTTTGTGGATAATTTTTTTCGTGCATAAACGGCTAATTAACAATATTTTAACTTAAACAGAGTTATTAACAATCATCTAAAAATCAGAAAAAAGTGTATTTTTGAAGATTAAAATTTAAATAATGGCTAAAGTTATAGGTGTTGCAAATCAGAAAGGTGGAGTAGGAAAAACTACTACCGCCGTTAATCTAGCAGCTGCATTGGGTGTTTTAGAAAAGAAAATCTTATTGATTGATGCTGATCCACAAGCAAATGCAACCTCAGGCTTAGGAATTGATGAGGCGAACTTTTCGACATACAACCTCTTGGAACACAGCGCGGATGCCGAAAAATGTATCCAAAAAACAGCTTCGCCCAATTTAGATATCATCCCTTCTCATATTGATTTGGTAGCTGCTGAAATAGAACTGGTAGATCGCGAAAAACGCGAATATATGCTGAAAGAAGCGCTAAAATCCATCAGAGATGATTACGACTATATCATCATCGATTGTGCACCGAGTTTGGGGCTGATTACCATTAATGCCTTAACTGCAGCAGATTCGGTGATTATCCCGATCCAGTGCGAGTATTTCGCTTTGGAAGGTTTGGGAAAACTTCTCAACACCATCAAAAACGTACAGAAAATTCACAATAAAGAACTCGATATTGAAGGATTGCTTTTAACGATGTACGATTCCAGATTAAGACTTTCCAATCAAGTAGTGGAAGAGGTTAATTCACATTTTCCGGAAATGGTTTTCGAAACCATTATCAGCAGAAACGTGCGTTTGAGTGAAGCGCCAAGTTTTGGTGAAAGTATTTTGAATTACGATGCAGAAAGCAAAGGAGCGATTCAGTACCTTCAATTGGCCGAAGAAGTACTTTTGAAAAACGATAGTTTAGTAAAGAACTAAGCCGATTTTAAGTTAAACATCAATCATCATTTATACCGAATGAAAGACAAGAAAAGAGCAATGGGACGTGGTTTGGGAGCTATTTTAAGTGCCGAATCCAAAGCTACCGTAAACTCCGCAACCGACGAAGGTGCAGATAAATTTGTAGGAAATATCGTAGAAGTTTCGCTGGAGGATATTTATGCCAATGCTACACAGCCACGGACTTATTTTGATGAAAAAGCCCTGAACGATCTCGCGCAGTCGATTAAAAATTTAGGAGTAATTCAGCCGATTACGCTTCGAAAAGATGGCGATAAATTTGAAATTATTTCCGGTGAACGACGTTTTCGTGCAAGTAAAATCGCAGGTTTAGATACTATTCCAGCTTATATTCGATTGGTTAATGATCAGGAGTTGCTCGAAATGGCTTTGGTAGAAAATATTCAGCGTGAAGATCTGGATGCCATTGAGATCGCCCTTACTTATCAGCGTTTACTGGAAGAAATCGGGATGACGCAGGAAAATCTGAGCCAACGAGTAGGAAAGGAAAGAAGTACCATTACCAACTCGATTCGTTTGTTGAGATTGGATCCGGATGTTCAGAATTCCATTCGAAGTGGGGAAATTTCTGCAGGTCATGGTAGAGCGATTATCAGTTTGGATGATCCACAGAAACAGCAGGAACTTTTCAATAGAATCATTAAAAATAATTTAAGTGTAAGACAAGCTGAGCAGGAATCTAATTTGTTGAAAAATCCTGTTACCGCGGAGAAAAAACCAAAAGCTCCTGTTCCGAATCAGTTTAAGAAAGCGGAGAAAAATCTAGCCGATATCTTAGATGTAAAAGTTGAAATAAAAACTTCCGCCAACGGAAAAAAAGGAAAAATTGTTCTCGATTTCAAAAACGAAGAAGAGCTCCAAAGTATCCTTTCACACTTTAATAAATGAAAAAAATTACCCTAATTTTCATGCTGTTGTTTTCGATGAAAGTTTTCGCACAGGTCAGTCCGAAAGATACGATTCGTGTTGAAAATTATCCTACAGATTCCGTTTCCACCAAAACTTCCGAATCAGATGTTCATGTGCTCACCGATATTCAGGAAGCCAATGCAGCGCCCAAAATTGTGAAGTACAATCCCACAAAAGCTGGTCTTTACTCCGCAGTTTTGCCTGGTTTAGGACAATATTACAACAAAAAATACTGGAAAATCCCAATCGTTTGGGGCGGAATTGGAACCGGCGTCGGAATTGTTCTTTGGAACCAAAAACAATATACCAGATATCGCGATGCGTTTATCGCTCAGCTAAACGGACAAACTCATGAATTTTCGGATATTCCGGGAATTACGGCGGATGCTTTGGGAAGAGTTCAGGATCGTGCAAAGCGACAACGGGATTATGCAATCGCGGTGACCGGCTTGGTGTATGTTCTGAATATTGTCGATGCAGTAGTTGATGCGCATTTGTATGAAGGCCGAAAAGATCCGGATTTGGCTTTGAAACCCACAGTAATTTATGATGAATTTGGTCAGCAAAATTCTAAAGCGGGATTAAGTTTAAGTTATAATTTTTAAATAAAAGAAGCGCTTTGACGCAAAATATATTATGAAAATAGCGATTGTTGGATACGGAAAAATGGGCAAAATCATTGCCGATATTGCCGAAAAAAGAGGTCATGAAATCGTGGCAAGATTAACCGAAACTCCTACAAAGGAAAATCTGAATAATCCGGATGTTGCGATAGAATTTACCAATCCTGAAGTGGCTTTCAATAATATTAAAAGTTGCCTCGAAAACAAAGTCCCTGTGATTTGCGGAACTACCGGTTGGCTCGATCAGAAACCTGAAATCGAGAAAGTTGCTTCCGAAAATAATACTGCTTTCTTATATGGTTCCAATTTCAGTTTGGGCGTGAACTTGTTTTTTGCTTTAAATGAAAAGCTTTCAGATTTAATGAAAAACTTCAAGGAATACCATGTTCAGCTGGAAGAAATTCATCACACTCATAAAAAAGATGCACCAAGTGGAACTGCAATTTCTTTGGCAGAAGGAATCATTAAAAATGATCAAAGATTTAATGCATGGAAACTCGATGAAACCAAAGAAAACCAACTGGGAATTGTTGCGATACGAGAAGATGAGGTTCCGGGAACTCACAGTGTTTTCTATAGAAGCGAAGTAGACGAAATTGAAATTAAACATACCGCTTTCAGCCGAGACGGATTTGCATTGGGAGCCGTAATTGCCGCGGAATGGATTCAAGGAAAAACCGGAAACTTCTCTATGAAAGATGTTTTGGGATTGTAACAAATTCTGCTATTAATAAACTAATGAAAAACTGCTCTAGAAAACAATCCTAAAGCAAAAAGCAAAAAAATTATGAATTATTTTCTTACTTATACTGTCTATGTTCTCATTCTTTCCGTATTGATGGGGATTTCTACATGGAAGCTTTTCAAAAAAATGGGCTACAATCCGCTTTTGGCTTTTGTCCCTTTTTATAATTATTTTATCATTCAGAAAGAAACCAAGCACCCTAAATGGTGGGTTGCGATGGCCTATCTTCCAATTGTAGGACCGATTATGATGACGGTTTTTCATTTATTTTTAATGAAACATTTCGGGAAAAGTTCTTTCACCCAGAAATTGCTTACTGTAGTTCTTCCTTTTATTTATATGGCTTTTGTGAATTATTCTAAAGATGCAGAAGTTGAAGCAAAGGACGAACTTTATTTAACCGAAGAAGAAAAAAATGAGAAAAAGAAAGAATCTTTCGTGGGTTCTGTTACTTTCGCCGTGGTTTTCGCAACCATTGTTCATGTTTTTATTACGCAACCTTTTGGAATTCCTACGGGATCTATGGAAAGAACATTGCTTGTCGGAGATTTCTTGTTTGTTAATAAATGGAGTTACGGTTACCGAATGCCGATGCGTCCATTAGCAATTCCGTTTTTGCAGGGAACTATCATGGATACTGGTGAAAAAGGAAACCCGAAAGACGATCCGAAATCCTATGTTGACGCAGTAAAATTACCTTATTCCAGAATTTTCCAGTTCAGCAAACCTGAAAAAAACGATATCGTAGTATTCAATTATCCTCGAGATTCTGTTCATACAGCGATTGATAGAAAAGATCCCTATGTAAAACGTTGCGTTGCTGTTGCGGGAGATGTTATCGAAATGAAAGCGGGAAGACTTTTCGTGAACGGAAAACCCGAAACAATTTTAGGCGACCAACAAATACAGCATAAATTCATCGCGACTACAGGAAGCCAACTCGATATTCCTGCATTATACAGGCAATATGGTTTTCTTCCAGTGCAGGAAATTCAAACCGAAACCGGCTACCTTTATGATTTTCAGGGATTAACGGATCAAACCGCCAAAGAAATTAAGCAGCTGCCACAAATTATCGAATTGAAAGAACATATTTGGCCAAAAGATTCCGCAGCGGTTTCCTATAAAGTGAATGCTGCAAGAGATGCTTATACCAAGAACATCGATACTGCACAATCAATTTTCCCAATCAACAAAAAATGGAACCAGGATTGGTATGGCCCTTTGAAAATTCCTAAAAAAGGCGATGTCGTAACTTTAAATCAAGAAACTTTACCGGAATATCAGTGGATAATCTCCGAATATGAGCATAACAAACTCGAAAATAAAAACGGAAAAATCTTTGTGAACGGTAAAGAAACATCGCAATACACGATTCAGCAAGATTATTATATGATGATTGGTGACAACCGCGATGCGTCCTTGGATGCGCGATTTTTCGGTTTCGTTCCCGAAGAAAATATTGTCGGAAGCCCGATGTTTACGTGGATGAGTGTGGAAGGATTGTTTGCAGATAAAAGTTCATCCTATCAACCAGAAGGTAAAAAAATCCGCTGGGACAGAATGTTCAAAGCGACCAACACCGGTGAAGCCAACAAAACTTCCTATTGGTGGGTTGCCGTGATTATTCTTGCGCTGTTTTTCGGTTGGGATTATTTCGCAAAACTCTTCAAGAAAAAAGAAAAGGTGGATTAATTTTCCTCTTTTTTTGGGAGCTGATTCCCGCTTTCCGCTGTATCTTTTTCTTTTTTCTAAGAAAAAAAGAAAAAGGATGCCGCTGCAATCGGGGCTATTGGTTTTGTTAACCTATTTTATGTACGATCCAGAATGAAAGTTTTATTGCCCTTATTTTACTTACCTCCCATTTCTTGGTTTTCTGTCTTTTTGCTGCACGACGCCGAAGTTACGCTCGAGCAATTCGAAAATTTTCCGAAACAAACCTACCGAAACAGAACCGTAATTTACGGGGCAAACGGAAAATTGGCTTTGATTATTCCGGTTTTGCATAACGGAAAAATAACAATCAATGAAATCGAAGTTTCGCAAAGGGAAAATTGGCAAAAACTCCACTGGAAATCAATTAAGAACGCTTACCAAAGTTCACCTTATTTTGAGTTTTATGAAGATCAATTAGCGCAGATTTTCACTTTCGAAACGCAATCTTTATTTCAATTTAATTTGAATGCGCTTCAAATTATCCAAAAAATTCTTAAAACAGAAAAGGCATATTCTTTGAATGAAGAGTTCACGAAAACTCCGGCTGATGTGGATTTTAGAAATAAGTTTTCTGCCAAAAAAGAATCGGAATTTGAAATGGAAGAATATTATCAAACCTTTTCCGACAAGCTTGGCTTCGAAAAAGATATCTCCATTTTGGATTTGATCTGTAACAAAGGACCGGAAAGTTTGACCTATTTAAGAAATGTTCAGTCAAAATAATATTTAATTATGAAAAGAATTATTATTGCAGCCTGCTTTTTGACAGGCTTTGCTTCTTTTGCCCAAAATACCACTACTTTGGATCCGATGCAGGACAAAGATTTAATGACTTGGTATCACAAAGATTTTTCTTCATCCAACGTATACGGTGTTAATACCGAAAATGCTTATAAATATTTGGAATCAAAAGGCTTGAAACCAAAAACTGTGGTTGTAGGCGTTTTAGATAGCGGTGTAGAAGTGGATCATCCGGGATTGGTAAAAAACATGTGGAAAAACCCAAATGAAGTTCCAAATAACGGTAGAGATGATGATAATAACGGTTATATCGATGATATCTATGGTTGGAACTTTATCGGTGGTAAAAATGGTGATATCGACATAGATAATATGGAAGTAACCCGCGTGGTGAAAAAATATCAACCAGTATTTGAAGGTGAAAATTCGTCGACCAATAAAGCAAATCAAGCGAAAATGCCGGAAGAATTTGCAATGTACATGAAAGCCAAAGAAATTTTTACCAAAAAAAGCGTTGAAGCAAAACAAGGTTATGAAACTTACTCCAGAATTCAGAAAATGATTCCGAGTATGATTGCTTTGCTTAATGGTAAAAACCTAACACCAGAAGTAGTTTCTACGATAAAACCTTCTACTCAGGAACAAGCGATGGCAGTTTCTGTTTTGGGACAAATTGCTCAGGATCCTGCTGTTAAAGGAAAAAGTCCTGCGGAAGTTCAGAAATATTTGGATGCTCAAATGAAAGAAGCTTTGGATTATTATGGTCCACAAGCGACTAAACAATATAATTTGGATTTCGATCCAAGAGCGGAAATCGTTGGTGATAACTACGACGATTATTCGGAAAGGAAATACGGAAATAACCACTACGAAGGTCCCGATGCAAAACACGGAACCCACGTTGCCGGAATTATTGCCGGACTTCCGCAAGGCAAAGAGATTCAGCACGGTGTAGGTTATAAAGTTGCAAAAATAATGACCGTAAGAGCCGTTCCGAATGGTGATGAGCGTGATAAAGATGTTGCCAATGCTATAAGATACGCAGTAGACAACGGAGCGAAAATCCTGAATATGAGTTTCGGTAAACCTGTTTCTCCAGGTAAAGCTGCGGTTTGGGATGCCTTCAAATATGCACAAGATAAAGGTGTTTTATTAGTAAAAGCTGCCGGAAACGAGAATGAAAACATTGCGGAAAACGTTTATTATCCTACCAATTTTAAAGATGTAAACGATGCAAAACCATTCATCAACAACATGATTGTTGTAGGTGCATCAACGAACGATAATGAGTTTTTGAGAGCAGATTTCTCCAATTACAACCAAAAAATGGTGAATGTTTTCGCGCCAGGCGAGAAAATTTATTCTACCGTACCAGATGGTAAATACGAATATCTGCAAGGAACTTCAATGGCTTCGCCGGTGGTAGCGGGAGCTGCATCTGTTTTGTTGGCGTACATGCCGAATTTGAAACCGGAACAAATCATCGAATCTTTGGTGAAAACATCCAATAAATCTTCGGTCAACGCAATGATTAACTCGAATACGAACAATAGATTTGATTTAATTTCTGAAGCGGGTGGCGTAATCGATGTGCGTAAAGCTGCCGAATATGCCTATACCAACTTCTACAAAGCAACGCCAACAAAATCAACAGTTGCGAAAAAGCCTATTAAAAAACGTGTGAAAAGTAAATAAATTTTCAACACAATATCAAAAAGCCCGATGTTTTTCGGGCTTTTTTTATTCAAATTTTTGAACTTGGCACGGTTTTTTGTTATTTGATTTTAAATAATTTTATTACTATGAAAAATTTACTATTGGCCGGAATCATTGGAGCTGCATTCACAGTTTCTTGTTCCACCGCAAAAACAGCTCAATCAAATAAAAGCGATTTCCTAAAATTGAAAGGCGACTGGGAAATTACCAGCGTTGATTACAACAAGGATTTCAAAGTAAGACCTTTCGACGAAGGTGCTGATGCGCAATGTTTCGTTGGAAGTCACTGGAGACTCATCCCGAATAACTATAGCGGTTCTTATACTTTGAACGGTGGTGGTGCTTGTCCAAGTGTTATTCAGCCAATTAAATTTGAAGTAGTGAACGGAAACGAATTCAAGTTCAAAAAATTATTAGAAGGATCAAAAGCGAAAGCCGTAACCCAAGGTTACTCTTTAAATTTGATTAGCCAAACTACTGATGGTTTTAGCTTAGAGCAAAACATTCCTTCCAATGGTGAAAATGTAAGAATCGTATATAACTTTGCCAGAACAGGCATGAAATAACCTTATAAATTTTTAATTATGAATATTTTTAATAAAACCAATATTGCAGCTTTATTCATTTCATCCTCATTGGTGTTAACGAGTTGTGAATCAGTTCAAAACGCAAATAACCAACAAAAAGGAACCGTAATTGGTACCGCTGCTGGTGCAGTAATTGGAGGTGTTTTAGGAAACAACATCGGTAAAGGTAAAAATGCTCCTGCTGGTGCAGTTCTTGGTGGAATCGTTGGTGGTGTTGCCGGTAACGTTATCGGTAGAAACATGGATAAACAAGCGAAAGAAATCAAGGAAACTTTACCAGGTGCTGAAGTAGAAAGAGTGGGTGAAGGAATTAAAGTTACCATGAAAGAAAATATGGTTAACTTCGGATTCGATTCTTCTAATTTGACTTCCGCGGCGATGGCAAACCTTGATAAATTGGCTGAAGTGTTGAAAAACAATCCTGATACCAACATCAATATCTATGGACATACCGACAGCAAAGGTACTGACGAGTACAACCTTTCTCTTTCCGATAGAAGAGCGGCAGCTGTGAAAGCCTATTTAGTTTCTAAAGGAATTGCTTCCAGCAGAATACATACCATGGGAGTTGGTGAAAAAGAACCAATTGCAAGCAATGATACTGAAGCAGGTAGAGCTCAAAACAGAAGAGTAGAGTTCGCAATTACTGCAAATGAGAATATGATCAAAGACGCTCAAAACGCTCAATAAGACCAAATCATTTTTATTATATTTAAGTCCGCTTAGGCGGATTTTTTTATTTTAAATTCACTATTTTTGGAATTGATTTTACATTGATGACAAAATATTTAAAACTGCTTCGTGTAGAGCAATGGGTGAAGAACCTTTTTGTTTTCGTACCACTTTTTTTTTCCGGAAATATCACCAATTTTGATCTGCTGATCAAAAGTTTTTTTGCGTTTTTGGTATTTTCTTTTGCAGCGAGTGCAGTGTATATTCTTAATGATTATTCCGACATCGAATCCGATAGGAAGCACCCTGAAAAAAGTAAACGACCTCTCGCGAGTGGAGCTATTTCAAAAACTACTGCAGTTGTTGTTTTTGTAGGATTAATCGCACTTTGTGTAGGTTTGATAATCTTTGGTGGATCGTATTTTCATCACAATTCCTGGAAGTTTGCGAGTATTATTGCCTTTTATTTTTTTATGAACATTGCTTATACTTTTAAGCTGAAACATGTCGCCATTATTGATGTTTGCATCATTTCAATTGGTTTTGTATTAAGGGTTTTAGCCGGCGGTTATGCCACAGGAATTTTTATTTCCCAGTGGGCGATTCTCCTAACCTTTGTTCTCGCATTAGTATTAGCATTAGGGAAAAGACGTGGAGAGTTGATCAATGCACAAATTTCCGGGAAAACAAGAAAAGCATTAGACGGCTACAATGTACAGTTTGCAGATATTGCGCTTTCCATCAGTTGTGCGCTGGCAATTGTGTGTTACCTTATGTTTACACTTTCTCCCGAGGTTCAGCAGCGTTTTCATCCGAGGGTTTTTTATACGGTGATTTTTGTCGTTTTTGCTTTTTTGCGCTATTTGCAGCAAACTTTGGTGTACAACAAAACAGAATCTCCAACCAAGATTATTTATAAAGACCGTTACATTCAAGTTACGTTGGTTCTATGGATTGCGGCATTTTTACTTCAAATTTATTTCAAATAATGAAACCAAATTTTACACAGAAAGTTACGAATTGGGGCAATTTTCCAGTTGTGGAAAAAGAAATGAAATCTGAAGATTCTATCCGGAAAATTAAAGAATTCGTACAAAATCACAATGAAATTATCGCTCGCGGAAACGGACGTTGCTATGGTGACGCTTCACTTTCTGAACATATTTTTTCAACCAAAAGACTTAATAAGTTCATTAGTTTCGATCGGTTGAACGGAGTGATAGAGTGCGAATCCGGAGTTTTGCTTTCCGAGGTTCTCGAAGTATGCGTTCCCCAAGGTTATTTTCTTTATGTGACGCCGGGAACCAAATTTATTTCCGTAGGAGGTGCCATCGCATCGGATGTTCATGGCAAGAATCATCATTTGGAAGGTTGTTTTTCCAAGTATGTGCTTGAATTTTCTTTGTTAAATGAAAAAAATGAAGTCATCACTTGCTCGAGAACTCAAAATTCCGAAAAATTCTGGGCAACTATTGGCGGAATGGGACTTACAGGAATTATTCTTTCCGCAAAATTTAAACTGAAGAATATCGAAACCGCATACATTCGACAAGAAAGCATGAAAGCCAATAATTTGGATGAAATTTTTCAGTTGTTCGACGAAAGTGAATCCTGGACTTACAATGTAGCATGGATTGATTGCCAGCAAAAAGGAAAAAACTTAGGAAAAAGCATTTTAATGAGAGGCGAACACGCTTTCAGACATGAATTGCCAAAGAAATCGCAACAAAATCCTTTAAGATTAAAAAAGAAAATTAATCCATCCGTACCATTTTATTTTCCTGGTTTTGTGTTGAATAAATGGAGTGTAAAGTTGTTCAACTGGTTGTATTTTAATAAAAAACGGAAAAAAGAGGTAAAGGATTATGTGGATTATGAATCGTTTTTCTATCCTTTGGATGTGGTGAACGATTGGAATAAAATTTACGGAAAAGAAGGTTTTATTCAGTATCAAATGGTAATTCCCAAAGAAAATGGGAAAGAAGGAATGAGAAAAATCCTTGAAACCATCGCGAAAAGCGGAAACGGCTCTTTTCTCGCCGTGCTGAAGCTTTTCGGTAAGAATAATCCTGAAGCTTATAACTCTTTCCCGATGGAAGGTTATACGCTGGCTCTGGATTTTAAAGTTAACAAAAATCTCAAAAATCTGGTTGAGAAATTGGATGCGATTGTAGAGGAATTTTGTGGCAGAATTTATTTAACTAAAGACAGCATGAGCAAATCCAGTTTAACGAATTATCTACAAAACGTTCAGAATTCGAAATTTGTATCGTTACAACACAAAAGAATCATCAATAATAACTGAATCATTTCTACTAATTCTAATTTATGATCATACTCGGAAGCAATTCAGAAGTTGCGCAAGCATTTGTTGAAAAGGTTTTAGAAGAGGGCGGAAAATATTCGACCATCTATTTGGTGACCTCCAATCGGGAAACTACGGAAAAATTTGCCCGACATCTCGATGTGAAATTTCTACAAAATACCGATATCATTGACTTCGATTTGTTAAAAGAAAACGAATATACCAAACTTGAACATCTTTCAGCGGATTTGTTGTTTTGCGCAACAGGTTTTCTCGGCGAAGGAACTGAAGAAAGCTTGTACGACCCGAAAAATACGGCAAATATTGTTGATATTAATTACGCAAAGCTAATTCCATTGCTCAATTTTTTCGCCCAGAAAATGGAGAGGCAGCGTTCCGGAACAATGATCATTCTGTCCTCGGTAGCGGGTGATCGTGGCAGACAAAGCAATTTTATTTATGGAAGTGCAAAGGCAGGATTAACGGCTTATTTAAGCGGGTTGAGGAATTATATGTTCACCAGAAAAGTTCATGTGATCACCATAAAACCAGGATTTATGGACACCAAAATGACGGAAGGTTTGCCGCTGAATCCCAAACTTACAGCCACGCCAAAACAAGCCGCAGAAGCAATTTATAAAGCACTGAAAATGAAAAAAAATGTTGCATATGTATTGCCGATTTGGGGATTGATAATGCTGATCATCAGAAATATTCCTGAATTTATTTTTAAAAAACTAAAACTTTAGAAAACAAGATTGCGATTGATGAGAAAATTATATTGCTTCGATTTTGATGGAACTTTAACCCGCAAAGACACGATGTTTTTGTACCTGAAATTTTATAACTCTGCCAAATTCAGAACTCAGTTTATCAAACATATTCCGCTTTTTGTTTTGCTTAAATTAAAGCTTGCAGATGCCGAAAAAGTAAAGAAAAATTTTATATCTTCTATTTTAAAGGGTGAAAGCAAAAGCAGAATAGAAAAGAAATCGGAACTTTTTTTTCAAGAATTTTATCCGGAAATTTTTCGGGAAAATGCTTTGGAATTCATCAAAAATATCGACCGCGAAAATACCGAATGTTATATCGTTTCCGCTTCGCTCGATATTTGGGTAGCGCCTTTTGCTAAGGAATTTCAGATGAAACTTTTATCCACACGCGCGGAATTTAAAAACGATAAGTTTACCGGAAATTTCATTGGCAAAAACTGTAACGGAGCTGAAAAAGTAAACCGAATTAAAGAAGCAATTGATGGCAAAAAGTTCGATAAAATCAAAGCTTTTGGCGATACTTCGGGCGATCGGGAAATGCTGGCTTGGGCAAATGAAAGCCATTTTGAATTTTTTCACTAATTTTAGCTCCCCAAAATAACAATAAGAAAGTACAAAAAATGGATAAAATATATCTGGATAATGCTGCGACAACACCGCTCTCCGAGGAAGTAATTGATGCAATGGTTTCGGTAATGAAAGTTACTTATGGCAATCCTTCATCTACCCACAGTTTCGGGCAGGAAGCCAAAATTCTTATCGAAAAAACTAGACGCGAAGTTGCTGATTATTTGCATGTTACTCCAGCTGAAATTATTTTCACTTCATGTGGAACCGAATCCAATAATATGATCATTAAATCTTGTGTGGATCATCTTGGGGTGCAGCGAATCATCACTTCACCACTGGAGCATAAATGTGTTGCAGAAACAGTTTTGGAGATGAAAAATAGGAGAGGAGTTGAGGTGGTTTACCTTCGTCCAGATCAAAAAGGAGATTTGGATTTGGCAAAACTTGAAGAATTACTAAAAAATTCAGATAAAAAAACGTTGGTAAGTTTAATGCATGCCAATAATGAAATCGGTAACCTTCTGGATATTAATAAAGTAGCGCACCTTTGCAAGGAAAACAATGCGCTTTTCCATTCAGATACTGTACAATCGATGGCACATATGGATTTGGATTTTTCTAAAATTCCGGTGGACTTTGCAAGCTGTAGTGCCCATAAATTTCATGGTCCTAAAGGAAGTGGGTTTGCTTTTATCAGAAAATCCTCCGGTTTGAAGGGGATCATCACCGGTGGACCTCAGGAAAGATCGTTGAGAGCAGGTACGGAAAACGTTTGTGGAATTGTAGGTTTAGGAAAAGCATTGGAACTTTCATTGAAAAATATGAGCGATTATGCTTCACACATCAAAGAAATTAAAAATTACGCGATCGAAAAACTTGCTGCTGAAATAGAAGGCGTGAAATTTAACGGAAGAAGTGCGGAAGAGGGAAGTTTATACACGGTTTTAAGTGTTTTATTGCCTTTCAAAGATCCAATGATTGGATTGAAATTAGATATGAATGGAATCGCCATCTCTCAGGGAAGTGCTTGTTCATCGGGTGCATCTAAACCATCAATGGTGATGATGATGATTTTGGATGAAGAAGAAATGGATAATTCCACACCACTGAGAATTTCGTTTAGCCATCTCACCACCAAAAAGGATATTGATGCATTAATTGATGCGCTGAAAAAGATCGCTTCAGATTCTAAAATAGAAAAAACAAATATTGAACATAGATAATTTACGCAAGGGATTGGTAAGAAAGTTGTAAATTTGGACTTTGAAATTTTAATTAAAAAACAAAAAAGATATGGCATTAGAGATTACAGACCAGTCATTTAAAGAAATGGTTTTGAATTCAGACAAACCAGTGTTGGTTGATTTTTGGGCAGTATGGTGCGGACCATGTAGAATGTTAGGACCAATTGTTGAAGAAATCGCAACAGATTTCGAAGGAAAAGCGGTTGTAGGAAAAGTAGATGTTGACAATAATCAGCAGGTTTCTGTTGATTATGGTATCAGAAATATACCTACTGTTTTAATCTTCAAAAATGGTGAGGTAGTAGATAAAATTGTAGGAGTTGCTTCGAAAGAAGTGATTGCGGAGAAATTATCTGCACATTTGTAGAAAAATAATTCAGTAATAATCAATGCTTTCCGAAAAAGAAAGCATTTTTTTTTCGAAAATGTTTTGTAGATAAGCAAAAAGTTGTATTTTTGCACTCACCAAAAAGAAAGAAACTTTCTAAGAGGTAATTCTAAAGATCCGGTAGTTCAGCTGGTTAGAATGCCGCCCTGTCACGGCGGAGGTCGCGGGTTCGAGTCCCGTCCGGATCGCAACTACAATATCAAAGTAGTACAAAAAGCTTTAAAACGTATGTTTTAAAGCTTTTTTTGTTTTATGTCTGTTCAAAGAGAACTAAAAAAGCACAATCTGAAAGTGACCTATTCAGTGACCTGTTAAAGCAGGTTTAAAAAGGTCACTGAAAATTCAGACAAACCCTGTTCAGTGGCTAGTTCAGCAACTGAATATCTTGTGATAAGTTTTTGCTAAGGTTAATTTTAAATCTTAAACGCTAGACGAAATGAACAAGACATTCAATTTACTTTTCTATGTAAAAAAAGCTAAAATCAATTCTGTAGGAGAGTCTCCTATTTATTTACGAATTACAATTGATGGCAAAATATCCGAGATCAGCACAAAACGTACAATAAAGCCTTCAAAATGGAGCTCTGCTATGCAGAAGGTTAGTGGCTCTTCAGAAGAATGTAAATCACTTAATTTTTATTTAAAAACATTTGAGCAGAAAGTTTATGATTCCTATCACGAATTAATCAGAGATAAGGAAACGGTAACTTGTGAGGCTCTTAAAAATAAGTTAGTGGGTAGAGGTAGATTGACTAGAACACTCATTCCGGTTTTTCAGGATCATAATGATCGAATGGAGAAACTAATAGACAAAGAATTTGCCCAGGGAACATTAACCCGTTATAAGACCTGTCTGAAACATACCAAAGATTTTTTGAAATGGAAGTACAGTGTTACCGATATTGAAATTAAAAAGATCGATTACGCTTTTTTAAACGATTTTGAATTTTTTTTAAGGACTGAAAGATCCTGTAACAATAATTCTGCAGTAAAGTATATCAAGAATTTTGGTAAAATCATTCGTATCTGTCTTGCAAATGGATGGATGGAGCGAGACCCTTTTCTGAACTATCATTCAAAGTTTAATGAAGTGACAAGAATGTTCCTTAATGAAAAGGAAATAGAAGTGCTTTTTGCCAAAGATTTTAAAAATGAGAGATTGTCTTTGGTAAGAGATATTTTTTTGTTCAGCTGTTTCACCGGATTGGCGTACATCGATACTCAAAAGCTAACCTATCAAAATATCAATTTAGGACTTGATGGCTCACAATGGATTTATACCAAACGTCAGAAAACTAAAACTACCTCTAATATTCCCTTGCTTTCTCAAACAGAGAAAATTATTGAAAAATACAAAAATCATCCAGTATGTCTTAATACTGGAAAGTTGCTGCCTATTCTTAGTAATCAAAAAATGAATGCATATCTCAAAGAGATTGCAGACCTGTGCAGTATTAGTAAAGAATTGACTTATCATATTGCACGCCATACTTTTGCAACAACTGTTACTTTATCCAACGGGGTTTCCATTGAAAGTGTTAGTAAAATGCTAGGTCACAAAAGTATTAAGACGACACAGCATTATGCGAAAATACTTGATAAAAAAGTCAGTGAGGATATGATGGAATTAAAACAAAAATTTATTGACAAAAAGAAAATTGCAATAAGTTCTTAGGTAATTAGATGTTGCTGAAAGGATTGTTGCTGATAGAAATTATTCCAAAAAAAACTAAGAATATAACCAAGTAATGTTAATTTTTCAGCTGATTAATACATTTAAACATTATTATAATTGTTATAAACGGGAGTGTTACTTAATCTTTCTTATGTGGTACTTCCAATTGTGTTCTTATCCAGCCATCTGCGTCTTTTAATATGCAGGTAAACGGCGTTTCCACGCAGGGGAAAATCTTGAATAGTAATCTCCTTATGGAATCCGTGTGCTGTTAAAATTCGATTTGAAACTTCTTTGGGTGGGTTATTTTTCTCCTCAAAATAAAGGTGCATCACTTCACCCTCGGTGGTTTGCTTCGTTAAATCAAAATGTTCAATTAAAAATTCAGGCAGAATATGTTTCAGCAGTTCCAGATAATGATCCAATGTTCTTAAAGTTTACTGCAAAAATCGAAAACTTATTTCAATTTGCACACAACTTTTGAGATTGATCCAATAAAACTGAAAAAAATCATATTATAATAAAAGAGTTTTTTATCTTTTATTTGAAAATTTATTTTACATTTGTATCAGAAAAAGAAATAAATATGTTTTCTAAAACCTGCGAATACGCTTTGAGAGCTTTTATCTATATCGCCCAACAAACAAAAAGTGGGGGGAAGATTGGAATTAAAGACATTGCTGTGGGAATTGATTCTCCGGAATATTTCATCGCAAAAATACTGCAAGATTTGAGTCGTAAAGGTTTTGTACAATCTGCAAAAGGACCTACCGGAGGATTTTATTTGGAAGACAATAGTTTGAATCGTTCTTTGGCGGAAATCGTAAAAGAAATTGATGGCGATAAAATTTTCACTGGTTGCGGTTTAGGATTGAAAGAATGTTCGGAAGATCATCCATGTCCGGTTCATCATGAATTTAAAAGCATCAGAAATAATCTACAAAAAATGTTGGTCAATATGAAAGTAGGTGATTTTGTTGAGCAATTGGACGCTCAAGAAACTTTTTTAAAAAAATAGATCTTTCAATTCTATTTTTTTACTATAATAAAAGATAAAATGGTGTTAATATATTAAAATGAAATATCAAATTAAATATCCATTCATTTTCGCAGTCAGTTTTTTCTGGCCCGGATTGATTATAGCGGTTAGTTTTTTGGAAACTCCATTGAAATTTCAAGTTCCTGGAATGACTTTGCCAATCGCTCTAGAATTAGGAAAAACAATGTTCGGAATTTCCACAAACATTCAATTGGGATTGATGATTTTGGTCTTTTTTAATTTCTTTTTAAATCCATCGAAACTCAATAAATTTATTATCTGTACTGGAGTTTTGCTCGCTTTGATTTTGGTTTAAGAAAAATTTTGGATGTTGCCAATTTTAGATGCACGAGCAGATGTTTTAGCCACTGGAAAGGGACTCCCACCAACTCCGCTGCACAATTATTTTATTTACGCAGAATGCATTAAAGCCATTTTACTCCTTTCAATAGGTTTTTTACAGCTAAAGAAAATTATTTAAATACCCACACTATGAAAAAGTATCTTTTAACCTTCGCTACTTTGCTTTCAGTTATTACTTTAAATTCTTGTAAGAAAAGTTCATCAGAATCTACTGCGGCAGATACCGAAAAAATCTCTGTTTCCGGTAATGCAGAAGAAGCTAAACTTACCTCACCGCCATTTGTACCTGCTGCAATAGGTGATAGAGCGGCAAAAAAACTAATCGTTCGTTTGGAAACCATCGAGAAAACAGGTGAATTGGCAGATGGAACACAATATAATTTCTGGACTTTCGGAGGTACCGTTCCTGGAAGTTTTATTCGAGCAAGAGTTGGCGATGAAATTGAATTTCATTTAAAAAATAATGAAAATTCAACCTTTCCACATAATATCGACCTTCATGCAGTAAATGGTCCAGGAGGTGGAGCGGAAGCCACTTTCGTAGCACCCGGAAAAGAAGCGGTTTTCAATTTTAAAGCCTTAAATCCTGGTTTGTATGTTTACCATTGTGCCACCGCACCAGTTGGGATGCATATTGCGAACGGAATGTATGGTTTGGTTTTAATTGAGCCGGAAGGCGGATTGCCAAAAGTAGATAAAGAATTTTATATCATGCAAGGCGATTTCTACACCAAAGGAAAATTTGGAGACCAAGGTTTGCAGGAATTCGATATGGATAAAGCCATTGCTGAAAATCCGGATTATGTAGTATTCAACGGGAATACGGGGGCTTTATTGAATTCTGGAGAGCTTCAGGCCAAAGTTGGCGAAACGGTTCGTTTCTTTGTCGGAAATGGTGGGCCAAACCTCACTTCTTCATTCCACGTCATTGGTGAAATTTTCGATAAAGTGTATATCGAAGGCGGAAGCAAAATCAATGAAAACGTACAAACTACCGTAATTCCTCCAGGTGGAGCGGCTATTGTGGAATTTAAGGCAACAGTTCCAGGTGAATATGTTATCGTAGATCACGCTATTTTCCGAGCTTTCAATAAAGGTGCTTTAGGAAAAATAAAAATTACAGGAGCGGATAATCCGAAAGTTTACAAATCAAATAAGCAATAAACCCATAGTTTTTTAATAATGTTTTTGGTTCTATTTGGGGATTTTAATTCAATTTTAAAAATGAGATATTTTGTTTACATCCTAGGATTACTACTGTTTTTTTCTTGTAGTAAGAAGCAAATTACGGCTGAAAATACAACTTTAAAACCTCATTTAACATTCATTTCCTGCCAAAAAAATATGTTGAAGATTGAAGGTGGAAGTTACCGTCCGTTTGTAGGCAAAGAAAGCGATAGTTTAAGCTTCGTCAATTCTTTTTTGATGGATGAAACCGCAGTTACAAATGCTGAATTTCTCGAATTTTTGAAGAAAAATCCTCAATGGACCAAAAGCCAAGTTCTGAAGTTGTTTGCAGACAGTACTTACCTTCATTCTTGGAAAAGTGATTACGAATTTCCGGCAGATGTAAGTCCAAAAGCGCCTGTAACCAATGTTTCTTGGTACGCCGCAAAAGCCTATGCCCAAAGCGTCGGAAAAAGATTACCAACCGTAGATGAGTGGGAATATGCCGCAAGAGCCAGCGAAAAACTGAAAGATGCTACCGAAAACCCGGAATTCACAACGAAGATATTGAAGCTTTATCAGCAAAAATACGGTTACAAAAAACCGGTGAAGCAACACGAAGCGAATGCATGGGGAATTTATGATCTGTATGGAACCATCTGGGAATGGACGGAAGATTTCAACTCGGTGATGATGACCGGAGAATCCCGAAAAGACAACACGGTGAACGAAACTTTGTTTTGCGCAGGTGCATCAGTAACTTCTTCAGATCTCAGGAATTATGCCGCATTTATAAGGTTTGCAATGCGTGGAAGCATGAAAGCCAACTATACCGTCAACAACCTCGGTTTCCGATGTGTAAAGGATTTACCTGGAAATTAAAACATCACAGGAACCCCAAAAAAATAATACTATGAAAAATTTATTTCGAAATATTGCTCTTGCTGCACTTTCGCTTTTAGTGTTGGTGAGCTGCAAAAAACAAGAAAGTGAAAATTTAGATCCTGCTTCTATTTTTAATTTAAGTTCAAAATGGGAAACGCCGGACGGAACCAAAATTCATTTGGAAGATCTTAAAGGAAAAGTCCTCACAATGGTGATGATTTATACTTCCTGCAAAACAGCTTGCCCAAAATTAACAGCCGATATGAAGGTCATAGAAGCAAAAGTAGGTCACCAAAATCCTGAGGATTTGCGCTATGTTTTAATTTCTATCGATCCTAAAAATGATACTCCGGAGAAAATGCGGGAATTCATTAAAAATTATCATTTGGAAGGCAAACAATGGTTGTTTATCCGAAGCGATGAGGACAATACAAGAGAGTTGGCGAATGTATTAGCCGTAAAATACAAGCAAATTTCCCCGATGGATTTTTCGCATTCCAACATCATCAGCGTTTTTTCGAAAGATGGTCTTTTGGTTCATCAGCAAGAAGGGATCACCATCGATATAGACGGAACAGTAAATGAAATTAAAAATCAACTTCAATAATTATTCATCATTAAAATCAATCAAAATGAAAAAACTTTTCTTAACATCAGTCTTAGCTGCTTTAACCGTAGCGTCTTGTTCTAAAAAAGAAGAAACAATAGACCCAGCAAACCAACCGGAATCCAATGTAATGTTGGAAGAAAAACCTACAACTGAACCTGAACCTGTAGCCGCATTAACACCAGAAGAAGAAGGAAAACAGTTGGTAGAAGGTGCCGATTGCCTTTCTTGCCATAAAGTTGACGGAAAATTAGTTGGTCCATCTTACCAAGAGGTTGCTGCAAAATATACCGAAGCAGATATTGATAAGCTTGCAACAAAAATCATTGATGGTGGAAAAGGAGTTTGGGGCGAAATTCCAATGACTCCACACGCCGGATTAAGTCCTGATAATGCAAAATTAATGGTGAAATATATTCTTTCAACTAAGAAATAAAATACTGAATGTCAATAATTTAAATCCATAAATAAAAAAAATAATGAATACAAGAACAGACCTCATAGGAGAAATGGTTGCCGAGGATTTTAGAACAGCAGCTGTTTTCAAAAAATATGGTATCGATTTTTGCTGCAAAGGTGGTAGAACGATTGCCGATGCTTGCGAGAAAAAAAATATCGACAAAGAAAAAATCATTGAAGAACTAGAAAATCTTCCAAAAACAGACGCTTCCGGAATTGATTTTAATAGCTTCCCGATTGATCTTCTTGCGGATTATGTGGAGAAAACCCATCACCGCTATGTAGAAGAAAAAACACCAATAATTCAGCAGTTTTTAGATAAACTTTGTAAAGTTCATGGCGATCGCCACCCGGAATTGTTTGAAATTAACGCCATTTTCAATGAATCTGCCCGGGATTTAGCTGCACACTTGAAGAAAGAAGAATTGGTTTTGTTTCCATTCATTAAGCAAATGGTAAAAGCCAAGATTTCAGGCGAAGATGTTCTGCAACCGCATTTCGGAACCGTAGAAAATCCTGTAAATATGATGATGCACGAGCACACCACGGAAGGGGAACGATTTGAAAAAATCGCACAATTAACTCAAAATTACGCTCCTCCAGCTGATGCTTGCAACACTTACCGCGTAACTTTTGCGATGCTTCAGGATTTTGAAAATGATCTTCATAAGCACATTCATTTAGAGAACAATATTCTCTTCCCGAAATCCATCAAACTAGAAAAAGAATTTGTTGCAGTTTAATTTTTTAATTTAAAAAAAATGACACCAAAAAAACTATGGACCTGGCTGGCTTTTGTGATGATCGCTTCTTTTGCGGTTCTCATATATTTCGGAGCCGATATTTACCGTAAAGTCCCACCCATCGCAGAAAAAGTGATGACTACCGACGGCAAAGTTTTGTACACAGCTCAAGATGTCAAAGATGGACAAAATGTATGGCAATCTATCGGTGGACAAACTGTGGGAAGCGTTTGGGGACATGGCGCCTACATTGCTCCCGATTGGACAGCGGATTATCTGCATCGGGAGGCTTTGCTTCTCTTGGATGAATTGGCAAAAAAAGATGGGAAAATCTACAAGCAACTTCCGGATGAGGAACAAGCGAAGTATAAAACTTTACTGAAAAAAGAACTTCGTACCAATACTTTCGATGAGGGAACTAATACGATCACATTTTCCCCAGAAAGAGCAAAAGTGCAGCAAGAATTGGCGATTTATTACTCCAAACTTTTCATGAATGATCCTTCGATGACCAAACTTCGGGATGCTTATGCAATTCCTGTAAATACCATTAAAAATCAGGATCGAATGGACGATATGAATGCTTTCTTTTCTTGGAGCACTTGGGTTTGTATTACTCATCGTCCCGGCGATAATGTAACGTACACCAACAACTGGCCTCATGATGAATTGGTAGGAAATATCCCTTCTAGTTCCCTTCATTTGTGGTCCGGATTCAGTATATTAATGCTACTGGGATGCGTTGGGTTATTGGTGTTTTACCATGCACGAAATAAAGAGGAGGAAATAAGCGAAAATCTTCCATTAGATGATCCGCTTCGAAATATGAAGCCAACTCCTTCGATGAAAGCTACTTTGAAATATATTTGGGTAGTGTGTTTGCTTATTCTTGTCCAGATGTTGGCAGGTATTGTTACTGCTCATTACGGCGTCGAAGGAAGTGCTTTTTATGGAATTCCTTTAGACCAAATTTTGCCTCAATCGGTTTCTCGTAGTTGGCATGTTCAGTTAGCGATTTTCTGGATTGCAACATCCTGGTTAGCCACAGGTTTATATATTGCACCTGCAGTTTCTGGTTATGAACCAAAATATCAAAAATTAGGAGTGAATGTTTTGTTTGCAGCACTTCTGATCGTAGTTTTCGGATCTTCGGCTGGGCAGTGGCTGGGCGTCATGCAAAAATTAGGTTTGGTCGATAATTTTCTTTGGGGACACCAAGGTTACGAATATATTGAACTGGGAAGAGTTTGGCAGATTTTATTATTGGTTGGTTTAATTCTTTGGCTGGTTTTGATGCTGCGAGCTTTGATGCCTGCATTAAAAAAGAAAGATGAAAACCGCCACATGCTTACTTTGTTTGTAATTGCATCTGTAGCAATCGCAATGTTTTATGCAGCTGGATTAATGTATGGCCGACAAACCCACATGGCAATTGCGGAATATTGGAGATGGTGGGTTGTTCACCTATGGGTAGAAGGTTTCTTCGAAGTTTTTGCTACGGTAGTTGCAGCATTTTTGTTTACAAGATTAGGCTTGTTGAGAATACAATCTGCTACAAATTCCGTATTGTTTTCAACAATTATTTTTTTAGCCGGCGGAATTTTAGGAACTTTCCATCACCTGTATTTCAGCGCAACTCCAACTGCAGTTTTGGCTTTGGGAGCAACTTTCAGCGCATTAGAAATTGTTCCTTTGGTACTCATCGGTTATGAAGCTTATCATAATTATCAATTAACCAAAACTACGAAATGGATTTCTGCTTACAAATGGCCAATTTACTGCTTTATTGCAATGTGTTTTTGGAATTTCCTAGGAGCAGGAATCTTCGGTTTTGCCATTAATCCACCAATTGCTTTATATTATATTCAAGGATTAAATACCACTGCAGTTCACAGTCATGCCGCATTATTTGGGGTTTATGGAATTCTCGGAATCGGTTTGATGTTGTTTATTTTAAGGGGTTTGTATCCTGACCGTCAATGGAATGATAAGCTGATTGGTTGGGCATTTTGGTTAACAAATATTGGTTTGTTTGTAATGACTACCATAAGTTTGCTTCCGATAGGAATTATGCAAGCAGTTGCGTCAATTCAGGAAGGATATTGGTATGCACGTTCAGCGGAATTTATGCAAACTGATGTGATGAATTTCTTAAGATGGATGCGCGTTCCGGGAGATTCACTTCTTGCTTTGGGTGAACTTCTTCTAGTGATTTTTATTATCGGACTTCATTTTGGTTGGAGTTTGAAAGAAAAACGATAAATTTTCCATATTAAACAAAAAGGATTGGGGTTTATAAAATTCCAATCCTTTTTTTATGCTGTTTTTGGTTTAAATTCTTTCCAATTCTTCTGCGGAAATCTGTGTTTTGAACATCCCGTAATTCACGGTTACTTTCTGGTTTTTATCGATTTTTTCGATGGTTCCCACACTTGTACTACCGGCGATTCGTACACGTTGACCAACTTTTAGCCATACCGCGCGTTCTTTTATTCGCTTGTCTTCCAGTTTTTCGTGGGTTTCAGCGATTTTTTCTTGCACATTTTCCTTTTTCAGTTGTTGCGTAATTTTTCGTTTTACGACCTGAAGTTTCTTGGTTTCATCTTTGTCTGAACCTAGTTTTCGGAATTTTTCCTGCTCCAAAATTTTCACGAAATCTTTCACCACATCTTTTCGCGATTTACCTTTTACATAAGAATCGATGAAGCCTTCAATCTTGTTGCCGAATTGCAATTTGCGGTGTTCTTCTTCGTATAATTTCTGGAAATTAAAGAGTTTTTGTTGCAGTTGCTCGTTGAGTTTTTCCAGATTTTCTTTCTTGTTTTGGGTTGATTCTTTCTGCTCGGTAAGGTTACTTTTCAGTTTTTCAACTTCAAATTTTTCCTGCTGAAGTTTTACAATCGTTTTATCTAGATTTACAATATCATGTTCCACCTTTTTCTTGGCTGAATTGATGATGAATGCAGGGATTTTGTTCTTTTTTGCTACCTCAAAAGTGAATGAACTTCCGGCTTGTCCCACTTCCAGTTTATACAAAGGTTCCAGCGTGTGTTCATCGAAAAGCATTGCCGCGTTTTGTGCATTCGGAAGTTGTTCTACAACGAGTTTTATATTGGTGTAATGCGTTGTGATAATTGCAAAAGATTTCTTATTGTAGAAAAATTCCAGGAAACTTTCCGCCAAAGCGCCACCAAGTTCAGGGTCGGAACCGGTTCCGAATTCATCAATCAGTAAAAGTGTGTTTTCATCGGCTTCGCGAATGATTCCTGCCATTTTTTTCAAACGAGAGGAGTAGGTGGAGAGATGGTTTTCGATGGATTGATTATCACCAATGTCAGTCATTATCTTATCAAAGAAAAACATTTCCGATTTGGGATGAACAGGAACCAAAATCCCACTCTGAATCATTAATTGTAGCAATCCAACGGTTTTCAAAGTAATGGATTTTCCTCCGGCATTTGGTCCCGAAATACACAGAATTCGATTGTGCTCGGTGAGGGTAAATGTCTGTGGAAAAATTTGTTTTTTCTCTTCGCGGTTTCTAATTAGTAAAAGCGGATGATACGCATTGACCAACCGAAGGGTTTTATGAGGATTAATTTTTGGCAAAACTCCACCAATTTTCTCCGCAAATTTTGCTTTCGCACGCGTATGATCCAAATCAAAAATATATTCCTGATACGATGAAAGTTGAGGTTGAAATTCCGCAATTTCGGCAGTAAGTTTTCTCAGGATTTTATCGACTTCTTTCTTTTCTTCTTCAATATCTTCGCGGAGTTTGAATTGATGTTTCACCACCGATTCCGGTTGGATATAAGTAATGGAACCTGTTTTTGAAAGTCCTAATACTCTTCCCAAAACCCGTTTTTTATAAGCAGATTTCACTGCCAAAACTCTTTGGTCATCAATAATACTTTCGCGGATGTCGTCTAGAAAATCTGTTGATGAAAGTGAAGCAAGTGCTTTGTTGAAATTCTCCTGAATGGCTTTTCTCGCATGAGAAATTTCAGCTCTTAAGGATTTCAGAATCGGCGAAGCTTCACTTTTCACTTCTCCGAAACGGTTGAAAACTTTGTCTATTTTCTCAATAATTTCTTTTCGGAAATCCAAATCTTTCACATCATTATTCAATGTTGCAAAAACTTCTTCGTAAGCCGGATAAAATTTTTGGAGTTTCCCGATTTGTTCGGTAAGGCTTTTTATTTTGATAAAAGCGCTGTTTTCTAACCGAAAATTTTCAATCAACATCAGTTTCAGTTCGGTTTCGATATCGTCATATTCGTTGAACGGAATTGCATTATCGCTTTCGAAACTCGATAATAATTCGGATACTTTTTTTAATGAAATTTTGGCTTCATCTATCGAAAAAGGCCGCAGTTCTGAAATTTTCGTGGCGGTTTTATGGGAAAAAGCAAAGGGCGAAATCTCCGCAAGCAAATCCGGAAATTCTAGTTCTTCTAATTGGTCGTTGGTTATTTGCACATTGCAAATTTAATGATTATTTGATAATCTGTTCTGGTGCATAATTTTTGTATTTTTGAAATATTAAAATCAATTATAATTACGACTTAATGAATTGGGAAACCGTTTTAGCACCGATCAAAAACACTGATCAATTCCAAAATCTTTGGCAAAAAGTAGAAAATGAATATGCTTCCGGAGAATGTTTTCCGCCAAAGGAGCAGATTTTCAGAGCTTTTGAATTGACGCCTTTTGAGAATATAAAAGTCGTTATCATCGGGCAAGATCCTTATCATAATGATTTTCAAGCAAATGGGTTGTGTTTTTCGGTTTCGGAAAATGTAAAAGCGCCGCCTTCTCTTAAAAATATTTTCACCGAACTCAACAATGATTTAGGAATTGAAAGAACCAAAACTGAACTCAACGATTGGGCTGAACAAGGCGTTTTGCTGTTGAATGCCACGCTTTCAGTACGCGCTCATTCGCCCAATTCTCATAAAGATTTGGGATGGGAAAAATTTACCGATTTCGTCATTAAAGAGATTTCAGAAAATAGGGAAAACATAGTTTTTGTTTTGTGGGGAGCTTTCGCACAAAAAAAGGAGGAATTGATTGATTCCTCCAAGCATTTTATTTTAAAATCTGCGCATCCATCGCCTTTTTCGGTGTATCGAGGTTTCTACGGGAGCAAACCTTTTTCAAAGATTAATGAATATTTAGAAAGCAAAAATCTGAAACCTATTTCGTGGTAGTTCCGTCTTGGTTTTCTGAATTTTCTTTAGAAAATTTCAGTCCGATTTTGTAGCTTCCTTTTAATGCTTTAAAGCCTTTATCAGAAGTAGTTTCCGGGCTTAGTTCCACCAAAGAAATAGAAAACCCATTGAAATTTTGGCTTTTGCGATAATTTTTATTGGAGTCATTTATGGTGCTTAATTTCAAAGTAACCGGTCGGGTGTGAAGTCCCATCACTTCGATTTCTGCGGTGGCAACTCCGGCCCAAATACAATTCACATCTTTCGGACAGCGGCTATCTTCGGTAATTTGTTTGAAAGTAATATTGGTTTCATATTCTTTCAAGAATTTATTTTCACCTTCTTTGAAATAAATCACATTTGAAGTGTTTTGTTGTTCTTTTTTTGCGGTTTCCAACGCCTCTTTATCGGGAGGTAATCCTGCGGACATCTCTGGTTCGCCGGTTTTTGTTGGTTTTGGCATTTCAGATTTTGGTTGTGAAGTTGATTCGGTTTTTACTTCTGTTTTCACTTCCGTTTTAGGAATGTTTTGGTTTTCTGCAGTTTTTGGTTTTTGACAAGCTGTGAAAGCTAAAAATCCGATAGCGATGAATAATTGTTTGGTTATCATTGTTTTATGATTTAAAAATATCAATTAAAACTACCAAAAACATTGCCAAACCGACCATGAAATTAAAACCGGTTCCGTATAGAAATCCGATAAATGCTCCTTTGGTGGAGTTCCATGCTTTTTTTTTGTCGTTGGCATCGTGCAATAATTCACCCACAAAAACGCCTAAAAACATGCCGATTAAGAATCCGAAAGGCAGAGGAATAAAGAACATTCCGAGAATGGTTCCGATGATTGAACCTACGCTTCCCCAACGTGTTCCGCCGTATTTTCGGTTCGTTCTGGCTGGAATTACATAGTTCAATATGATGGAAAGTAATGTGAGAAAAACAAAAATCCAGAGATAAGCCATGGAAAGCGACGAATCTGTTCCGAATTTATAAATTAGTAATCCGCAAAGACTGAGCAATAATCCCGGTAAAACAGGCAAAAATGTTCCCAAAATCCCCACCAAAAGTAGAAGAATGCTCACCAAAGGAATGAGTGTATCGTTCATGTGTAATAAATTTTGTTAAAAATAAGCATTAATCCTTTAAACACAATCAGAATTCTTATTTTTGCTGTAATGAACGACGAACTGACAAATACTAGAAATTTTTTACAGGCGATAAGTGACGCTATTCATTTTTTTATCCAAGACAATGTTCCAGGTAATTGGGCGACACTGGTTCAGATTCTAGCTAAATTTGTTGTTTTTGCAGGGTTGATTTATTTAGTTGATTTGGTGGTTAAACTGATAATCAACAGTGTTTATAAGTTGTTGTACGACAACGATAAACACCCGGTGATGAAATCTATTTATGTGGCGAAAATCACCAATTCTTTTGCACACATTATTTCAGTATTATTTGCCAGTTTCTCCGTTGATTCCTTTTTTTATGGCCGCCATCCGAAAAGTTTTATATTTCTGGAAAGAATGGTTTATTTGGCAATCGTTTTCGTTGTCGCAGGGATGCTTTATCGAGGTTTGAACGCTTTTAGAAATTATTTTATCATTAAACAGGATTTTTATAAAATCATGGCACTGAACGCAGTTTCCCAAACCGTGAAAATTTTCGGAACTTTCGTCTCGGCAATCATTGCAATTTGTGTGATTTTCGGCATTAGCGGAACCACAATTGTTGGGAGTTTAGGAGCGATTACTGCGGTGCTTGTTTTGGTTTTTCGGGATACAATTCTTGGTTTTGTAACGGGACTTCATGTTGCCACTTCAAAAAACCTGAAAGTGGGCGATTGGATCGGTATTCCGAAGTATAATTTGGAAGGAAATATTCAAGATATCAATCTTTTAACCACCAAAATTCAGAACTTCGATAAAACTATTTCCACGATTCCAACTTACGATTTGTTGACCACCGAAATTAAAAATATTCAGGTGATGACGGAAAGCAATACCCGAAGAATCAAGCGTTCTATTATTTTTAATATCAATTCTTTCAAGTTTTTAAATGAAGAAATTCTCGAAAAATTGTCGAAAGTAAATTTAATTAAAGATTATTTGGAATTCAAAAAAACGGAAATGTCCGAACAAAGAAAGTTTATCGACAATCCGGAACTGCTCATCAACGGGAAACAACTTACCAATATTGGCGTTTTTCGGGAATATGTTTTTAATTATCTGAAAAATAACCCGCACATCGATCAGGAAGGAACAATCCTCGTGCGACAACTCGAAAATACGCCGCAAGGGCTCCCATTGGAGATTTATTGTTTCACCAATGATTCTGAATGGGGCAATTATGAAGATATTCAGGCCGATATTTTCGATCATTTGCTGGTCGCTTCCAAAGAGTTTGATTTAGAAGTGATTCAGTTTGCTAAAATTTAAAATTTATGACAAAACTTAGTGTAAATATCAATAAAATTGCAACCATCCGAAATGCTCGTGGTGGTGAATTTCCAAGTGTAACCGAAGCTGCAGTGAAACTTCAAGAGTTTGGTGCACAAGGAATTACGATTCATCCAAGACCGGACGAAAGACACATCACGAGAAAAGATGTTTATGATTTGAAATCTTTGGTTCATACCGAATTTAATATCGAAGGAAATCCGCATCGTCCTTTTATTGATATGGTTTTAGAAGTAAAACCAGAACAAGTTACCTTGGTTCCAGATGCAGATGATGCCATCACTTCCAACGCAGGTTGGGATTGCGAAAAAAATTTTGATTTCCTGAAATCGGTAATTGCAGAATTTAAAAATGCAGGAATTCGAACTTCTATTTTCCTAGATCCGAATCCGGAAATGGTGAAGTTTGCCGCCGAAACCGGAACCGATAGAATTGAATTGTACACCGAAGCGTACGCCAAAAACTATTCTCAAGATAAAGAAAATGCCATTAAATCTTACGTTGAAACCGCTTTTGAAGCTGAGGAATTCGGACTTGGTATTAACGCTGGACATGATTTGAGTTTGGATAATTTAAAATATTTCGCCGAGAATATCCCGAATTTATTAGAGGTTTCTATCGGTCATGCTTTAATTTCCGAAGCGTTGTATTTAGGTTTAGAAAACACGGTTCAGGCGTATTTGAAGAGATTGGCGAAATGGTAATTTAATTGAAAATTGAGAATTTTTGTTTTAATCAACAAAAAATCAGTAGAAACGGGCTTTAGCCCGTTTTCTAAAAATAAATTATATTTGGCTTTAGCCGAAATTTAATAAAATAAAAATCTGCTGAATCAGCAAAATCTGCGAGAGATAAACCAATGAAAAAACTTCTCAAAATTTTTATAGTCCCTATTTTTTTGACAGTAACTAGCTGCCAAATCAATCAAGTTTTAGAACCTTGGCAAAATTCCCTCGATAAAAAAGAATTCGTTTGGAAAGAAGGAACAGATTCTTTGAAATTAAAAATTTCAGGAGAAAATCTCCAACCTACTTTTTATAAAAACAATCAAATTATTGAAAAAGATTTCACCATCAAAAGTTTTTATTTCAAAACCAAAGAAGGTAGAAAAATAAACGCTTGGTTGCTAAAATCTACCACAGAAAAACCAAAAGCTTCGGTTTTTGCACTTCACGGAAACGCAGGAAATTTGAATACTCAATTTCAAAGTTTTGCATATTTAACCAAAAATGGATTCCAAATTTTTATTTTTGATTACAGCGGTTTTGGCTATTCCGAAGGAAAATCTACCAGAAAAAATGCTCTAGAAGACGCTTTTTCTGCTTTTGAATTTTTTGAGAATTTAGAAGAGGTGAAAAACTCGCCAAAAATCATTTACGGACAATCTATCGGCGGAAATTTCTCCATTCCTGTCGCTGCAAAAAATCAACAAAAAATAGTAGGTTTGGTAGTAGAAGGCACTTTTATGAATCTAAAAAATATTGGCAATAGTAAAATTCCAGTTTTAGGAGGTTTAATAATTAGCAATAATTACAACAACAGACAAAATTTGAAAAATTTCAAAAAACCAATTTTAATAGTTCATAGCAAAGAAGACAGAGTCGTAAATTTTAAGTTGGGTAAACAAATTTTTAAAAATGCCAATCAACCCAAAGAATTTTTTAAAATTGACAAACCTCACATCAATGGAAATAGATTTTACCACAACGAAATCTCAAATAAAATAGATTCCTTAATTTTGAAAATTAATTGAAATAAACGAAATAAAGACTTTTTGAGCATAGTAAAAAATCTATAGATGTTTCTTTGCGAGCTTAAAATATTTTCAAACATTTAAAATAAATCTTTGCGCGCATTGCGTTTAAAAATATGCAAATTTTACACTCTAAAATATATGGCGGAGACAAACCCGGAACTCCGCTTCTGGTTTTCCACGGACTGTTCGGCATGCTCGATAACTGGGGAAGTTTCGGTAAAGAAATGGCCGAATTTTTTCCGGTTCATTTAATTGACTTGAGAAATCACGGAAAAAGTTTCCATTCTGACGAGATGAATCATCAAGTTTTGGCAGAAGATATTCTCCATTATATGAATTTTCACGGCATCGAAAAAGCCAATTTATTGGGGCATTCTCTCGGCGGAAAAGCAGTGATGCAATTTGCCATAAAATATCCGGTGAAGGTAGAAAAATTAATCGTTGTAGATATTTCTCCGAAAGCGTATCCACCGCATCATCAAGGAATTTTGAAAGCTTTGGAAAGTGTAGATTTCGAAAAAGTAAACACGAGACAAGAAGTAGAAGAGATACTTCATCAATATATTCCTGAAAAATCCGTCATTCAGTTTCTTGCGAAAAACCTTTATTGGAAAGATGACAAAAAACTCGATTGGCGTTTTAATTTGAAAACTTTATCCGAGAAATATTCTCAGTTTGTTTCTAATGCAATTAAATTCGGAGTTTTCACCGGCAAAACATTGTTTATTTCCGGTGCTAAATCTCATTATATTTTACCTCAAGATGAGTTTCTGATCAAGCAACAATTTCCCAATTCTTCGGTGGTAAAAGTGGAAAATGCGGGACATTGGGTTCAGGCTGAAAATCCTAAAGATTTTGCTATGGTGGTGAAAGAGTTTCTCCTTGAGAAATAGCAAATTTTTAAAAAATATTTATGATCTTAGTTACAGGTGCAACAGGAATTGTCGGAAGTGCAATCGTTTTGGAACTGCTGAAACGTGGTGAAAAAGTGCGCGCGACCAAAAGAAATTCCAGCAACATCGAAGACGTAAGAAAATCATTTGGTTATTATACCGAAAACCCCGATGAATACTACGAAAAAATAGAATGGATCGATGTCGATTTTGATGATATTTTCAGCTTGCAAAACGCCATCGAAGGTGTAGAAGAAGTTTACCATTGTGCGGCAAAAGTAGATTTTCATCCCGGTTCTCAGCGCGAAATGTATCATACCAATATTGAAGGAACCAAAAATCTTTTGTTTGCCTGTAGTGATTCTTCGGTGAAAAAATTCTGTTTTATCAGTTCCATAGCGGTTCTTGATGGATTAAATGAAAACCAAGAACTCGATGAAAATTCCGATTATAATTCCAAAATTCATCATTCTGCTTATGCGATTTCCAAACATTTTTCTGAAATGGAAGTTTGGCGCGCTTCCGCAGAAGGTTTAAATACGGTAATCGTAAATCCCGGTGTGATTCTCGCAAGTGGAAACTGGAGTAGAAGTAGCGGTCAATTATTCGAAAATCTTTCGAAATCCTATACGTTTACCGGCGGAGCATCCTACGTTGATGTTCGCGATGTGGCGAAAATTTCAATAGAATTAATGGAGAAAAATAAATTTGGCGAACGGTTTATATTGGTTTCCGGAACCAAATCTTACCAAGAAATGGGAACTTTGGTCAGAAAAAAGCTAGGAAAACCTTCTCCGAAAATCATTCCCAAATTTCTGCTGAATTTTGCTCATATTTTAAGTTTTCTTTTCGGATGGATTTTTCCGACACTCCGAATTGTGAATAAAGTCAATATAGAATCTGTTTCAAATACGACGCCAATTTCAAATAAAAAAATCACTGAAAAGATTGATTTTCAGTTTATTCCTGTGTCGGAAAGTGTAGATTTTCATTTCAAAAATTATGCTTCCGAAAATATTAAAAGTTAATCAATGAATCTTGTAGAATTTCTAAATCCCAATACCGAAAAATTCAATTCGAAACCAGCAATCGGATTCAAAAAAGCCGACAAATGGAAGGATTTAAGCTGGCGCGACTTTCGGAGAATGGTATTCAAAACAGCCAACGCCTTAAAAGCTGCAGGGATTTCTGCCGATGATAAAGTTGCAATTTATTCTGATAATTCTGCAGAATGGATTGTTTTCGATTTGGCGATTCTAGCTTTAGGTGCGGTTACCGTTCCGATTTACTCCACCAATAATGGCGAGCAGGCAGAATATATCCTTAAAGATTCTGGTTCGAAAATTATTTTGGTCGGCAATCAGGAACAATATGATGCGTCTTTTGATATTTTAAATAAAGAAGGATCGCTTCAACAGATTATTGTAGCAAAAAAATCGATTTGGATTAAGAAAGACCGAAGCATTTACCTCGAAGATTTTATTAAAAAAGAAGCCGAAACTTTTGATATTGTTTCAAAAGAAGCCGACGATTTAGCGACGATTATTTACACCTCAGGAACTACAGGTGTACCGAAAGGGGTGATGCTTTCGCACGGTAATTTTTATAAATCTTTTCAGGCGCATTTCGACTTTTTTAAGTTTAAAAACTTTGAAAATGAAGTTTCACTCGCGTTTTTACCGCTTACTCATGTGTTCGAAAGAAGTTGGACTTTGCTCTGTTTGTACGGTGGCGCAAAGGTTTGTTTCCTAGAAAATACTAAATTAATTGCACACGCATTAACCGAAGTGAAACCGACGATGATGTGCGCAGTTCCTAGATTTTACCAGAAAATTTATGCCGGTGTAAACGAAATGATAGCGAGTGGATCCGATACGAAAAAGAAAATTTTCAACTGGGCGATCAAAACCGGAAGTGAATTCGCGGAATTGAAACGCGTAGAGAGAAAGGTGCCACTTAGTTTACAAATTAAAAATAATATTGCTAAACTTTTGGTTTTCAATAAAATTAAAAACAAAATGGGTGGCAGATTATGGTTTATGCCTTGTGGTGGCGCATCTGTTTCACCCGAAGTCACCCGGTTTTTTGATGCATTAGGCGCTCATATCACCGTTGGCTACGGACTTACGGAAACTACCGCTACGCTTACAGCATTTCCATTTACCCAATATCAACATGGGAGTGCGGGAATTCCACTCGGAGATACGCAACTGAAAATTGGTGAAAACAACGAAATTTTGGCGAAAGGAAGCGGAATTATGAAAGGTTATTACCAGCAACCTGAAGAAACGGCTAAAGTTTTCACTGAAGATGGCTGGTTCAAAACCGGTGACGCCGGAATAATAGATGAAAATGGTAACCTAACCATTACCGATCGAATCAAGGATTTAATGAAAACTTCCAATGGAAAATATGTAACTCCGCAACCGATTGAAAATCTTCTTTCCAACGACAATTATATCACTCAAGCGATGGTTGTAGCTGAAGGAAAACCGTATGTAACTGCACTGATTATCCCAAATTTTGATGCATTAAAAGATTGGATTGAAAAGATGGAGATTCCGTTCACCAATTGGCAAGAAATCGTGAATTCCGAGAAGGTGAAAGAGTTTTATCGCTTAAAACTTGATGAGATTCAAAAAGGACTTTCAGGTTTTGAAAAGGTGAAAAAATTCGTTTTAATGCCTTCGGAATTTGAAATAGGAACCGGCGAAATAACCCCGACTTTAAAAGTGAAAAGAAACGTAGTGCTCAACAAATATTCAGCATTAATCGACAATATGTATGCGTCATAATCGCATTTTGTAATTATTTAGAAGTTTTTAAGATGAACGAATTTTCAGAAAACAGACCATTCAACATTACCAATCAAAAAGTTTCCGCCACTTGCCCTTCCAATATTGCTTTGATTAAATATTGGGGAAAGTACGAACCCCAAATTCCCGCAAATCCGAGTATCAGTTATACTTTGAACAATTGTAAAACAAATACGGAAATGGAATTTTTGGCTGACGAAAAATTCAGTGTTCAAACTTTTTTGTCAGGAAATGAAGAACCGAAGTTTGCCCAGAAAATTGAAAAATATTTTCAGAAAATTGAAGAATATTTACCGTGGATTTTGAAAGGGAAATACATCATCAAAACTGAAAACACCTTTCCTCATAGTTCTGGAATTGCAAGTTCGGCGTCTGGTTTTGGTGCGATTGCCAAATGTTTGATGGATTTGGATGAGCAATTTTCTGGGAAAATGAACGGAGATTTCAAGCTAAAAAAAGCGAGCTTTTTGGCGAGATTAGGAAGTGGAAGCGCTTGCAGAAGTCTTTACGAAGGTTTGGTGGTTTGGGGAAAAACAAAAGAAGTTGCGGAAAGTTCGGATTTATTTGCCGTAAAATATCCAAATGAGGAAATTCATCCAATTTTCAAGAGTTTTAATGATTGGGTTTTACTCATTCACGAAGGTGAAAAATCGGTAAGTTCTACTGTCGGGCACGGTTTGATGAACACGAATCCTTATGCTCAACGCCGATTTCAAGAAGCTCATGATAATTTCAAAACATTAAAAAGTATTTTGAAAAATGGTGATTTACAGCGGTTTATCCAATTGGTTGAACATGAAGCATTAACGCTTCACGCGATGATGATGATGAGTGAACCGGCTTTTATATTAATGAAAACCGGGACTTTAAATGTAATTAATAAGATCTGGGAATTTAGAAAAAAAACAGCTCTTCCTTTGTTTTTCACCTTAGATGCAGGTGCAAATGTTCATCTTTTATTTCCGGAAAATTCGGATTCGGATAAGATTCAGGAGTTTATCGTAAAAAATCTTTTACAATTTACCCAAAACAATGTTGTAGTAAAGGATGTGATGAGATTTTAGCAGCCGGGAGAATTATTTTTTCTCGGTAAATTTGCTTAAAGTATGCATCACAAATACCACCAAAATACCGATAATTCCTGCAGAAATTGATAAAATGAATTTAGCATTTTCTTCGTGCCAAAATCCCAATTGCCATTCCATTACATAAAGATTGAAACCGATAAAGATGACGAAAAGCGCTAAAAATATTTTATAAAAAAGATGCATTTTTTGTGAATTTAAAATTTAACATAAGTGCTGAAAAGTTGCGCGAAATTGGCAGTAAACAGTTTAATTGATATCGCCAATAAGATGATTCCGAAAACTTTTTGCAAAACTTGAAGTGTTCCGTCGCCGAGTTTTCTTTCGAGCCAATTAGCTGATTTCAGCACCAAATATACGAAAATTGTATTGAGAATAATCCCACAAATGATATTTATATCATGATATTCTGCCCGCAATGAAAGGGTAGTGGTAAGTGTTCCAGCGCCGGCTATCAAAGGGAATGCAATGGGAACAATCGATGCAGATTTTGCTTCGGAATTTTTCTGTATTTCGATCCCAAGAATCATTTCCACCGCAATAATGAAAATGACGAAAGCACCGGCAATCGCAAAGGAATTTACATCGACGCCAATAAATTTTAGGATTTTGTTTCCAATGAAAAGAAAGGAAATCATCAGGATTCCCGATACAATTGCAGCTTTTTCGGATTCGATATGACCGAATTTTTGTTTTAAACTCACAATAATAGGGATTGAACCAATGATGTCGATCACGGCAAACAGTACCATCGTAGCGGTAAGCGTTTCTTTCAGGGAGAAAAATTCAAACATAATCAGGAATTATTAATTTCGTAAAAATATAAAAAATAAATGATTATTTTCTAATTTCGGTGTAGATGCTGATAATTCTTTTTAAAAGTTCTTCAATTTGATCTTCTGAATGATACGGCGCATACTTTTCGATTTGGATTTGCTCCGAAAGTGCGCGGTATTGGTCTGCCAAAATTCGTCCTTTGTGATCCTCTAAATATTTTCTGAACTCAGACTCTGTCGATGTTTGAAAAGATTTTTTTACATCATCCTTTAATTCATCATAAGTCGAAAAGAACTTCTCAAAATCTTTTTCCTGAACCACTTTTTTCAAATATTCGGCGTGATCTTCAAATTGATCGTCCATTTTAGCACGGAGCTGCGCTTCTAATTCGGCTATGGTAACGATTGATTTTTTTTCTGTTACAGGTTTTTCTTTCCTCTTAGTTTTCTTTTTAACCAATAAGAACATTGAAAAAAGTGCCGCCATCAATGCTAAATTTCCGGCAACAATTTTCCAATTGATCTTGTTTTTATCTTTAATTTTTAAATTATGAGTTTGCAAAACCGGAGTATTAACTGTTTCTAGAACTGAATTGGTGTAATCGTTTACCTTCTCCAGCGTAGTTTTGGAATCTACAATTTGTTCATGAGTTTTTACATTGAGAAGGACTGATTTTGAACCCAAGCCTACATATTTTTTTGCAGAAGGATCGAAGAAAGAGAAGCTTTCAAAATTTACTGAAACCGAACCTGGTTTTTTAGGAATCACTACATAATCTGCAATGATGTCGCCCGAAAGTTGATCGTTTTGAGTCGATGTTTTTGAGGTGATTTTCGGTGGAAATGAAATGTAGTTTTCTGAGCTTACAATTTTCGGCAAATGCAGGGTTCCGAAGTTTCCGGTACCACTGAGTTTCAATGAAATATTGACGGGTTTTTCCAATTCAGGTGTTTCTGCAGCATTTTTGTTTGCTACATTAATATCGAAATTTCCTACTGCATTTTTGAAATCTTCAGGCATTCCTGATGGTAATTTTTTCACGTTCAAAGCTACGCGATTTGAGGAAATTTGATGATCTCTTTTTGGACTTGCAAAGTTTGCAGAAACGGGTTTTAATTCTACTATTCCGGATTCCGTTGGGAAAATCATAAAAGCACAAAGAACTTGCGATGCCATTCCTTCGCTGCTTTCAATTTCGGACTTTGCAAAATGAATTGGTTTAATCCGTGCATTGTACTGATGAGGTAAGCGTAGTTTTCCTATTTTTCTGAAGTTATCATAATTGCGACTATGAGCTCGAACGACGGCTACCGTAGGTTCATTTTTATAAACCTCTTTATCCTGGATATCAATGGTGAGATAGACATCATTTGTTGCCGAATTACCAGCGACCGAAGATTTTTTTTCATTATCTCGGACATTAATTTCGAAAGGTTCTGTTTTATAGATTTTTCCATTAACAGTCACCAAAACGGAACCAAATTTTAGTTTTCCAATCTGTTTCGGACTAAGGGACAACTGATAAACCATCTGATTAATGATGTCGCCTTTTTTAGCATCCAAAACAACGGTGTTCTGTTCGGAAGCCGATCCTAGAATTTCAAATTTTGATAAATCCGGCATCCTCAAAGGAGTTTCTTGCTGCATATTTTCACCCGCAATTTCAAGCAAAACGGTGAGGTTGAAGCGTTGATTTACTTTAGCATCTTTCACTTCAGAAATGGCCAAAGTTACCTGCCCGTACGCAAATACAGTACAAAAAAGAAGAAATATGTGGAGTGCTTTTCGTTTCATTACCAGTCCTTTTCGTTGCTCTGTGGCATCGAATAGGAATTTTTGTTGAGAATCCGTTTGGCGGTTTCTCTTTCTTTGTTTTCTACACGGTTAAGGATGGAGTTTTCTAAATCTTTCGGCAATTTACCGTCATTATCGTTATTGTTTTTGTTGGGGTCATTTCCTTCGCCTTCGCCTTTATTTTGTTGGCCGCTTCCGGCTTGGTTTTGTGGCGTGTTTCCCTTGTCGTTACCCTGGTTTTCTTGCTTATTCTCGTCTTTTCCTCCACCTCCGGAATTGTTTTTTTGCTTTTGCTTTTCTTGTTTTTCCTTTTCTTTCAGCATTGCAATTTCATAATTCTTTCGAATCGATTCGTTGTATGGGTCTTGCTTTAATGCTTTTTTGTAAAGTTCCGCAGCTTTCTCGGAATTATTGGTTTGCATGTGAGCGTTTCCTAAATTATACAGGGCCGCAGCTTTATCGGGAATGGTATTGGCAAGTTTTTCCGCCTTTTCATATTCCGCTTTGGCTTCTTCGTACATTTTTCTTTTGTAAAAAGAATTCCCCAAATTGTAGTGTGCGGTAAAATCTTTCTCGTTCAGTTTTACAGCTTCCATGTATTTGGAGGAAGCGGCTTCGTAATTTTTTTTATCAAAAGCTTTATTTCCTTCGTAAACCAAGGTATTATAATTCTCCTGTGCCGAAAAAAAAGAAGAGATGAAAAAGAAGAAAGATGCCAAAAAAAGTAGAGTCCTGTTCATTGTATGCAAAATTATTCCTTTAATTGTTAATAACGCCATTGCAAATTGTTAAATTTCGGTTAAAAACCTCCAAATCTGCTTGTTATTAGTTAAATATTAAATTCTTTTTTGGGATTAAGGAACAAAATGAGCAGAAAGAAAAAGATTGAAACTCCCAGAAAATACTGATAATAATGAATTGCATTTTGAGATTTTACCACACTCTCGGAAGAGGAACTGCTTTTCTTCAAACCATCGATGATTTGCGAGGTCGCGTTTTCTAGATTATTGCCGTCAACATACGTACCACCGGTTGCCGAAGCAATGTTTTTCAAAGCATTGGATTGTCTTTTAGAAATTACAGTTTGCCCGGAAAGATCGGTTTTGTAACCCATTAACTGTCCAAAAACATATTCCGGAATTGGTGCGCCTTCTTCGGAACCAATTCCTACCGATATTACAGTTATTCCTTCTTTGTTCGCAAGTCTAATTGCTGCTTTTTCATTTCCTTCATTATCTTCGCCATCGCTTAATAACACTACTTTTCTCGAACCTTTTGCAACATTTTTAAATTTATCGGCAACGGTAGTTATTCCGTTTAAAAAATCGGTTCCTTGAATTTTTAAAATATTGGTTTCTACACCTCCTACATAGGTTTCAGCCGCAGTGAAATCGGTGGTTAATGGCATGATCGAAGTAGATTCGCCGGCAAAAACCACAATTCCCACTTTGTCATTGGTAAGTTTTCCAATGGTATTGATGATGATATTTTTAGCTTCATCGAGTCGGTTGGGTTCGATATCTTGTGCATTCATCGAGTTGGAAACATCGAGCAGAAAAATCGCATTGTTCATTTTCTGTTTGGACTTTATTTCTTCGGAACCGCCCAATAAATCGACGATAGAAAGAATGAGAAATAATGTTCCTAATAAATAAAGTACCGGCAAAACCTTTGAAAATCCTTTTTCTTTTTCAAATAATTCTTCCTGGAACCGAGCTTCTGCAAACACGTTTTTTTTACGGTCTTTCCACTTTAAATATTGAAACATGATGATACCAAGCAGCGGCAAAAGCAACAGTAAATACCAATAATTTCCTAAGTACCAATTCATTTTTTATAGATGTGCGAAATAATGCGTTATAATTATTAACTTAAAAATTTATAAAATACCCAACGCAACAGGGCATCGATGAGTAAAACTCCCAAAGCTATCCACAGAAAAATCCTGAAATATTCCTGGTAATTGTAGAGCTTGGTTGATTTTAGTTCTGTTTTTTCGAGTTGATTAATTTCGTTATACACCTCCTCCAAACTTTGGTTGGAAGTGGCCCGAAAATATTTACCGCCGGTGGTTTGCGCTATTTCCCGAAGAACAGGTTCGTCAATTTTCACTTCTGCTTCCGTGAAAACCAGATCCCCGAAAATATCAGTAGCAGTAGGCATCAGCGCGTATCCATTTGTTCCAATTCCTATTGTGTAAACTTTTATATCATTACTTTTTGCGAGTTGCGCACCCACTTGTGCAGGCATTGCGTTTTCAATTGTGTTGACGCCATCAGTCATCAAAATAATGATTTTCGACTTCGCTTTACTGTTTTTGAGATGACTTACCGCCACCGAAAGTCCTTCTCCGATTGCCGTTCCTGGCTGCAACTCTAGAGAATTGAGTCCGTTTAATTCTTCCAGCAAAACCGCATGATCGGAAGTTACGGGAACTTTGGTAAAAGCTTCACCAGAATAGGCAACAAGTCCGATTCTGTCGCCGGGTCTTTTATCCACAAATCTTTTGGCAATCGCCTTCAGAGCGGTAAGTCGGTCCGGTTCCAAATCTTTTGCGAGCATACTGAGCGAAACATCCACCGAAAGCATTATATCGATTCCTTTATTATCGTCCTGATCTTGAGAAATCGTGAAAGTTCGAGGTCGTGCAATCGCAATGATCAAAGCGGAAAGGATGATGTATTTCGAAATTTTAAGAAAAAATAAAACCAATAAAATAGATTTGTCCTCCTCCATATTTTGGGTGGAAGGAACACGGATTCCCCGTCTTTTTTTCTTCCGAATATCTAAAATAATTAGCGGAATAAACAGCAAAAACAGCAACAAAAACCACGGGCTGTAAAATTCGAAATTGAGAAAATCAAGTGTCATACGCCGGTTCTTAGTTGTTCTGCTTCCAAATCTTTTGATGATCTTTTTACGAAGTTTTTGATTTCTTCATAATCCTTTTCCATCGTAGCCTTGTCTGGGAATGTTTTGGCAAATTTCACCAAATCCCCACGAAGAAAGATGTTTTCAACGATTTTTTCATTCTCCGGCGAAATCGTGTTGTTAAGTTTCATCACATCAATCAGGTCGTCTGTTAATAATACATCTGCCGGAATTTTGTATTGCTTGGTGATGAATTTTCTGGAAATATCAATCAATTCAACATAAAAAGATCGGTAATCGCCATTTTCAATGAATTTTTTCTTTTTTAAGTTTTCCAGATCCTTCAAAGTTTGGTTGGTGGTCACAATTGGCGATGCTTTTCGGCGTTTTGCGTACTTTACCAATTGATAAATAATAAAAATTAAAGCAAGAAGAATTAAAACTCCTAAAATATACCATTTGTAAAGTTGCCAATAATCTTCCACCTCGAGTTTCACCTCCTTGTTTTTCATGATATCATTGATCTGATCGCCTTTTTGAGCGGTATTGACCACATCAATTTCATAAGGAATAGTATGAAAAACCTTCCCTCCGATTTTGAAATCCAACGCCGGAATGGTAAATTTTCCTTCTTCAAATACCTGAAATTCAATGATTCTTTCGTACAAATCAGACTGTTTGCTGATGCTGTCTTTAATTTCTTCAAAATGAAAAGGTAGCAATTCATTTTGCGGTGCAGCAACCACATCTTTCCCCTGAAGATTGGAAATAGTAACGCGGAAAACACCAACTTCGCCTAAAGCCAGCGTGTTTTTGTCGATTTTGGAACCTAAAGTTTGCGAAAATGCAAGAATACTTAGGAAGGTGAATAGGATAAAAAATATTTTTTTCAAAATGATTTTCTGTTTATTTAAAGCCCAAAAGGCATTATCTTTTTCTGAAATATTGATAAAGGAATTTAGAATAATCGTCGCCGGTATTGATGTTCATAAAAGTTGCCGACGTGTTTTCGAAATCTTCTTCTAAATTTTTTATCCTTAATTTTTGTTTTTCGGCAAAATTGTAACGCCATCGTGCGTTGGAAGTGTTTGCCCAAACTTGTTTCCCGGTTTCGGAATCTACGAAAAGGGTGTAACCTACATCTGGAATCTCGTTATCTTTTTCATCGAAAATCCGCATTCCTAAAAGTTGGTGTTTTCGGGATGCGACACGGAGAATTTTCTGCTCAAAATCGTCTTGAAAATCGGAAAACAAAAAAACCATCGATTTTTTCTTGAAAATCCCCATCATATATTCTAAAGCGACATCAATCTTCGAAGGTGTAGCCACATAATCTATAGTTAGAATATTGCTGATAATTGCCAAAATATGCTTTCTACCTTTTTGTGGCGGAATTACTTTATACACCTTATCTGCAAATAAAATAAGTCCAACTTTATCGTTGTTTCCCGCTGCGGAAAATCCTAAACTTGCTGCGATTTCTGCTACAAATTCACGTTTCAGCTGTGTTTTTGTTCCATAATCCATCGATGCGGAAATATCCACCAAAAGCATCATCGTCAGTTCCCGTTCTTCTTCCATTACTTTTACGAATGGTTCGCGGAAACGGGCGGTTTTATTCCAATCGATTCTCCGAATTTCGTCGCCAAACTGATATGGGCGAACTTCGGAAAAGGTCATTCCTTGCCCTTTGAATGCGCTGTGATATTGACCCATCAAAGTAGCTTCCGACTTTTTTTTGGTTCGGATTTCTATCTGTTTTACTTTTTTTATGATGTCTTTTATCTGCATTTCACTTGCGACATTTTTTTTGATGAAATTTTAAGATTTCCTAAAATTCGACGCTTACATTGATCCATTCGTCATCGAATTTCGTGGGATATTTTTTATAAAATTCGATAGCATCATCGTTCCAATTTAAAACTTGAAAAACCATTCCGGAATATCCATTGGTTTTTCCGTGTTCTAAAGTGGCGTCAAATAGTTGTTTTCCGATGTTTTTTCCTCGCATTTTTTCGGTGACAACGAGATCTTCCAAATAAAGTCTTCTGCCTTTCCAAGTTGAATATCGGTCATAATAAAGCGACATTCCTACGATTCCTCCATCGATTTCTGCTACAAATGCGCCCCAAACCGGGTTGTCTCCGAAGCCATCTTCAATAAATTGATCTAGAGTTAAAACAACCTCGTCGCCCGCCTTTTCGAATATTGCAAGCTCGTGGATGAGATCCATCATTGCTTTACAATCTTTTTTCTCCGCTTTTCTTATCATCTTTTCTTAAGGCGCCTGGATTTTGGACAAAATTCTCTCTACTATTTCGTCGGCAGTAATTTCTTCCGCTTCTGCTTCGAAACTGAGGCCGATTCGGTGACGAAGGACATCTTTTGCAATTTCTTTCACATCTTCCGGAATCACGAATGCGCGATTTTTCAAGAATGCCATTGCTCGTCCCGCTATTGCCAAATTGATCGACGCTCTTGGTGATGCACCGAAACTGATGTAATTCTTCAGTTCTGATAAGCCATATTTTTCAGGAAAACGAGTGGCAAATACCATATCGAGGATATATTTTTCAATCTTTTCATCAAGATAAATTTGGTTGATGAGTTTTTTGGCTTCAACGATATTGTGCAAAGAAATCACCGGTTTGATCTCGGGTTGATGCGCTGTAGCAATCATTTTCATGATTTTTCTTTCATCCTCGAAATCGGGATATGAAATGGTGCATTTTAGCATAAATCGGTCACTTTGCGCTTCTGGCAGAAGGTAAGTTCCTTCTTGATCAATCGGGTTTTGTGTGGCAAGAACCAAAAACGGTTTTGGCAGTTCCATGGTTTCATCGCCGATGGTTACTTGTTTTTCCTGCATTGCTTCTAGTAAAGCCGATTGTACTTTCGATGGAGCACGATTAATCTCATCCGCCAAAACAAAATTCGCAAAAATAGGCCCTCGTTTGATGGTGAAATCATTGTCTTTGATGTTGTACATCATCGTTCCTACAACATCGGCAGGAAGCAAATCTGGCGTGAACTGTATTCTTGAAAAATCCCCTTGAACAGCATCTGCCAATGTTTTGATGGCCAATGTTTTTGCCAATCCCGGAACACCTTCCAAAAGAATATGACCATTTCCAAGAAGACCGATCAGCAAACGATCTACCATGTATTCTTGACCAATAATTGCTTTGTTGATTTCCTGTTTTAAAAGAGAAAAAAAGTAATTCTGTTCCCTTACTTTTTCGGTGAGTTGTCTGATATCTTCCGCCTGATGTTGTTCTGACATAGCTTTTCTAAAATTTAAGGTGTAAATTTCTAATAATTACGGGGATCAATCAACACAATTGGTGCCAATTTTGAGTTAAAGTTTTGTTAAAACCGCGCTCAGAAACAAAAAACAGCATGAGCTTTCGCGTTGTAGTTTTGTCTTGTTCAGTTTATTAACCTATTTTTGAGGATTAAAATTAAGCATCAATGAATTACCATTTTCAGGCACACCGCCAGGTTCGTAGAAATCTGCTGGAAATTCTGCAAAATACTTCTCATCAGGATCTCATGTTGATTCCCGATGGTTTTAATAATAATATTTATTGGAATATTGCGCATGTGGTTGCTACACAGCAGCTTTTATGTTATTATCTCAGCGGAAATCCTTTCCGTATTGATAAATATTGGATTGAAGCTTACAAGAAAGGAACACTTCCGAACCTGAATGTTGAGCAATCTGAAGTTGATGATTTGGCATTTTTGCTCACCGAAACTTCTAAAATATTAATGAAAGATTACGACGCCGATTTTTTCTCAGATTACACGCCTTATACCACAAGTTTTGGTTTGGATTTGAAGAACATTCAGGATGCCATCATCTTCAACAATATGCACGAAAGTTTGCATTATGGATACGCGATGGCCCAAAAAAGAGCAATCATCGGTGAGAAGTTCTAAAAAAAACATTATTAACAAAGGAATAACCGATTTTGAGATGGGTTATTTCTCATTCAACAAATACAATGAAAGACGACTTTATATTTGGTTTGCGCCCGGTGATTGAAGCCGTTGAGGCGGGAAAGACCATCGACAAAATATTTTTGCAAAATGCACTGCAAGGAGAAATTTATTTCGAGCTGAAAAACCTGCTTTCCAAACACAATATCCGACCGAATTATGTGCCGGTAGAAAAACTCAATCGCTTTACCAGAAAGAATCATCAAGGAGTAGTGGCATTTATTTCGGATGTTCCGTTCGAAAAAATTGAAGATGTTTTGCCGCAACTTTTCGAAGAAGGAAAAACTCCTTTTCTGTTGATGTTGGATCGCTTAACGGACGTTAGAAATTTCGGTGCGATTTGCCGAACTGCCGAATGTGTTGGGATTCACGCGATTATTTTGCCTGAAAAAGGAGCGGCGCCCATCAATTCTGATGCAATTAAAACTTCAGCCGGAGCTATTTATAACCTGAGAATTTGCAAAGAAAAAAATCTCGCTCATACAGTGGATTACTTGCAACAATCAGGAGTTCAGGTTTTTGCAGCAACGGAAAAAGCAAATCAACTGATCTATGATGTTGATTTTACACAACCATGTACTATCGTGATGGGAAATGAAGAAACAGGAATTTCAAAAGAAGTACTGCATCATTCGGATGAAAAAATCAAGCTTCCGATTGAGGGCAAAACCCAGTCTTTGAACGTATCTGTAGCTTGTGGAGCGATTCTTTACGAAGCTGTTCGTCAGAAAATAACCAGCGCAGTTTAGTTTTTTGTTGTTGCCAATTAGCATCAGTTTCAAATTAAAAAGATTTTTTTACTTTTATTTAAAAAAATTGAACGATGCGGAAGAGTACGGCCATAAAAAGTGATGTTCGGAATCACGTGAAAGAAATAATATTCAATAAAATAGAAAAACTCGAAAAATTCATCGAGTTTACTTTGGATGCGAGCAGAGACATCAAAAAAACACCAAAGTACGACAGCATTCGCGAAGAAATGCAAGAGGAAATTTACCAAATGCAAAGGCAACTCGCGGCGCTGAGAGATTTGCAAAAAAATATGACGAGAGTTTTGAACAAACCTACCGAAATAATTCAACTTGGATCGATGGTTTTTACCAATAAGGCGAGGTTTTATATCTCTGTTTCTTTGGGTGAATTTTTCTTTGAAGACGATCGTTTTTATGCAATTTCCGAAGAAAGTCCGATGGCAAAAATTATGTTTGGCAAGAAACCTGGCGACTCGTTTGTCCTTAATAATATCGCGCAAACGATAGAAAATGTAATGTAATTTTTTTAAAAAAAAAGCGCTTTTTTCTAGCGAAAAGCATTCAAATAAAATGGAAAAACCAGCAGTATTAAAAGAAATTATCGCAAGTAGAAGAAGTATTTTCCCAAAAGATTATACCACAGAAGATATCGAACCGGAAATTTTGGAAGAAATAGTAAATTCCGCCAAGTTTGCACCTAATCACAAGCGGACAAAACCCTGGAGATTGAAGGTTTTTAAAGGAGATGAGAAAAAAAGTTTAGGGCAGCATCTTGCAGATATTTATAAAAATACCACCGCGCCAGAAGTTTTTCTTGAGAAAAAATACCTTAGTTTCATTGAAAAAGTAGAGCAAGCTAATGTTGTCATCAGTATTTCGGTAAATTTCAGTGGTTTGCTTCCGGAATGGGAAGAGATTGCTGCAACGGCAATGGCGGTTCAGAACATGTATCTTACTTCTACTGCCCATAAGGTGGGTTGCTATTGGAGTTCGCCGGGAATGATCAAACATCTTGATGGATTTCTCGGTTTAGAGGAAAATCAAAAATGTTACGGATTATTTTATTTGGGTAAAATTTAAGAGAAATGTAACTTTTTTCTAAAGATTGATACTGATTATGAAACAATTAATCAAGAAAAATCAAAGAAAAAATGGAAACCTACGGTTACAACAATCCCGAATCTCAGCAAAACCAAAATTTCAGTAACGGAAATTATCGTTCCGAGAAAAAACTCGCCGCAGGACTTTTGGGAATTTTATTAGGAACTTTTGGAGCTAATAAATTATTTTTTGGGCTACATCAACGAAGGAATTATTCAAATTGTTTTGAATATTGTAACCTGCGGAATTGCAACAGTTATTCCTTTTATTGAAGGGATTATTTACCTCACCATGAGCGACGAACAATTCGATAGGACGTATGTGCAGAATAAAAAAGCATGGTTTTAAAAACAAAAAAAATATTTCAAAATATTTGAAAGATTTTTTTTATGAAATTAACTTCTTTTAATGGTTAAGCAAAATCGCTGCTTCCTTGGCTGCGTAGGTGAAAATAATATCGGCACCGGCTCTTTTAATGCAAGTTAAACTTTCGATGATGGCTTGATCGTTATCCAGCCAACCGTTTTGTACAGCGGCTTTCAGCATGGCATATTCGCCGCTCACGTTGTAAACCGCAATCGGTAAATCGATCGATTCGCGAACTTTGGCAACAATATCAAGATAAGGCATTCCTGGTTTGATCATGATGATATCTGCGCCTTCTGCAACATCTTTTAAGACTTCATCCATCGCTTCTCGGGAATTGTGGAAATCCATTTGATAGGTTTTTTTGTCCTTCGGAATGTCCGTATTTTCTTTCGGTGCTGAATCTAAAGCACTTCTGAAAGGGCCGTAAAATGAACTTGCATATTTCGCAGCATAACTTAAAATGCCGACATCAGTGAATCCACCTTCTTCCAAACCGGTTCTTATTGCGGCAACACGGCCGTCCATCATATCACTCGGAGCCAGAATATCAGCACCAGCCGCAGCAAGCGAAACCGACATTTTTACCAAAGCTTCGAGCGTGGAATCATTATCAATTTTTCCGTTGGCGATAATTCCATCGTGGCCGTAGATAGAGTAGGGATCTAAAGCGACATCAGGCATCACAACCATTCCGGGAACGGCGTCTTTAATGGCTTTAATGGTATTTTGCATCAATCCGTTTTCGTTCCAAGATTCTGTTCCTTTATTATCTTTCAGGTTTTCAGAAACTTTCATATAAAGATTTACCCCTTTCACGCCTAATTTGTATAATTCCTGGCATTCTTTTACGGTTAAATCCAATGTTCTTCGGAATATTCCGGGCATCGATGGAATGGGCTCTTGTTTATTTTCGCCTTCCATAACGAAAATTGGCATCACTAAATCATTGGTTGTTAAAACGGTTTGTTGCACTAAAGCTCTAATAGATGGATTGGTACGCAATCTTCTATTTCTGGAATATATGATCATTTTTGGAATGGTTTTTGAGTTAGAATTTTGCAAATTTAATTATAGTTTTATTAAAAAGCTATTGTAAATAAATTTCAATTTCTTACATTTGTAAGGATATTTATAAATATATAAGTTCTATAAGGTGAAAAAATTATTATTTTCTTTAATTTTTATCGGCAGTTTAACAGTTTTTTCGGAAAAAGTTTCCGCTCAATCTGTTTATAGAGAGCCGATGACTGCATCTCAGAAATCTGATGATGGAGTTTTGGTGGCGTATCCTAATCCTGCCAAAGACTTTATTATTGTAAAATCAAAAGACAGTGATTTAAAAATAAAATCGGTTACTTTTTATTCAATATTAGGAATGCAGGTTGCGGAATATGCAGTAAATATGTATTCCGGAGAAATTCGGTTGGATAAACTGAAACCTGGTAAGTATCTAATGAGATATACCATGAGCGACAATACCCAAAAGGTCACCCAAATCGTTAAGCAATAAATTTTTAATCTTTGATTTTTCAAGGATTTTTTATTTAATAATGGTTTTTGAATGGTTCCGCTAAGATTTAACTGTAAAAAAATCAGTAATTTTGTCTCATGGAAACCAGGGAGAAAATTATAATCATCGGCGGTGGTTTTGCAGGGCTTCAGCTTGCTAAAACTCTTAATAATAAGCGAAAAAAAGTGATTGTTATCGATAAGGTAAACCATCACATGTTTCAACCTCTTTTTTACCAAGTTGCGTGCGGTCGTATCGAACCGAGCAATATTTCTTTTCCCTTCCGGAAAATATTCCAACGATCCAGAAATACGCAATATCGAATGATCGAAGTGCAGAATATACTTCCGGAGCAAAATAAAATCATTACTTCCGAGGCCGAATTTTCTTACGATAAACTCGTTATCGCAACAGGTTGCAAAACCAATTTTTTCGGAAATTCGAAGATGGAAAGCCTCACCTTCGGGATGAAGGATACTCACGAAGCGATTGCGATCCGTAATCATGTTCTACTGACTTTCGAAAAATTAATCATTCAAAAAAGACGTAGCGACGATGGGAATTGGAATATCGTTATCGTAGGAAGTGGACCCACCGGTGTCGAATTGGCTGGAGCTTTTGCTGAAATGAAAAAGGAAATTCTGCCAAGAGATTATCCAAATATGAATTTTGATAATTTGAATATCATTTTGGTAAGTTCTACAGATACACCACTGAACGTGATGAGTGAAGAAGCACAGAAAATGTCGGAGAAATATCTTCAGGAACTTGGCGTGAAATTCATGAGTGGCGAAAGGGTTGTCGATTACGATGGCGACCGAGTTTTTCTGGAAAGTGGCAAAGAAATCCCTGCCAATAACGTGATTTGGGCAGCCGGTGTTACCGGAAATGTCATCGAAGGCTTGAATCCTGAAATCATGGTTCGAAATCGATACAAAACCGATCGTTTCAATCGTGTGCAAGGGTATAGCAATATTTTCGCGATTGGAGATATTGCCTACATGGAAACTCCACTTTATCCTCAAGGTCATCCTCAAGTGGCGAATGTTGCTATTAATCAAGGAAAAAATTTAGGAAAAAACTTCCTTAAAAAAACAGAAAATGAGTGGGTTGAATATGAATATAAAGATCAAGGAAGTATGGCAACCATCGGGAAACACCGCGCGGTAGTGGATTTGCCTAATTTTAAATTTCAAGGTTTTTTGGCTTGGTATTTTTGGATGTTTTTGCATTTGATGCTTATTCTTTCGGTGCGAAACAAATTGGCAGTTTTCTTTAACTGGATGTGGAGTTATGTCAACAAAGATTCCTCGCTTCGCCTAATCATCATCCCCAACAAAAAAAATAGAACAGAACAATGAGAATTGATATCATAAGTGTGTTACCGGAATTGATGGAAAGTCCGTTCCGAACGTCTATCCTGAAACGCGCGATGGATAAAGGTTTGGCAGAAGTTCATTTTCATAATTTGCGAGATTTCGGTTTAGGAAAGCATCGCCAAGTTGACGACGAACCGTACGGAGGTGGCGCAGGAATGGTGATGATGATTGAGCCTTTGGACCTGTGTATTTCGGAGTTAAAATCTCAGCGAAACTATGATGAGGTGATATATCTCACTCCCGACGGAGAAACTTTAAATCAAAAAATTGCGAATTCGTTATCCATCCAAAAAAATTTGATTTTCTTATGCGGACATTATAAAGGAATCGATCAACGTGTTCGAGAACTGCATATTACCAAAGAAATTTCTATTGGCGATTACGTTTTGACGGGTGGTGAACTCGTAGCTTGTGTATTGGCAGATAGCGTGATAAGGCTTCTTCCAGGTGTTTTGAATGATGAGCAAAGCGCACTTACCGACAGTTTTCAGGACAATCTTCTTTCACCACCAATTTACACGAGACCTTCAGAATACAAGGGTTTGAAAGTTCCGGAAGTTTTGCTCAGTGGAAATTCTAAAAAAATTGAAGAGTGGCTTAACGACGAAGCTGTAAAAATTACTCAAGAAAAAAGACCTGATCTTTTGGATTAATGCCAAACATAATTAATTATTTTTTTTAAATTTACAATTCGAAAAAATGAAAGACAAATTTGCTGATGATATCTAATGAATCTAAAGAGTTAATTGCTTTTTACAATGTGGAAAATTTGTTTTCTCCGGATCCTCCACAGGTTCATAAGCTGGATCCTACCTTGTCTGGATTGAGAAATTGGGATAAACGAAGGTATCACAACAAGCTTTTCAAGATTGCTCATGTCTTTCAATTGGTTCAGGAAACTGAAAATACACTCCCTTTTCTTATTGGTCTTTCAGAAATTCAAGGACAAAAACCTTTAGATGATTTGGTTGCGATGGATCCCTTTAATTCGAATTTTGGAGTTGTGCATTATGATTCCATGGACGAAAGAGGGGTGGATGTGGCGTTGCTGTATGATAAAAATAAAGTAGAAATTATTTCTTCGGAACCGATTACTTATTTCTTCGAAATTGAGGACGAAAATTCTTCAAACTACGATACAACAAGAGATGTGTTGTTTTGCAAGGTGAAATATTTGGGTGAAATCATCAATGTTTTCGTGCTTCATCTTCCTTCCAAAAGGGAAAAAGATGTCAACAAACCTAAGCGGGATTATATCATGCGAGATCTTCGGGAGAAAGTGGTTCAACTTATCAATCAACAAAATGAAGCGGTAATTATTTGTGGAGATTTCAACGAAAATCCTATTGATGAAAATTTAATGAATTTGCAATATGATTATAATTCTGAGAAAAAACTCATCAATCCCTACATCGATTTGTTTGAAAATCAAAAATTCTCGACTTTTCATTATAAGGATGGCTTACTTTTTGACCAAATAATTTTGTCGGATAAATTTTTTATCGGTGATTTTGTTTTGAAATTTAGTGAAGCGAAAATTTTTAATCATCTCAAATTGACGAATTACGATAAAAATTTTGCAGGAAGACCATTCCGAACTTATGCTGGAACCCGATATTTGGGAGGTTACAGCGATCATTTTCCAGTAATTACAGAGCTTAAAAAAAATAATAATATTTAAAGAAGAATTGAATTAAAAATGAAAAGCGCAGTACAATCAAGCTACCACTTGGATTCCGTTGATAAGGAAATCATTTATATGTTAATGGACAATGCAAAAACTTCTTTGGCTCATATCTCGAAAAATGTTGGTATTTCGACTACCGCTGTTCACCAAAGGATTAAAAAACTGGAGCAAGCAGGAGTGATCGAAAACTCTATTTCCTTTCTTAATCCCAAAAAAATTGGTTACAAAGTAGTTTCTTATATCGGGGTTTTCTTAGATCAACCGAGCCACTATCCCGATGCGATCAAGGCTTTAAAAGATGTCAATGAAGTAGTTGAAGCTCATTATACTACTGGAAATTACACCATTTTCCTTAAGGTTCTTTGCCGAGATAATGATCATTTGATGGAAATTCTCAACAAACTACAAAAACTGAAAGGTGTAACAAGAACCGAAACTATCATATCTTTGGAACAAAGTATTAACCGACAACTTAAAGTGTAATGAAAATTAATAATTACTTAGATTCTACCTATCTTAAAACACCACAACAATCGGGATTATCAGAAGAACAAACCAGAGAAAAAGTTGATGAACTTACTCGTGAAGCGATCGAAAACGATTTTTTTGAAGTCATGATTCGTCCGAATTTTGTGAAAGAAATCAAAGAATATTTGCTTAAAAATAATTCCAATGTAAAAGTAGGAACCGTGATCGGATTTCACGAAGGAACCGCAAGTGTTGACGAAAAATATTCTGAAGCGCAACAAGCCATAAACGATGGAGCGGACGAATTGGATTTTGTAATCAATTATGAAGCCTATAAAAAAGGAGATTTAGAAACTCCGAAACAGGAATTTATAAAATGTACCCAACTCGGTTTAGAAAACGGTAAAGTGGTAAAATGGATCATTGAAATCGCGGCGCTTACCGATGAACAAATTGTTGATTTAACCAGAAATATCAGAATTTGGGCGGAAGAGAATTTCAAGGCCGAAGATTTGCCAAACATTTTCGTGAAATCATCCACCGGATTTTATCCTACTGAAAACGGAAAACCCAACGGAGCGACTTTCGAAGGAATCCAATTAATGCTTGAAAACGCAGGTTCTCTTTCCGTGAAAGCAGCCGGCGGAGTGAAAAGTCCAGAAGATGCCGAAAAAATGATTGCTCTCGGAGTGAAAAGAATTGGAACTTCCTCCGCAAAAGCGTTGGTATCCGACGAAGAAGCCCAAGGAGGATATTAAAACAGTCTTTATATAAAATTTTAAGAAATCGTGCCGATGGTGCGATTTTTTGTGTTTAAATCCTATTTTTGCAAACCATGGCAAAGAAACCCATCAAAAAACAGACAACCCGAAAAATTCATAAAGCTCGGAGAAGGCATTTTCTCTTGAGACGGGAAATTTTGCTCGTGATTTTGGCGGTAGCTTTACTTGGAACCGGATTTTATTTGAAACAGAAAATTGCGTTTTATTACGCAATGTATTTCAATAAATTTGAGCATAAGAAATTGTCCAATTCCGAATTCGAAGAGCAACGAATCAACAAGATTGTTGAGGATTATGTGGATAAAACTTTTGGTATCGATATGTCGCATTACCAGCGAAAAGAAGATATTCAATGGGATAGTTTAAGCATCGGAAATCGTGCTGTTCCTATAAAATTTGTGATTTTAAGAGCAACGATGGGAAACCGAAGTGCCGATAAAAACTTTGATGAGTTCTGGGCACTTGCTAAAAAACACAATCTCATCCGTGGAGCTTATCATTTTTACCGAGCCGATGAGGATCCTGTCATGCAGGCGAACAATTTTCTAGAAAATGCAAAACTAGAGGAAGGTGATTTACCACCGATTTTAGATATCGAAAAAATTCCGCGACGAAAATCCAATGAAAAACTCATCGAAGATTTGAAAATATGGTGCCGAATTGTAGAAGAAAAATATGGAGAAAAACCCATCATTTATAGTTATTACCACTATCACAAAGATTTTTTGGAAGGCGAATTTGATGATTATCCGCTTTGGCTGGCAAATTACAACGATGTCCCGCAACCAACACCAACGGGGATTTGGGACTTTTGGCAATTTACCGAAAACGGAATTGTATATGGAATAAACACCAAAGTTGATCTGAATGTGTATAACGGAAGTCTGTGGTCGCTGAAAAGTTTGACATTAGATTAAATCCGATTTCTATTAATAATGAAGAGCAACTGCAAAGTTGCTTTTTTGGTGACCATTCATATCTGCTCAAAATTCAGTACTTTCGCAAAAATTCCTAATTCTGATGAACTACGTTTCCGCTGAAAATTTAACCAAATCCTATGGTTTAAAAGTCTTATTTCAAGACATCACCTTTCATGTGAATGAAGGCGACAAAATTGCAATCGTTGCAAAAAATGGCTCAGGAAAATCAACTTTATTGAAGATTTTGATGGGCAAGGAAATTGCCGATTCCGGAAATGTGGTGATTAACAAAGATATTCAGGTACTTCTTTTCGATCAGGAAATTGATTTTGAAGGTAATCTCAATGTAGAAGAATTCATGATGACCCTGGATTCCCCACCGATTTTGGCTGTTAAAAATTACCATCACGCGCTTCATACCGAGAATCCCGATGATATGGAAAAAGCCCTCGCTGAGATGGAAATTCATAAAGCTTGGGATTTGGAGAATGAAATGCGGCAAATCCTTTCCCAACTGAAAATAACCGATTTGGAGGCGAAAATGAAAACGCTTTCAGGCGGTCAAATAAAAAGAGTTGCTCTCGCCAAATTGTTGTTGGAAACCAGAGCTGAACATCGTCATACCCTTCTGATTATGGACGAACCTACCAACCACCTCGATGTCGATATGGTGGAATGGCTGGAAAATTACCTTTCCAAAGCGATGGTAACTTTACTTTTGGTGACGCACGACCGATATTTCTTGGATGCTGTTTGCGACACAATTTGGGAAATGGAAGACCAAAATTTATACGTCCACAACGGAAGTTATGCGACTTATCTGGAAAATAAAATGATTCGCGAAGACAATTTAAATTCCACCATCGATAAAGCCAACAACCTTTACCGAAAGGAATTGGAATGGATGCGTCGACAACCGAAAGCTCGAACCACAAAATCAAAATCTCGAATTGATTCCTTTTACGAAACTGAAAAAATCGCTAAAACCGATACCAGAAAACAAAATCTAGAATTGGATTTTGAAATGAAACGCCTCGGAAAGAAAATCCTTGAACTTAAAAATATCAACAAAAGTTTCGGTGAAAAACTTTTGATCAAAGATTTTTCATATCAATTTCAGCGTGGAGAAAAAGTAGGAATTGTTGGGAAAAACGGAGCAGGAAAATCAACTTTACTCAATATTATTCAAGGTTTTGAACCTTATGACAAAGGAGAAATAGAAACCGGAGAAACGATAAAATTCGGATATTTCTCTCAGAAAGGTTTAAAATACAAAGAAGACGAGCGTGTAATTGATTTTATTAAAGAAATTGGTGAAAATTTTCCGTTGGCCAATGGAAGAACCATTTCTGCATCGCAGTTTTTGAGGTTATTTCTTTTTGATGATCAAACACAATATTCGCCGATTTCTAAACTTTCCGGTGGGGAAAAAAGAAGGCTTCATTTGATGTATGTTCTTTATCAAAACCCGAATTTTCTCATATTTGATGAGCCTACGAATGATCTGGATCTGCCGACTCTAACGGTTTTGGAGAATTTTCTTTTAAATTTCCAAGGTTCATTGATTATTGTTTCTCACGATAGATATTTTATGGATCGAATTGTAGATCATATTTTAGCATTTGAGGGCGACGGAATCATCAAAGATTTTGTAGGCAACTTTTCGGAATATCGCGAGAAGAAAAGCCAAGAAAGTGGGAAAAATCAACCGGAAATCCGACAAGATTCCATTAAAAATGAAATTCCTGCTGCTTCTGTTTCGGCAGAAAAACCGGCTACAAACAAAAGGAAATTGTCTTTCAAAGAACAACGTGAATTGGAAATGATTGATAAAGATCTTCCTGTTTTAGAAAAAGAACGCAACGAAATTCTGGAAAAACTGAATAACGAAACCGATTATGGAAAAGTATCCGTTTATTCGGCGGAATTAGAGCGAATTTCTGGCAAAATTGAAGAAATGGAAATGCGCTGGCTCGAACTACAAGACTAAATTACTTAATACAAAACTACTTTCTCCGTATGGAAAATCAACAAAAACTGGAAGCCAAATATGGTTTGTTTACGGCTATTTCGATGGTTATAGGTCAGGTAATTGGCTCCGGAATTTTTTTCAAAATTGATGATGTTCTTACTGCTGCTCAAGGAAATATTTTTGCAGGTCTTGCAGGTTTTGTAATCGTCGGTTTCAGTGTGATTTTCGGTGCAATTTCGATGGCAAATTATGCGGAATTGCTTCCAAAAGATGGGGGAATTCTGAATTACATAGAATACCGCTTTGGGAAAACCGCCGGATATTTTGTTGGCTGGATCTATATGGGCTTGTTTTATCCTTTGTTAACCGCGGTTTTGTTCATGGTTTCCGGGATTTATATTGCACATTTCGCAGCAGAATTTTTGCAATTTCAACCAACGACTTTACATTTTGTACTAATTGGATTTGTGAATTTGCTGATTTTTTTTGTTTTTAATATTTACAAACCGAAAAGCAGCGGGATTTTCCAGCAATTAACGACGGTTTTGAAGGTTCTTCCGCTTATATTTATTGCATCATTGGGAATTATCAGTTTGCTGAAAGGCGATGTAGAGGAAGTGAATACTTTTTCTTATGCAGCTAAAAATGTGAAAGAAAATCAAACTTTGTTGGTATTGATTGCGGCGAGTTTTATCCCCATTTCATTTGCATTTGATGGTTGGTATGTTGCGACTCAAATTTCCGGAGAGATTAAAAATTCAAGAAAAAATCTTCCGAAAGCTTTGATTATAGGAACAGTTGCAGTGATGGTGATCTATATTTCGTATTATATGGGAATTGTTTTTGGAATGAGTGGCGATGAAATTATTGCTTTAAAAGACACCTATATTACTGAATTTTCCAGAAAAATAGGCTCTGATCTAGGAGCTTTGGTAATGCAGGTTTTCATTATTATTTCGGTTTTGGGAACGGCGAATGGATTGCTTTTGGCGACCATTCGGGTACCTTATCAGTTTGCGAATCTTGAAAAGTCGAAGAAGTTTTTTAACCTTAATCAAATCAATTCCAAAACGAAAATGCCTTTAAACAGTGCATTTCTAGGTTTGGCAATTATTGTTGTTTATCTTGTTATTTATTACATCACCAATACTTTTTCATTTTTCACCGAGCGGAATTTTGATCTTTCCGCGATACCGATTGTATTTATTTATTTGGTGAATACTGCACTTTTCTTCGGGTTGTTTAAACTTTTAAAACAAAATGTTTTTTCCGGAAATCATTTTTTCAAATCAATGATGGCAGTAATCGCGATTTTGGGAACTTTCACGGTACTTTTCGGAACGGCTACTTCGCCGAATGGAATTTCATATTTTCTAGTGACAGCTGTTTTCATTTTTGCAGGATTTGTCTTCAAAAAGAAAAACTGATAAAAATCAGTATAGGTTAATCTTCTTCATTTCAGGGATTTCTGTACTTTTTTGCAAACTTATTTAGAATAATTCAAAATAAATTTGGTCGAATTGCGAGTGTTTTCTACATTTGCACCGTTATTTTAATTCATTCTAAATAAAAACTTATTAATGAAAAAGCAAATACTATCTGCGAGTCTTCTTGTTGTTGCGTTATCAGCACAAGCACAAATGAAATTTGAACCAATCAGCGATACGGTAAAAATACAATTGATTGAGGATATCAATCTTCATAAAACCGGAAACCCGAATGTTGCAAAACCATTGTCAACGAAATCGAATCTTACGGTAATGGAAACTCCGCAGCCGATTGCAATTGTTACCCACGAGATTATCGAACAGCAACAAGCAAAGCAGTTGAGCGATGTTTTGCAAAATGTGAACGGTTTGTACATCACATCATCAAGAGGGAATTCTCAGGATAGTTTTGGTGGAAGAGGTTTCAGTTTAGGTAATGATAATATTTTCAAGAATGGAACTCGTATAAATAGCGGTGTTTTTCCGGAAGTTTCCGGCTTGGAAAGGGTGGAAGTATTGAAAGGAGCCAACGCAATGCTTTACGGAAATACCGCGGCTGGAGGAATTATCAACATGGTGACTAAAAAACCAAGATTCAATTTTGGTGGTTCTGTAGGTTTCAGTGCGGGAAGCTGGAATTCCTATAAACCTACTGTTGATTTCTATGGTCCGCTTACGGATAATGTAGCGTTCCGAGTGAATGGCGCTTATGAAACTGCGGATAGTTTTCGTGATCAAGTGTCTTCTGAAAAATATTATTTCAATCCTTCTTTTTTATTCAATTTAGGTGAAAAATCCCAGTTGATTGTGGAGGCAGATTATTTGAGAAATGATTTCACGCCAGATTTTGGGGTTGGTTCAATTACCAATGCTGATTTGAGTTATTCATTGAACGATAAAGTTGGCAGAAATGTGTTTTTCGGGACCGACTGGCAATACCAGAATGTAGAACAAGCTTCTACCAATATTACTTTTAACCATCAGTTGAGTACCAACTGGACTTTAAACGCGGTAGCTTCCTATCAAAATTATACCAAAGATTATTTTTCTTCGGAGCGAGTGCAATGGGGTTACATTAAAAATAATGCGTCCGTGGATCCTACGCGTTTGGCATGGGTACGTCCTTTCAATAAAACTTATAATGAACAAAATTACGGATCGGCTCAGGTGAATATTAATGGTGAATTCAATACCGGGAAAATTAATCATAAAGTATTATTCGGTGCAGATGCCGATTATAGCCAAGCTGATTCTTACGCATATACGTTGAGTTCTACCAACAATGTTCTTTATTTGGATGATGCTTCCACATGGGGAAGTGTAGCAATGCCGTCGGCGACTGCAAATACCAAAAATCGAATTAATACCAGAAGAGTTGGTGCGTATGCGCAAGATTTTATCAGTCTTACCAAACAATGGAAGGTGATTGCAGGTTTGCGGTGGTCTTACATTGAGAATATGCCAACGATTAACACCAAATTTTCGACAGGTGAAAAGAAATTGTTAGACAACACAGGAACTTCTGATCAGGCTTTTTCTCCAAAAGTAGGCGTTGTTTATATGCCAAATGATAATATGTCTGTGTTTGCAACTTATACCAATTCATTCGCAGCAAATTCCGGAGAAACTTCTACAGAATTGCAATCCATCAATACCGCTGGAACTGCTGCTGAGGTTTTGGCACAAGTGCAAAGTATTTCAAGACAAGGAATAAAACCAACCACCATTGATCAATACGAAATCGGACTTAAGAAAAATATTTGGGATAATGCTTTAGCGTTTAATATTTCCCTTTATCAAATCGATTACAATAATTTTTATCAAAGTTACTGGTATCAAAATGCTTCGGGAGCGGTTGTAACTCCGGATTCCAATTTGAAAGAATTTGCCGGAAAAATGCGCAGCCGCGGAGTAGAAGTGGATATCACCGGAAATCCTACCAAAAATATATCGCTTATCGGAGGATTTTCTTACAACAATTCTGTTTATTTAGACACTCCTGAAAAAGGCTATGTTGAGAAACAAAGACTTGTTCGAACCCCTGCTACCACAGCGAATGCATCTGTATTTTACAAATTTACTGAAGGCAACATCAAAGGATTGAAAATAGGAGCCGGCGCATATTTTATCGGGAACCGATTAGCAGGTTGGAATGATAGCAAATCCACAGTAATTACCAGAAATGGTGTTTCCAGAAGTTTCGAATTGGAAGATTATGTTACTGTAAATGCAACAATTGGGTATGAATGGAACAAGTTTTCCCTACAAGGAAAAATCGGAAATATTTTCGATACAGAAAACTACAATGTACATGAAAACTATTCGGTAAACCCGATCACTCCTAGGAACTACTACTTTACTTTAACGTACAAATTATAGATTCAGATTAAATTTTTTTTGAAAAGAGTGGAGACTTTGTTTCCGCTCTTTTTTGATGAAAAAAATCCTTAATGATTACAATATAAATCGGATATTAAGAAAAAAATATTATCTTTGCACCCTTATAATTAATCGGGACGAGTTCCCACAAAATCAAACATTTATGTCAGTAAAAATTAGATTACAAAGACACGGTAAAAAAGGAAAACCTTTTTTCCACATTGTTGTTGCAGATGCAAGAGCGAGAAGAGATGGTAAATTCATCGAAAAAATCGGGACTTATAACCCAATTACAAACCCTGCGGTTATTAATTTAGACGTGGATGCAGCGGTAAAATGGTTAAACAATGGTGCGCAACCAACCGATACTGCAAGAGCAATCCTTTCTTACAAAGGTGCACTTTACAAAAAACACTTACAAGGTGGTGTTGCGAAAGGTGCTTTCTCTGCAGAAGAAGCTGATAAAAAATTCGCTGCTTGGTTAGAAGAAAAAGAAGGTGCAGTAAAAAACAAAAAGGAATCTTTAACTAAAGCCCAAAAAGAAGCTAAAAATGCAGCTCTTGAAGCAGAAGCTAAAGTAAACCAAGCAAGATTAGACGCTGCTGCAAAAGCAGAAGCTGATGCGAAAGCGGAAGAAGAAGCTAAATTAGCGGAAGAAAAAGCTGCTGCTGATGCAAAATTGGCTGAAGAGAAAACAGCTCTAGAAAATGCTGCTGAAGTTGTAGGAAGCGCTGCTGCTGCTGTAGTAGATACAGTTGCAAATGTAACGGAAAAAATTGCTGATGCAGTTGCTCCTAAAAATGATGCAGATACAGAAGGAACTGAAGAAGCGAAAGCTTAATTTTATTCTGTAAAATAATCTTACAAAATAATCGCAAAGACGCCTTTTTGGCGTCTTTGTTATTTTAAAACCCTTTATATTTGCAATATATTATGTAAAATCATAAGGTCATTTCAAGACTTTCTTTGAAATTACAATGCATTAATTATTAATAAAATGAGAAAAGAAGATTGCTATTTCTTAGGAAAAATCACCAGAAGACATGGTCTTCAAGGAAATGTTTTTCTTAAGTTAGATACAGATCAGCCCGAAATGTACCAAAAACTCGATTCCATATTTGTGGAAATCAACGGTTTGCTGGTTCCATTTTTTGTTGCTAAACAATCCTGGAGTAAAGGTGATACACTGATCATATCCTTTAAAAATTCTACCGAAGCTTTGGTTGAACAATCATTAGGAAAAGATGTTTATATGCCACTTTCTACTTTGCCTAAACTTACCGGAAACAAGTTCTATTACCACGAAGTTGTAGGTTTTGAAATTAGGGAGGAAGATGGCAAAAGTTGCGGAACAATTGTTTCCATTAATGATCAAACTGCGCAACATTATTTTTATCTGGATCTTGCCGGAACACAGATTATTATTCCGATTATTAAAGAATGGATTTTGGAATTAAACCGCGAAGAAAAATATCTCAAAATGGCTTTGCCGGAAGGTTTGATGGATGTTTTCCTAATTCCATCTAAAAAAGATGAATAATATTTTAGGCCTTTTTTAAGTAATTTTTTTCAATTTTTTTTGAAGGAAAATGCATTAATAATTTCCAAGAAAAAACGGACGCCATCATCAAAAATTACGCCAAAATTTATTACATTTGTATTTATTGTTAAATAAGAAAAGTCGGAAATCTTATTTTCCGAGTGATATATAAAAATTGAATGTCAGCAATGAGAACGACGATTAACGAATTACTTTCAGATTATAAAAAAGTTTTACATCACGATATAACTGTACAAGGCTGGGTGAGAGCATTTCGCTCCAACCGTTTTATCGCTTTGAACGATGGTTCCACGATCAATAACCTGCAAGTGGTTGTAGATTTTGAAAAATTTGATGAAAATATTCTGAAAAATATCAGCACAGCTTCTTCCGTGAAAATTGTTGGTGAGGTGGTAGAAAGTCAGGGAGCTGGACAAAATATCGAAGTTATCGCTAAGAAAATTCAAATTTTAGGAGATAATTTTACCGAAGAAAGAGACAAAACCATTTTACAACCCAAAAAACACTCGCTGGAAGTTCTTCGCGAGCAAGCGCACTTGCGTTTTCGTACCAACTTGTTTGGAGCGGTTTTCAGAGTGAGAAGTGCGATCAGCTTTGCGATTCATCAATTCTTTAACCAGAATCAGTTTTTCTACATGAATACTCCTATTATTACTGGTGCTGATGCGGAAGGAGCCGGAGAAATGTTTGGGGTAACCAATTTTGATCTGAACAATATCCCGCGAGACGAAAACGGAGATATCGATTTTGAGCAAGATTTCTTCGGGAAAAAGACCAATCTAACGGTTTCCGGTCAGTTGAATGTGGAAACTGCAATGATGGGCTTGGGTAGAGTGTATACTTTCGGGCCGACTTTCCGGGCTGAGAATTCTAATACCACGCGTCACCTCGCCGAGTTTTGGATGGTGGAACCTGAAGTCGCGTTCAATAATCTTGAAGATAATATCGATTTGGCAGAAGATTTCTTAAAATATGTGATCGGTTATGCGTTAGAAAATTGCAAAGACGATTTGGAATTTTTGGATAAAAGGTTTGCCGAAGAACAAAAACAAAAACCTGAAAAAGACAGAGCTTCAGAAGGTTTGATTGAGAAATTGGAAAACGTTATCAAGAAAAGATTTAAGAGAGTTTCTTATACGGAAGCGATCGAAATTCTAAAAAATTCTAAAGAAAACAAAAAAGGCAAGTTCCAGTTTCCTATTGAAGATTGGGGTGCAGATTTGCAAAGCGAACACGAAAGATATTTGGTTGAAAAGCATTTTGAAAGTCCAGTAGTACTTTTCGATTATCCGAAAGAAATCAAAGCATTCTACATGAAACTCAATGAAGATGGGAAAACTGTAGCAGCAATGGATGTGCTTTTCCCAGGAATCGGTGAAATTATCGGAGGTTCGCAAAGAGAGGAAAGATACGATGTTCTGACCGAGAAGATGAAGGCCATGAATGTTGATGCACACGAACTTTGGTGGTATATAGATACCCGAAAATTCGGTTCGGTTCCGCACGCAGGTTTCGGTCTTGGACTTGAAAGACTGGTGCTTTTCGTAACGGGAATGACGAATATTCGAGATGTAATTCCTTTCCCAAGAACACCAAAAAATGCCGAATTTTAGCCAATAAAACTCATTAAAACTGATAATCTTCATTCGAATTAAAACCAGAGAAAACTGTTCATTAACCAAAAAACGGAAAAATAATTCCAAACAATGCTGAAACAAAATCTACAATTAAAACTCGGGCAAAAACTCGCACCACAACAAATCCAACTGATGAAGCTGATCCAATTGCATACCTTGGAATTTGAAGAAGAATTGGAGCGCGAACTTGAAGAAAATCCGGCACTCGAAAAAGTTCAGGAAGAAACGAAAGAGGACGATTATGCATCTTTGGATGAGGCTTACGAGGACGAAGGAACTGAAACCATCAGTACCGATTTTGATGTGGATGAATATATTTTTGATGATGAACCGGCCTATAAAACGGCTTCAAGTAATTATTCGGCGGACGATGAGGATTTTGATAACGAATCACTTCTCACTGAAGGGCAATCGTTATATGATTATCTTTTGGAGCAGATTAATCTCAGCAGTATCGAAGGTGAAGACCTGAAAATTGCAGAATATTTGATTGGAAATCTCGATAATGATGGGTATTTAAGAAGAGAAATCAAACAAATTGTTGACGATTTAGCTTTTTCACAAGGAATTTATACGACCCAGGAAAAAGTGACCGATATTCTTGAAAATTATGTTCAAAAACTTGATCCGCCAGGAGTGGGAGCGAGAAATCTTCAGGAATGTCTTCTGTTGCAAATTGAGAAAAAAGTAAGTGCAGATAAGGCTGTGATTTTGGCAGGAAATATCCTGAGAAATCAGTTTGATGCTTTAACCAATAAGCACTACAATAAAATCATCCAGAAATATGACATCGAAGAAGATGATTTGAAAGATGCGTTGGAAGTGATTTCGAAACTATCGCCGAAAGTTGGAGGAAATTTCGATACACAAACCATCACCATTAACCAAGAAATCATCCCGGATTTTGTCATTCAAATTAAAGAAACAAAAAATGGACAAGTAGATGTGATTCCTTTATTAAATAGTAAAAATGCACCTACACTGAGAGTTTCGGAAGAATACAAAGACATTCTTACCACCTATTCTCACGATAAAAAATCTGCTGATCATAAGCAAGCAGCACTTTTCATCAAGCAAAAGTTGGATGCGGCGAAATGGTATATTGATGCCATTAATCAACGACAAAATACTTTGTTGCAAACCATTTCCGCAATTGTGAAACTGCAGAAAAATTATTTTATCACAGGTGATGAAAAATCTCTGAAACCAATGATTTTGAAGGATGTTGCAGATATTACAGGGTTTGATATTTCTACAATTTCAAGGGTGGTAAAAAGCAAATATGCCGACACACCGAACGGAATTGTTTATTTGAAAAACCTTTTCTCCGACTCATTAACCAATGATGATGGCGAGGAAGTTTCAACAAAGGAAATTAAAAATTATCTTCAGGAAGTCATCAACAACGAAAACAAAAGAAAACCGCTGACCGATGATGCCTTGGTAGGCCTGTTAAAAGAAAAAGGTTACAATATCGCAAGGCGAACCATTGCAAAATATCGGGAACAGCTTAATATTCCGGTAGCAAGATTAAGGAAAGAGTTATAAAAAAAAGTCAGAGAAATCTGACTTTTTTGTTTTATTGCTGCTGCTGATCTATTTTCTGCAAATCTTCCAGGTTTTTGCTTAAGCGCTTTAGCAGGATACCATATACGAGTCGATAATATACCCAAATCAAAATCACACTGATGGCCATCATAATAACAGTTCCTACCAAAAAGCCAATTAATGTGTCTCTCCTTA
>NZ_JASZ02000018.1 GCF_000735695.2 Kaistella haifensis DSM 19056
GTAACAGCATAGCCGAGTAGTACTAATTACCCGTAGATTTATAGCCTAATAAGGCGCACCGTAAGTGCATCAAAGGTTTACTCTTTGTGAAAGTTTTTATCGATAAATAGACATCAGATGTAAGACATCAGAAATCAGACCATAAAGTCTGAAATCTCTTATCTGAAATCTGCCATCTAAATACATATTTAGGGTGGTTTTAGCAGAGGGGCTCACCTGTTCCCATTCCGAACACAGAAGTTAAGCCCTCTAGCGCCGATGGTACTGCGAAAGCGGGAGAGTAGGTCGCCGCCAGTTTTTTTTAAAGCTCAATCATTTTTTTGATTGAACTTTTTTTTGTGCCTAAATTACTACTATTAAAAAATAATAGAAGGTATTATACTAAAAACCCCTTCGATTAAGATGATCGAAGGGGTCTTTATAATCTGCTATTCTACTTATTTAGTATTCATCGGAGGTGGTGAGGAATATTCTACTTTCGTAGAAACCGAAACTTCTTTTTCAATTTTTTGAGCCAATTCAATACCCCATTTTCTTCCAACTTCCATACTTTCTTGAAGGACTGTAGGCATTTTTTCAATCATCTTCTTTCCGGTCGATGTATTGTAAAAATTCAAAAGATCGACAATTTCCTGCTCTGTAAAATGTTTTGAATATACAGGAACCAGCTTTTGCACGAGTTCATTATAGTCAACATGTTTTAAGGAATTATCCCAATATTCTGACGAGATTTGTGGATTATTTTGTTTGTAATAGTTTATCATATACTCAAATGATGTTTTCATCGCTTGAGTACTGCCCATTGTTTCTAGCAATTCGGCAATTTTGACGTCTTTGCTAGATTGTGCATTTGTAAAAACTCCGAACACCAGAAAAGCGATTGCTAAAATATTTTTCTTCATCTTTTAAATTACTTCAAATTTTCTTTCACGAATTAATTCAGCAATAGCCAACATATCTTCGCCTATAAGTCGGTCATCTTCTAATTTTTCCACTTTTGTGCGGATGAGAGCGTATGCATTTTCAACATATTTCGAACATTTTGCGGGTCTTCGGAATTCTAATCCTTGCGCTGCAAACATCAATTCTACCGCGAGTATATTCTCTAAATTTCCTAAAACCTGATTGAATTTTCGTCCCGAAATACTACCCATCGAAACATGATCTTCTTGCCCTAAACTTGTCGGAATAGAATCCGCGGATGCCGGAAAGCATAAAGTTTTATTTTCGGTAACCAACGCAGCAGAGGTGTACTGTGGAATCATAAAACCTGAGTTTAAGCCCGAACTTTCGGTTAATAATCTTGGTAATCCAAATTTACCTTCAAGGAGCAAATAGCTTCTTCTGTCAGAAATATTTCCGAGTTCCGCTGCTGCCAAAGTGCAATAGTCTAACGGTAAAGCGAGCAATTGACCATGAAAATTACCGCCTGAAATAGATTCTTCAGCACTTAAAACAATTGGATTGTCGGTAACTGAATTTAGTTCTATTTCAGCAAGATTTTTCAGGTGCTCGTACGCGTTTCGGCTTGCGCCATGAACTTGTGGTACACATCGCATAGAATAAGAATCTTGTACGCGATGACAAAATTCGTGTGCGTGTAGATTTTCAGAATCTTTCAAGAATTTTAGCATTCTGGCTGCGACTTTTTTGCTACCGGAAAAAGGGCGAATATCGTGAAGTTCTTTTTTGAAAGGACTTGCGCTTCCTCGATATGCTTCTAAACTTAAAGCTGCAGTTAAATCTGCCAAATCAAGAAGATATTCGAATTTATTTAAACCTAAAATTGCATGAGCCAAGATAAATTGAGTCCCATTGATGAGTCCTAGACCTTCTTTTGGTCCTAATATTAAAGGTTTAATTCCTTTTTCAGCTAAAACGTCAGCCGTATTTCTGATTTCATTATTTTGCCAAACTTTTCCCAGTCCTAAAAGTGGTAAAACTAAATGAGCCAAAGGCGCCAAATCTCCGGAAGCTCCCACGGATCCTTGTTCTGGTACTACCGGAATAATATCCTCTTGAAGCATGAAAATTAATCTTTCAATAACTTCCAACGAAACTCCCGAAAATCCCTTTGAGAGGGCATGAATTTTCGAAATCATCATTACTTTTGAAAGTTCTTTCGCAATAGGTTTTCCAACGCCCACTGCGTGAGAAATAATTAAATTATGTTGAAGTTGAGCAGTTTCTTCCTCAGATATTTTCACATCGCATAAAGGTCCGAAACCTGTATTAATCCCATAAACAGTACGATCCGACGCGACAATCTGTTGCACGTTTTGCTGCGATTGCAGGACTTTTTGTTTGGATTCTTTGGTAAGTTTTGCTTTTTTGGGATCATCAAGGATCGCCATGATATCAGAAATTGTAAAGGTATCGATGCCGTAAATCATGAATATAAAATTTGCTTAAAAATACAATTATTTGCATAAAAACCTAAATCTTCTTTGCAGGTTTAAAATGATCTTATCTCCATCATAATCGATGACCAAATCAAAAATCAATTCCTTATTTTTGTAAGATGAATCCCGACCTTGAACTTCAACTCAAAACTTTGCCTTCGGAACCCGGAGTTTATCGTTATTACGACAAGAATAATCAGCTTTTGTATGTAGGAAAAGCCAAACATTTGAAGAAAAGGGTACTTTCTTATTTTAACAAAAATCTTTCAGGTTACCGAACCCGCATTATGGTTGGTAAAATCCATCGCTTGGAAACCACGATTGTTCCTAGTGAATATGATGCACTGTTGCTTGAGAATAATCTTATCAAAGAACATCAGCCATTTTATAATGTGATGTTGAAAGATGATAAATCGTATCCGTGGATTTGCATTAAAAATGAAGATTTTCCGAGAATATTTTTGACCAGAACAAAAATTAAGGATGGTTCGGAATATTTCGGACCTTACGCAAAAGTTCGTCCTGCGAAAGTTTTGCTCGATACCATTAAACATATTTACAAAATCCGCACCTGTAATCTGAATCTAGCTCCGGCAAAAATTGCAGAAGGAAAATATAAGGTTTGTCTGGAATATCACATCAAGAACTGCGAAGGTCCGTGTGAAATGCTCGAAACCAAAGAAAATTACGACCAGAAAATTGATGCAATACGGGGAATTATCAAGGGAGATTTCCGTCAGGCGAAAGAGTATCTGGTAAAGCAAATGACAAGGTATGCTGAGAATCTTGAATTCGAAAATGCCCATATCATCAAGGAAAAAATTGATCTCCTCGAAAATTATCAGCACAAACACACCGTGGTGAATCCAAATATTGATGATGTAGATGTTTTCGGGATGACGAGTGACGAAACTGCGGCGTATGTAAATTACTTCAAAATTCAGAATGGAAGCATCATCCAAAGTTTTACCACAGAAATTAAAAAAGTGTTAGAAGAAACTGATGAAGATATTTTGGAAGAAGCCATGATAGAAATTCGTCAGAAATTTAATTCTGATTCCAAAGAAATATTGATCCCGTTTCATCTGAGTCTGGAAATTCCCAATGTAAAATTGATTGTTCCAAAAGTTGGCGACAAAAAAAGAATCGTAGAACTATCTGAAAAAAATGCGAAAGAATACCGGATTGAAAAACTGAAAGCAGTACAGATTATAGATCCGGAACGTCACACCAACCGCATCATGGCGGAGATGCAAAAACTTCTGAGAATGCCCGAAGAACCGCGTCATATTGAAGGTTTCGATAACTCGAATATTCAGGGAACTAATCCTGTTTCTGCGTGTGTAGTTTTCAAGAATGGAAAACCAAGCAAGGAAGATTACCGTATTTTTCACCCAAAAACGGTGGTGGGACCGGATGATTTTAAAACGATGGAGGAAGTGATTTATCGCAGATACAAACGGCTTCTTGATGAAAATGATCCGCTTCCGCAACTGATCTTAATTGATGGAGGAAAAGGGCAGCTTTCCTCGGCGGTGAAAAGTTTAAAATTGCTAGGACTTTATGGAAAAATCACGATTATAGGCATTGCAAAACGCTTGGAAGAAATTTATTTCCCTGAAGATTCTATTCCTTTATATTTAGACAAAAAATCGGAAACGTTGAAAGTTTTGCAAAGAGTGCGCGATGAGTCGCATCGTTTTGGAGTGAGACACCACCGAACGCGAAGAAAAAATTCGACGATTAAATCTGAACTCGAAGAAATTCCAGGAATTGGCGAAAAAGCGATTAAACTTTTGCTCTCTAAACTGAAATCGGTGAAAAGGGTGAAAGAATCTTCCAGAGAAACTTTAGAGGAAATTTTGGGAAAAAGCCGTGGTACAAAGGTTTGGGAGTTTTTTAATCCTTCCGAAAACGGATAATTTCCAGACGATTTATTTCTTCAGAAACTCTTCTTTTGTATAACTTCCATCGGAATTAGGAATTTCAATCACGATTTTTCCGTTTTCCCAATAACCCAAAGTGTGGCTTCCATTTTCCAGTTGAACGTGGTAAACATCTTTTTTCGTAGATGTTTTAAAAATGGCAAAAGGAACGGAATTGTTTGGATTGGCAAGGATAAATTGATTTGGAGAAATAGTGATTTTGTTGAAAGTGAAAGTTCCGTTGCTGAAACTTTCTGCTTTGTTTTCTGTTGGAGCTTCGTTTTTTAGATTAGAATTTTCTGCTTTGGTTTCAGGTTTTTTTTCAGAAATTGGTTCCGATTTTTCTTTTATAATAGTTGTTTCAGTACTTTTTGGAGCTGAAACTGCAACATTATTTAGAGCAAACTGCAATGCTTCCTTCATTCCCGGTTCGAATTCTTTGATGCCCGATTTTCCTTCGTAGTTTGCAATCACTTTATCATTACAATCTTTAAAACTAAGCTGCACTTTATTTTTTATAAAATTGCTCGTATCCGAGACTTCCGCTTTAAGCATTTCGCAGCTAAATTCGGCTGCATTTTCTACGATGACGAACTTTTTTGCTTTCAATTTGCTTTTCAAGACATCTTTCAAACCATATTTGTTGGCCTTTGCATCAGCGAATTCTTTCGGAATGTAGATAGATCGATAATCTGAAATATTTTGGCTAAAAGCCGTTGTGAAAATCATCAACAAGGAAAAAGACATCAATTTTTTCATGAATAAAATTTTAATTAAAGATAAATTAATTTCTGAAATCTCCCATATCAAGTTTCAGGGAAAAGAAATTGGAGAAGAAATTAGAGCCTCCAACTCCGGAATTGGTAATTGCATAATCCAAAGTTAAACCGTGATATTTAATGCCGATTCCGCCACTTGGCTGAAAAGAAACTTTACGTTTTAAATCTTCCATATCTGTTACCGTTTGGAAGCGATTTACTCCTAAACGCACAAAAATCATATCTTGAAATTTCAGTTCAGCTCCGGCATATGGGGTGATACTGGCAAAATCTGTGGAAATTACTGCTGCTGTTTTTGCGAAATCGATGTTTAGACCAGCTTCTGGTTGCAATGTCAAATCTCGGTTGATTTCGAAATTTCTACTTATTCCTACATTGAGTTTTGGCATGGTGATTTCCATCTTATCTTTTGGAGCAGGGTTAAATTCTTCGCCATTTACCACTGCGGAAAGCTCTTTTTGGTTTACTGTCCAGAAATTAACGGTGGTAGTTGCATCTCTCAACATCGCTCCATAATTCCATCCGGAATCGGCATTATAGAGAACTCCGGCATCAAATCCGAAACCGTAACCGCTCGCAAATTTTCCCACATTTCGATATACCAATTTGGCATTCACCCCAACAGAAAGCCGATGATTGCCACCAGGACGAAACGCATAAGAAAGTAACGCTGCATAATCGGATTGGGAAAAACTGGTAATCTTATCGTAGTCAATATTTCCTTCAGAATCAATCATTTGTGTGGTGTTCAAAATATTATCAACACCTAGTCGAACCACGGAAATGGCAAAAACACCACTGTTATTATCTAAAGCTTTTGCATAAGCCAGATAATCATATTTTGCGATAGATTCGAAATATTCGGCGTGCATCGCTGCTCCTTGCCAATCTCTGTCGACTCCTATCAAACCAGCTGGATTCCACATCGGAGCATATACATCATTTTGGTTGGTAATTACTGCCCCGCCCATTGCAAGGCCTCTCGCGCCGGCTCCGATATTGAGAAATTCATTAGAATATTTTCTGATGATTTGCGCATCGGAAAATATACCGTAAAAAATAAAAAGGGTAAAGAGTATTTTTTTCATCAAATTTCTATTTTTTTATTGGCTTTTCTTGCTTTAATGATGCCATTTGCAATAATTGCCAAAATCATTACCGACGAAGCGGCATAAAAAATCGGGCTCATTTCTTCGGATTCTCCAAAGATAAAAAACGCAAGGATAATTCCGTACACGGGCTCTAGGTTTACCGTAAGAATGAGGGTGAAAGGAGAGATGTATTTCATCAGTTTCACCGATTCCAACATCGGAAATGCCGTAAAAAGACTTGCCAATAATATGATTAACGCTAAATCGCGGTAACTTATTTCATAGACTTGCGAAAGTTGGCCTGTAAAAAGATAAAATACCGAAAGAATTAGAAATCCTGAAAATATTTCGTAAAAAATGATATTTTCGGCAGAGGTTTTTCCGTAGATTTTTCCATTGAAAACTGAAAATATAGTTCCGAAAAGTGCTGCCAACACCCCAAAAAAGATTCCTACTTTATAATGAAACTCTGTTTTGAAAATAAGTCCCATACAAATCACGATTACGATTCCCATGATCACTTCAGAAATATCGATTTTGCGCCGGAAGATTATGGGTTCCAAAATAGCTGCAAATAGCGTGGAAAGCGACAAACAACTTAGCGCAATCGCCACATTGGAAACTTTGATTGAATAGAAAAAACATAACCAGTGAAACGCCATGAAGCCACCAATTACTGCCAATTGTAAGAACAGCTTTTTAGAAATTTTTAAGCGAACTTTCTTCACGAAACGGATGAAAATATATAAAAAAACCGCTGCAAAAAACATCCTGTAAAAAACCAAGACATGAGCATTGGCATGAATGAGTTTTCCTAAAATGGCGGTGAATCCCCACAAAAAAACAATAAGATGTAAACGAAATAGCGCAGAATTTTTGAACACAGATTTTTTAGATTTTATTTCTTGCAAATCTACAATTCCGTTTTAAATTATAGCAAAATTATCCGTTCAATTCCCGATTATTCCATAAAAAACCCCAAAAATCTTTGCAACTTTTGGGGTCTTCAAATAATAAACTATTAAAAAAATAAACTAGGAACCGGTTTGCTCAAACAAAAACCAAGAAACTATTTTAGGATTTCATTTCTATAAACGAAAAATCCGGAAAAATATTTTACAGAAATTATTTTTATATTTATTTTATGATTTAATTAAAATATTGAGATTCAGAATGTTAAACTCTGAGATTATTCTGCAAAGAAATATCCGCAAAAAACTTATCTTTAGACAAATTTTTTTCAACAATGGATTTAGAATTTAATAAAAGAGAAGATAAAAACAAATTAAAACTCGCAGAAATCAACCGATTGCTTGCCGAAATAAAGAAAGGAGGCGGTGAAAAACGTTTACAAAAACAAAGAGACGAAGGAAAACTAACTGCTCGCGAGAGAATTGAATATTTACTCGACAAAAATTCTGAATCAATTGAAATCGGCGCTTTTGCAGGTTTCGAAATGTATGAGGAACAAGGTGGTTGCCCAAGTGGAGGCGTGGTTGTGGTGATGGGATATGTTTCCGGGAAGCAATGTTTGGTGGTTGCCAATGACGCTTCGGTGAAAGCTGGCGCGTGGTTTCCGATCACGGCGAAGAAAAATCTCAGATCTCAGGAAATTTCGATGGAAAATAAGTTGCCTATCATTTATCTTGTGGATTCTGCGGGAGTTTTTCTGCCGATGCAAGATGAAATTTTCCCGGATAAAGAACATTTTGGACGAATTTTCCGAAATAATGCCAAGATGAGTTCAATGGGAATTATTCAGATTTCTGCGGTGATGGGAAGTTGTGTTGCCGGTGGCGCGTATCTTCCGATTATGAGTGATGAAGCGATGATTGTGGACAAAACTGGATCTATATTTTTGGCAGGAAGTTATCTCGTGAAGGCTGCAATTGGCGAAACCATTGATAATGAAACTTTGGGCGGAGCAACTACCCATTGCGAAATTTCGGGCGTTACCGATTATAAAGCGAAAGATGATAAGGATGCACTCGATAGAATTAAAAATATCATGAAATCGATTGGCGATTACGAAAAAGCCGGTTTCGATCGAATAGAAAGTGCACCTCCGAAAGAAAAAATTGAAGATATTTTCGGACACATGCCGGTTTCTCGAGCGGATCAGTATGATACTTTTAACATCATTAAATGTTTGGTTGATCATTCCGAATTCGAAGAGTACAAGCCCGATTATGGCAAATCGATTATTTGTGCAACCGCAAGAATTGATGGTTGGAGTGTAGGAATTGTTGCTAACCAAAGAAAACTGGTGAAAAACGGAAAAGGGGAAATGCAGTTCGGAGGCGTAATTTATTCCGATTCTGCGGATAAGGCAACAAGATTTATCGCGAATTGTAACCAAAGAAAAATCCCGTTAATTTTCTTGCAAGACGTGACCGGTTTTATGGTTGGGTCGAAATCTGAACACGGCGGAATCATCAAAGACGGAGCGAAAATGGTGAATGCAGTTTCAAATTCAGTCGTTCCGAAATTTACTGTAATTACTGGGAATTCGTATGGAGCAGGAAATTACGCAATGTGCGGAAAAGCGTATGATCCAAGGTTGATTGTAGCTTGGCCATGGGCAGAACTTGCGGTGATGGGTGGTGCACAAGCAGCAAAAGTTCTTGCACAAATACAAACTTCGACTTTAAAAAAACAAGGAAAAGAAATTTCAGAGAAAGAACACCAGGAAATTCTGGATTCAATCGCAAAAAAATATCAGAAACAAACCGAAGCTACGTACGCAGCTGCAAGATTGTGGACCGACGCAATTATCGATCCTGTTGATACCAGAAAATGGATTTCAATGGGAATTGAAGCGGCAAATCACGCTCCGATTACCGAAAAATTTAATTTGGGGGTAATCCAGGTTTAATCATTAAAAAAAATTAGCATGAAAAAGTTTTTACTATTTTTTGTAGTATGGAATGGTATTTTGTCTGCTCAATGTACCATCACCGGTGCAGAAGCTATTGAAGTTGGAGAAAAACAGATTTATAAAGTAACTGCACAAGGCGATGCTTGCGCAGATTGTTATGATTGGAGTTATCCTGATGAAAAGATTATTTTCGAAGCAGAAACCAACAAAAGTGAAATTAAACTAAAAGGATCGGTTCCCGGAGATGCTGTATTTTCGGTAAAAATTAATGCAAAAAATAATCCTTTAATATGCAGCAAACAAATTACAGTTATCGAACCTGCTACCAAATTCAGAGCGGGCGATACTGAGAAATGTGAAATTCCGGTTACGGATTTCAAAGAAATAAAAGTTGGGGACAAGAAGGTAGCTTTCGAAGCGGTAGCAGCCGAAGAAAATTATACTTATCTCTGGACCGCTTTTTACAGAGATGGAACTCAAAAAAAATCGACGGATCGGAAGCCGCAATTCGAAGTTACCAATGATCATGTGATCGATAAAGTAGAAGTTCAGGTAACCTTAAAGACCTGTACCAAAAAGATTTCGAAATCTTATCATTCCAATTTTTGGTATTTTTTCTAATAAAAAAAGAGACTGTCACGAAAAGGCAGTCTCTTTCTTTTTTTATCCGATTTTCACACTGGTCATGCTCAAACTTCCGCCGATGAGTTCGTCATTAAACAACGAAAGCGAATCAGATTTTTCTTTTAAACCTAAAGAATAAATCAAAGGTAAATAATGATCGGGAGTTGGTACCGCTGTTTGCAGTGCAACTCCGTGTTTTTGGTAATCTATTAAATTCTGAAAATTACCATCCAAAAGCCAATTGTTGGTTTTTTCGCGAGCTTCAATTGCCCAATCCCAACCTGCTCCAACAGTGTTGATGTTTTTCCAATCCACCATTCGGAGGTTGTGAACGATATTTCCACTTCCTATGATCAGGATTCCTTTTTCTCTCAGTTTTTGGAGTTTTTTGGCAAGATCAAAATGATATTGAGGTGGCTTGGTATAATCGATGCTCAGCTGAATCACAGGGATTTCAGCATCCGGATAAAGATGTCTAATAACACTCCAAGCTCCGTGATCCAAACCCCAATTGTGGTCTTCTTCTACAATTTCCGGGAGCAGAAGGGTGGCGGTTTCGCGGGCAAGTTCCGGACTTCCCGGAGCGGGATATTCTACCTCAAAAAGTTCTTTCGGAAAACCATAAAAATCGTGGATGGTTTTGGGCATATCCATCGCCGTTACAAAGGTTCCGTTGGTAAACCAATGCGCAGAAATACAGAGAATTGCGTTGGGTTTAGGAATTTCTTTGGAGATATTCCGGAAACCCTGTACAAACTGATTTTCTTCAATTGCATTCATCGGGGAACCGTGGCCCAGAAAGAGAACAGGCATTTTTTCAGTATTTTGAAATTGGCCTGAAATTTTGGTTAAATCGTTGATATTCATGATATATTCTTATCTAAAAAAATCAAAGTTCATCACAAGAAATCCCGGATGAACTTTGAAAAAAAATAAACTATGAAATTATTTACGCTTTCACGTATTGCAGTTCCCCTGCAATTTTCACTTCATCGGAAACCATTACGCCTCCTGCTTCCAGTGCAGCATTCCAGTTCAGTCCGAAGTCGCTTCTTTTTATTTTTCCTTCAAAAGAGAAACCTGCTTTGGTATTTCCCCAAGGATCTACATTAATTCCTCCGAATTCTACGTCTAAAGTAACCGGTTTTGTAATACCATTAATGGTTAAATTACCAGTAATTTCATCATTTAAAGAATTGGATTCAAAAGTAATCACAGGATTTGCGGCAACATTGAAAAATTCTTCACTTTTCAGGTGGTTGTCACGATCGGCGTTGTTGGTATTTACAGAATCTGTTTTAATGATAGTTTTTACCGTAACGTTTTTAAAAGTATCATCTTCACTTTCCAATTCCGAGGTGAAATCAGTGAAAGAACCTTTTACGTTAGAAATCATCATGTGTCTTACTTTGAAAGTAATTTCGCTATGAGTTGGGTCTAAATTCCATTTTGTAGCCATAATTTTTTATTTTTTTGATTAATATTTAAATTTCTTGATGCAAAGATAGTTCAGTCTGTCAACTCGCTACATTGATGTAGGTTAAGAAAGTATTTTTTAATTTTTTTTAATGGTATAAAATTTTTCATTAAAACCTTAATTTCTTTATTTAAATTAATTGAATATAAAATTGCAGCATTTTATTGATTAGCAGTGGTATTCCAACTAATCTTAACATTTTTTTAACAACTCGTTTTTATTTCTTACTTTTAGCCATCTAATTCTTAAGTAATGAAATTCTCAAAATTTTCTTTATTATTCCTAGTTGCAGGAAGCTCTTTATTTGCTCAAAGCCAAAAATTCACCATCGCAGAAGCAGTAAATGGTTTGAGGAGCAATCTCGCAACTAAAAACATTTCCCAATTTTCTTGGAGTGATGATAACAAATCCTTTTATCAATCAACTAAAAATGCGTATTTAACCACTGAAGTTGCCAATTTGAAACAGGATACTTTGGTTTCCCTTTATCAAATTAATAAAAATCTTGCACCAAACCTCCAACTGAAAAGTTTTCCAAGAATTACTTTTATCAATGGAAATAAAGGATATTTTACCCAAAATTCTCAGTATTTCTGGATTGAAAAAACCGGAAAAGATTGGAAAGTAAAAGAATGGATTGCGCTCGACAAAGCTGCGGAAAATGTAGAAATTCTCGGGAATAATCAAGGTTTTGTTTATACTATTAATAACAACCTTTATTTAAATTTAAACGGAAAAATCACCGCAATTACCAATGATGAAAACGAAGATATCGTCAACGGACAAGCGGTTCATCAGCGCGAATTCGGAATTGACAAAGGAGTTTTCGTGTCACCGGACAATTCGAAAATTGCATTTTACAGAATGGATCAAACGATGGTCACTTCTTATCCAATCATCGATTGGAGCGTAACCCCTGCGGTCAACAATAACATCAAATATCCTATGGCGGGAGCGCTGTCGCATCACGTTACTTTAGGAATTTTCGACATTAAATCCGGTAAAACTACTTTCTTGAAAGTTGATGGCGATCCGGAGCAATATCTCACCGCAATTACTTGGAATCCGGATTCGAAATCGGTTTTTGTGGGAGTTCTCAACCGTGATCAAAATCATTTGAAGATGAATCAGTACAATGTTGCTTCAGGTGATTTAACGAAAATAATTTTTGAGGAAAAATCTGAAATTTATGTGGAACCGCAACATCCTTTGTTATTTTTTCCGAATTCTACCACCGATTTTATTTGGCAAAGTCAGCGCACCGGTTACAATCATCTTTTTCATTATAATTTAGAAAAAGGTTTGGTTGCGCAATTGACTAAAGGCGATTGGTTGGTGACTGATGTTTTGGGATTTAATGAAAAAAAGAAAGAAATTTATTATACTTCAACTCAGGAAACGCCTTTGGAAAGGCATCTTTATAAAATCAATTGGAGCAATTTCAAAACACAAAAATTGGATGCCGAAGCCGGAATGCACTCCGGAATTCTTAGCAAAGATGGTTCTTGGTTGTACGATTCTTTTAGCAACGCTAATTCGCCAAGAGTTGTAAATTTAATCAATACCAACACCACGAAATCTAAAAATATTTTGACATCCGAGAATACTTTAAAAAATTATCAGAGACCGGAAATTAAAAATGTAACCTTAAAAGCCGATGACGGAACTCCACTTTACGGAAAAATAATTTTGCCAACGGATTTCGATCCCAACAAAAAATATCCAACCCTTGTTTACCTGTACAACGGTCCGCATGTGCAGTTGGTAACCAACAGTTTTCCGGCATCCGGGAATCTTTGGTACGAATTCATGGCGCAAAGAGGATACATCGTTTTCACCATGGATGGAAGAGGATCTGCAAACCGAGGTTTAAAATTTGAACAGGCCGTTTTCCGCCATTTGGGCGAAGTAGAAATGAAAGACCAACTGAAAGGCGTGGACTATTTGAAATCTTTACCTTATGTAGATGCCGATAAAATGGGGATTCATGGATGGAGTTTTGGTGGTTTTATGACGACGAGTTTTATGCTTAAACATCCGGAAGTTTTCAAAGTTGGAGTTGCGGGTGGACCGGTAATCGACTGGAAAATGTACGAAATTATGTACACCGAAAGATACATGGATTCGCCACAAAATAATCCTGAAGGTTACAAGCAAGCCAATCTTTTGGATAAAGTTCAGAATTTGAAGGGCAAACTATTAATGATTCATGGTGCGCAAGATAATGTCGTGGTTTGGCAACATTCAATGAAGTTTCTGAAAGCTGCCGTGGATAATGGTGTTCAACTGGATTATTTTGTTTATCCCGGCCACGAGCACAATGTTTTAGGGAAAGATCGGGTACATTTGATGCAGAAAATAACCGATTATTTTGATGAATATTTAAAGTAAGAAAACGCAAAAATCCGGAGGTTAATTCTGCCGGATTTTTTTATTGAATGATTTTAAAAATTGTGAATTTGAATTACTCACGCAACACTTTCACGCGGCCATCGTTCCACATTCGGATAATCGAAGAGCCTGCATATTCTGAGATTTTGTCGTGGTTTTCATCTGAAATTGCATCTACAGAATTGATGATTTCATCGTTGATGTCCGAAAATTTCATCGGAGATTTGTCGCCACTTAGATTTGCTGATGTAGAAACCAGCGGTTTGTTCAGTTTTCCGATGAGTTTTTTCAGGTAATTATCCTTCACCAAGCGAATTCCGATACTGCCATCTTCCGCAAGAATTTCTTTAGGCAAACCTTTCGGATTGTCGTAAATAATCGTCACTGGCTTTTCCGATAAATCCATAATTTCCCAAGCCAATTCCGGAACTTCCACCAAATCTTGCAAACGCTTTTCGTTTTCCACCAAAATAATCATTGACTTGTTTTTTTCACGCTTTTTAATTTCGAAAATTCGGTTGATTGCTTCAATATTTGTTGCGTCACAGCCGATTCCCCAAATCGTGTCGGTAGGATAAAGAATGGTGCCACCGGATTGTAAGGTATTGATGAGATTTTGCATGGATTTTTGTTTATACTAATGTTGCCACAAATTTACAATATTTGCAGAGAAAAAAGTTTTAAACTTAACATTAAATTTTATCAGTATTTTTACCAATAATTATGGAACAACAATCGAAAGATCCTTTACACGGAAAACGTTTAGACGCAATTTTAGAAGAATTGCTCGAATATTACGGAGGTTTTGAAGAGTTAGGAAAACAAATCAACATCAAATGTTTCACCGATAATCCGAGCATCAATTCCTCGCTGAAATTTCTTAGAAAAACGGATTGGGCAAGGGCAAAAGTGGAAAGTCTTTATCTCTACGTTTTAAGACAGAAAAAGAAGCAGGAGAAACGGAATCAATAAATTAATCCATAAATTTTCCGGAAACATAATACCATCTTCCGTTCAAATTTTTAAAAAGCGAATGTTCATGATGAATTTGCGGTTTTCCATTTTCATCATTATAGTAAGCATTAAATTCTACTTGGTTTAAAGTTGATTTCAAGATTTCCAATTTCGTCCATTCATTGATTTCTCCCCATTCCTGCAAATCTTTTTTGTTATGGAATTTTTTTTTTGTAGAGAGCGTTGTTTTCATTAAATATTCCCCATTCGGAATTGCAAAAGCCGAAAATCTCGAACGCATCAAAGCTTCCGCAGTGGGAGCGTGTTGTTCTCCCGTGTGAAAGGGTTTACAGCAATTTTCGTAAAGTTTTCCGGAGCAACAGGGGCAGTTCATATTTCTTTGCTGTATTTATTTCAATTAAGATTTAGATAAACTATGTTGTTGAATTTTGAAAATTATATTTTTCTATAAATTCTTGGTATTCTGTTGAAAAAGTTTTTTTTAGATGATGTTTTTCCTGATTTTTAATATAATTTCTCATATTTTCAACCATCGATTCAGAAACAGATACGGCAAAATATTCACTTTGCCAATTGAATTTTTCTTTGGTTAATTGATTTTTGTTAATCCAATGCGAGCTTTCACCTTTGATTAATTGAACAACAGTCTCGATATTTTGATTTGAACTTAACGAAATCAAGCAATGACAATGATCTGAATATCCATTAATCATATCAATAAAAATGCCTTTTTTGGTAGCATTTTCCTTAATATGTTTCCACACAGAAACCCTCAATTCTTTGGAATTAAGAAGTGGTTTTCTTTCTAAAGTTGAAAAAACAATATGTACATAAATTTTAGTAAATGACATGACAATTGGTTTATTCAAATATAGAAAATTTTGTAGGTTTTGGCTAAAGCCAAATTTAGAGTTCACAAAAAAAACGGGCTAAAGCCCGTTCCTATTGAATTTCGTAAATCTTCTAAGCGAAAAAATTATTAAAATTTCAATCGAATTTTAAGTTTCTGATTAAAAAAACATCAATAGGGGTGGGCTTTAGCCCACCTTTCAATTTGCGGATTAATTTGGCTTTAGCCAAAACTTATAAAAAATTAAAATTTTGATAAATACCTCTCCTCAATAATATTCAAATGGTGAATCGTATGACCTACTATTAATTTCCCTATCGTTTCTACCGAAATTTCATTTCCGTTCGCAACTCCTGTTTCCGAAAGTTGAATTTCATTTAAATTTTTGAAAAAAAGACTTGAAGATTTTCTCACTGTTTCAAATTCATCGATAAGACTTTGCAACGATCTCTCAGTAGAAAAATAATGTTTTGCGTAGGTTTCTTCATCCCAACCCGGAAGATCGGTTTTGTCTTTTCTGGCAAAACGAAGAGCGCGGTAAGCGAAAATTCTTTCCGCATCAATTAAGTGTTGCAAAAGTTCTTTCAGGGTCCATTTTCCTTCCGCATAAGCGAAATCTGATTGTTTTTCTGTTAAATATGAATAAAGTGAAGCGGTCTTTTTACCTGTTTTTTTCATTTCTTCCAGCCAATTTTCAGTTGGAATAAGGTCTAAATATCGTTGAATGTATTTTTGAAATTCTGTCATTAGTGAACGATAAAAAAACCACAAAAGTCACAAAAGCTTAATTACATGAAAGCCGTTTTATTTAACTTTTTAAAGTAAAAATAAGTTCAACTTTCTGCGCTTTAAAAAGAATTAATTCATCTTTTCAAAAAACAACTTTTGTGACTTTGTGGTTAAAAAATATTAATGTTAAGAAAAAGCTTTTTCCAAATCTGCAATCAAATCCGCTTCATCTTCAATGCCGACACTTAGTCTTACCAAATCGTCGGTAATGCCCAATTCTGCACGTTTTTCTGCAGGAATCGAAGCGTGAGTCATCAACGCAGGATGATTTGCCAAAGATTCTACACCGCCTAAAGATTCTGCCAAAGTGAACACTTTCACTTTTTCTAAAAATTTGATGGCATCTTCTTTTTTTCCAGATTTAAAGGTGAAAGAAACCATTCCACCGAAATCTTTCATCTGTTTTTTTGCCAAATCATGTTGAGGATGAGATTCCAAACCTGGATAAATCACTTTGTCCACGGCTGGATGAGATTCCAGATATTTTGCAACAGCCATTCCGTTTTCCGAATGTCTTTGAACTCTTAAAGCCAAAGTTTTAATGCCTCGAAGCACCAAATAAGAATCGTGTGGACCGAGAATTCCGCCGCTCGCGAACTGAATGAAATGTAATTTCTCTCCCAGTTCTGCAGTTTTTGCAACCAAAGCACCGGCAATTACATCGGAGTGCCCGCCGAGATATTTTGTCGCCGAGTGCATCACGATATCGGCGCCTAAATCAATTGGTCTTTGTAAATATGGAGTCGCGAAAGTGTTATCAACCGCGACCAAAATATCTTTTCCTTTTGCTAAGTCGGTCACTGCTTTGATGTCAACCAATTTCATCAGTGGATTTGTTGGAGTCTCAATCCAGATTAATTTAGTTTTATCATTAATTAAATCTGAAATTTTCGAAACATCATCAAAATTCACGAAGGTAAATTTCAGTTGGTATTTTTCGAAAAGTCGGGTGAACATTCGGTAAGTTCCGCCGTAAAGATCGTCAACCGCGATAACTTCATCGCCCGGATTTAATAATTTAAGAACACAATCAATTGCCGCCAAACCGGATCCGAAAGCCAAACCTCGCGCGCCGTTTTCAATGCTTGCCAAACTGTCTTCCAAAGCTTGTCTGGTAGGATTTGCCGCTCTGGAATATTCGTAACCGGAATGAATTCCCGGCGATTTCTGCGCATAAGTTGAGGTTAAAAATACAGGTACATTCACCGATCCTGTCGCGGATTCGTGGTGTTGCCCACCGTGGATTACTTTGGTATTAAAATTCATGATATTTTTTATTATTCAATTTGAAGTTTAAATCATCTGGAAATACTGAATTTGCATCTTTTAAATGATTTATTTTTCAAATTTGTTTTACATTTTTATAGCTGATCTTTGGGCAAATTCTTCTGCAATTTCCTCCATCCATGCGGCTACATCTTCCTCACCGGTGGCTCTTTGGTAAGTGTGGCTCATAGAAATAAGGATTTGGTGAAGAAACATTTTCATTTGATCAACCGGCATCTCTTTCGTCCAAAGATCAATTCGTAGGGCTTCCATTTTTTTGTCGTCCCATACTGAAATCATGGTGGCTTTGGTTTCTTCTTTTTCTATTCCGCCGTCTTGTGCGTGCCACATCATTTTTTCGGGAACGTGGTTTTCGTCAAGCTCTACATCTATGGTGATTTGGGTTTTTTTCATGTCTTTTTTATGAGAATTAAAGGGCTTTTCAGCAATTAATTTTTAGGTTTGTATTTACTTTTGTTAAAGATTTCCTGCGCATCCATTTTTAGGAAATCTGCCAATTTTACTTCCGGATTTTCCTGGAAAAATTTTCTGCAGATCTGCCATCCGGTAAAAATACCAATTTGTGGCGATGAATCGTTGTCGATTTCGGTATAGAATTTCGAGAAAGGTCCAGGATTGATAAATCGCTCGTTCAATCGCAAATCATCGCTGAAAACCAAGTTGTTTTCTACAAAATAATTCCAAATATTCACCTCGTTTTCTACCGCCCATTCGTATTGTTTTTGGGTGTAGTTCATTTTCAAATAATCGGGAAAACTCGGTAAAAATGCATCCTGAAGGGTTACTATTTTTCCGTTATAAATTAATTCATCAATAAATTTTTGATTTTTAATGTTTCGTGGAACAAAAGACTGCGCGAAAACTTCCGAAACTTTCGGAACTATGTTTTGCGGATTCATCGATTTCTGGAAATAAAGTTCCAAACCTTGATAATTTGGATTGTTTTCTCCCATAAATGCAGAAATATCGATAAACAACATATTTTCTTCAGGTTTATAGAAAATAGGTTCCATAATTCCTTGCAACGCCGATGAATAAAGATATACTTTCGGGGCGATAAATTCCGGGAAATAATGATGAATGTGAGAAAATAAACTCGATAAATCTTTGTTGAGTTTGGCAACATCGATTTTTGCAATGGCTTCTTTGTAAATTTTGGCTTCGTTGGCGTCCGCTCTTCGCACCGCATAATCTTCATCAGAAACGGTTCCCTGAAACCAAGGAAATTTATTTTTAAAATCTTCTAAAGGAACATTGGGATCGTAAAATAGCCTGGAAATATCGACGATTTCTATCTTTTTTGTGGAATCTTCTATTTCGATTTCCCAAATGTTTTCAGGATTTTTTTTGCAGGCAACTGCTCCAAAAACGAAAATACATGAAAACAATAAATATCTAAAAAACTTCATTATTTTTACATCAAAATTTATGTGGCAAAAATAAGGATATAAATATAAACTTATGCTGAAAAAGGTTTTTTTTGAAGTGATGCAAGTTATATTTAACTAGGTACAATAAAATATATTTAAAAATCATGGAGGTCCATATCGAAACAGAAAGACTGATTCTTCGAAAATTTGCAGAAGAGGATATCGAACGTCTTTTTTTGCTAGATTCCAATCCGGAAGTGATGAAATATATTGGAATGCCACCACTTTCTGCAGTTGAAGAATCCAAAGAAGTGGTAAAGATGATCATGCAGCAATATGAAGAAAATGGAGTTGGAAGACTTGCTGTGATAGAAAAGCCAAGTGGACTTCTAATTGGTTGGAGCGGACTAAAATTAAATACTTCATTGGTGAATAATCATCAAAAGTTTTATGAGCACGGTTACCGATTTCTGCCAAAAACTTGGGGAAAAGGTTATGCTACCGAATCGGGAAGAGCATCTTTGAAATATGGTTTTAATGATTTGAAAGTGGAGATAATTTATGCTTATGTACATTCTCACAACGAAGCTTCAAATCAGGTTTTAAACAAACTTGGTTTCGAGAAAACAAGTGAATTTACGGAACCGGATGGAGTTTGTTTCTGGTATGAATTAAAGAAAGAAAATTTTAAGTAATAAAATACATGCAAAAAGAAAAAATAACAGAAAAGATCGTAAACTGGCTGAAAGATTATGCCGAAAAAGCACATGTGAATGGTTATGTAATCGGGGTTTCCGGAGGTGTAGATTCCGGTGTGGTTTCTACGCTGTGTGCGATGACTGGCTTAAAAACACTTTTGATCGAAATGCCGATTCATCAAAAGGAAGATCAGGTAAGTCGCGCGTTGGATCATATCGAAAATTTGAAATCGAGATTTCCAAATGTGGAAGCTATTTCAGTGAATTTAACTAGCACTTTCGATGAGTTGTATAAATCTTTTAATGTAAAAGATGGAGATTTTCCTAACGAAAAACTTGCTTTAGCCAATACCAGAGCGCGTTTACGAATGCTTACCTTATATTATTTTGGGCAGCTGAATGGTCTTTTGGTTTGTGGAACCGGCAATAAAGTGGAGGATTTCGGGATTGGTTTTTACACCAAATATGGCGATGGTGGAGTAGATGTTTCCCCAATTGCGGATTTGTACAAAACGGAAGTTTATGAACTTGCGAAGCATTTAAATCTAATAGAATCTATCCAAAACGCTATTCCTACCGACGGTTTGTGGGATGTGGACAGAACCGATGAGCAACAAATTGGTGCAACTTATCCGGAGCTAGAAAAAATTCAGAAAGAATGGGGAACAAAAACTGAAGCGGATTATTCGGGAAGAGATTTGGAAGTGTATAAAATCTTCAGCAGAATGAATAAAGCTGCACAGCACAAAATGCAACCCATACCGGTTTGCGACATCCCTGAAGAGTGGAGGAACTAAGATTGACAAACAATTTTAACCCATTAAAATGAATAAAAATAGCGCGAAACTGGCTCTTTTTTTCATCATCGGAATGCTAAGTGCATTTCTGGTTATGTATCTGATTGGTAATTACAGAATCGAAAAGAGAAACCAAGACTCGGAAATTGCTGAAAATACCATTGGAAAAGATGAAAAAGCTAATCGTGAGGAAATTTCACTTGAAGAACATTCGATTCAAAATTTAACCAATGAAGTTAAAGTCATCAATTATGTAAAATCTAACCACGAATTACCCGAATATTATATTACTAAAAGTGAGGCAAGAAAGCAAGGTTGGGTTCCTTCTGAAGGGAATCTTTGCGATGTTTTGCCGGGAAAAGCCATTGGTGGTGATAAATTCAGTAACCGTGAAAAAACTTTACCTTCCGGAAAACAATATTTCGAAGCCGACGTAAATTACAATTGCGGAAACCGGAATGCCGATCGCATCGTTTTTACAAAAGAAGGTGAAGTTTATCTCACAAAAAATCATTATAAAAGTTTTCAAAAACAATAAAAAACAGATTTCTTAATCTAAAAATAATTTCATGACAAATACGGTATATATCGACTTCGCAGAGCTTGGTGACTATGATGATTTCTATGTTCAATTAAAAGAAAAGCTGAAGCTTCCGGAATTTTTTGGTGATAATTTGGATGCATTGTACGATTCCATTACGGGGTTTGTCGCATTACCACTTCATTTGGAATTTGTAAATATGAGTGTGGAACAACTCGAAACCTTCGAAGATTTATTGGTCACTTTAGAAGATGCCGATGACGAATTGGACGATTTCACGTTTGCTTATTATCTGGAACAATATGAAGATGAGGAATAGGATTTTTTTTAATAAATTTAAATCAAAAAACCACCTGAAAGCAGGTGGCTTTTTTTTGATATGAAAGAAAAGAAGAACTTATTTCAATGCAGCTAAAAGATCTACACCGTTTACATTTGCCCAATTTCCTGTAGTTAATGTTACTTTTTTCACATTAGAATCGCTGGTGAAAGTTTTCCCTCCATTCGGAGTAAAGGCATATCCCCAAACATTTAGGTTATCAGAATTCACATGGTTAGCAGGCTCTACTTTAATTTTCCCTTTGTTTACTTGCTCAGTTTCTGTTGCCGAATCTTGGATTAAAACAGCGTAAGCATTTTTGCTATCAGTGTTTTTGTATCCATCCATATACACGTTAGAGAAAATTCCAGAACCATGTTTTTTGAATTGAATTGCGGTAATTTCTATAGAACCAGCGGTTTCAGGTTTTGTACCAGTTTCGCGAATAAGGGTAATGTTATTAATTTTTGGAGCTGTATTATCAGCATTTCCTGAAGATTCAATTTCCATTCCGAAATTTCCGATAGCTGTTTGGAACGCAAACCAGTTGCTGTTGCTTTGTCCACTCCAAGAATCTTGCCAGTCGAAAGAATCATCATAATTTCCGTAAGAAACCAAGTTTTTTCCGCTTACTGTACCACCAAAAAATTCATAACCATCATCTGTTCCTTTATAAGAAACTAGATTTTCCAACACTGTACCAGCTCCTACAGCATAGAAAGTCATTGAATTGGTTTCGGATGTTCCGTCTCCAATTTTTTTACCACCGTATTCAACTCTTACATATTTTAAAACACCTGAATTATCATTAGGGTTATCTCCACCATAATAAACATTGTTTCCGTCTTCCGAAAGGGCTCTTGTAGCTCCGTTTATAGCTTTGATAGGTGCATTACCGTATAGAGTAACTCCTCCCCAGTCACCAGGTTTTTTGTTGTCTGAAGTGAATACAATTGGCTCAGATGCAGTACCTTCAGCTAAAATTTTACCACCTTGTAGTACTACCAAACTGCTTCCTACAGATGTTTTTGCGGTGAAAGTTGCGCCAGCTTCTATAGTAAGAGTGATTCCTTCAGGAACTTTTACGATTCCTTCTAGTGTGTAATTTCCTTTTTTTACTAATGTATTTTGAGTTAAAGTTCCGGTAAGAGTTCCTGTTCCGTTCAATACAGCTCCTGTAGTTCCTGTATTGGTTTGCCCGTTTCCATTAATATCGGCATCTTCACGGATTTCTACCGTACAAGATGTTACCGAAAGTACCATTGCTAAAGTAAGTAATGATAAGATGTGCTTTTTCATATTATTTTATTTTTTATTAAATTTTTTTTATTTTAAAATGTATATCCTGCGGTGAAATTTACAGAGGTTCCGCGTTTGTAATCAGTATGGAGGTTGGTTCGTACATCCAAAGGAATTGTGCCGTCTTCGCCTTGTTCTAATTTATAAGTACTGTTCAGAATGTTGAGGATTCCTAGTTTTACGTTCCAGTTTTTGGTAAGTTGTGCATTGTACACAAAATCTAATTGATGGAAAGGTCTTTCATATATATGATCGAGACCTGACGTTCCTACCGTGAAGATTTTAGATCCCGAAACATTATATACCAAAGATGCTGTATGTGGTAGGTTTTGTCCGTTTTTGAATTCATACTTCAAATCAGCGTTTACTGTCCATGGTGCTGCACCTTGAAGTTTTCTTTCTTTTAAAGTTCCTGTGAAGTTTACTGGCTTTTCCTGATCGAGTTGTTCTGGACTTCTTTCAACTTTAGAGTACATAAAAGTAGCATTGGCTCCTAAGCTCCATTGGTTTAGAGATTCTGATAACCTAGATAAATCTAATATTCCTTCTAATTCTGCACCTCCTAAGATTGCGTTTTTTGCATTTAAGAAAGTAATAGCAACACCGTTTGAGTTTCCGGAGGCTGTATAACTTCTTTCGATAGCATTATTTATTTTTTTAGCAAAAAGATTGATGGCAAAAAGTTCTTTATTGGTAGGGAAAATTTCGTATTTCAAATCGAGGTTATAATTTTCGCTATTCTTCAGATCTTTATTTCCAATAATATTTTCGTTATCTGGATTGATATATACAATCGGCATATATTCAATAAGAATAGGTCTTGTAATGGTTTTACTAGCTGCGAAACGAATATTGGATTTGGAATTGAGATTTTTCTTTATTGAAAGCGAGGGCAAAATAAAATACTGGTTTCTGGTAAGATTATTGAAGTTTAAGTCACTCTGCTCTTTGTATCGTGTAATATTGATATTGTTTTCTACACGACCACCAACCAATATATCCCAAGAATCATCAGGTTTATAATTAAGGTTAAGATACCCCGCATTTACGAATTGATAAAGATTAGAACGGTAGCCATTTTCATTAGTATCTTCTTTGAAATGGAAAGCGCCGTTCAAAATATAGTTGTCATAAGTTTGCTGTGGGTTATCAATATCCACAACTACGGTTCTTAAAGCTACATTGTCGAGGTTAGAGGCGATGAATCGGTAGGAGTTGCTTCTTTGGTCGAAAAAACCATTGTATCCTACTGAAAGTTGCCAAGGATAACTTTGACGGTCTCCCTTTTCTCCTAATAGAACTGAATATTCAGCCAATCCGGAAAGGTAGTTGTTTCCATCAACATCCAAATACTGGCGAATGAGGTTGTTTCCACCGAAAGTCATTTCTACTTCATTAGGTCTTCCGGTAAGGAAACCTTCAGAAATTTTTCTGTCGGGCTGTTGAAAATTATTTTTCACCCAGCTTCCACCTATTTTGAAAAGATGTCTTTCTCCGATTTTCTGGCTTGCCCAAAGTTGCACATCCAAAAATTTAGAAATATCCATTTGATCTACCCTGAAAAAACGTTTTCCTGCATCCTGCTCCTTCTGATCTTTGTAACCTGTAAAATCTGAAATTCTGTTGGATGAATTTTGTAAGAAAATAGCGTTTAAAGCTACATTTAAACCTTTATTTTTGTATCCCAAACCTACCATTGCAGAAGACTCCAACTCATAGATGTATTCTTTTCGGTAAAGATCATTATTCATTTTTCCTACCGTTTGCAAAGAGATAAACTGGTTTTTGTTCCCCGAAGTAATTTCATATTTTGTACCTTGGTTCAGGGATAATAATAATCCTAATTCTCCGGTATCACTAACTTTGAATTTTTGCGATGTTGTGAAACCAATATTGGTATTGGGTAATGCTTTGATTTGATCTGCATTCCACCCATCTTTAAATGATTTTACTGATTCTTCCTGAGTGAAATTATAGTTGGAAGGTACATAATTTCTTACTTCACCCGGAAGTTGGCGGTCTTGTGAGTTGAGCCCTAAATATCCGTTCATCGTGTATGCATTTGGATTTACTTTGAAATCCTTAAAGCTAGATTGGGTATTGTAACCAAAACCGAATTCTACTTTCGAGAAAGAACGATCAATAGTAAGCGTTTCTATATCGAAGGTAGCTCCTGCAAAATCAGCATACAAATTGGTGTTAAATGTTTTATAAATATTAAGTTTTCCTACTACATCTGTCGGAAACTGTTTCAAGGCAATAATTTTTTGGAAAGGGTTATTCGATGGTGATCCCAAACCATTCACAAGCAAGGTATTGTATCTCTCTTCCAAACCTCTTACGAATAATCCTCTGCCTTCTACGGTGGTAATCCCCGTTACTTTAGTCAATCCTTGCTCTACATTCGATATTCCTTTTCTTGTAATTTCCTCTGCACCAATTGATTGTTTCTGTATGATTGCTTTTTTTTGATCCAGCAGCAATGCTGTTTCCGATTTTTTATTTCCATTACCACGAATAATGACACCTTCGAGGTTTTTCTCCTTTTTCACTGTATCATTTACTACTTGCTGGCCGTAAATCATCCCAGATGAAGTAAGTAAAAATAGGACCGCAACGCTCAGTTTTCTTATTTTCATTTCTTCTTTTAAATTAGTTTCTATTTCGATGCAAAGGAAGATATTGTATTGCGATTGGGTGTTGCCTCACTTTTAATTTTACATTAAAGATTTTTGAACAAAAACAATCGAATGTTAATTATTTGTAAATAAAGATCAGTGTTGCCTTTGCCTTGGTATTTTTTATTAATTTTGAAAGGTTAAAACGTAAAAATGAAACAGAAAAAAATTCTTTTAATTGATGATGAACAGGATATTTTGGAAATTCTTTCCTATAATTTAGAAAAAGAAGGATACGATGTTTCTACCGCCCAGAACGGAATTGAAGGAATCGAAAAAGCCCGCGAAATTATTCCGGATCTCATCCTTCTGGATGTGATGATGCCAGAAAAAGACGGCATCGAAACGTGCCAGGATTTAAGAAAAATTAAAGAATTACAACAAACCCTCATCGTTTTTCTTTCCGCAAGAAGCGAAGAGTTTTCCCAATTAGCCGGTTTCCAGGCAGGTGCCAACGATTATATCGTGAAAATCATTAAACCAAAAATTCTTATTTCTAAAGTAAATGCACTTTTGCAGCTTACTTCCAGAGTTTCAGATTCTTCCAAAAACATCGAAATTGGTGATTTAATTATCGATAAAAACAACTTTCGCGTTTCCAAAGCCGGTCAACAATTTTTGCTTCCTAAAAAAGAATTTGACCTCTTGTATCTGCTTGCTTCCAATACCGACAAAGTTTTCAAAAGAGAAGAAATCCTCGAAAAAGTTTGGGGAAATGACGTGATCGTGGGCGAAAGAACCATCGATGTACACATCCGAAGACTTCGCGAAAAACTCGGCTTGCGAACCATTCAAACACTGAAGGGGATTGGTTACAAATTAGTTGTGTAAATTTGTGGAATGAAGTTTCACAAGCTTACTTTAGTAGCATCGGTTTTTTTAACCGTCGTGATGTCGATTATCGCAATGATTTTCGATTATTCCAACGATGTCGTTTTCCATGAAAAAAACAATTTCTACCTCACACTTTTGCTTTGTGTGATTTTTATTTTTGTCCTTAATTATTTGATTTTAGAATATCTCTTTAATTATTACGGCAAAAAACAAATTAAAAAAATCTCTACGATTTTGCCCGGCGATTTCTTACCGCAAGATGAGAATGATATGAACTTTAAGGAATTGGGAGAAAGAGTTTCCGAATTCAGCCAGAAAAATGCCACCGAAATCGATACCATGAAGGAAATGGAAACCTATCGGAAAGAATATATCGGAAACGTTTCTCATGAACTGAAAACACCGCTTTTCTCCATTCAAGGTTATGTAGAAACATTGATCGACGGCGGAGTAGAAAACCTCGCAATCCGCGATAAATATTTAGAAAGAATCGATAAATCCGTCGAGCGACTTCTGAATATCGTGAAAGATCTCGATATGATCAACCAATACGAATCCGGCGAAATTACTTTAAATTTAAGCCGATTCGAACTTAATTCATTAATCCGCGAAGTAATCGATTTACTCGATTTGGAAGCGCAACGAAAAACTTCTGTTGTTCAACTCCAAAGTTCTGCAAATCAGATTTTTGTGAATGCCGACAAGCAGAAGATTTCTCAAGTTTTGATTAATTTAATCTCAAACGCAATTCACTACGCCAACCGGGAAAAAGCGCAAATCATCATCCGAACTCATGTCCTGAAAAATAAAGTTTTAGTAAAGGTAGAAGACAACGGAATGGGAATAAAACCGGAAGTTCTGACCCGTATTTTTGAACGGTTTTATCGGGTAGAAACCAGCCGAAGCCGGAACGAAGGAGGATCCGGTTTAGGGCTTGCTATTGTGAAGCATATTTTGGAAGCTCATGGTGAGAATATTTCCGTAGAAAGCGTATATTTGGAGGGCACGAAGTTTAGTTTTATGCTCAAAAAAAGCATTTAGAAAACGGCAAAATGTAAGCAAAACTTTTTTAATAAAAACGCTTAAAATTTTTTTTTGTCAAATTGCAATTGTTTTATATTTGCACCCTAATTCATACTAAAACTCATCTTAAACTTTCATACTATAATGGTTTATAAAATCCGCATTATTTTAGATACCAAGGACGATATTTTCAGAGATGTCGAAATTAAAGATAAGCAAAATCTTTGGAATCTCCATTTGGGAATCAAAAGTGCATTTTCTCTTTTGGGTGAAGATTTATCGCTCTTCAATATTTTGGATCAAGATGGTACCGTGACAAAAACGGTTCCATTAGAAGATATGAGCGACGATGGCGACGGAGAAATCATGTCCGACGTATATATTAATGAAGCATTCGAGAAAGTAGGCGACAAGATACATTTTCAATATGGTTTCTTAGATTTGTGGGAATTTTTCTGCGAATTGGTTGAAATTATTGACGAAAAACCAGCCGTAAATTATCCGATCACTGTGTTCCGTTTCGGCAATATGCCTCTAAAAGCACCGAGCAAATCTGGTGGAAAAAAAGGAACCAAAAACGCTGCAATTCCTTTGTTGGATGATGATTTTGAGAGTTTTGATGATAATTTCACTTCCAGAACGTTTGCTGATGAAGACGAAGGGTTCGATGATGAAGAAGAAGATGATTTCAATGACGATTTCTTCGAAGAAGAAGATGCCGACGAAATTTAAAATACATACAAAGCCCCGAAATGTCGGGGTTTTTTTATGCTCGGTTACTTGAGTTCATTTTTTTTTTAAAATTGATTTTTAATAATCTATCGTTCGGATTTTCCATTTAAAAATAATACATTTGCTACAAATCATTAGCATGAAAAAACTGATACTTTTAGCCATCATTGGATTAGGAATTATTTCCTGCACTACCCAAAAATCAACTAAAATGAACGATTTGCCCAAAGAATGGAAGCATACCACCAATATTTACGAAGTTAATATCAGACAATATACCAAGGAAGGAACTTTCCGCGCGTTCGAAAAAGAAATGCCGCGACTGAAGGAAATGGGCGTGAAAACGCTTTGGTTTATGCCGATCACACCGATCGCTCAAAAAAACAAAAAAGGACCTCTCGGAAGTCAGTACGCAGCACAAGATTACACCGCAATCAACCCGGAATTCGGGACCATGGAAGATTTCAAACACATGGTGGATGAAGCACACAAAATGGGTTTCAAAGTCATTATCGATTGGGTGGCGAATCATACCGGTTGGGATCATGTTTGGACTAAAACCAATCCCGATTTTTATTTGATAGATCCAAAAACAAACGATTTCCAAAAAGCTTCCGGAATGGATGATATCATCGAACTGGATTACAAAAATCCGAAAATGCGTCTTGCAATGATCGATGCCATGAAGTTTTGGGTTCGTGAAACCAATATTGATGGGTTCCGTTGCGATTTAGCATCATGGGTTGAGGTTGATTTCTGGCAACAAGCAAGACCGGAAGTTGAAAAGTTGAAACCTCTTTTCTGGCTCGGCGAATTCGATGAGTTGGAAAATCCGGAATACGGAAAGGTATTCGATGCAAGTTATGTCTGGAGTTGGATGCACAAAACCAAAGATTTCAACGAAGGAAAAGCTTCTTTTGGTGAATTGAAAGACCTTCTCGGGAAATATTCAGCAATCGGAAATGGCTCGATGAGAGCTTGGTTCACTTCCAACCACGATGAAAATACTTGGAACGGAACTGAATATGAAAAGTACGGCGCTCTGGCAAAACCTTTGGCAGTGTTTTCCATCACTTGGAACGGTGTTCCGTTGATGTATAATGGACAGGAACTTCCTTTAAAAACCAAAAGATTAGAGTTTTTCCAGAAAGATCCAATTCCATGGACAGGAAATAATGAATTGCACAATTTCTATAAAACTTTGCTCCAGCTCAAATCGAACAATCCTGCGCTTCGAGGTGGTGATGACGCTGCAGAAACCTATATCCTGAAAACTTCTGCAGACGATAAAGTTTTGGCTTATGTTCGAAAAAACGGCAAAGATGAAGTTTTAGTGGTGCTGAATTTTTCTAAAGATAATGTTTCTTTTACCATTGATGATGCCAATGCTGCAGGAGTTTTTTATAACGTTTTCAGTGGACCGGTGAAAGATTTTTCGTTGGATAAAAATTTCTATTTACCAGTCGGAGGTTATGCGGTGATGAAAAAATAATATTGGATGTACAAACCCGAAATCCTGAAAATCATTCATGATAAATTATCTGAAAAAATTGATCATTTAGAATATCTAATTGCCGAAACCCGCGCTGCAAATAACGAAACCAAAAGTTCGATGGGCGACAAATACGAAACTTCTCGAGAAATGGTTCAGCAGGAAATCAATAATCTGCAAATCCAATTGAATGAAAATATTCGGTTGAGAAATTCTCTGAAATCGATCAGTGTAAATCCACATCAGAACGTAGGTTTGGGAAGCTTGGTGGAAACGGATAAGGGTTTATTTTATATCGCAGTTTCATTGGGAATGATCGATTATGAAAAAAAGAAAATATTTTTAATTTCTCCGGAAAGCCCATTAGCACAAGCCATGAACGGAAAAACGGAAAGCGAGATATTTTCAATGAATAGAACTCAACAAAAAATTATAAAAATTTGGTAAATTTGAGCAGTCATATTCGCATGAATTTCAATTTCCGAATGGACTGATTATGACCTTTTCAAACTAATTTCAATGCAAAACTATCTTAATCTTCTGCAGCATATTTTAGACAAAGGAACAGTTAAAACTGATCGAACCGGAACCGGAACCAGAAGCGTTTTTGGGTATCAGCTTCGGTATGATCTGTCAGAAGGTTTTCCGTTGGTTACCACTAAAAAAGTTCATCTAAAATCGATTATCTACGAGCTGTTGTGGTTTTTGAAAGGTGATACCAATATTAAGTATTTAACTGATAACGGCGTCTCCATCTGGAACGAGTGGGCCGATGAAAACGGAGATCTAGGTCCGGTTTACGGCGCGCAGTGGCGAAGCTGGAAAGGTGCTGATAATAAAATTGTTGATCAAATTTCTGAAGTGATCGACCAGATTAAAAAAAATCCGGATTCGCGACGATTAATTGTTTCCGCATGGAACGTTGCAGAAATCCCGAATATGGCTTTAGCGCCTTGTCATGCGATGTTTCAGTTTTATGTAGCGAACGGAAAATTGTCGCTTCAATTGTACCAAAGAAGTGCCGATGTTTTCCTCGGAGTTCCGTTTAATATTGCGAGTTATGCGCTTTTATTGATGATGGTTGCGCAGGTTTGCGATTTGGAAGTGGGCGATTATGTTCACACTTTCGGCGATGTGCATATTTACAATAACCATTTCGAGCAAGTCAATAAACAGCTTCAAAGAACACCAAAAGCTTTACCAAAAATGAAATTGAACCCGGAAATCAAAGATATTTTCAATTTCGATTTTGGAGATTTTACTTTAGAAGATTACGAACCTTATCCGGGAATTAAAGCGCCGGTTGCGATTTAATATTTTCTATTTTATTCTTTTTCAGTGATTTAGAAAATTATTTTCTAACTTTGAATTAAAATTTAAACAAAATGGAACTTACCATTCAATTAGAAGATCATGCGGATTTGGCTTTTATCAAAAAACTTTTGACACAAATCAAAGGCATAAAAAGCGTGCAAGTTTCAGAAGAAGATAAAACCTATTCCTGGGAAGAAATCGAAAATTCCAAATATTTCGGGAAAGTGATGGAGCAAAGCCGTGAGCAGATAAAAAAAGGAGAATATATTGAGCATTCCGAAGAATTAATGAATTCTATTTTTGGAAAAAAATGAAAGTAATATATTCGAAAATTGCTTTATAATCGCTTCAAGAAATTATTGAGTTTTTGGAAAATAAGTGGACGGATAAAGAAATCCGAAACTTAAATAATGATTTGGAAAATTTAATAAATTCTTTAAATGATAGAATTATTTCGTATCCAAAAATAAATTCTAAGGATAATTTAAGATTTGCTTTAATTGGAAAGAAACAAGTAAAAGTATTTTTTGAATTAAAAGACGATTGTGTTGAAATCTTATTATTCTGGGCAAATAAAAAGAATCCCGAGAATGTAAAACATTTATTGAATATCAAATAGAATATTCAAAATTATAGTGAAGTTTCATACTTCACTTTTTTTGTAACTTTTCCTGAAATTATAAGACTTATTACCCAATGAAATCATTAAAAATAAATCTTGATGAAAATGCCAGTTTCGAAAAACTGACGGAACTTTTGCTTCAGATCAAAGGCATCAAATCTGTAGAAATCATCGATGATGAAAACACAGAAAGCGATCTGAAAAAAGCATTTACCAAAAGCAAAGAACAATTGAAAAAAGGAGAATATGAAAGCATCGTCAACGATATTTTCGATATCCTAATTACCAAAAAAGCAAAATAAAAATTATTATTTCAAATGAAGAAACTTATCCTATCCATCAGTTTACTCGGAATTTTGTTTACCGGAAATGCCTTCGCGCAGACCGAAACTTCCGGACGAGCAAAAGTGTACCGACAAACCCATACCAAATCTACCGAACTGAAACATACGAAACTGAAGGTGAGTTTCGACTATGCGAAAGAGCAGATGAGTGGCGAAGAATGGTTGACTGCAAGTCCGTATTTTTACCCATCGGATTCTTTGGTTTTGGATGCAAAAGCCATGTTGATTCACGAAGTGGCTTTGGATAAAAATGGTTCGAAAACGCCTTTAAAATACGATTATAAAAATGATGTCCTGAAAATTAATTTAAACAAAACTTATAATCGAAACCAGGATTATACTGTTTACATCAAATATACGGCTCGTCCGAATGAGGTTAAAGACAAAGGAAGCGCAGCGATAACTGATGCAAAAGGACTTTACTTCATCAATGCGCAAGGAAAAGACACCGATAAACCAACTCAAATCTGGACTCAAGGAGAAACCGAAGCTAGTTCCGCGTGGTTTCCAACGATCGATAAACCCAACCAAAAAACCACTCAGGAAATCTACATGACTGTTCCGGATAAATACGTCACTTTATCCAATGGTTTGATGAAATCTTCAACCAAAGAAAACAACGGAATGCGCACCGATCATTGGGTGATGGACAAAAAACATGCGCCATATTTATTCTTCATGGGAGTAGGCGAGTATGCTGTGGTAAAAGATAAATGGAGAAATATTCCTGTAGATTATTATGTGGAGAAGGAATACGAACCTTACGCAAAACAAATTTTTGGAAATACTCCGGAAATGATAGAATTTTTCTCGAAGCGATTGAATTATGATTATCCTTGGGCTAAATATTCGCAAATTACTGCAAGAGATTATGTTTCCGGAGCAATGGAAAATACCACAGCGGTTCTTCATCAGGAATCTGCTCAACAAAAACCTGGAGATTTAATCGATGAAAACAAATGGGAAGATGTGATTTCTCACGAGCTTTTTCACCATTGGTTCGGCGATTTGGTTACCGCGGAAAGCTGGAGCAATCTTACTGTTAATGAGTCTTTCGCCAATTATTCCGAATACCTTTGGAACGAATACAAATACGGAAAAGATTTTGCCGATTATACTTTAATGAAAGCATCCGAAGGGTATTTCCGCGATCCATCCAATGTTTCCAAAGATTTGGTAAGATTCGATTATCATTCCAGAGAAGATATGTTTGATGCAGTTTCTTATAACAAAGGAGGTTCAATTCTTCATATGCTCAGAAATTATTTGGGTGATGATGCATTTTTTGAAGGATTAAATGATTATTTGAAAACCAATGAATACGGAACGGGCGAAGCACAGCAAGTTCGTCTTTCTCTGGAAAAAGTTTCCGGTAAAGATCTTAACTGGTTCTTCAATCAATGGTATTACGGAAGCGGCCATCCGAAAATTTCTTACACCACATCTTTTGAACCGGTGAAGAAAACGGTAACTGTGACTATTAATCAAAATCAAATTGGAGAAAATTTCCAGTTTCCATTGGCGATTGATGTGTACGAAAACGGAAAACCAACCAGAAAAAATGTTTGGGTTGCAGCGAGAGAAAAGAACGATTTTACTTTCCAAGTTGCCAAAAATCCTGATTTCATCAATATTAATGCAGAGGGAATTTTGTTAGCAGAATTCACCGAAACCAAAACACCGGAACAGTATTTCACGCAATATACCAACTCCAAAGAATTTTTGAGTAGATATAAAGCAGTGGAAAATGCGGTAGAAAACAAAGGTGTAAACCCGGCTTCACTCAAAACATTGGTTGCTGCGTTGAAAGATACCAACTTTAGAATCCGAATGAAAGCTTTGAGCGGATTAGATCTTTCGAAACCAGATCAGGCAAAAGCAGCGCTTTCGGAAGTTGAAAAAATGGCTTCTAACGATCCGAAAACTTTGGTTCAAAGTGCAGCGATTTCAGCTTTAGCAAAAACAAAAGACAAAAAATATTTGCCGCTTTTCGAAAAAGGAATGAATGCTATTTCTAATTCGGTAAAAGGAAGTTCACTCAGCGGGATTTCGCTTGTAGATCCTGCGAAAGTTGCCACGTTGGCCGACAAAATTGATTTGGAAAGCGCTAGTGAGGATTTAATTTCCGAACTTTTACCGGTTATCGTAAAAAACAAAATCGAAAAACAAATGCCTGCAATTGCTTCTACAGCGGCGTTTTATCCTTTCATTAAATTCCAGAATCCGGAATTGGGAGCAGCAGCTGAAGAAGGTTTTAATTGGATTATGAGTTCCGATAATTTGAAAGCTACGGAAAATGTAACTAAAATTTTAACCCAAGTGAAAAAACAAATTGGTGAAAATCCACAAGCCAAAATGATGATTTTACAAATTTTGAAAGATGGACTTGCCAAAAAGATGACTATTTTAAAAGTAAATCCTTCGAGCCCAACCATCAATCAACAGATTGATGCGCTTAATAAAGCGATTGAAGCATACAAGTAGTTTTTACTTTGCCCATAATTTTTTTGCCGGAGCTTGTAGTTTCGGCTTTTTTATTTTTCAGTGGAAAATATTTTTCAGAAATTTGTTTAAAATTTAAGCAGTATGAACTATGGTATTGAGGCGGCAAGCTTCCACGTTCCTTCCCTTTATTTGGAAATTAAGGAGTTAGCAGAAAAAAGAAATATAGAACCCGCAAAACTCGAGAAAGGTTTGGGTTTACACAAAATGGCTTTACCCGATGTACATGAAGATGCAGCTACATTCGCAGCAGAAGCTTTACTGAAACTTATTGAAGATAACCAGCTTAACCCCAAAGATATTTCCCGAATTTATCTCGGAACCGAAAGTGCTTTAGATGCGGCAAAACCGACAGCGACTTACGCAATGCAAATGGTGGAAAACGTTTTGGAAAAAGATTTCGGGAAACGTTGTTTCAAAAATTGCGATGTGGTGGACATGACTTTCGCGTGTGTAGGCGCGGTAGATGCGCTCCAGAATTGCTTAGATTTTTGTAGAGTAAATCCAGGAAAAAAAGCCGTTGTTATTGCTTCTGATTATGCAAAATATGAGTTGGCAAGTTCCGGAGAATACACCCAAGGTGGCGGTGCAGTAGCACTTCTTTTGTCCAATAATCCTCAGCTTTTAGAAATAGAAAATGTGTACGGAGTGGCTACAGAAAGCGTTTTTGATTTCTTTAAACCAAGAAGAATTGCCTTGAAATCCGATTTAGCTTCAGCTACAGAATTCATGCCCGATAAAATTGAGATTTTCACGGATGAACCGGTTTTCGACGGACAATATTCCAACCAATGTTATCAAGACAGAATTCGCGAAGCTTACGAGCATTATAAAGAACAAACAGGAATTGAAAAGCCCTATGAAAACTGGCGTTACCTGATTTTCCATTTGCCGTATGCATTCCATGGGAAAAGGGTTTTTACCGAAATTTACAGCTTAGAAAACGGACTTTCTTACCAAAGCCCAGAAGAGCAAAAAGCGGTTGCCAAATCCGAAGATTATATAAAATTTATTAATGAAAAAATAGAACCTTCGCAGCGCGCTTCTTCGGAAGTTGGGAATATGTACACGGCTTCTATTTTTATGGCTTTGCTTTCTGCGATGCAGGTGAGCTACGATCAAAATGAAAATTTAGAAGATCAAGAAATCGGATTTTTAGCTTACGGAAGCGGTTCGAAAGCTAAAGTTTTTGTCGGACAAGTTGGAAAATCTTGGCGAGAAGTGGTTCAGAAATGGAATATTTTCGAAAATCTGAAAAACAGAAAAGCTATTGATTTTGAAACCTACGAAAAACTCCACCGAAAACAATTGGAATCATCGGTAAATCCGAATTATAAAGGATTTGGACTGAAAAGTATCGAAACTGAAAACCCACTTTCTTTGGGAGCAAGATTTTATCATTATCAATAATTTTTAGTTTTTAAAAGAGAAAAGCCGTTTCAGTTGAAGCGGCTTTTTTTAATTAATGATATTAAATATTTTTAAAAAATTACACCGCAAATTCCTTTGGTTCCTGAAATTTTTCCCCGGAAATTTTGGTGACAAACATTGCGGCAACGGTGTCTCCGGTAGAATTGAGAACAGTCGCCAACGGATCCACCAAAGTTCCAATAATCATCACCGCCGGAATGGCTTCCACAGGAAGTTGGTAAACGGAAATCATCAACATTTCGCCGATGTAGCCTCCATTCGGGATTCCGCCCGCAACAATACTCACGAAAATGGTAATTCCTAATGCTAAAAGCAAATTCATTGGATCGAAAAAATCGCGCCCAATAATGAGAAATGCAACATAAATTTTAATAATAGAAGACATCGACGAACCGTTTTTGTGAAGCGTACTTCCAATCGGAATTACGATATTGGCGATGGCATCGGGAACGCCAATTCTTGCGGCTGCTTGAAGATTTGCGGGCATCGTAGCGAAACTACTGCAAGTGGATATTGCCGTTAAACTTGGGTAAATATTGTTTTTCCAAAAGATTTTTACACCATCTTTTCCTTTTGCTACAAATGCATAAATCGAGAAAAAAACAAGAAAATAAACCACGCCGGCTGCGTAATACAAACCGAGCGGTTTAGCATAAAAGCCAAAAAGTTGAGGTCCAACCGTCGCGACCTGATAAGCGAAATAAGCACCCAAACCAATGGGAGCGGCCTTCATTACTAATAATAAAAGTTCTTTCATCACTTTGTAGCCGGAAGCGAGAAAAAGGGTAAAATGTTTTCCTGCATCACCGGTTTTTCTGGCTGCGGTTCCGGTGAGAAAGGCGAAAATCAATAATGCAAGCATATTTTTTCGAGAAAAAAGTTCGGTAAATTCTCCGACTGTGAAGAAACTTACAATTCGATCGCCCCAAGTTGCGTTGTTGCCGGTTTCCAGGATTTCTTTAGAGGTTGAAGGCAATGCTTCAGTGGGAGAAAAATACACCGCGGTAATCGTAAAAAGAGCTGCAATGATGATGAATAAAAGAAATGTAAAAATCATTGAGAAAATAATTTTACCAAATTTCGATTGCTCTTCCAGTGAAGCAATGGAATTAGAAACTGCGAAAAAAACCAATGGAACGACACTTACAAACAATAAATTAAGGAAAATATCGCCAAGTGGTTTAAGAAAATCCACCGCTTTTGGAAAGAAAATCCCAATGAAACTTCCGGCGGTGATCCCGATAATCAGAAGTATAATTCCTGAATAATTTTTTATTAATTGTTTCATAAAGTTCAAAATTTAACCTTGCAAATGTAATTGTTTAGAACGACATCAACTTGGTGAGAATCTTTATACATTTGCATATATATTTTTTAGTGTGAAGAATTTTTTTACTTTTTTAGTGGTCCTCACTTCATTTTGGCAATCTTTTTATGAAGCTCAGGTTTGTCAGTCGCTTTCTGTAACCGATGCAGTGGGAAATAGTGATGTTTTGGTGGATTGTAATTATCCGTTGGTGAACAATAATCGGTGTTTGACTCTTAATGCTTCTGCGCCTACAACTCGCGCAACCGATACATATTCGGTATCTTCGACTGCTTATTCGCCGTATATTCCTTATAATAGTGGAACCGCTCTAAATGCAGATTATGATGATTTATTTGCTTCTTCGATTGATATTCCGTTCACGTTTTGCTTTTTCGGAAAATATTATAACAAAGTTGTTGTGGGTTCCAATGGTCTCATCACTTTTGACCTTTCTCAATTAAATAAAATCAGTTTTCCAAATATTGCGCATAATAATCCGCATCCTTTGTTACCTGGAAATTCAATTTTCGGAGTGTATCAGGATTTAACTTTCCCGGCTTCGGAACCTTCGGAAATTTATTATTCGGTGATTGGAACGGGTTTTTGTAGAAAATTGGTCATTAATTTTTATCAAGGAAGATTGGTTGGTTGTGATGAAAGAGTTTCTACGCAGATTGTACTTTCAGAATTCACTAATGAAATTGAGATTTTTGTTGAAGATAAAAAATTACCGTGTTCTACAGCCAGATTTTCGAATTCACTTTTAGGAATTATGAATGAGGACGAAACGCTCGGATATTCGCCTACCAATAGGAATACCGGAGTTTGGGCAGCACAGAATGAAGGCTGGAAATTTTCACCAAACGGAGCTGTAATCGGTCCGGTCATTGATTGGTTTGATGTTAATAATTCTTATTTGGGAACTGGAAATTCTATTTCGGTTTGCCCGGAAAACAACACGACTTATCGAGCTAGAGCGACTTATAATATTTGTGGAGCACCACAGGTTTTCACGGATGATATTAATGTCAATTTTGCTCCGGATTATCCGCTTGCCAAAAATTTCACCAAAACTTTTTGTATAACCAGCGGAGCTTCGGAAAGCATCAATTTGGATGATTATCAACAAAATGTAACTCCCCAAAATGTTGGAAATTTTAATTTTACTTATCATAATTTAGCAACCGATGCGGGAGCTGGGAATAATCCAATCGGTGCGAATGTTTCCATAAATAGCAATACGACTTATTTTGTAAGAATTCAGAATAAGACGAATCCAAACTGTTTCCGAGTTGCTGAGTTGATGTTCGAGTTCATCAGTAATGTACTTTTGGGAACAAGGGTAAATTTATGTGATTCAAATAACGATGGAGTTGAAAATAATTACCAGCTTTCGAAATTCGATAATCAATTATTTACTCCCGGTTCTGGCGCAACAATCAGTTATTACGCCAATCAAGCAGATGCAGATAATGCGATAAATCAAATTACAGTTGCGGATATTACGTCAACTACGCAATTTTGGGTGCGATATGCTACAAGTTCTTGCTCGATGGTTTTTGGTCCTATTTCAATAAGTTTTACTCCTGGACCGGCGGTGACTACGCCGATTAATTTTCCGGTAACCACTTGCGATTTTAATGATGATAAACAAGAATCTTTCGATTTTTCTACCAATCTCGATAGTTTGGTGACCAGCGAAACTGGTGTTACAATTTCGTATTATAGTACTTTTCAAGAAGCGTATGATGGTTTTGGGTTCAGTTTGAGTACCATTCATAATGGGCAATATTCTGTATTTGCAAGGGTTGCTTATCCGGGAGGATGTTTTTCTATTGCAGAAATTAAATTTGATGTTACTTTTACAAATGTTCCTGCCACTGCGAAATCGATTTCTATTTGTTTTAATGGTACAGACGATGTTCCGGTAGATTTGGTAGCGCTTTCCCAAACAATGTACAACAGCACAGCTCCCGGAATTACGGTTACCTTTTACAATAATCAGAATGATGCTGAATTTCCTCAAAATGCAATTTCACCATCTCAAGTGATTACAGGTGATGGATATCAAGTGTACAAAACTTTTTATGTGCGTTTTGAGAATGCGGATCATTGTTATACTGTTCGGCCTTTAACTATTTCTCTTATTCATCCCGTTGCGATGAAAACCGATTTCGGTGTTTGTGATACAGGAAATAATGTTAGCGAATCCGTAAATCTTACCGACTATAGTTGGCAAATTGCAGGTTCGCAAACCGCAACGATTTCTTATTTCCTAAGCAATGCGGATGCAGTAAGTGGAGCTAATCCTCAAACGAATATTCTTTTATCGGACACTCAGATTTATTATGTTAAAGTTCAGGTCGAAAGTTGTGTGGAAATTTATCCGATTACCGTTAAATTAGTGGCTGCTCCGAATGTCAATTTTAATAATAATTTTACGGCAAATAATATTTGCGACAACAATAACGATGGACAGGAACCTTTTGATATTACTCAATATGAAAGTTCTATTTATAATGATACGGCGTCCGTTTATTTTAGTTATTACCGAAATTATGATCCGTCATATCAATCTTTAAATAACCCAATTTACAATCCGAAATCTTATTTAGCTTCTGCCAATAATACGGTTTATGTGAAAGTTCAATTCACCGCAAGTGGATGTTTTTCGATTGTTGCATTAAATTTGAAAATTAATTTTTTACCTACGATTATCCTTTCTGAAGCAACTTTAAGAAGATGCGATCCGTCTTTTGATCTTAATGAAAGCTTTAATCTGAATGAGGCAACTTCTACGATGTTTGATCAGTCGCAAAATTCAGTTCAGCTTTCCGATACTAAAATCACCTATTACAAGACGTTAGCGGAAGCGAATGCAGGTTTGGTTTCTTCCCAAATTCCTTCTTCTCAAACTACCGATAATGCGCTTACCACAATCTATGCGAGGTTTGAGTCTTTACTGACGGGTTGTTTTTCGGTACAAGCAATTCATTTGAAAACTTATTTTCCGCCAAAAGCGATTAATTCAGTAATCAGTGGAATTTGCGATAGCAATTTGAATGGTAAATATGAAGTTAATCTTTTGAATTATACTTCTCAAATGGTTGATTTCTTTGATCCTGAAAACCATTTTAAATTTTATTTAAATGAAACAGATGCTCAGAACGATCAGAATGAAATAACCAATCCTCCCAATTTTGAAATTGCTGCTTTGCCTGCGAGAATTTGGGTGAAAGTTGAAAATGTTCCGGGATGTAATGACCTCGCATTCATCGATTTACAAGCTAGAGCTAAGGTTGTATTGGCTAATTCTGGTCCGTTTACTTCGGAATCTTGCGATGCTGGAAACGATGGAAGTGAAGTGGTAGATTTAACCCAATTTGAAGCGCAAATGCTTGCAGGCGGAACCTTTACTTATTATCCGTCGCTTGCAGATTTGAATAACAATACCAATGCGATCACCAATCCGAAAGCGTTTCTGTTTAAAATTGGTCCCGGCGAAAATCGTATTTATGTGAAAGTGGATTCAGCGGGTTTTTGTCCGGAAATGACAATTATTAATGTTCGTTTCAAAGTGACACCGTTTTTTTCTATTCCTGATCATTATTTTTGTCCGTACGATGGCGATGCTGTTGACATAAAACCAAATTTTTCAGGATTAAATCTCGTTTCTTATGAATGGAAAAATCCAGCAGGAGAAGTGTTTTCTACAGATTCGGAATTGCTTGGTGTGAATCTCGTGGGTACTTACTCAATCACGGTTACAGCTGAAAATGGTTGTCCTTTCACCACAACTTTTGAAGTGAAAAATTATGAAGTTCCGATTATCACGCAACTTGTTCCGAACGATAATTCGTTTACGGTAATCGCCACAGGAAGCAAACCTATTTTATATTCCATTGATGGAATTAATTGGCAAACGAGCAATGTTTTTGTGAATTTACCGAAAGGGGTAACAACTTTTTATGTGAAGTTTGAAAATGAAGAATGCAGAGGATTACCAAAAAAAGGCGTTGTTCTAGATATTCCGAATGTGTTTACTCCAAATGAAGATGGAATTAATGATTTTTGGACGATCAAAGGTTTGGATGTTTTTGAAGGTCAACAATCTTCGATTCAGGTTTTTGATCGTCAACAAATCATGGTTTTCGAGCAGAAATCGGCGGATCAATTTGTTTGGAACGGAAAATGGCTCGGTCGTCCGGTTCCTACCACAACTTATTGGTATGTTATCACGCTTCCCGATGGGCGACTTTATAAAGGTTGGGTAGTGGTGAAAAACCGAAATTAAAACCCAAATTTTCAGAATAATCCTAGCTTTTAATAAATTAAAATCCGTTTCAGCAATGATTCGGATTTTTTTTTTGAATTTAATTTTAATTTATAAATATCATGGGAAGGCTTATTAATAAAAGAATTTTCAAGGTTTATTAATTTTTTAATAAAAATATTTTTAAAAATTTCACTACTTTGTATTGCATATTACTAAACTTATTTTATATCTTTGCATTGTAAGAATGAGATTCCAAATTTAAGAGATGGAAAATATTAGAAAGAAACCAATTAATAACCTCAAATAATATGAACACAGAAAACACCAAAGCGCAAATGCGGAAAGGAATTCTGGAATTCTGTATTTTGAGTCTTATCGACCGACGAGAAATGTATGTTTCCGACTTGATCGACGAACTCAAAAAAGGAAAACTGGATGTGGTGGAAGGTACCCTTTACCCTCTGCTTACAAGATTGAAAAACGGAGAATTCCTCTCGTACCGATGGGAAGAATCTACCGGAGGACCTCCAAGAAAATACTATCAGATTACCGAAAAAGGCAAACTTTTTCTCGCTGAACTGCTCAATACTTGGAATGAACTGACCGAATCTGTAAACCAAATTACTAAAAACAATAACCCGACGAACGCACCTGAAAGCTCGTTCCAGCCAAATACTTAAAACTATGAACAAGACACTCTCAATAGGACTCGCCGGTTTCTCTTTCACTATCGAGGAACATGCATACATCAAACTCAGCGATTATCTTGCAGCACTCCGAAACTCTTTGGATGCAAACGAAGCAGATGAGGTAATGCACGATATCGAAATCAGAATGGTGGAAATTTTCAAAGATACTCTTGGTAAAAGAGAAGTTATCAACGATGCTGATGTGGAGAAAGTAATTTCCCAAATCGGAAAACCTGAGCAAATCGAAGAACAAGAAGAAGCTTATTTCTCGGAAAAAAATGCCAGAAAAGAAAGTAAATCTGCAGGTAATAGCGGCCAAAAACAACTTTTCCGTGATCCTGAGAAACAAAAAATCGCTGGAGTTTGCGCCGGATTGGCTCATTATGTTGGAATGGATATCAGTGCGATGCGCGCCATTTGGTTAGGAATCGCGATTTTAGGAGTTTTCACTGCGGCAATTTCTACTTCATTAATCATTTTAATTTATGTAATTCTTTGGATCGTTTTGCCAAAAGCAGAAACTGCAACAGATTTTTTGAAAATGAAGGGAAAGCCCATGAATTTTGACAATTTAAAAAATGAATCCAACAAATTGGTGCAATTCGCCAACGAATCTACCCAAAGAGTAGGCGAGATTTACAACGAAAATAAACCTTATATCAACACAGCCGGAAGCGGTTTGTGGAACGTGATAAGATATGTTTTAGGAAGTCTTTTCGCTGTCATGGCATTAATGTGTATTGTAGGTGCATTTTTCCTCTTCGGAATGTTTGGGACCAATGAATTTCCACCGCTAAGAGAATTTAATTTTCTTTTTGAAGATGGCGGAATGAGCAATGTTTTATACGGAATGATGATTATCGGAGTATTGATTCCTGCACTATTATTCAGCTTGCTTTCCATTAAATTAATCTCACCGAAAACTCAATTAAAAAACGTTGGATATGTAGTTGGAGCTTTATTTTTGATCCTTTTGGCATTCGGAACTTATTTCGGAATCAACATGGCGAAAAAAGATATGATCTACAAAGGTCATAAAGAAGACACCGAAAACGTGGCGATCAATACCACTTCCGACAGTTTGTATGTAGACGTAAAACAGGTCGTGATTCCACAGAATTTCATCGGATATGATGACGATATTTATTCCGACAAAAAAGAAGTGTATGAAGAAGATTATCCTTACGTAAATGTAACCCGAAAAGCGGATGTGAAAACACCATATTTAATCATTAAAAAAGAAGGAGAAGGTTACAATGTTCCGATTCAACTGAACGTTCCCGTGGAAATTGAAAACAACAAAATCCTCTTGCCAAATTTCGTGAAATATCCTTACGCTCACCGTTTCCGCGATTATAATGTGAATTATGAATTGGTAGTTCCGATGTCCACAAAAGTTTTCAAACTGAAAGAAAACGGCGTAAACCTCGATGGCGACATTGATGGCGACGGAAATGATGATGAAAATGACGACAACGGCGTGGTGATCGAAAAAGATAAAATTAAGATCAACGGTTCTACGATTCAGTACAATTCCAATGATGCCGACAGTGTAATCATCAACGGAAAAAAAATGCCAAAAGTAGAAGCTGATAAAGTGATCGATTCCATGAAAGTAGATTTTGATAAACTTCAGGATGTGAATATTTCCATCAAAGACGGGAAGAAAGAAATCTCCATCAAAACTAAATAATGAGAGTGGATAAGCAAAGGCGGAGGTATTTATCAATATAAAAAATCCGCTTTTCGCTTGTTCCTCCAATGCAAATTTTAATAAAATTTAACACCGGAATTTGTATTTTAATTAAAAAAAATGCTAATTTCGTACAGTTAATTTCGATCAGCTATCAGTTAACATTTAAAAACATCAAATCATGGTACAGTTCGTTATTGAAATCGCAATCAAAATCATCGATTTCGCAAGCAGTTTATTTTAATTAAAATATTAATTCAATATATTTGTAAAGTATAACCAATATATGGTTATACTTTTTTGTTTAAATATTTCAAAATGAAAAAATTCTTCGGAAAACTAATCTTAAAACTCCTCGGGTGGAAAATCGCTCTCGAAGGCGATGTCGATAATCTCAACCGATGCATTCTCGTGGTAGCTCCACATACTTCTAATTCCGAATATATTTTAGGGAATTTGGCATATTGGGCGCTAGGTAAGCCGCTGAAAATCATCATCAAAGATGCGCATACCAAAGCTTGGTATGGCTTTATCGTAAAAGCTTTGGGTGGAATTGGGATTGATCGTTCACAGAAAAACGATTTGGTCAATTTCGTAGCCAATGAGTTTAAAAAAGACGATTTCAGCCTCGTAATCACTCCCGAAGGAACCAGAAGTTGGGTGCCGAAATGGCGCAAAGGTTTTTATCACATGGCGCTCGCTGCGAAAGTTCCGATTGTAGTTGCTGCAGGCGATTTCAAACACAAAGAAATTCACCTCGGGTACAAAATTTCCGTAGAAGATTTAGAGACCCGAACCTTCGAAGATATCATGCAGGAAATGGAAGATTATTACAAAAAAATCACTCCGAAATATCCTGAAAAATGGAATCCTAAAATCTATTAATCTCTAAAATTCAACATGGAAGACAGCAAAAAAAACGAAATATTACATCGATTAAATAACTGGGGTGGCGAAAATTTAGGCAAAACGTTAGAAATTATTTTCACCGATGTTACCGACGAATCGCTCACTGCGACGATGCCGGTTACTCCAAAAGTTCATCAACCTTTCGGGATTTTGCACGGTGGTGCGAGTTGTGTTTTGGCGGAAACTTTGGGATCTTGTCTTTCGGTTTTGCACGTCGATACCGAAAAAGTTGTTCCGGTGGGAACCAATATTAATTCCAACCATTTGAGAAGTAAAAAAGAAGGAATCGTCACCGGAACCGCACGATTTATCAGAAAAGGAAATACCATGCACGTTTCCGAAATCGAAATTCGTGACGAAAAAGGAGCACTGATCAATCACACCACGATGACCAACAATATCATTCCAAGACCGCAGTAGATATGGTTTTTTTTAGATTTCCTTTCTCCGAAACGTTGTGGACAACCGAGAAAAACTCTGCTCCGCAAAATGTTTCTTTTCATTCTTTTGATCAATCCGAAAGAATTGATTTTGAGGGAGATTTAAAAGAAATTTCGTTTTCTGATTTTCAAAATCTGAATTTTTTAAGTTCAAATTTATCAAGTGAATTATTTGATTTTCAAGAAGAAAATCAGGTTGAATATCAGCAAAAACTGGAAAATGTAATTGATTTTATTAAAGAAAATAATCTTTCAAAATTGGTGATTTCCAGAAGAAAATTGGTTGATTTTGAAGTATTTCCCGTTGATTTGAACCAAACTTTCTTGAATTTATGCGAATCTTATCCGAATGCTTTTGTCTATTTTTTTATAAAAGATGATCGTTGTTGGATCGGTGCATTTTCCGAAGTTCTTGGGAAATTCAATAAAAAAACTTCCGAATTTGAAACCATGAGTCTCGCGGGAACGCTTCCTGTCGAAGAATCGTGGACTTCAAAAGAGTTGGAAGAACAAAAACCGGTCACACTTTTCATTAAAAATATTCTTAAAAACTTGGCTTCAGAAGTCAATGAATCGGAAACTTACGACCACATTTCCGGAAATATTAAGCATCTGAGAACAGATTTTAAAGCTAAAATAGAAAAAACTGACCTCGAAAATCTCATCGCAGAACTTCATCCAACGCCGGCTGTTTGCGGAATACCGAAGGATTTTTGCCAAAATGCAATTGAAAATTTCGAATCTCACCCTCGAAAATTTTATGCTGGATATATTCAAGTTGAAACACAGGAAACGATTCAATATTTTGTCAATTTGCGATGTGCTGAGTTTTTCAAAAACGCAGCTTTAATCTATGTTGGAGGTGGTATTACTGCGGAAAGTTCACCTGAAAAAGAGTGGCGAGAAACCGAATTAAAATCTCAAGCGATTTTGAAAAATCTGGAAATTAAAAAACATTAAAATGTACATTCATCATATCGCGATTATTTGTTCGAATTACGAAATTTCCAAAAAATTCTATACCGAAATTTTAGGACTTCGTATTTTACATGAAGTTTACCGCGCTGATCGTGATTCATATAAATTGAATTTGGGTATTGAAAATCAGTATGTTATCGAATTGTTTTCTTTTCCTAATCCGCCGAAAAGGCCTTCACGACCAGAAAGTTGCGGGTTGAGGCATTTGGCATTTGCGGTAGAAGATGTGGAGGAAAAACGAGCGGAATTGGTTTCAAAAGGATTGATTTGTGAGGAAATTCGGGTGGATGAATTTACCAACAAGAAATTCTTTTTCACTCAGGATCCGGACGATTTGCCGCTGGAATTTTATGAAATGAATTAAAAAAAGGAATAAATTATTTTTAAATAAAATTGAATCTATAAAAATGAAAATCGGAATTTTAGGAGGTGGTCAATTGGGCCGAATGTTTATTCAAGAAGCGTTGAAATACGACGATGAATTCCATGTTTTGGATCCAAATCCCGAATGTTCGTGTGCTGGAATTTCTCGTTTTGTGAAAGGTGATTTTAATGATTATGATGATGTTTTAGCCTTCGGAAAAGACAAAGATGTCGTAACGATTGAAATTGAACATGTAAATGCGGAATCTTTGGAAGCTCTTGAACAACAAGGTATTAAAGTCGTTCCGAATTCCGGAAGTGTAAAAATCATTCAACAAAAAATCCTTCAAAAATCCTTTTATTTGGAAAATGAAATTCCAAGTCCGGAATTTCAAGCGATTCAAAATGCTTCGGAAAGAAATTTTTCACTTCCGTTTGTTCAAAAAATGAACACCGGTGGATATGATGGAAAAGGCGTTCAAATCATTAAAACAGAAGAAGATTTGCTGAAAATGTGGGATGTTCCGTCGGTTTTGGAGCATTTGGTAGATATCGATAAGGAATTGTCGGTGATTATCGGAATCAACGAATCTGGTGAAAGCCAAACCTTTCCGGTGACTGAAATGGTGGCTGATCCGAAACTGAATCTTTTGGATTTTAACATTTGTCCCGCGGCAATTTCTGCGGATGTTGAAGATCAAATTGCCAAAATTGCGGAACGATTTACAAAAGCCATTGCATCGCCAGGTTTGTTTGCTATCGAACTTTTTTTGGATAAAAACGGAAAAGTTTGGGTAAATGAAACTGCGCCGAGACTGCATAATTCCGGTCATCAAAGCCAAGAAGGAAATGCCAATTCCCAGTTTGAGCAGTTTTATCGCGTGGTGAAAAATTTACCTTTAGCAGATACCACAAACTTTGGGTTTTCAGGAATGTTGAATTTGGTAGGAGAGGAAAATTACTCCGGAAAAGTGAAATATGAAGGGTTAAATGAAGTGATGAAACTTCCTCAAACTTACATTCATCTTTATGGGAAAACCGACACAAAAGCCGGCAGAAAAATGGGCCACATCAATGTTCTAGCCAATTCCCGAGAAGAACTTTTAGAAAAACTCACTCACATTAAATCTTTGGTGAAAGTGAAGGCGGAAACAATATAACAAAGGTCGAACGTCCAAGTTTTATTTTTGTAAATTTGAAAATATTATCTTTTTAACGATAGAAAAAATTAAAAAAAAATGGTAGGAATTATAATGGGGAGCAAAAGCGATTTGCCGGTGATGCAACAAGCAGCGGATTTTCTGAAATCTCTTGAAATTCCTTATGAATTAACGGTGGTTTCGGCTCACAGAACGCCCGAAAGAATGTTTGAGTATGCAAATTCTGCTAAAGATCGCGGTTTGAAGGTAATTATCGCCGGAGCGGGCGGAGCGGCTCATTTGCCGGGAATGGTGGCGAGTTGCACTACTTTGCCGGTAATTGGTGTGCCAATTTTATCGTCAAATTCTATTGATGGTTGGGATTCTGTTTTGTCGATTTTGCAGATGCCATCTGGAATACCGGTGGCAACTGTAGCGCTGAACGGAGCCGCAAATGCGGGAATCTTAGCTGCGAAAATCATTGGAACTTCTGATGAAACTGTCGCAGCCAAATTGCAAAAATATCAACATTATTTAAAAAATAAAGTCCTCGATACGGTAGATGAAATCAAGCAATTCCATCCGAATTCGTTTGATTGATCTGCTGAAATTATCTAAATAGTCTCTCCTTAAACCACTTATAATTTACTGATTATTAGTATTTTGGGTTTAAAATAGCTTGTTTTTTATTGCAAGAATTTGTATATTAGAGCTTTAAAACCTTGCAAATATGTTAGGAAAAAATCCAGAAAAACTGCCAGAATTATTCCGCCCGATGTTGGTTGATTTTATTGATGATAAACACGAACTCGTTTTGCTTTCAGATAAAATAGATTGGAATTATTTCGAGAACGAATTTTCGCCGTTGTACTCTAAAGTGGGCAATCCGAGCCATCCGATTCGTTTTATGGTGGGCTGTTTGCTTCTGAAACATCTTTATAAT
>NZ_JASZ02000019.1 GCF_000735695.2 Kaistella haifensis DSM 19056
ATAAAGATGTTTCAGAAGCAAACAGCCCACCATAAAACGAATCGGATGGCTCGGATTGCCCACTTTAGAGTACAACGGCGAAAATTCGTTCTCGAAATAATTCCAATCTATTTTATCTGAAAGCAAAACGAGTTCGTGTTTATCATCAATAAAATCAACCAACATCGGGCGGAATAATTCTGGCAGTTTTTCTGGATTTTTTCCTAACATATTTGCAAGGTTTTAAAGCTCTAATATACAAATTCTTGCAATAAAAAACAAGCTATTTTAAACCCAAAATACTAATAATCAGTAAATTATAAGTGGTTTAAGGAGAGACTATTTATTTGATTAATGTTTATCGTTTTATAGTTTTTCTGCGTTTAAATTTTGTGTGGACTTCATCAATTCAATCGCTGCCCTTCTTTGGTTGAAGATAGCGGTTTGATAATCTAATTCTGCAACTTCCAAATCGTTTTCCGCTTCAATCAATTGCGTCGCTTTAATCAAACCATATCTGAATTCTTTTTCGGCTTGTGTCAATGCATTTTTAGCAATTTTTTTCGCGGTCGCTTTTAGATCAACTTGGGCATTTGCGATGTTATAATTGGTTTGATTATTGGCTAAATTGAGCTGCAATTTTCTTTCGGCATCAGATTTTTTACTTTCTAAAATTTCTCTGTCAATTTTTGCTTTTTCTACTTCATGTTTTCCTTCATTTCCATCAAAAACATCCCATTTAAAACCAATTCCCGCTTGAAAAATGGGCAATAGATTAAAATTCGTCAAGTCATAATCTAACTTTGCACCAGTTCCCGGCATCAATGCTTTAGAAGAAGAAATATTGGTGTTATAAAATCCTATGTAGGAAAGCGAAGTCATGGCTTGAACTTTGGGAATCCACCACGTTTTTTCTGCTTTTATTTTCGCATCAATCGCTTTCATTCCGAAATCCAAAGCTTTCAGTTCCGCCCTGTTGTCGATGCTTTCATCGGTTACCAAATACTCAATTTTTTCTAAATTCGGGTTGATCAGCGCAATTCGCTCTTTATCAATTCCTGTTAAAAGATGCAATTGTGTAATCAGCAACTCTCTTTTTCCTTCGTATTCTACCATTTTAGAATTTAAGGTAGCTTGGGCCAATTCTATTTTTTTGTAATCGTAAGGGGTGATTAATCCATAACCAAGAGCTTTTTCAGCAGTTTTTCTATTGGCATCGAGACGTTTTTTGCTTTCGTCCAACACATTTTTCGACTCTGCTACCAGTGCAAATTGATCATACGCTTTAGAAATCTGCGTAATCACTTCGTCTTCATTTTTAACCTGCAATGCTTTATTGGCATTGTCTTTTTCGATTAAAGCTTGCTTCAGATACTTTACTTTTCCGCCAGAATAAAGAACCGCTGTTGCTTCGATTTTTGCCGCGGCATCAAAACCTGACAAATTAAAATTATTGTTAAAAGTTCCTTCCGGGAAAACTGCACCGGGAAAAAGAGGGTTAATTGCAGGTATGGCAATTTCTGGTGAAACTACCTTTGCCGTAGCGTTTAAATATCCTCCCTTTCCAGAAATTTCCACCTTTGGTAAGAAAATATCTTTCAGTTTTTCTTGGTCTAATTCGTTTGCTTTAGACTCCAAATTTTGTTGTTCTATGGTCGCGTCTTTCGTCATCGCTGCGTCTACCAATTCCTGCAAAGAAGGAGCAGTTTGCGCAGAAAATGACAAGGGAAACCCAAGCATTGTAATAAAAAATAATGTTTTATAGTTTTTCATTTTTAATGTTTTTTGAAGTTGCAAAGTTGCGAAGATTGACATAATAATGCTTTGACATTTGTCAAAAAGTAGAAAAGTCCACAAAAAATTTGCGGGCGAGCTATATATTTATGTTTTGGCTAAAGCCTACCTGTTACATTTAGAAAAAAAAAATATAACTAATTGAAAATCAATTTTTATTTCAATTTTTTTAGAACCATTGAAGAAAAGCTATAGCTACCAAATCCAAATGAATTTTTACTAAAATATGATTTTAGATGAGCGTTATCGTATTTTGAAACTAAAAAATTTGCCAATTTTTCATCTTCACTTTCTACTGAACTCCAACTAGATCTTCGACTTACCTTAACTAAAAATTTTTCTTTATCAATTAAATAAAGTTTTTCAGAGTATTGATTAATAACAAATGTAGGAAGGTTTTCATCTATCACATCTAGCATTTTAGTATAGTTTTTTTCGTATTCTAAAATCTGAAAATATATTTCTGCATTTTCGGGATATTGGTAAAAACTTCTACGCAAATTTGCTAAAATCTTGGTTCTGAATTTTTTAAATTCTCCATTATCTGTTTCATTTTGCTCAATAAAAATATAATCTTCTACAGTAGGGTTCCCTTGAAATTTTAATTTTTTAATAATTGCTAACTTTCCTAAATCATTATTTTCAAAATACAATTTTTCTAAAATTTCGTAGTAAGGATAATTGTATTTTTCATTAGAATTTCTGTTGATAATCTCATTACAATATTTTTCGACTAGATTTTTATCAAATTTCAATAATTCATTTAAAATTTTAATATTATAAGAATTTTTGTAAAAAGCAATAGGAAAATAGGATTTTACAGACAAAAACATCTCATTCTCTATCATAATATCCAACAAATGTTCTCGAAGTTCCGTTCGTAATCCCACATCATTTTTAATCCAAATTTCGATTTGCTCTTTTACTAATTTTGCTATAAATTTTTTCTGAGGAGTATCTGCATATTTATAAATATCAAACAACAAATGGTATAAAGTATGCGGAATACTTCCTGTGCCTTTCAAATAATAATTCCAATATTCCTGTGCCAATATTTCCCATACCAATTGATCTTTTATTTGATTGAAATTGATGGCAAATTTCGTCCTAAATTTATCTATAAAACTCTCAATTCTATTGCTGGTAGTATAAATATTCACTTGAAAACTCATTAAATGATCACAGATGAGATTGTACGTTTCCAAAGCAATATTTTTTGCAATATTCTGCCATATAAATTCTTCTACAGGCTCCAAACTTTTCGTGAGAATATCTACTATTTTTTTAATTTCTGGTGCGGTAATATTTTTCTTTTTTCCTACTACAGATTGTATGCTTTTGTCAATAATACTCTTGATTTCAAAATCAGAAAAATCAGTCTTTTTTTCTCCAAATTCTAATAAAAATTGAATTTCTGCCTCTTTATTTTTTTTGAAAAATTCTAAAATCCACCCTTTAATTTCTTCAGAATTTAGATTTTCTATTGCTAATTCTGCTTCCGAAATTTTTTTTGCTTTTAATTTTGTTTTTTTGGTTGGTTTATTATTCTTTATTTCAAAAATATGTATTGCCAAAGCTAATAAATGATTACAAAAACCTTGATCTGAACAATCACAAGAAGAATCTATGATTTCTAATTTTTCATTAATAGAAATTTGCACATCATAGCTTTCCTCGCCTTCATCTATAAAACAAATGAAATTGTTTTTTTTATCTTCTTCAATCTCTCGTAAAGAAAGTTTTTTAGCTTTATTAATTTTTTGCTTTGAAAACTGACTTTCTAAATCTATAATATTGAGCATTCCCGGCTTTTTTTCAAAGGTAAAAAACTATATTTTATCATAAGAAAATTTTAATAAAAAAATTTGAAAAGCATTATTTCTGGCAATCCTTGAATTATTTAAAATCCTTCAAGGATTAAGTTTTAAAAAAAAAGTCAAGCAAAAAGCCCGACTTTATTGATATTTTTAGAATTACAAATTATTCAGTTATCGAAACTTTCGTTCCTTGTGTGTGAGCATTCATTTGAGGAGCGTAATAGTTCTGCATCGTCGTAATTCCATTGCTGAACGTTCCGGCAGCATTACAAATGTAATCGTACCCGAAAACGTATTTTCCTTTCGGCATATATTCGATGTAGAAATTAGTGGAAGCATCTTTGGTGACTTGATAATAACCCAAATTATTCTTCCATTGATAGCCAGAAAGTACATCAACTGGTTCAAAACCTACCGCTCTCATATCTTTCAAATGAATAAATTCCATATTTCTATCGGTGTTCAGAATCATTCTAACCGTTACTTTATCGCCGATTTTTAGCGGAGCATTTTCTGTAATTTTTTGCAATTCTTCACCATTTACGGTTTTCACTTTTTTGTACAATTCTTTGGTGATGGAAATATAAGTTTCCGAAGATTTGATCTTATCTAAATCCTCGTAATATTGCCAGAATAAACCACCTTGCACAATTCCAGCTCCTGGTTTTGTAATGGTTACAGTTCCGAGATTTTTGTCGATATCTTCCTGTTTTAAGGTAGATTTCACATAACCGGTTGCTTTCGTATCCGGCTTGGTGAGTTCTTTTCCGCCCCAAATAATCGTTGCATGATCGCTTTCCACAGAAGTCCAGGATTTTCCGGAATTCAGAATGGTGAAAATCACTTCCGCAGTTCCGCGAGAACTTCCCCAAGAATTCACTTCTTTCTGTGTAACAAGCCATATTTTCATTTCTTCAATGAATTTTTCATCATTTGGAGTCAATTTGTTAAACGCTTCTAAAGCTCCCGCATGATTCACTGTTTTCGATGAATACCAACCCCAATCGTTGAGGTTTTGTTTCCAATAAACCCCTTGAGTTTCGCTTTCCGTAGAGGTTTCTTTTAAATAAGTCAGGAATTTTTTCGAAACATCTTTTAAACCATAATCATTAAACAAAATCGCCAATCGGTGCAATCCAAAGAACGTGAAATCGGTGATTTTTTCGGTTTTTGCTTTAGCAATAACTGCGTTTTTCAAAGCGGTTCCTTTTGCATTTAATGGGAATGCTTTTTCCCAATATTTTCGGCTGTCGAGATAATCTAAAATATAATTATTAACCACATTTCTCTTATCGATTTCGCCATATTTATTCACTTCATGATCAACAAATTTTACCAATTTCGCCACCATTTCTTTTTGTTCGGAAGCTTGATAATCTGCTACATTTCCTTTCAACCATTCATTGATTTTTCCTAAATTTTTCAAGATGTACAACGAGTTATAATATGAACTCGGATAACCGGCGTACCACGAAAAACCGCCATCAGGATTTTGCAATTTTTTCAGTTCGCTCCAATCATCGTTGATGGAATTTCGCATATTATTCGCATCGAATAATCTTGCCAATTTTGCCATTTGCTCGGTTTCGTTTTTAGCATCCAAAACCCAAGGTGTTTCTTCCAACAATAACTGTTTCAATTCCTGGTTTTTCTCGAGATTTGAATTCAATAAACCTTTAGATTGATATTCATCAAAAACAGTTTTCAGTTTCGGATTGGCTTTGAAAATTTCAGACGCCAAAACATCTGCAAACCATTTATTGAAAACCACATCCGCAGAAAGATTGCTGTCGTTTTTCAAACTTGGCAATGCAAACATGATTTCCCAAATCGGATTGGTCGTTAATTCTAAAGTATTGGAAACATTGGTCGCAGTTTTAGAAGTGTTATTTTTAAGATTTTCGAGGACAAAAGATTTAGTTTGACCTTCTTTCACAAAAACAGGAACGGCGTCGGTTACCAACATTCGGTTTGGTAAAACAGCAATTGCTTTTTGTTCACCATCGGAATAACTATCGGCTTTAGCCACGACTTTAATAATCATCGAAGAAACGTCCTTTGGAACTTTCAGTCTCCAGTTGATCACCGAATTTCCCAATTCTTTTAATTCAAAAGATTTCTGAGTTTCATTTAAACCAAATTTACCGGAAATATCTTCGTTTGTAAAAGCATCTAAAATCTGTAATTGCGCAGTTCCAGCGAGTTTTTTATCCACCAAACTAGAAAGTTTCGATTGCAGATTCAATTCGTCGCCTTCTCGCAAAAATCTCGGATAATTCGGCGTTACCGAAAATTCTTTCTGAGTAACCACTTCTTTCTCCAAAACAGCAGCTCTCGCATCTTTGGTATGCGCCAAAAACATCAATTTCCATTGGGTTAAAGCTTCCGGAGAAGTAAACTCAAAAGTGACATTTCCGTCTTTATCGGTCATTAAATTGGGATAGAAAAACGCGGTTTCGTTTAAGTTTTGGCGAACCGGGATTTTGTCTAAATCTTCTTTTTCCTCTGATTTTTTCTTTCTTGGTCGCACAGGTTGTCCATTTATCTTCACAATGTATCCGTTTGCATCTACTTCTTCAACGTCTGAATAAACCGTTGTGCTAGATACTGGCGGTGGCGGCGGATTTCCAACAGATTTCATTTCAGATTGAGCTCGAACAGCTGATGCTAGTACTGCACTTTCGCTAATAATTCCACCATAAATTCCACCATCAAACCAATTGAAATTTGGGAAATTCACACCTTTCTGCTCCAAATAAGGAACGCGTCTGTTGTAAAATTCCTGCGCCAAATTTTCATTGATTCCATAAGAATTGATAATGAAATATTTTTGGTAAAGTTGTTGCCAAGAATAATTGTTCACCGCAAACTGATCGAGTGACATATCATACATATTGGCCAAAACTTCAGCATTGAATTCCTCTTTATCTTCCCCGAGAATTTTTACCGTCCATTTTTCTTTTGAACCAGGTTGCAGTTTATCGCGGAAAGTCACCGTTTCAATTCGCAAAGGTTTTTTATCAGAGATAATCTTCAGATTCACCGATTCTGTTTGCACATCGTTGAAAGCTACCAACTGAAACTGAACATTGATCTGATCGATGTTTTCGTCTTTCGGGAGCGCTACTTCGTACTGTAAAACTCCATTTTTGAAAGTTTTCTGTTCGGTTACGGTCTTTCCATTTCCGTTCTGCACATAAATGTTCACCAACGCATTTGGAATTGCCGAATAAGCGTAGATGGTCGCCTTTTCATTTCGTTGAAATTCCATTTTTGGCTGAATGATTTTGAGAAATGGTTTCTGAGAATCGACAAGGAATCTTTTATCAAAAACTTCGAAAGTTTTTTCGGTTTTGATGGTGTCTTTTCCCTCGATATTGAAGAGTTCAAGTTTGTATTTTCCGGCAGACAATTTTCCGAGATCTAAATCGGTTGATGGTTGCTGAGTTTTTTCAAAAACTACACTTTCAACTTTTTCTTTTTTCTCCTCTTTATCAAAATAATCATGCGGGAATTTTTGAATAAATTCTTCCTTCGAAAGTTGCGGTAAATCCTGAATTTCATTCTCGAAATTGCTTCGGAAAATTCTTTCTTTCGGTTGAAGTTTCGACAATTTTACGTGATATGATTTTTTTAAATTCTGGTCATTGTAATTTTTAGTTTCAACTTTAATTTTCAAATTTTCATCGGCAAATGGGTCTTTCACATCATCCATTTTGATGTAGTGAGAAATCGAAGCCACTTTCACGTTGGTGGTTTCCGATTGTGTTTCGCCGTTACTGTCCGTTACCGAAGCATTGATTTGATAATTATCAATCTGGATTCCTTCTAAAGTTTCATCTTTTTTCAGATCAACTTTTATGATAAATTCACCTTTTTCATTGGTTTTTACTTCGCCCAGAATAGAATTTTCGTTATCGTTTCCACGAGGATACCACCAGAAATATCTCCAACGAATATTCTGTTTTTTAATTTCATAATTTACGGTAGCATTACTCAATGGAATTCCGGAAAACATCATTGCTTTTCCTTTAAGTTCAATGGTTTGCCCGTACTTGTATTCATCTTTCACTGGTTCGAAAGAGACCTCAAATTTTGGCCTTTTGTATTCTTCAACCCTGAAATATTTCATTCCGTCGATCAGGTAGTCCGAACTTTCATCATTATTGGTAACCTTAATGCTGAATTCGCCGTTAAGCTTACCTTGCGGCAACGTGAAACTTCCATTAACAGACCCAAATTCATTGGTAACCAATTGCTGTTTATTCAATTCTTCACCGTTCGCATCGTTTAAAATAACCGTAAGTTTAGATTTGGAAACCACATTTTCTTTTTTGGATTCTCCGTTGAAAGCAGTGGCAATTACCTTGAAATAAACCGTTTGTCCCGGTCTGTAAATCGCTCTGTCAAGGAAAATCTGTGCCTGTTCGCGATCTTCAATTTTATTTTCTCCGTAATATTGATTTCCATAGGCTTGAATCAAATTGAAATCGTTGGTTTTCGGTTGTTGTACCAAAAAATAGCGATAATAATCTTTATCTTTAGAAACCGGAAACTTGAAATTCGCAGCATTATCGGAATTGATATTATAGGTATTGACGTTTTTTCCACGAGAATATTCGAAGATTTTCAAACCTTCATTAGAAATCGGTTTCCCGTTTTCCCGATGGACTAATTTTAGGCGATCTTCAATGGATTTCCTGTCATCTTTTTGGTCATAAATCAATCTCGAAGAAGTCGCAATAAAGTAAAAATGTTCCTGAATGGCGTTTTCTACAACATATTCCACCACATAAATCCCCGACGGAAGTGGCTTTATTTCTAATGAAGTTTGGTGATTTTGGAAATCATTCAAGTTCGGAAGTTTGAAAGTTTCTTTTCTTACCAATGTTTTCTTGATCGTTGAAAAAATATTTTTATCATAAGAATTCGAAACATATTTCAAGAAATTTGTTACGTCATCTTTCACCTCATAAATATTTAATGAAAACTGATCAACATTTTTCGCTTGGGCAACCAGATGAATTGGCAAATTTGCCTGCGTATGTTTCTCATATTTTATTGCTAAAGTCGGATTGAGAATCTGATTTTTTCTGTTTTCGAGATTGTTATAAAACTGCGATTTTGGATATTGTTTTTTCCCATTTTCAATCCACTGCAGCGCTTCTGCGAATTTTTTATCTGCAGTTAAAAGATCCACAATATCCGCAATAATCATTAATTTGTAATCCCCATCAATATTGGATTTCGCAAGGTTTTGCAACTGCGAAAGTCGGTCTTTGCAGTTCGTAAATCTGCATTGATCATTCAGTTTCTTATGCTGGAAATAGAGTTTTGAATTCCCGGAATTATTTAAAATCAATTCCTCATAATTTGATAAAATTCTGGCTTGATTTTGCTTTAATTCGTTCGGAGTGAAAAGATCATTGCTTTTTAGAAATTCAATTTCATTAGAAAAACTCCAATCAAGTAAAGTCGGAAAATATTCCAAATCATTTTTATTTTCGAAAATTTCTTTAATATCCGAAGTTTTTATTTTTTTTAAATGATCTTTTTCTGCATTTAAAATCGAAAAATTTTTAATCAAAAAATTTTTAAAATCTAGTTTGCTCCAGGTTTCAATTTGTGCAAAATCTTGGTTATCGAAATTCGTTCTTTGGTTGATTTCCCAAGAATTATTCTGGTAATAATCCCAAAAGAACTCGCCCAATAAAACCTGATAAACCAATTTCTGATCACCTTTCAGTGTTTCCCCAAATGTTGAAAGTTTCTTGAAAAAACGGCTCGTAGCATCGTTGTCACCATCATCGTACGTTTGGTTGGAAATACTGAATTCCGCCTTCAGCGAGCGAATCAATTGATTGATGTTTTCATCTTTCATGGCTTGTTTTTGAATTTCTAAAATAATGGGAAGGTTGGATTTGTAATTTCCGGATTTGTAATTATCGCTTACTTTTTTCCACTGATCATCGTAATATTTTTGCCCAAAAAGAGGCGCAAAGAACATCATCAAAAGAAAAAGACTGAAAATTTTGGTGAGATTTTTCATAAAAAATGGTGCTAAACTAGCTTTGGGATGGCGAAAGAAATTATTGGTTAAATTTGCATCAATGCAGTTTCTAAATTTACTGAAAAAATATGTGATCGATAGCCAGATTTATGTTTCTTTGATGGGAACTGCATTGGCGCTGTTTTTCATGTTCGAGCAAAATTTGTTCCGATTGCCAACGGTAATCCTCATTTTCATTACTTTTTTCAGCGGTTACTTGTACACGAAATATCAGCATCATCGTTATTATTGGAAAATATTGGTTTTCAATATATGTTGTGGCATTGTTTCAGCGGTTCTTATTTTATTGAATCACAATGAAATTCGGCTTCTAAAATGGTTTTTAATTGTAATTTTAGGTTTGCTTTATAATACATCTTTTTTAGAAAATTATATCCGGAAAATCCCATTGTTAAAGGTTTTCTACGTAGGTTTAACCTGGGCTTTAATTAATTCTTGGCTGATCGTACCCGATTTTCATCCCGAGATTTTTTTTATCAGTTTATTGTTTGTTACGGCGCTGGTTTTACCATTTGACATCCGCGATATGAAAGACGATCAAGTCATCACCTTTCCGATTTTAATCGGTGTTGAAAAAACCAAATTTCTCGCCTATTTTCTAATTTTTCTCAGTTTGTTGATTGCGATTTTTTCACTTAAAATCCTATTCGCCATTGCTTTTTTCCTTACTTCTGTCATTACTTTTCTTTTTATTTATTTTTCTGAAACTCAAAAGCCGGATGCTTACTTTTCGTTCGGTGTGGAAACGTGTTCCGGCTTGCCACTTTTATTTCTGATTTTAATGAAGTATTTTTGACAAATGGTTATCCAAAAACTTCATTTAATCAATTTTAAAAATCATGCCGAGAAATTTTTTGAATTTTCTTCGCAAATCAATTGCTTTGTAGGAAACAACGGTGCAGGAAAAACCAATGTGCTCGATGCGTTGCATTACCTTTCCGTAGCGAAAAGTTTCTTGGCGAATACGGATCTGAACAATATCAGGACCGATGAAGATTTCTTTACCATTGAAGGTGAAATTTTCGATGGTGAAAAGGAAAATATTTTGAAAATTCAACTTCCGAAAGATTCTAAAAAAATCATTAAGAAAAACGATAAATCATACGATAGAATTGCCGATCACATCGGATTTTTGCCAAGTGTGATAATTTCGCCCTACGATTCTAATTTGATTTCTGATTCCGGGGAAAGTCGAAGAAAGTTTTTAGATTCGATGATTTCGCAAACCGATTCGGAATATCTATTCAGTTTAATTCAATATCAAAAAACCGTTCAACAGCGAAATGCTTTGCTAAAAAATTTCTCTAAAAACCGCTCCTTCGATGCGGAAAGTCTGGAAATTTATAACGAGCCTTTAATTAAATACGGAACCAAAATTTTTGAGAAAAGAAAGGAGTTTACAGACTCTATTTTACCTTTGATTCAAAGTTATTACGAAATTATTTCCAAAGGAAACGAAAAGGTGACCGTAGTTTATCAATCCCATTTTCTTGATGATTTGCAGACAGAAAAACCCGAAGAAATATTCCGACAAATTTTAAAGGAAAGCCTAGAAAAAGACCGAATTCTAACTTACACTTCCAAAGGAATTCACAAGGACGATCTGCTTTTTGAAATGAACGGAAATTCCATCAAAAAAGTTGGAAGCCAAGGTCAGCAGAAATCTTTTTTAATCGCTTTGAAACTTTCACAAATGAACCGGGTTAAAGAATTAACCGGGAAAACAGCTATTTTGCTGCTCGACGATATTTTCGATAAACTGGATGATACGCGCGTTTCCCAATTGATTGATTTGGTAAATCAGGAGCATTTCGGACAAATTTTCATTACCGATACAAGCAAAAAAAGAACCGAGAAACTGGTGAAAAACATCAACGAAGAATCGAAAATTTTTGAAATTTAATCATGAAAAAGAAAAGAGAATTTCAGTCTTCGGAATTGGTGAAATCATTTGCGAAAATCTATGGTTTCGAAGAAAAACTATTGGCTTTCGAAGTGAAAGATTTCCTGCAAGAATACCTTAGTGATGCTCTTTTTCGTGAAATAGAATCGGTGAATCTTCATAAGAAAACCTTAGAAATCAAAATAAAATCACCGCTGTTGAAAAACGATTTCCGAATGCGAAAAACTTTCTTTCTGACGAAGTTCCAGGAAAAATTTGGCGAAGAAAATTTTAATGATCTTCAGATTTTGTAGCCACCGTATTTTCCACCATTTCTTTCGCGCGAATATCCAAAACGGCGGAGCGAATCGGGAAGAAGAATCTCAGCGGGTTTTTCATAAAATATCGGAAAATTTCTTTGTAAATTTCTTTTACTTCACCCAAATTCACTTTTCTAGAACGGAATGCCAATATCATCGACAACCCAAAGCTCACCAAAAAGTTGAAAAATCCGATGAGAAAAACGGTGAAAATTGAAATCCAAAACGTGTAAGCATCAACCGAAAATCCTTTGCCATAAAAACCTAGAGCGACATTTCCTGCAGCGAAAGTAATGTGACGAATATCCAGATCTAAACCAAGGAAAATCCCAATAGGTCCCGTCATTCCCAAGAAAACGCCAAACCAGAAATTAGAGATGATTCCCGCCCAATTTCGGGCATAAAAATCTGAAAGGTTTTTGGACACTCTTTCACCAAGAAAATAATTGAGAAAAGGATTTTTGGCAATTCTTTTTGGAATATGATAAAAGACTGAGCTGTTGCCCACGTTTCCAGAAATAATCCCTGAAATAAAAAGAAAAAATCCTGCGATACAAGCATGGAAAATAGCCTTCGACTGAAAAGGATCGTGATCTTGCAAAATTTTCGTGGCTTTTTCCGCAGCAAAATTCTGCTGAAAAAGTACATCCAAACCATAAATAATCGCTAATGAAACAGGAAAAGCCCACACCACATTTCCAATAAAAGCAATAAACTGCGACCGGAACAATTTGGAAACCAGATGCGCGAAATCTCGGTAATTTCTTTTGGTGTTTTCACCTTCAGAAAGTACTTTCGCCATGGTAGCCGCCGTCATCGCTGGCTGTTTGGTTGCCAGAGTAAAACCCATCAAATAAATCATGATGAAACCCATCGCATAATTGGTTGAATATAAAATCGCATGGGAAAAATCGCTTCCGGGAAGCGAGCCGTAAAACAATTTCAGCACCACCAAACAACCAACTATGATCCCTCCACCACTAGATTTTAGGAACATTTTTACATAATCTTTTTTGGTCGAGGTAATGTAATGTGCACCAGTTTCTGCGGTATGATTTGTGATTAAATGCGATATTAAGGTGGTACTATCGTCCACCAAATCACGAATATTGTTTTTGTGAGATTTGTATTGTAATATATTAAAAAACAACTGTTTAGACTTAATCAACGCATCTTTCTCATCATCCATCACCATCACATTCAGAATATCCGCCATTCTTTCAAGTTGTTGCCTAATTTTGAGCAATGACTGATTAATTTTGCTGGAAATTCCATACTTAGCCGAGTTTTTGAACGCTAAAGTGACAAAGTCGAAACACTGCTGAAGATAGACTTTAATTTGTTTATAATGAACATCTTTGGAAGTAAGAAAAAAATCAGGATTTTGCTTGTAGTTACTATTCAAAATATCCAATTCATCCTGTAAAGCCAGAAAAGGATTATCGAACTTTCGGTATTGCGGAGCCATATTTACGACTTCTACATCCATCGCATTTCCGATGACGCGCCACGCCAAAATATTCATCGAGAATAAAAGTTCGTGCTTGACTTTTGGATAGGTAATAAAACGATCAATTCCTGTGAGCGTAAAAAACTCGTCCAACTGATTTTCCTTAAGATTTCTCAAATATTCCAAATCCTTGGTTGGCCGTACCGAAGTGAAATCGACCAGAAACCACACCGTATTTTCGTTTTCTACGGCGGGCAAAATCTGATTAAGTATTCTCTTTTTAAATTCCGGAAAAAAAGCGTTTTCTGATAAAATATTGGCTTCAGTAAGTGAAAGGTTGAAAGGTTTCCCCTCGAAAATTTGATGAAAGTAATACCCCAAATTTTCCGCAATTTCTGGAGAATTTCTTAGAAAATCCAGAATTTCCTCAAAATCTGATTTTCGCAAACTGAGCATCAACTCAGAAAGCGGTTCCAAGGATTTCGTTTCATTTCGGAAACTGAAATACTTGACTAGTGTTTCATTAAAACTTATCTTATTTTGTCGGTAAAATGGCATATTCCGTACAAAGATAAATTATTTCAAACTTACATGATTCATTTGGCGCATAATCCATCGATGCTTTTTATTAAGATATGCTGATGGATTTTTCGGGTCGTATTTTTTCGGATTCGGAAGAATTGTGGCAATCCATGCGGCTTCGCTCTTGGTTAAATTAGCTGAACTTTTATTAAAATAATACTGCGAAGCAGCTTCCACACCGAACACACCTTGCCCCATTTCAATGGAATTTAAGTAACGCTCGAGTATCACATCTTTGCCCCAAACAAGCTCAATAATGAAGGTGTAAACTGCTTCCAGTCCTTTGCGAAACCAGCTCCTACCCTGCCAAAGAAAAATATTTTTCGCGGTTTGCTGCGAAATGGTACTTCCACCACGCAGTTTTTTGCCCTGTTCATTATGTTTCATCGCCTTTTCAATCGCTTTATAATCGAAACCATTGTGGCTGAAAAAACTTTGATCTTCCGAAGCTAACACTGCTTTTTTCACATTATTTCCCATTTCATTATAGGAAATATAATCGCGTTTCAGCTTGCCATATTCCAATAAGCCACCGATTTGAGTAATGGTAAAAGGCGGATTGAAAAATTTTCCCCAAACAATAAAAAGAATATTTGCGAGGATAATAATGTAAATCAGTTTTTTAATTTTCGTCCACATAATTAATTCGTTCTACAAGTCTTTGTTTCTGCTGCAAAAATAGAAATATAATTTACTTTAATTCTTTCATAAAAGTTAAATTATATGCTGGAAACAACTCCGGATGAAAAATTTTAATATAATCTTTCAGCACCCAATCGGCGCGAACCGATCCACTTTCGAAATAATCGTTGGCTTTGCCATTTTCTTTTCCGGCGATGGTGTACAATTTTCCTTCATTGTAAACCTTCATTTTCGCATAATTGGGATTAATCTGCAAAAGCTCTTTTTTGGTTTGATGATTTCCGATATTGATCCAATATTCCGCCTTTTCAGATTTCGCAAAAACCTCTTCAAAACTCATCGGAACGGCTTTAGAATCGGTATTTTCTGAGTAAATATATTGTGCATTAGCATCCTTGATGAATTGTGCTAAGTTGGTTTTACCGCCCGGAAGAAACCACTGATTCCCATACATTTCATTGGCTAAAACCAATGGCTTTTTCGTGGAATTTTCAGCAGTTTTTTTTAATGTTTGGTAATTGTTTTGAATTTCATTAAACCTTTCATTGGCCAATTTTTCTTTGTTAAAAAGCTTTCCGAAAACCAACAGATATTTTGACTTTTCTAAAGGATTTTGTTCCAAATATTCATCCAAGAAAATAATTTCAATCCCATTTTTCCTGATTAAATCATAAGTATTGTCGAAACTTGAAATATAATTGGTGAAAATCGCATCGGGTTTCAGGACGATAATTTTCTCGAGATCGTATTTCTGCTCATTACCCATATTCTGGATTTTTCCGGTCTCCACAAACTTTCGGACTTTGTTGGAATATACATATTCCGGACTGGAAATTCCGATAATCGATTGTTCCAAACCCAATTCGGTGAAATATCCCACCAAACTTGCATTTAACAGAATTACCTTTTTGAATGGAAGATTCGATTGAGCAAATTGATAATTAAATTTACCAGATTTCAGCTGATAAATTGTGCCGTCGTCTTTAAAACGCACATTTTCGGAAATTGATTGCCAATTTTCCGGAGTGGTAACTTCCTGTTTTTTACAGGAAAATAAAACAAAAATTGATAAAATGTAAAAAAAAGTGGTTTTCATTTCCCAAAGAAAACAAAAAAGTGTTATATTTGCAAACCTAAAAACGGCCTCGTGGCGCAACTGAATAGCGCATCTGATTACGGCTCAGAAGGTTACAGGTTTGAATCCTGTCGAGGTCACAAAACCGACATTAGAAGATTTTCAGCTTCTTTGTCGGTTTTTTTTATTTCTCTCGTAGATCGTCAGAAAAGTGTGGAAAAATGCAGACGATAACAAGTGGATTGTTTAATATTTTATTATTTTTTTTAATTTGATACTCTAAACACAAAAAATACGCACTTGCCTGAATCCCTGATTAAAAATATCATAAGTCAAAATTTATTTCTGCCTCCATTAATTCATTAAATAACGAACCATCAAAATTTTTTTGGATGTCGTTGTACTCATCGATGAAGAAAACAAAGACAAATGATTTGGCAATATTAACATTGGTGATTCGCTTAAAGCTCATTTTTTTATGGCCAACCTGTGATGTATGTGGCAAAGAATTTGTCTAAGTTTTTTTGTGCTAAATACACATCTCTATTAAATCCTATAAAAGAGATTGACTGCAATAACCCATTTTTCTAAGTTTATTCGATTCTTCCTTTCGAAAGGGCAGAATATTTATCTTTGTACAAAATCAACCGACTATGGCAAAACAAACATCAGGATATATAAACAGGAAGAAAATTGCCAACTCAGGTACGCACAATCTTTTTTATGAATTATTCGAACCAATAAATGAACCTCCAAAGGCTACTGTTCTTATACTACACGGGATGCAGGAGCATAGCGGTCGTTATAAAAATTTTGCAGAATATCTGGCGAACAACGGTTTTGCAGTTCTATTATATGACCATCTCGGACACGGAAAAACGGCGAAAAATCGGGAAGAACTTGGCTATTTTCAAAAAGAAAATCCCAAGCAGCAACTGATAGACGATGCCGCAACGATGGCAGCATTTTTAGAAAACAACTACCCTAAAATTCCTCAATTTTTACTAGGTCATTCTATGGGGTCTTTCATTGCAAGATGCTTACTTCAGAATCAGGAAGCTGATTTTAAAGGCGCAGTCATCGTGGGAACGGGAGGAAAAATCAACGGAATCGGTTTGGCTAAATTTTTCCTGTCCATTAACAATATTATTGCCCCAAAACACAGGAGCAAATTCATCAACCAAACTTTTTCAAAAATTAATAATCAACATTTTAAAGGCGAGAAAGATGGCGACCTTAACAGTTGGCTGAGCCTCAGCAAATCCAACCGTGAATCATTTTGCCGGGACAGCCTATGCGGAGTACCTTTTACCAATAATGGTTTTTACGCATTAGTTTCTCTAAACCAACAGGCAACGGAAAGAAAATGGGCAGAAAAAATACCAAAAGAATTTCCCTTTCTTTTTGTAAGCGGAGCTGATGATCCGATAGGAAACTTCGGAAAAGGGGTTGAAAAAACGGTAACACAAATGCAAAAAGATGGATTTACAGATGTTAATGCAAAAATTTATCCTGCAATGCGACACGAAATACTTAATGAAGACATTAAAGAATCTGTATATGAGAATATAAAGGATTGGATTTATGAAAAAATATCACAACCAAAAAAGTAGATAAAAAAATATTTTGTTGAAATTAATTGAGTAATAATTAAACAAATTAAATCGTTTTTTTGCCAAATATTCAATAAATCATGAATGCTTGTTAATCGATGCTTTCAAAAGAATCGTTTATACTAAAACAATGGCGCAACTTATTATAAGTAGCGCCATTTTTATCAATGCAAAGCATTTTCTTGAAGAAATTTTAAACTTTTCGTGGCCAATTCATCCGCATCATAAGTAGATTTCTGCCAAAGTGAAACCATTTGCTGCATTCCTTCAATCGATGACGAAAAATTCTCTAAAACCAAATTTCCATTAAAGTTAATTTTTTTTAAAGCCAAAAATAGTTCGGTCCAATTTACTGTTCCTTCGCCGAGCATTCCGCGATGAGATTCAGTGATATGGACATGTTTAAGTTTTTCGCCAGCCAGAATGATCGGATCATAAAAATTGGCTTCCTCAATATTCATGTGAAAAGTATCGAGGTGCAAAAACAAGTTATCTTTTCCTGTTTTTTCAATGAGATCTAAAACATTTTTTGCGGTATTGCAAACATAAGATTCATATCTATTTATGGGCTCAATGCCGATTTTTACGCCTTTTGCCTTGGCATAATCTGCAATATTGGACCACACTTCCACAATAATTTCTCTTTCCGAATCTGTTAATGGATTTCCTGAAAACACTCCAATTCCACCATGTAAAACTCCACCAAGAAAATCTGTTTCCAGCTCTGAAGTCTTATCTACCGCTTGCTTCATTATCTTCTCTGCGACTTTTGAGTAGAAAGCGATGTGGGCTTCTTTAGGCAAATTTAATGAACAAACGGCATCAAGCTGATAATTTCGCAACTGCTTCTTCACCTCTTTTGCATCAAATTCCATTGCGTTGGGCAAGAGAATTTCAATGAGATCAAATCCTGCTATCGAAGTTTTCTCAATATCATATTTTCCTGCTTCAGGGGTCCAATTCGGGGTAATCCACGAAAGGAGTGATGCTCCAAATTTCACATTCATAAGTTTTATTTTTAATGATTAAAACTGCCACTATTTGGTTATTACATTTAATAATTCCCAATTTTTTGGCTTAAAATTATTGTAAAGTTGGGAAGGCCAACTTCTACTCTTCCAGTTGTTCTGCATGAAAAACATTTTTCCGAAATCAAAATTTGCGTTTGATAGAATAACTCCAAAGGAAAAAAATCAACAAAAAAATTTGCAATTTCATATCATCATCCAGTTATTTTATGGTTTTAGGTTGATAGAATTTTAACGCAAATAAGAGGATAAAAACATAACAGATAATTGGCAGCAAATAGGCATGTGCAATATCGGTTTCGGCGATTTTTCCCATCAATGGAGGAAATACCGCACCACCAAACATCGCCATAACTAAAAATGAGGAAGCTTGAGACACTTTACTACCCAATCTTTTTAAACCAAGACTGAAAATCGTAGGATACATCACGCTTAGGAATAAATTCAACAGGATTAAACTGACGAATGAAACCCAACCTAAACTTTGAGAAATGATTAAGCAAAGAACAATATTACAAGCTGTAAAAATAGCTAAGAGCTTGTTGGTTGTGATAAACTTCATTAAAAAAGTCCCTACGAAACGTCCGATCATCATCATCGCCATACTTAATGAGAAATAATAAGAAGCCTTGATTTCTGGAAGGTGCATTTTCTAGTTAGCGCATACAGTTAAACGATTAACTTAAAATATTAATTATTTATTTGAAATTAAAAAAAGTATCGCCCGTTTTCGAATTAAAAGTTTAAACAAAAAAAACCGCAGAAAGCAGTTTTTTTATCATTCGTACATCATAAAAACCTATTTCCTTTTCTAAGGATTCTTGCTTCTATCTCTCTTTTTAATTGATTTAATAAAAAAATTTTAGCTTATTTTTTCAGTTCAAATAACCCGATTTTTCTTTAGGATCTAAGTGGAGTTTCAAGTTTAAGAAATTATTCCATCCTGCTTATTATTTCTTTACAAGAAAAAAGATTTAGAATAAAATAACCAAATTCCCCTTCAAAAATCTTAAATTATCGATCGTGTTTTGGCCAAATGAGATTTTCTGTTTTGTAACCCAGTTTTTTGGCTAAAGAAAGATATTTTTCGCGGATATCAACGGGAATCGTTTGCTCACGCGAAAGGATCCAAAGATATTTCAAATTATCGCCTGCAACCAGTGCATATTGGTAATCTCCATCAATCGAAAGAATGTTATACGCTCCCCAAAATGGCTTGAAAAAAGAAACTTTCAGTCGGCCAACAGATGGGTTCTCCACGAATCGAGCTTCGCCAACCGCTTCTTTCCATTCATTTTCGGAGGTTTTGTATCCACGATTAACCACTTTGATGCTGCCATCTGGATTCAAGGAATATTGGGCGGTTGTATTATCCAAACCTCGCTCAAAACGAAAATCGAAACGTGCGATTTCGTACCATTTTCCGAGGTATTTATCGGCAACGAAATTTTTTACAGGAACTGCTCCATCCGGCATCCCTGTTTTACAAGAATAGAGCAGGAAAATTCCTGCAAATACTGCTAGTGGAAGAATAATTAGCTTAGAAATTTTCATAATTTTAATTTTGATTAAGCAATGATAGCAAAAACTATGCTTTTAACTTGTAGCTTGCCACAAATTGAAGTTTTTATCTACTTTTTTGAAAGAAATATGGAGCTAACTTCTGATAAATCAGTCCGCTTTTTAGTTACGACTTATCTAAAAAACACCAAAAAGAATCGGACTTTTATATAAAAGTAGATGTCAGTAATTATTTTAAAAAAAAACGCCTCAATGTTGAGACGGATGCTACTATTTTTCAAGAAGTAAGGAAACCCATTCTTCCCGTTGAAGTTTTCTTTTTAGAGTCAATTTTTGTTCCATACAAACTTCCAAAATATCATCCACATCGAAGAAACACAACCCGGAAAGTAAGAGTTGTCCCCCATCGTTCAACACGGAAACGTAGGTCGGAATGTCGGAAATTAGAATATTCCTGTTGATATTGGCCAGAATAATATCGAAATTTTCGTTGCCTAAGTTATCGGCAGTTCCTTGAGAAATCTCCAATTCTACATTATTTCGTACGGCATTCTCTTTTGAATTTTCTACCGACCATTCGTCAATGTCGATGGCAACTGTTTTTCCGGCGCCTTTATGTTTCGCAAAGATCGCAAGAACAGAGGTACCGCAACCCATATCGAGCACGGTTTTGTTCTCGAAATCCATATCAAGCATTTGTTGAATCATCAAATATGTTGTCGCGTGATGTCCCGTTCCGAAAGACATTTTCGGCTGGATAATAATTTCGTGAGGAAGATTTTGGTTCTCATGAAACTCCGCGCGAATGGAAACCTGATTTTCTACATTGATCGGATCAAAATTCTTTTCCCATTCCTCATTCCAGTTGATATTGGGCATTTCTTGGTAAGTATAGGAAATACTGATTTCCGGATTTTGAATGAGATGAATTTGCTTTAAGTCATTTTCGTTGAAAAGATCTTTTGGAATATATGCCAAAATTCCGTCGTGTTCCTCGGTGAAACTGTCGAAACCGATCTCGATAAGTTCGGCCATCAAGATTTCGTTCCAAGGTTGCAAAGGCGATATTTTGAAGTTGAATTCTAAGTAATTATTCATTTTATTTTTTTGTAAAAATAGTTAATTTTCTAATGATAACCGAACTGCGCCCCGGATTGAACGGCATGTTTGAGCTCTTTTTGTGGAGCGAAGTGGAACAAAAAAGCGAGTAGTGAAAGCCGGAAATGTGCGCCCAAAGGAAAACAATTCCCAACCTTCTTTAGTTTTGATGAAAATGCGACGGAAAGGCTTCTTCGGGTTTTTGGCGGAAAATATTCAGTAAAATCCAGGATTTTAGGAAGCCGTAACCGTAGGAAAACATCTGAATATACGTAGAAATTACGGCCATCGCCGCGATGCTGATGTTTTTTGTTAAAAGGAGAGCGTGAAAAAATACGATGAAGGTGTAAAGTCCGTAAAATGCGAGGATTAATCCTCTCTGAAGTGTGAAATATTCGATAAATCCCAGCACATATCCGATCAAAAATATGGATGGAAATGCGAAAGAAATCTTTACATAATTCGGGTGTCGCTGGTTGAGAATCGGTCTCGCACAGCCAAATTGATAGACTTGTTTGGAGAATTTCCCGAAATCTACACGCCGCTTATGATACACACCGATATTGTCAAAAAAAGCTGTGGTGAAGCCATTTTCCCACAGTTTCATCGAAAGATCAGGATCTTCGCCAATTCGCATTTCGGAGAAACCACCGACTGTTTCGAAAGCCGACTTTCGAACACCCATATTGAAGCTCCTTGGCTGAAATTTGGTGACCGCTTTTTTGCTGCCACGAATTCCGCCGGTGGTGAAAACCGAGGTCATCGAATAGGAAATTGCTTTCTGCATCAAGTTAAAACCTTTGTGGGCTTTGTCGGCACCGCCAAATGCATCGCAAGGAATTTCGCGGATATTTTTTTTGATGTTTTCGATGTAATCTTTCTCCACAATCACATCGGAATCGACGAAAACGAGCCAGTCATTTTTTGCTCTTCTTGCGCCATAATTCCTGCTCAAACCTGGTCCGGAATTGTCTTTTCGGAAAAACTGAATATTTAAACTTTCATTAAAAAGTTCGGCAGTCGGTCGCAAATCAATCTTGGAACCATCGTCAACAATGATGATTTCAAAATCTTTATCGGTTTGATGAGACAATGAATTGAGCAACTCGAAAAGTTCGTCTTTGCGATTGTAAATAGCTATTATAATGGCAACTGTCGGCAATTTGAGAATTTTAGAATGAGTTAATTTGAAAATCTATTCATTAATTTCAACAATGAAATAAAATTATTTATTCTCCAATTTATGAACCTTCTTCGTTCCTTCATACATTTCAAATTGCAGAAAACGGCATTCCAACTTTCCATTGAAGAGCTTAATTCTTCTGGAAGGTCTTAAACCCACTTTCTTCGCAGCATCAAGGTCTGAAGAAATAAACCACGCCAAAGTATTTGGATAATTTTTCTTGAAAGTATCGCCGATTTTTTTGTAAAATTCATCATCAGTGATTTCAATTCGCTCGTCATAAGGCGGATTGAAAACCATCATCAATGGGAATAATTCTTTTTTAGACTCGAAGAAATCTTGACGTTTTACTTCGATCACATCTTCCATTTCGGCAGCTTCGATGTTGAGATGAGCCGCGTTCAACATTTGAGAATCCAAATCATACCCAACAATTTTCCCGGTGAATTCTTTGATTCGGTTGATTCTTACTTCTTTTATTTTTTGGAAAAGTTCTGCATCGTAATTTTTCCAGTTCTGGAAAGAGAACTTCTTTCTGAAAATTTGCGCCGGCAAATCCATCGCAATCATCGCTGCTTCGATCAATAAAGTTCCGGAACCACACATCGGATCAAGGAAATTTCCTTTCCCGTCCCAACCTGCCAATTGCAACATTCCGCTCGCCAAAACTTCATTGATTGGCGCTTCACCCTGCTCTTTTCGGTAACCCCGTTTGAACAACGGATCGCCCGCGGAGTCTAAGGAAATCGTCACCAATTCCCGATCGATATGCAAATGAAATTTGATATCCGGATTCTGAACATCAACATTGGGTCTTTTTCGATGGTGAAATTTAAAATAATCTACAATTGCATCTTTCATTTTCTGCGACATAAACTGCGAGTGTTTAAATCTTTCGGAATACACCGTTGAATCGATCGCAAAAGTTTGGTCCACAGTCATGAAATCATCCCAAGGAAAAGCAAAAAGTTTATCGCAAAACCGGCTTTCGTCCCAAGCTTTAAAAGTGAGAACCGGAATGAGAATTTTGAGTGCAGTTCTTGCAGAATAATTAATTTTATAAAGAAAACCAAGATCACCTTCGCAGTTTACCGCGCGGTTTTTAATTTCGACATTTTTGCCGCCTAGTTTCTTGATTTCCTCTGCCAACACTCCTTCGAGACCGAAAAAAGTTTTGATTTGAATTTGTAAATTGTCGATGTTCATAGTTTGCAAAGGTAATGATTTTCGAGGTTGTCTGATCTCGGCTTTTCTATTTTATAGAAGTTTGATGCTCAAGCAGATGATATGAAAGGACACTTAACTGATAAAATCTATTCAATTTTAGCTATTTTTGCATTATGGCTTGGTTTGAAACATGGTTTGATACCCCTTATTATCACATTCTATATAAAGACCGGGATTTCCGGGAGGCAGAACATTTTATTTCCTTACTAATCAATGATTTAAAGATAAAAAAAGACACCACCATCATCGATTTGGCATGTGGGAAAGGCCGACATTCCGTTTATCTCCATCAATTGGGTTACAATGTTTTAGGTCTGGATCTATCGAAAGAAAGTATTTTGCAAAATAAAAAATTTGAAACTGATGATGCTGCTGAACATTTCCTGAAATTTGCTGTCCACGATATGCGAAACGAAATTTATCCGGAAGTTTCTGCAGAGAAAGTAGATGCGGTTTTTAATCTTTTCACAAGTTTCGGGTATTTCGATGATGAAACTGAAGACAAAAAAATCTTCAGATCGGTAGCAAACGCCTTAAAAGACGAGGGTTATTTTGTTCTGGATTTTCTAAATGCAAACTGGGTAAAAAACACTTTGGTCCCCGAAGAGGAAATATTAAAAGACGGAATCGTTTTTCAGATTAGTAAAAAGATTGATAATCAATTCGTTATTAAAGATATTCGGTTTCATCATGAAGGAAAGGATTTTCATTTTTTCGAGAAAGTGAAACTCCACACCTTGGAAAGCATCGGGAATTATGCGAAAGAATTTGGTTTTGAAATAGTGAAAATATATGGTGATTATAATTTAGGAACATTTGATCCGGAAAATTCTTCACGATGCATCAATGTTTTTAAGAAAAAACTATAATAAAATATGATTATTTTTTTATTGATTTTAAGTGTTCTAGCAGGAGTATTGCTAGGGAAATTCTTCGGTGAAAAAGAAAAATTTGCAAAAAATCTTTTGATTTTAAGTGCAGGATTTCTCATTACCATTTGCTTGAATGATGTTTTCCCGGAAGTGTATTCTTCGAATCATCACAATGTAGGAATTTTTGTAATTGCAGGAGTTCTGCTTCAAATTCTTCTCGAAAACCTGACGAAAGGATTCGAGCACGGTCACCTTCATCATCATCACGAAGAGAAGAATATTTTACCGATTGCTTTGATGGTCGGAATGTTTATCCATGCCTTTTTGGAAGGAATTCCTATTGCTAATGAGAAGAATATTTTCAATCCTTATTTGATGGGGATTTTGTTTCACAACTTGCCTATTTCATTTGTTTTGGGAGCTTTTCTAATTCATAAAAATAAATTTTCTACTTCTTCGTGGCTTGTGATATCGATATTTGCCATCGCATCGCCTTTGGGTATGCTTTTTGGAAATTATTTTAATTCGGATTACAAACCTTATTTTCTAGCGCTTGTTGGTGGAATTTTCCTTCACATTTCTTCGGTCATTATTTTCGAAAGCAACAAGAACCACAATATCGACTGGATGAAAATTCTGATGGTGATTTGTGGAATCGGTTTGGCTTTATTCAGCCATATATTTCATTCTCATTAAAAATAAAAGACTCCGGATTGCTCCGGAGTCTTCCATCATTATTTCACTTAAGTCTGGAAATTAAAATTTCCAACCGAGTGTAATAAAAAAATTATCTTTTTTGTTTTTCACATTTGAAACAATTGCAGCATCAGAATTTACGATATATTGACTAGAAAAATATCCGGTGTTACTTGCTGAAGATCCTTGCATGAAAGGATTGCTGTATTCTGAACTTACGTTTTGGTAAGCTGCATCGATGAAGAAAGATTTGAAATCATATCCAATTCCGGCTGCGATGGTGTTTCTTTTTCCTAAAATTAAATTATCATAAGCGGTGTTTCCTGCTACAGTTTGAATAGACATGGAATCGAAAGGACTCGCCGAAAAACCATAACCACCTCTCAATCTGAAAGCTTGTACACGATATTCCGCTCCAACTTTCAATTCGGAGAGATTAGCGTAATTGTTTGAAAAGAATTGGTTTAATTCAGTTTCGGCGTCTCCGTAAACTTTATATTTCGGTTTGGTAAGTCCTAATGAATAATCTACGTTGATTGCGAAATTTTTATTTGGAACATACGCAGCACTTAAAGTTGCCTTCATCGGAGTAGAAAGAGTTCCATCAACAGGATTTTCGTACTCGCTATAGACTCTTGCAATGTTCCACCACGTTGGCGTTTCTAATGCTGCTCCAAGTCTGAATTGAGGACTGATTTTCCCGATAACCCCAACTGAAGCTGAAAAACCACTCGCTGATTCAGAAAATGGCGTGTATTGCTTATCGTAAACATCTGTAACATTTGCGTTGTTGGTAAAAGCTGCGGAATCGTATTGATCAAGAATAGAATTATGGAAATTTAAACCTGCTCCTACGTAAATTCGGTTATCGTAATTCCCGCCAACTCCGATACTCATTTTCGAAAGATTTCCGTATCGATTATATGCATGACCAGCGAAAGCTCGCTCATCCACCAAATTATTATCAGCATCTCTGATTTCATATACCAAATCACTGTTTCCAGGCGTTTCGGTGTAATCTTCTAGAGATTGATTAGAATAATTCACCGCTACATTCACAAACTTCCAAGGTGAGGAATCGATTTGAAAAACGGCAATTCCACCCACGTTTCCTAAATCAGTATTATTGACCTTATAATCCAAAGATTTACCGGCGTAGGAAGTGGTGTTTTTACTGTTTTCAATACTTAAAGTTCCTGACACATCGCTCGCAATACTCACTCCTACACCTGCCGGGTTCGAATTCAAAACAGAGAATTCTCCACCCAAAGCTCCCATAGATCCAGCCATGGAATTGTATTTTGAAGTTCCGTTTAGGGAAGAGTTAGAATAAACTTCTACCGTATTTCTGATGGTTGAAATATCTTGTGCATTCGCAAAATAAGCAGCGGAAATGCTCAAGATCATTAAAGATTTTTTTATCATTTTATTAATGTACACTTATTAAATATTATCTTCTAAAACCGCCCGATGATCTTGTAGATCCTGAGCTTGAACTCGATGAACCACTACCGAAACCACCACCGCTTCTAAAACCGCCACCTTCGTAAGAATTGCTTCTGGATGGAGTATTATAAGTAGGATTGCTTTGTCTCGGCGTCGAATTATATCTAGGATTGGTATTCGGTTGAGGAGAAGTTCTCATTCTAGGCTGCGAACTATTATTAGGACGAATGGATCCCGGCACATTTCGATATTGATTATCATTTCTAAACCCTGAATTCGAACTATTATTGGTACGCAAATTGGAATTGGAATTGGAATTTCTCACTGAATTTCTAAAAGCGCCATCTGCACCGCTTCTTTTATAGGTAAATCCTCCTCCGTAAGTATTTCCATAGCCATAATAATTACCGTAATAATAAGGATTATAACCATAATAAGGATAGCCGTAACCATAGTAAGGATTGTAATATCCATACCATGAATTATAACCGTATCCCCATGGATTGTAGTATCCATACCAAGGATTATAACCAAATCCCCACGGGCTATAGTAACTTCCAAATCCCCAAGGCGAACCCCAACCATAGCCTACTCCGAAGTCAAAACCAGAGTAAAACCCGTAAGGATAACCCCAATTGTCATTATAATAAGTATCAGTCCCGGTATAGTTTCCCCAATCGGAACTTTGCGTTTCCCTCCAATTTTCGTTTCTGTTTTCAGAGTTCAGATAGTGGTTTGAATTATCGGTTTGCTGATAATCGTAGTATTCTCCTACCCTGTTTCCACTATTCATTACAGTTCCTTCAGGTAAAGTGTCTTTGTTGGGATCATAGTAAATCCCATCGGTCTCCGTATAGCCACCCACTTGAGTGCCACAGGACATCAATAACAAACCTCCGGAAACCGCCAAAACCGTTTTAGATTTAAGCAATTCAAGGAAATTTTTATAAGTAATTTTTTTCATGATAAGGTGAAAAGTTTTAATTTGAATTATATTTGCATTTTACACCAAAAATATACCAAACCAAGTGTATAAAATTTGAGTAAAAATACAATTTTAAGTTTAGATTAAAGCAATATACAAAAGTTAAATCAAAAGATCAAATAAATGGCAAAACTTACTTCAAGAGCCGAAGACTACAGCAAATGGTACAACGAACTAGTAGTAAAGGCAGATTTGGCAGAAAATTCCGGTGTTCGTGGATGTATGGTAATCAAACCTTACGGATACGCAATTTGGGAAAAAATGCGCGATCAAATGGATAAAAGATTCAAAGAAACAGGTCACGAAAATGCATATTTCCCCATTTTTATCCCCAAAAGCTTATTTGAAGCCGAAGAAAAAAATGCCGAAGGTTTTGCTAAGGAATGTGCGGTAGTAACTCATTACAGATTAAAAACAGATCCAGATAACCCGAAAAAACTCATCGTTGATCCGGAAGCAAAGCTGGAAGAGGAATTAATCGTTCGTCCAACTTCCGAAGCTATTATTTGGAATACTTATAAAAACTGGATTCAATCTTACCGCGATTTACCAATTCTCATCAATCAATGGGCGAATGTGGTGCGTTGGGAAATGAGAACCCGACTTTTCCTAAGAACAGCAGAATTTCTTTGGCAAGAAGGACATACTGCGCACGCAACAAAAGAGGAAGCCGTGGAAGAAACCGAAAAAATGCTGGACGTTTATGCCGATTTTGCAGAAAACTTCATGGCAATTCCGGTAATTCGTGGAATTAAAACTCCTTCCGAAAGATTTGCCGGTGCTGATGAAACCTATTGTATCGAAGCACTAATGCAGGACGGAAAAGCGCTACAAGCAGGAACTTCTCACTTTTTAGGACAGAATTTCGGTAAAGCATTTGATGTGAAATTCACCAATAGAGAAGGAAAAATAGAACATGCATGGGGAACTTCATGGGGAACTTCAACCCGATTGATGGGGGCATTAATCATGACGCATTCCGATGATTCTGGCTTGGTTTTACCTCCAACTTTAGCGCCAATTCAGGTGGTAATTGTTCCTATTTTTAAAGGTGAAGAACAATTACAGAAAATCGATGAAGTTGCTTACAATCTTCAACAAAAGTTAAAAGCAAGAGGAATTTCAGTAAAATACGACAACCGTACGGAGAATAAACCGGGCTGGAAATTCGCTGAATATGAATTAAAAGGTGTGCCGGTGCGAATCGCAATCGGAGCGAGAGATCTAGAAAACAAAACCGTAGAAATCGCCAGAAGAGATAATTTAACCAAAGAAACCCAACCGATTGAAAATCTGGAAGTTTACATCGAAAATTTATTAGAAACCATCCAAAAAGATATTTACCAAAAAGCATTGAACCATCGCGCGGAACACACGACAAAAGTAGATTCTTACGAAGAATTCAAGCGGGTTTTGGAAGAAAAAGGAGGATTTATTTCTGCGCATTGGGACGGAACTGCGGAAGAGGAAGAGCAAATCAAAAACGAAACAAAAGCAACCATCCGATGCATTCCTTTGGATAATCCTTTAGAAGATGGCATTTCACTCATTTCGGGAAAACCATCCAAACAAAGAGTAATTTTTGCGAAATCTTATTAAGAAAGCCTTATTACTTGACAATATTTAACAAAATGTTAATTTTTTTATAAATTACATCTTTTAGAATAGACTTGGATTAAAATTTGTATAACTTTATCCAAGTTAAATTTTAAAAATAAACTATTATGTCATTAAATGTAATCGATCTTATCAAAGGACAGCTTGGTCCTGCATTAGTTTCACAAGCAGCTTCTCAGTTTGGAGAAAGCGAATCAGGTATTTCTAAAGCAATAAGCGGCCTTTTGCCTGCTGTTGTGGGCGGATTAGCAAATAATGCTGATAAACCAGAAGTTTTAGATGCGATCACCGCATCTGCAAGCAGCGGATTATTAGGAAACCTATTGGGTGGTTCATCCAATAATTCTTCAATCACCAACGTACTATCTACAATTTTTGGTGACAAAATTGGAGGATTAGTAAATGCTGTTGCCAGTTATGCGGGGATTAGCAACTCCTCGTCAAATTGTTTATTAAATATGGTAACAGGCGCTTCCTTGGGCTCTTTAGGAAAATATGCAGCTGATAATAACTTAGGCGCTTCAGAATTGTCTAGGCTTTTAAAAGATCAAAAAGGTATCGTTTCTTCTTTACTTCCTGCTGGTCTTTCTTTAGCTTCATTAGGTCTTGGAAACTGGTCTGGTGCCAACGCACATCTTGAAACTGAAAAAGTAAAAGTTACTTCTTACGATCAGCCAAAAGTAGAAGTAAATAGAGGTGGAAACACTCATGTAAATGTAGATAGAAATGAAGATAACGGAGGTGGATCTATCTGGAAATGGTTATTGCCATTGTTACTTCTTGCACTTGCAGCTTGGTTCCTTTGGAAGCAATGCAACAAACCTGCGGAAACCACTACCGGCGTAACTGACTCTACCGCAGTAGTTTATGACTCTACTGCTGTCGTTGCTGTTGATTCTACTGGGACAACTCTTGTTGCAACCAAAGAGTCCATTATGGTTACACTGCCAAACGGAAAAACTTTGAATGCTTATAAAGGTGGTATTGAGGATCAAATAGTAGCTTTCCTTAATTCCGACGAATACAAAAATGCTGACGAGGCTGCTCTTAAAGACAGATGGTTCAACTTTGATAACTTGAATTTTGAATTTGGAACAACAAAATTGACTCCGGAATCTCAGGCGCAGTTGGATAACTTAAAATTAATCCTCGTTGCTTATCCAGATGCTAAAGTGAAAATTGGTGCTTATACAGATAAAAAAGGTGATGATGCTGGAAACAAAGCGTTATCTCAAAAAAGAGCTGATGCTGTAAAAGCGGCTCTTGGTTCTGCACAAGTAACAAGTGCTGAAGGTTACGGAGAAGAATTTGCTACCGTTCCCGAAACTGCTTCTGATAAAGAAAGAGAAGCAGACAGAAAAACTGCTATCAGATTTACAAAATAATCACTTAGCTTAAACAATGGAATCCCGGCATTTTTGTCGGGATTTTTTTTATTTTAAAAGGTATGAGCTCTAAAATTAATTAAATTTTAATATTTGTAAATCAATTGTTTATATTAAGGATAGAAAGTAAGTTTTACCGAAGGATTTGCATATTATATTTAATTAACTAAATTTGTTAGAGTAATCTAACATTTATGAATAAAATCAATACAGGTTGGCGTCGGGAAAAACACTCAAACTCGTTGCCAGAAGTCTTCTCAAGCATCAATATTCCTAAAGGCGCCGGATTCTGGCGAAAACTCTTTGCCTTCGCCGGTCCCGGTTTGATGGTTGCAGTCGGTTATATGGATCCCGGGAATTGGGCAACAGACATCGCAGGAGGTGCGCAGTTTGGGTACACCTTGCTTTCGGTAATTTTAATTTCAAACCTGTTTGCAATTATTTTGCAGCATTTGTCTTTAAAATTAGGAATCGTTGCGGAAAGGGATCTTGCACAGGCTTGTCGGGATCATTTCAACCCTACCACTAATTTTATTTTATGGGTTTTCTGTGAAATCGCAATTGCAGCCTGTGATTTAGCGGAGGTCATCGGGTCTGCAATCGCTCTGAATTTGCTATTTGGAATTCCTTTAACGTGGGGCATTGTCATTACCGTGATTGATGTGTTTCTTATTTTATTCCTTCAGGCAAAAGGTTTTAGAATAATTGAAAGTATCGTTGCAGGACTTATTTTCATTATTTTAGGATGTTTCGCTTATGAGATTATCCTGAGTAAACCTGATTTCTTCCCAATTCTGAAAGGTTTAGTTCCTCAAAAAGAAGTGGTTACCAATCCGTCAATGCTCTATATAGCGATAGGGATTTTGGGAGCCACGGTGATGCCGCACAACCTTTACCTTCACAGCAGTATCGTGCAGACCAGGAATTATGATCGCACCATTGAAGGGAAAAAGGAAGCCATCAAATTCGCTACTATTGATAGTTCGCTTTCCTTGTTTCTTGCGTTTTTTATTAATGCAGCGATTCTTATTGTAGCGGCAGCTACGTTTCACACTTCCGGAAACAAAGACGTAGCCGATATTCACGATGCGTATAAAATGCTTACACCGCTCTTAGGAACCACTTTTGCAAGTATTTTCTTTGCAATTGCGCTTCTCGCTTCCGGACAAAACTCTACGCTTACCGGAACTTTGGCAGGGCAGATCGTTATGGAAGGCTTCCTCAATATCCGCCTGAAACCATGGCTGCGCAGATTGATTACCCGATTAATTGCGGTAATTCCGGCGCTCATCGTCACCATTCTTTATGGGGAGAAAGGAACAACGGATTTGCTGGTGCTCAGCCAAGTTATCCTTTCGATGCAGCTGAGTTTTGCGGTGGTCCCACTGGTCATGTTCACAGGATCCAAATTAAAAATGGGTGAATTTGTCAACAAACTTTGGTTAAAAATCCTTGTGTGGTTGATCGCAATTATCATCATTGTTTTGAATTTATATCTTTTAGTCGAAACATTCTTTCCATGATGAAAAAATTAACAACTTGTATATTGATCATCTATTTTTCGCCACTAAAATCACAAGAATCCATCCAGACAGATCGGCCGGATCAAACCGAGTCGGTGTCGATTACGCCTAAAAAATTTATTCAGATAGAAACGGGTTTTTTGTATGAAAAAGCAGATGGAGGTTCAAGAAATTTCGTACATCCCAATATTCTTTGGAAATACGGAATCAATGAAAATTTTGAAGTAAGGCTCATCACAGAATTTCTGACTGAAAAAACGGCAACAACAAAACTTTCAGGATTTTCTCCACTTGCATTTGGTTTTAAAGCAAAACTTACCGATGAAAAAAGATATCTTCCTAAAATATCTTTTCTTGCGCACATTACGGCAAATAAACTGAGTTCTGAAGAATTTAAAACGCATTATCCGGCGTCTAATTTCCGGTTTCTTTTTCAGCATACTTTAAGCGACAGGTTAAATCTAGGCTATAATTTAGGAGCGGAATGGAATGGCGAAACTCCCGGTCCTACGGGAATTTACACAATTTCCGGAGCATACGCTGTGACGGATAAGCTGGGTGGTTTTGTAGAATCTTACGGCTTTATCAGTGAGTCTCAAAATGCAGACCATCGTTTCAATGGCGGAATTACCTATCTTGTAAATGAAAATCTACAGGCTGACTTGTCCTCAGGGTTTGGAATTTCCAAAACTTCCCCGGACTATCATTTTTCCTGCGGAATTTCTTACCGATTTTCTACCTACAAATAATAATCTGCCGAATTGTCCTAAAATTTTCTTTGGCAAAATTGTTGTGAACTGATGGTTATAAAAATGTAATATTATGTCAGAAAACCAAGATATACACGAAGAAAACTTGAATTTAGAAGAAGAAACAACCCAAAAACCGGAAAACGAAACTGCTGAAAATATGACAGTAACTCCAACTCCGGAGGAACTTTTGGCAGAAGAAAAAGACCGTTATGTAAGACTTTTTGCCGAGTTTGAAAATTATAAAAAAAGAACCGCAAAAGAAAAAATGGAATTCTTTCAATACGCTAATCAGGATTTGATGATTTCAATGTTGGCTGTTTTAGATGACTTTGAAAGAGCAATTAAAGAAATGAGCAAAAACGGAAACCAAGCCGATCTACAAGGCGTCGAACTCATCTATCAGAAATTCAAAAATAAACTTTTCGAAAAAGGATTGAAACCAATTGAAGTAAAAGTTGGTGATCCTTTTAATGTGGATTTTCACGAAGCAATTACCCAAATTCCAGCTCCATCGGAAGATTTGAAAGGTAAAATCGTAGATGTTATCGAAACGGGTTATACTTTAAATGATAAAGTAATTCGTTTTGCTAAAGTGGTTACCGGAAACTAATTTTAAATTCTAATTCCTTAGATTTTAAATTATTCAAAATTCAGTTATGTCAAAAAGAGATTACTACGAAGTGCTTGGAGTAAGCAAATCAGCAAGCGCCGATGAAATAAAGAAAGCCTACCGAAAAATGGCTCTGAAATATCACCCAGATAAAAATCCGGGTGATAAAGCGGCTGAAGAAAGTTTCAAAGAAGCGGCAGAAGCTTATGAAGTATTAAGTGATGCAAACAAAAAAGCGAACTACGATCAGTACGGACACGCCGGAATGGGCGGCGCTGGAGGATTCGGCGGCGGCGGAGGTTTCGGTGGTGGAATGAATATGGAAGATATTTTCAGCCAGTTTGGGGATATTTTCGGTGGACATTTCGGCGGCGGCGGTGGCGCACAAAGACAACAAGTACGGGGAACAAATCTTCGAGTGAGAATTAAACTCAACCTTGAAGAAATGGTGAATGGTACCCAAAAAACCATTAAAGTTAAAAAACTTAAATTGGCACCGGGAGCAACCTCAAAAACCTGCCGAACTTGTAACGGAACTGGTATGCAAGTGAAAGTAATGAACACCATGTTCGGACAAATGCAGACTCAAACGCACTGCGCAACTTGTCAGGGATTCGGAAAAGTAGCTGATAAAATTCCTGCTGGTGCTAATGCGCAAGGTTTAATAAAAGTAGAAGAAGAAGTAACCATCAACATTCCTGCTGGTGCAAGAGAAGGTATTCAGTTGAGTGTTCGTGGAAAAGGTAATGATGCACCTTTCGGTGGAAATCCTGGTGATTTATTGGTTGTAGTAGAAGAAGAAGTGGATCCTAAAATTAAGCGCGAAGGAGACAACCTTCATCAGGAATTATATATTTCGTTTGCGGAAGCGGCTTTGGGAACTCAAAAAGAAATTCCTACCGTTGGCGGCAAAGTGAAAATTAAAGTGGATGCCGGAACCCAATCCGGGAAAATCCTCAGACTTTCTGGGAAAGGCTTACCAAGCATCGACAGCTACGGAAAAGGCGATATGTTTGTCCACATCAATGTTTGGACTCCGCAACATCTTTCTCCTGAACAAAAAGAATTCTTCGAAAAGCAGCTCAAAAACGGAGAAATGGTGGCTGAACCATCAGGAAAAGAGAAAACTTTCTTCGATAAAGTTCGCGATCTTTTTAATTGAAGTAAAATAAAGAGAATTTTTTCAAAACTATTTAATATTAAATAATCACTTTTAGTTTTCGCAAAAATTCAACTTAAAATAAAAAAAGCAACCTGATAATTTAGGTTGCTTTTTTTTGTATGTAAATTCTCGTTGATTATTCTTCTGTTATTTCCTCTTGTTTGCTTTTACCAAAGAAAAACTTAATGATAATTGGAACAGTAGTAATCAAAACGATGATAATGATAATCATCTCCAAATGAGATTTCAAATCGATTCCAAATTGATCCATAAAGAGTTTATCCAAATAATGACCAGCAAAAATGAGGGAAAAAGACCAAAGAAAAGCTCCGATGATATTATCAATTAAAAATCGGGTTTTATCCATTTTCACAATCCCTGCCACAATTGGTGTAAAGGTTCTAACCACCGGTAAAAATCTCGCCATGATTACCGCAAGTGCACCATGCTGTTCGAAGAAATCGTGCGCCTGGAAAAGGTATTTTTTCTTAAAAAGTAAAGAATCCTCTCTTTTATAAAGTGCCGGACCTGCTTTTCGACCAAACCAATACCCTACTTCGTTCCCGATTACTGCAGCAATTGCCACTGCGGACGCTAAAATAGTAGTATCCAAAAAATCGCTCCCGGTTGATCCGAAAGTTTCAGTAATGATTGTAACTGCATAAATCCCGCTGACAAACAACAAGCTGTCGCCTGGTAAGAAAAACCCGACAAATAAACCGGTCTCAGCAAAAATGATAAATAAAATTAGCCAAAAGCCACCATTATTAATGTAAAATTCAGGATTCAAAAGATCCTTCCAACTTTCTAAATGTTCCATATTGGCAAAGATAACAAAACAGCGGGTTTTGAGCAGATTAATAAATTGTTAAAGTTTGCCAAAACTTAAAGGGTAAAATCTTCTTCTGTAGCAGCGGTTCCATCGGCCATCAGGAAGGCTTTTAGGAAAGGTGTTAAATTACCATTCAACACACCATCTACATCCGAAGTTTCGTAACCGGAACGTACATCTTTCACCAATTTATAGGGATGCATCACATAATTTCGAATCTGGCTTCCCCACTCTATTTTCATTTTTCCTGCTTCAATTTCATTTCGGGCTTTCATTCGCTCTTCCAATTCCATTTCATACAATCGGGAACGCAATAATTGCATAGCTTTTTCTTTATTTTGAAGCTGGGAGCGGCTTTCAGAGTTTTCAATAATGATTCCTGTTGGTGCGTGACGAAGTCGAACCGCAGTTTCCACCTTATTTACGTTTTGTCCACCCGCTCCACTCGAACGCATGGTTTCAAAAGAAATATCGGCTGGATTGATGTTGATTTCGATTGTATCATCTACCAAAGGATATACATAAACCGAAACAAAACTTGTATGGCGTTTCGCATTAGAATCAAATGGTGAAATTCTCACCAAACGATGAACTCCATTTTCACCACGCAAATATCCGAACGCAAATTCGCCATCGAATTCCAAAGTTACCGTCTTCACGCCTGCTACATCACCTTCCTGAAAATTCAGTTCCCGAATTTTATATCCTTGCTTTTCGGCCCACATGGTATACATTCTCATTAGCATCGAAGCCCAGTCGCAAGATTCGGTTCCGCCAGCTCCTGCGGTAATTTGCAAGACCGCAGAAAGTTCGTCACCTTCATTCGACAACATATTTTTAAACTCCAAATCTTCAATTTTCTCCAATAATTGAGGATATAATTCATCAAGTTCTCTCTCGGACTCCGGATCTTCTTTTGCAAAATCGATCAAAACCTGAATATCTTCAAATAGGGCGAAAATTTCTTCATAATCATTGACCCATTTTTTCTTGGAACGAAGCTGCTTCATGAAAATTTCTGCCTCTTTCGGGTTGTCCCAAAACTCCGGAGAAACCGTTTTTTCTTCATCATTAGCAATTTCGATTTTCTTTTTTTCGATCTGCAAAAATTTATATAAATCCTCGATTCGGGATTGTGCTTCTTTTATTTGGTCGCTGTTAATCATAATGCAAAAATACGGATTTGAAATTTTGGAATTGCAACAAATTTACAATTTCAAACATTATAAAAACTTATGATATACACTAAGTTTATGTTGATTTCAACTATGTTTTTCAATGAATTTATGGTATTTTCGCCCAATGCGTCAACCATTATTTATAATTTTTTTCATTTTATTTTCTTCATTAAAGATTAATGCTCAAGTTTCTGGGAAATTTTATAGCATCAAGAGGGTTTCAGATGGCGATACTGTAGTAATTCAAGATGAGTCGGACAACCAGTACAAAATCCGGTTCATCGGAATAGATGCGCCTGAAAGCAGAAATGTAGGCAACAGAAAACAAGTTCAGGTTTTTGGTTCTGAAGCAAAAACTCATCTTAAAAAATTACTTTTCAATAAAAAAATTCGGTTGGAGTTTGATGTACAAAAAATCGATCGCTACGGAAGAACTTTAGCTTATGTTTACCTTGAAAATGGTGTTTTTCTGAACCAGTATTTGCTTGCGAAAGGATATGCAAGAATAGCCACTTTTCCACCAAACATCAAATACGTCGAAGACTTCAGGAAATTGGAAGAAAAAGCCCGCAGAAACAAACTCGGAATGTGGATGTATTATTAAAGTAAATCTGCCGCTATTTCCCAATTTTTTTTCTCCAAGACATTTGATATTGGAATCAATTTTAAAAAATGAAAATCCGGAAAACCAATGCTTCCCGGATTTTGTATTTTATTTTAATCAATGAATTAAGCGTAAATCTGCTTGTAATATTCATCTGCCATTCTGTCGGAATTGAATTTACTTTTCACATCATCCATCGCGGTTTGCTGAATTTTTCTCCACTCATCCGGACGGTCATAATATGTTGGAAGAATTTCGTTTTCCAAAGCTGCATAAAGATTCTGAAGGTCGAAATTATCCTGATCGTAAACACTGGTATTCTCGTAATCCGCTTGTGGAACCACGAAACCGTTCACCCCGTTTTTAGCAAATTCTGGGATCCAACCATCATCGGTTGAAAGATTCACCGAACCATTCATTGCGGCGGTCATTCCGGAAGTTCCAGATGCTTCTCTTGGGACTCTTGGGTTGTTCAACCAAAGATCTGAACCTTGTTTCATCAATTTACTTAAAGCCAATTCATAACCGGTGAGAACCGCCATGTTTTTGTGAAATTTGCTTTCTTCCACCAAAGAATTGAACGTTGAAATCGCTGAATAATCCATCGGATAAGGTTTTCCTGCCCAGACAATTTGTACCGGATATTTCGGATTGTTCAATAATCTTGCGAATCTTTCTTTGTCTTGCAACAAGAGATCTGCTCTTTTGTAACCAGCAAATCTTCGTGCCCAAACAATGGTAAACACATTCGGATCGAATAAATTTCCGGTTTGGTCAGCAACTGTTTTGAAAAATCTTTTCTTTAAATGTTTTTTTCTGAAATCAAAAAGTACAGGATCATTTTCATCTTTTGCATCATAAAGCGGTTTATCTGCCCAATATTTAAATTCCTGTGCGTTGGTAATGGCTTTAATTTCACAAATTTTAGAATATTTGCTCCACATTTTTCGGGAAACTTCACCGTGAAGTTGAGAAACTCCATTCGCCAGTCTTGCCATTCTCAAAGCGCAAAGCGAGTGATTGAAACGATCGTCTTCAACCCCTTCAATGGTCTTAACCTCATCAATGCTGAGTCCTGAAAAATAGGACATATCGTGGCAAAGGTAGATGTTGTGCTTTTCGTTTCCGGCTTCTTCCGGAGTATGTGTGGTGAAAACTAATTTTTCTTTTACTTTTTCTAGATCTCCGCCAAATTTCTTCAAGAGATAGAATGCAGCAGGCAAACCATGCGCTTCATTTAAATGATATACATCTCTTTCGAAATTCATCAAATCTAGAAGTTTCGCTCCGCCTTTTCCGAGTAAAATATATTGTGCAATTTTGGTAGATTCGTTTGCATCATACAAACGGTGACAAATTGTTTTGGAAACATGATCGTTTTCCGGAACGTCTGTAGAAAGGAAAAACATCGGTGCAGTATGGAAAACTTCAGGATCCAAATACCAAACTTTCACCCAAACCGGTGCAGAGTGGATCTCGATTTGAAATTTGATTCCGGTATCTTGTAAAAAAGAATACATCTTTTTAGTCCAAGTTGGTTGCATAGTTTGATCATGATTTCGTGCTTGATCATAATAACCAAATTTCCACAAAATCCCGATTCCTACTAAATCTTGCTTCAAGTTATAAGCACTTCTCATGTGGGAACCAGCCAAAAATCCTAGTCCTCCGGAATATATTTTTAATGCCTGATCAATGGCAAATTCCATTGAAAAATAAGCGACTTTTTTTGAATATTCAGGGTTGATGCTGAAAGGCATCGCAAAGTTTTTAAAATCCATAATCTTCGATAAATTTAAGTTGCAAAGGTAAAAATTTTAATTGCTGTTCAAAAATATTAAGATTATTTTTTGGTAAACATGATATAATCGATATTTTCTTAGGATTTATCAGCAAAAAATAAAGGTTTGAACAATATCTTTCTTCCTTAAAAATTGCATGAAAAACCATTTTCAGGTAAGATTTAATATTAATTATATTTTAAATTTTATGTAAATCGTTGATTATCTGAATTTTTTATCTAACTTTAAAATCGTAAAATATTGGTATTCAATTTTTTGATTAAAAAAAATAAGATTATGAAGAAAGTATTTTCCGACGAAGATTTGGTAAAGAACCTATCGCTTTACTACCTGAACCGCCACTTGAAAAAAAAGCCGATCGAGCGCTATCATCGGCAAATCGACAACTCCCAACTTCACGATAGAGAAAAGTATAAAAAGAAAGCAGAAATCCTTTTGCTGAACTCGTTTCTCCATCATTTTCCCGAAATACAGTTTGAAAATCTCACCTGCGAAAGCCCCGACTTTATCGCCAATTTCAACAACAAAAAAATCGGAATCGAACTCACCGAAGTGATTAATCATCTTGAAATAAAAAAAATAGAAAGCCAACTGAATAAGATTTTCCGCCAAGCCGAAATTATATTAGAACAGGAAAACACCGCGGAATATCGTGGTGTTTATTTTTTGGAATTTCATCATCTTGCGAAAATCGATTTGCTCGAAAAACAAAACGAAATGATCATCAACATTGTGAAATCTATCCGACAAAATAAAAGCTGTGGTCATGTGAAAAAAATCCGCAAATCGCCGCATCGCCGCAATGTTTTCATTACGCCTGATTTTACCATGGGACTTTTTGATGAACTTTCGTCTGAAAAAATCATTGAATTGATTGAAAAGAAAAATGAGAAATTTCCATACTACGACCGCAGCGTAGAGGAATGTTGGCTCGTGATCGTTTCGGATATGCATTCATTGGCGTCGCGCTACACTTTCATCCAAAACAAAGAAAACCTCCATCAAATAAAATCTCCATTTCATAAGATTTTTCACCTCGAAAATCTCTGCGGAAATTTAACGATGATTAAATAAAATCACGCTAATTTTTCTGTAAATTTGATCAAATAAATGGTACAAATCATGAAAGAGCTTTTCATCAAACGGTTTCAATACTACAAAGAATTGGGCGACAAAACCTTCGAACAACTCAATGAACAAGAGATTTTGTGGCAATACAACGAGGAAAGCAATTCGATTGCAACAATCGTAAAACATCTTTCCGGAAACATGATTTCTCGCTGGACCAACTTCCTCACCGAAGATGGCGAAAAAGATTGGCGAAACCGCGATTCGGAATTTGAAAACAGTGTAAAAACCAAAACAGAAACGCTGGAATTATGGGAAAAAGGTTGGAAAATTCTGTTCAACGCTCTGGATCAAATTAATGAAGAAAATCTTCATCAAACCATTTTTATCCGTGGCGAAAAACAATCAGTTGCGGATGCTGTTTTGAGACAATTAGCGCATTATCCTTATCATATCGGGCAAATCGTGTACATCGCAAAAATGCTGAAAAACGAAAATTGGAAAACCCTTTCTATCGCTAGAAATCAATCCAAAGATTTCAATCATCTAATGCTTCAACAACAGAATTCTTCACCGGTTTGTTATGCAAATAGCGATGAAGTTCGCGAAGATTATAAAGCAGAATAACTACATGAATCAAGGCAAAATTCGTTTTTAGTTTAAAAATTCTAAAATCACTATCTTTGCAGCCTGAATTTTATACTGAATTGAACTCAAATCAACCCAAAACCGCCGCTTTCCACACGCTTGGCTGCAAACTCAACTTTGCGGAAACCTCTACTATTGCACGACAATTGACCGATGCTGGTTACGAAAAAGTAAGTTTTGAAGACAAGGCCAATGTTTATGTGATCAACACGTGTTCGGTAACCGAAAATGCTGACCGAGAATGCAAACTTCACGTGAAGCGAGCTATGAAAGCCAATCCGGAAGGTTTGGTGGTGATTGTAGGTTGTTATGCACAGCTAAAACCGGAAGAAATTTCGGCAATTGAAGGGGTAGATTTGGTTTTAGGAGCCAAAGAAAAATTCAATATTTTGAGTTACCTGGACGATTTGCAGAAAAGCGAAAACCAAGGATTAATCCATTCCTGTGAAATTAGCGAAACCGACTTTTTCATCGGAAGCTATTCTATCGGTGACCGAACTCGAGCTTTCTTAAAAGTACAAGACGGCTGCGATTACAAATGCACTTACTGTACAATTCCTTTGGCGAGAGGGATTTCCCGTTCCGATACCATCGAAAATGTGGTGAAAAATGCGAAAGAAATCGCGGAGAGAGATATTAAAGAAATCGTTTTAACAGGCGTAAACATTGGTGATTACGGAAAAGGGGAATTTGGGAATAAAAAACACGAACATACTTTTCTGGATTTAATTTCGGAACTCGACCAAGTTGAAGGCATCGAGAGAATTCGAATTTCTTCAATTGAACCGAATCTTTTGAAAGACGAAAGCATCGAATTGGTTTCAAAAAGCAGAAGTTTTGTTCCACATTTCCACATACCATTGCAAAGCGGAAGCGATGATTTATTGAAAAAAATGAAACGTCGATATTTGACCAGTTTATACCGAAACCGAATTTCAAAAATTCGTGAAGTAATGCCGGATGCGTGTATTGGAGTTGACGTTATCGTAGGATTTCCGGGGGAAACCGAAGAAAAATTTATGGAAACTTATCACTTCCTCAACGAACTTCCGATCAGTTATTTGCACGTTTTTACTTATTCTGAAAGAGAAAACACTGAAGCTGCTGAAATGGAAGGTGTTGTACCAATTCCTGAAAGAAAAAAACGCAATAAAATGCTGAGAATTCTTTCCGAGAAAAAGAAAATGGCTTTCTACCAAACTCAATTGGGGAAAACGTTGCCGGTACTTTGGGAACACGAAAACAAGAACGGTTTGATGTTCGGATTTACTGAAAATTATGTCCGTGTACAAAAGCCTTTCGACGAAAACTCCATCAATCAAATTGAAGTTTTAAAGTTGAATAAAATCGAAAACGACGGAACCGTATCTGTGATTCCAGCTTTCGAAGAATTTCTCGCAAAAATTTAAGATTTTCCGCAAAAATAAAATGGGTTCAACTGATTTTTACTCGATAAACATCAGTACCATTTCTTTTGATATTTTGAACAAAAAAGCCACCCTCTTCAGGAATTTCTTCTTTCAAGCTAAAAGATTTGCATTCTTTCGGCAAGCCTGAAAAAACTAAGGTGAACCAAAAATCTTTCATCCTTGGAACCTCAGTCCAGTAAGGAAAAAGAGAGATATTCTCGTGATGAATCAGATGGCTTTTGTGGTTGGTATTTTCATCGATTAAAAAAGTAGATTGCCAAATTCTAATCAAATCTCCGGAAAAAAAAGAGGCAGAATAACAGCAGTGCACAATTACCTGTTTCTCCTCCTCTACTTTGGTTTGCAGAGCTTCAAGGATTTCTGGCGCTATTGTAGGTTTGGTAATAGTACTCACTTTTTCAATGAAAACAATGCTGAATATTAATATTCAAGTTCTAATTTTTCTTTGGTGTAATTTCGGATTTCTTCAGCAAGTTCAGGATTTTCAGCTAGTTTTTTTCCGTAGGAAGGAACCATCTCGGTAATTTTTTCTTTCCACTCATTTTTCATTCTCTCGCCAAAACATTTTTCCAAAACTTGAATCATCGCATAAACCGCAGTAGAAGCTCCAGGAGAAGCTCCAAGAAGTGAGGCAATCGTTCCATTTTTATTCACCACCACTTCGGTCCCGAATTCTAGTTTTCCGCCGAGTTTATCATCTTTTTTAATGATTTGCACCCTTTGTCCGGCTACTTTCATTTCCCAATCCTCATCTTTTGCATCTTTTACAAACTCCCTTAAATGCTGCATTCTTTGAGATTTAGTCATTGCAACCTGCTGTACTAGATATTTGGTGAGGGGAATATTATGCCACCACGCTCCAAAAAGCGAACGGATGTTTTTGAAGTTTACACTTTCGGGTAAATCGAGATAGCTTCCCTCTTTGAGAAATTTGGTGGAGAAACCGGCGAAAGGTCCAAAGAGAAGTGCTTTTTTCCCATCAATAATTCTTAAATCCAAATGCGGAACGCTCATTGGTGGCGCATCTACAGTTGCTTGAGTATAAACTTTCGCATGGTGTTTTTCCACCAAATCTTGGTTGAAAGAAACCAGCCATTGCCCGGAAACGGGAAAACCGCCATATCCTTCACTTTCCGGAATATCTGAACTGTCGAGAAGTGGCAACGCATAACCACCGGCGCCAATAAAAACAAAATTTGCTACTACTTCTTGTTTATGCTGGTTCAAACGATCTTTCACTTTTATATTCCATTTGCCGTCATTTTGCAGATCCAAGTCTTTTGCTTCATGATAAAGGAATACCTCTACATTGGAATTATCAACAAGATATCTTCCCATTTTTCTGGTGAGTGTACCAAAATTCACATCGGTTCCCAAATCCATCTTTGTGGCTGCAAGAACTTCGTTTTCTTTTCTTTTACTCATTACCAGCGGGATCCATTCCTGAAGTTTCTGGTGGTCCGTGGTAAATTCCATTCCTTTAAAAAGGACAGACTGTGTCAATTTTTCGTGTCTTTTTCTAAGGTATTCGGCATCATTTACCCCAAAAACCAAACTCATATGAGGACATGAAATGATGAATTCTTTCGGATTTCTAATGAAATTTTTATTAATCAAATAACTCCAGAGCTGCTTGGAAATTTCAAACTGTTCAGCGATATTTTCTGCTTTCGAAATATCGATCGTTCCGTCCTCTTTTTCCGGGGTATAATTGAGTTCGCAAAAAGCAGAATGCCCTGTACCAGCATTATTCCATGCGGCAGAACTTTCTCGGGCAAATCTTCCGAGTCTTTCGAATATTGCAATTTCAAGATTAGGATCCAACTCACTAAGCAATGTAGCGAGCGTGGCGCTCATAATTCCTCCACCGATTAAAACTACGTCGTAGTGCGGTTTTGGAGTTTTTATATTTAAAGATTTAGGCATGACAATTTAAAAATAGAAATTAATATATTGTTGTTTTGTTCTACTATCAATCCAACTTTGCAGTAAGTTTTTTAAATTCTTTTTCAGCATTTTTATCTTCATAAAGAATTCTGTAAACTGCATCGATAATCGGAGTTTTCATTTTCTTTTCTTTTGCAGTTTTGTAGATAGAATCTGCAGCGTAGTAACCTTCTGCAATCATGTTCATCGATTGTATTGCAGATTTCACGGTATAACCTTTTCCGATAAGATTTCCTAGATTTCGGTTTCTGGAAAAAAGCGAATAAGCGGTTACGAGCAAATCTCCCAAATAAGCACTTTCGTTCACATCGCGTGGCATCTCATGGATTCTTTCCAAGAAAAGCTCCATTTCCCGAATTGCATTGGAAACGAAAACGGCTGTAAAGTTATCTCCGTAGCCTAATCCGCTTGCAATTCCTGCTCCTATTGCATAAATATTTTTCAAAATTGCACTGTATTCATTCCCCAAAATATCGGAACTGCAATTTACCTTGATAAAACGAGAAGCAAATTTCTCACGAAGTACTTCCTGATGTTCTTCTATAGTGGCAATAGTAAGGTAAGAAAGTCTTTCCATAGCGACTTCTTCAGCGTGACACGGACCAGCAATTACGGCCTGAAAACGGAATCCAATTTTGAACTCATCGCGGAGATAATGTGCTACGACATCATTAACTTTCGGAACAATACCTTTGATCGCGGAAACAAAAATTTTATTTGTATAATCGCAAGTCATCTTGTCTAAAGTATCTGAAAGATAAATTGACGGTGTTGCTAAAACCACAATATCACAAGCTGAAACCAACTCGTTGATATCCGTCGTAAGTCTTAAATTTTTCACATTGAAATTTACGGCTGTAAGATAGGTGGGATTATGATGACGAAGTTCGATTGCACCTTTTACAAACTCGTTTCGAACACACCAGTGAATAGTTTTGGAGTTTTCAGTAAGCATTTTTACGATTGCTGTGGCGAAACTTCCGCTACCTACTACGCCAATAACCTTTTCTTTTTTCTGATCTTTCTTAGCCATAAACTTCGATTTACTTGCAAAGATACGAAAGTGAATTGCTTAAAAAAAAGCATTTTAAACAATTCCATTTTTTAAAATTATCAATTATAAATTTATTTTCCAACTCGTATATCAGCAAAAAATATGATAAAATAATTGATTAAAATACACTTTAAAAAATTAATATTATTTTTGCAAACCTTAATTATAAACAACTGTTACAAAATAGTATATGAAAAATTTCCTTAGCAACAAGAAAAAAGTAAATATCTTACTAGGCGCCTTTTTGCTGGTAATCTTTGCACAAGCATTGATGATTACCAAATTGTATACCGAAAAAAGTGATAAAACTTACGAGGTGAATTTGGTAAAAATAAACACCCAAAAAGACAGCATCGATTATCTTGAAATGAAAAACAATCTCGCTTTGGTAGATCACACGGTGCGAGAATTAAACTCCTTTTTAGCTTCAAAAAATATTACTGACGGAAAAATTGGTACTCTTGCTCAAGACAGCATCTCCAACGCGGTATATCTAGCAAAACAAACCAATCGGTACAGCCAATATTTGATGGATCTGCAGAATAAATTGCAACAGGTTCCCCTGGGAATTCCAACAGATGGTTATATTTCTTCTAATTTCGGGAAGAGAAAAAACCCGATTCCATCTAGAAATGTACTTTTAGCTGGTGCCAAACCTGCAAAAACCGAATCAAAAGCAGCTCCCGAAGCCATTGTAGAGCGAGACAGCGCCGGAAATATCATTAAAACCACAGCTGCGCCACAAGTTGTTGCTGAAAAAAACGATCCACCGGCTGAAGCGGATCAAATGCAATTCCACAAAGGTCTTGATATTGCGGTAGCTTACGGAACCGATGTACGCGCTGCAGCGAAAGGAACCGTTATTTTTGCCGGTAAAAAAGGCGGTTACGGAAACTGCGTCATTGTTTCACACGGAAATGGTTTGGCGACGCTTTATGGACATCTTTCGGAAATTCTTGTTGAAACCAACGATATCATCAAAGTAAACCAAGTGATTGCTAGAAGCGGAAATTCAGGAAGATCTACCGGTCCACATTTGCATTATGAAGTTCATAAAAACAATACTCCGGTGAATCCGAAATTGTTTATGAGCCTTTAAATTCAATTTAATAGTAAACAAAAAAACACTCCAAAATCGGAGTGTTTTTTTATAATACAGTTTTTAATAATTATTTTACTGCGCTGCCGTTTACTTTTACCAGCTCTACATCGAAGATTAACCAAGCATTTGGTGGAATTACGCCTCCTGCTCCTCTTGCTCCGTAACCTAATTCAGATGGAATTAATAGCGTTGCTGCTTCTCCTTCTTTTAAAAGCAGGATTCCTTCGTCCCAACCTTTAATTACTTGTCCAACTCCGATAGGAATTTCGATGGGCTGATTTCTTTTAAAAGAGGAATCGAATTCGCTTCCATCAACCAATTTTCCTGCATAATGTACGGAAACTTCGTCACCCGCTTTTGGAGCAACACCGTTGGTAGTTTTGGTGATTTTGTAGTACAAACCAGATGGAGTTACTTGCATTCCTGCCTTCAAATCGTCTACCAATTTTTGTTGGTTTGCAGCAAATTCTTCTTCTTTTTTCTTCTTATCAGCTTCAATTTTAGCGAGAATTGCTTTGTTGTTTTCCTGGATTTTACCTTTTCCGTCATTGAAAACCTTTGCGGCATCGTAATCTTTGTATTCATCACCTTTAGAAAAAATAGAAACTTTCTCTAAAACCACATCAGTTTTAGGTTTATCCTGTGCACCTTTTTCTACATTGGCGATCGCATCAATTACTTCTTCACCTTTAACTACTTCACCGAAAATGGTGTGTCTTCCGTCCAACCAAGGAGTAGCAACTTCCGTAATGAAAAATTGGGAACCATTGGTGTTCGGACCAGAATTAGCCATGGAAAGAATTCCTTTTCCTGTATGTTGCAAATCGTTCTTTTCATCATCAAATTTATAACCTGGATCTCCCATTCCTGTTCCTTGTGGATCACCACCTTGGATCATAAAATCCTTGATTACACGGTGAAAAATAGTTCCATCATAGAAAGGAACGCCTTTCGCTTTTGCTTTGTTTTCGATTTTACCTTCAGCTAATCCGACGAAATTGGCAACGGTAACCGGAGCTTTTTTATCTTCGAATTTTACAATCATATTTCCTTTTGATGTTTGGAAATTTGCGTAAAGACCGTCATTAAGGCCTTCGTAAGTTTCTTTGTCTACGTTCATTTTTTTATAAATTGGGGTACAACTTGTTAGCAAAATTGATGCTAATGCGATTAAAAAATTCTTCTTTATCATTAATTTTTTATTGATTATCCGTTTTTAATCATAATCCTGTAATGTTAGCAATAATAAGCCTTTCAAAGAGTCTATCTCCAAAATATCTTCGATTTAGCTTGTAGATGAATTCGTTGAGATAGAGTTGAAGATACTTTCTTTTTATTTTGTGGTAATTGCCCAACAAATTTCTTTTGGCGTTGCTAATGGCAATATGAACCCATTTTAAAGTTTCTTCGGTAGTTTCTTTTGAA
>NZ_JASZ02000020.1 GCF_000735695.2 Kaistella haifensis DSM 19056
GCTGTTGATTTTCTCATGAGAACTTTGGCATATTTCTTAAGTCCTGTGAAGATTATTCTTGCTGATGGAGGTTACAGAGGAGAAATCATAGAACAGGTGAAAAATAAGTTTGCTTATCTAATCAATGTGGTGATGAGAAATGATGAAAAGAAAACAGATTTTAAGCCCTTTTCTAAAAGATGGATTATTGAACGGACATTTTCCTGGTTTGATAACGACAGGAGATTATGCAGGAATTACGAATTACTAATGGAAAATTCTGAAAATATGGTAAAATTATCCGCTATAAAAAATTTATTGAATAAAATTTAAACAGGCTCTAAATTAAAAAAATATAATGTCATTTTTTTATTTGCAAAAATCAATAGTAGTTCTATTTATTTCGATTAAAAGGGTTTTGTAAAAGAAGATTTAACAAAAAAACCGCCTTTTGTTAGGCGGTTTTGATGAGTTTATTTTTCTTTCAGACATTTATCGAGAAATTGCTCTTGTTCCCATAATGTGTGTAGAATGCTTTCTTTTGCAGCATATCCATGAGATTCTTTCGGGAGTAAAACCATGCGAACGGGTGCTCCTAAATTTTTAAGTGCTTGAAAATATCGTTCGGTTTGCAAGGTGAAAGTTCCCGGATTGTTATCCGCATCTCCATGAATCAACAGTAAAGGTTTTTTCATTTGATCGGCGTGCATAAAAGGAGACATCGTATTATATACTTCCGGCACGTCCCAATAATTGCGTTGCTCTGACTGAAAACCAAATGGAGTCAAAGTTCTATTATAAGCACCGCTTCGTGCTACTCCACAGGTAAAATCATCACCATGAGTTAGCAGATTAGCGGTCATAAATGCACCATATGAATGACCTCCTACCGCAACTTTTTTCCGATCGATATATCCTAGTTGATCTACAGCATCAATTGCTGCTTTTCCATTGGCTAGAAGTTGAGGAATAAAGGTGTCGTTTGGTTCAGCTTTTCCTTCACCGATGATTGGGAAGGCTGCATCATCTAAAACCGCATAGCCCTTAGTTACCCAATATATGAACGATCCATAACTTGGAAATGTGAAATCATTGGGATTTTGGGTATTCATTCCAGCGGTATTTTTGTCTTTATACTCTGTCGGATAGGCCCAAATTAGTAAAGGTAATTTTTCTTTTTTGCTTTTTCTATCGTAGCCGGCCGGTAGATATAAGGTTCCGGTGAGATCTACGCCGTCATTTCTTTTGTATTTGATCACTTCTTTATAGACTTTTCCCAAGCTAGCAAAAGGATTTTCGAAGTTGGTTAATGCTTCAATCCTTCCGGTTTTAATATTTTTTTTATAGGAGTTGGGGTATTGGGTTGCGGATTCTTGGCGGACCAAAATTTCACCTTTTTCAATATCCATAATATCGATGATGCTTTCTTTCACTCCGCTTACTTGTGCGGTGTACAATCTTTTCTTTGCTAATGATTTTAAATCGTGCTCATCAATAAAAGGTTTTTGTCCATCTTTCGTGAAGCCCTCTCCGATGAGGTATGCTTTGTCCTTCTTTACATTGATTACATTTCTTCCATATTCATTTTTAGTTTCAAAAAATTGCCCAGGATCATTATACACATCCTGAAAATTCCGATCTTCTATCATCCGTGATGTTCCGGTATTCAAATCTAGGAGATAGGATTTGGTGTTCCTTGTATCATACCAGCTTTCGGAAATAACCGCGTAATTGGAATTAGACCATTCTGTCCCTGAATAACGCTGTTTTGTCCTGAAAAGGCTTTTCGCAGCAGTGGTAAATGGAGCTTCCCATGTGAAAATTTCGTCTCTGTACTCCGCGGTTTTATTTTGGTCGCCTCCGTCCAATGCTTCTGCGTACACCAAGGTTGCCGGCTGATCATCGCGCCATGTCATGTTTCTTTTTCCGGTTCGAACAGAAGAAAAACCTTTAGGCATAATTTCAGTTAGTGGTACCTCGTTCACTGTTTTTACCAACTTACCAGCTTGGTCGTAAATGGTAGTGGTCATTGGAAATCGACTAAGCGGAACTATGTAAGAAAAAGGTTTCTTGATGGTGGTAAGCATTAAATATTTACCGTCCGGCGAGAAACTCATTCCTGCATAGAGATCTGCAGTTTTTTCCTCGGTTATGTCTCCATTGAGATTAACTTTTTTCAGATCGGCTTTAGTCAAAGTTTCAAAATTAATTTCATCCTGAGGATTTTTTAACAAATCCTGATACGTTCTGTTTTGGGAAACTTTTCCATCGGATGTAGAAATAGTGGGGCCTGTAGGAAGATCTTTGCTCGAATCAATTAACTTGGGTTTATCTGTGGGAATAGTTTTAATTAATAAATTCTTGGAGTCTTTATACCACAGATAAGGCATACCGAGGTTTGCATTGAGTTGATCAGCGACGAGTTTGGTAGCTGTTGAACTAGCTAAATCTAGCACCCAAAGTTCTACACCTTTGTCGGTAGTATTAGTAAATGCCAATTTCTTCTCGTCTGGTGATAGAGTGGTATAGGCGATTTTAGCTCCTTTCGGCAACCCTTTCACTTGAGTTTCATCTTTATCTTTTACTTTTTTTATTTTCAGGTTGGTGATGTAGGTTAGTGAGCTTGAAATATTGGTTACAGGATTGATTCGCAAACCGCCCAACCTCATTTCTTGTTGGTTCAGTTCATCTAAAGATTTATAGGTATCTCGGTAAGAGAAAATCATCCATTCTCGTTTGCTGTCCATAGATACCGAAGGTGGTCTTTGGTAATCTGCTAATTTCAGAATCTCTGCAGAAGGTTGTTGGTAGCTTAAATTTTCTTGGCCGTTGATCCATCCTATCATTGCCAAAAATACCACTGTAATAGTTTTTTTCATTTAATATCAGCTTTAATTACGAAAATAAGAAAATTTAATGAAGAAATACCTTGGAAATATAAAATTCATTGAACTTATCTGGAGCTTTATGGAAAAGCTGTCCGCAGCTTTCGAGTCATTAATACTTTCTTAGTCTTCCTATCTCAATTCTTAGGATTTCGAACAATTGAGCCGATTAGAAAGGATAATCGGCTCATTATTTTTAGTATATTTGAGCCGAATATTAATCGCAATCGGCTCATGAACTATATTTGGCAATTAGAAAACTTTCCGGATTTCTCGTACAGCACCGAGAAACTACTTCCTGGTATTCAGAATTTTGCTTTAGAATTGGGAGAGACCAATGGTATTTTGCAAGGTTTTTCTGAAGAAACAAAACGGGATGTTTTTACAGAATTATTGCTTTCAGAAGCATTGAAAACTTCTGAAATCGAAGGTGAATATTTTAGTAGGGAGGAGGTAATATCATCATTGAAACTCAATTTAGGATATAAAGATTTCCATAAAACCACAAAAAATAAAAAAGCGAATGCTATTGCGGTATTAATGATTGAAGTCCAGAAAAGTTATAACAAAACATTGGACGAAAATCTATTATTAGATTGGCATAAAATATTAATGGAATACGAAGAATCCATTAACCACGGTCAGTTTAGAAAAGGTAAAGAACCAATGCAAGTGGTTTCTGGGAGCTTCGGAAATTTCACCGTTCATTACGAAGCACCTCCTGCTAAAGATTTACCGGTGCTGATTCCGGAATTTATTGGTTGGTATAAAAGCTTTACTGAACCAAATTTAGGGAAAGTTGGAGAGGCGATGTTATTGGCGGCAATTGCTCATTTATATTTCGAGACATTGCATCCTTTCGAAGATGGAAACGGACGTATCGGACGCGCCTTAGCCGAAAAAGCGTTAGCTGAAAAATTGGAAATACCCATTTTTGTAGGTCTTTCAAAAGCAATTGAGAAAGACAAATCAAGGTATTATAATGAATTGAAAAAGGCACAGAGAAACTTGCAGATTACAGACTGGGTGCATTATTTCTTTGATATTTTGAATGCTGCGCTTATTAATTCTAAAAACGTAGTGACTTTTACACTAAAAAAAGTCCGGTTTTTTGACAGTTTTCAGGATCAGCTTAATGAAAGGCAATTAAAAGCCATCAATAAAATGATGGAGCAGGGAGAAGAGGGATTCGAAGGTGGCATGACTGCCAAAAAATACATCTCCATCACTAAAACCTCAAAAGCTACAGCAACAAGAGATTTACAGCAACTCGCAGAAATGAACGCCTTTATTAAAGTAGGAGCCGGCCGTTCCGTTTCGTACGAGTTGAACATGTACTAAAACTCAAACTTCTTTCTACCACACTTAACATCATTCTATCCACACCCCCAATCACATAAAAAACTCTCACAACCTAATGCGAGAGTTTTTTATGTTTAAAAGAAAATACAATTAAGAATTTTCTAAAATATAAGTAAACATCAGCGGTGCGCAAATGGTGGCATCACTTTCAACAATGTATTTTGGTGTATCCACATCGAGTTTCCCCCAAGTGATTTTCTCGTTCGGAACTGCTCCGGAATAAGATCCGTAAGAAGTTGTAGAATCTGAAATCTGGCAGAAATAAGCCCAGAAAGGGACATCTTCCCATTCCAAATCCTGATACATCATCGGTACTACACAAATCGGGAAATCTCCAGCAATTCCTCCTCCGATTTGGAAGAAACCAACGCCTTTTCCACCGGAATTTGCACGATACCATTCCGTTAAGTAAATCATGTACTCGATTCCAGATTTTACGGTATGAACATTCAGTTTCCCTTTGATGACGTTTGACGCAAAAATATTTCCTGTGGTCGAATCTTCCCAACCTGGACAAACAATCGGAAGGTTTTTCTCGGCTGCTGCGACAATCCATGAATCTTTCGGATCGATTTCATAATATTGCTCCAAAACACCGGAATTCACTACTTGATACAAAAATTCATGCGGGAAATAACGTTCTCCTTTTTCTTCTGCAGCATGCCACACATCTTCCAAATGCTTTTGTAGACGACGAAATGCTTCCTCTTCCGGAATACAAGTATCGGTTACACGATTGAAGTGTTGATCCAGCAAATCTCTTTCTTGCTCGGGCGTCAAATCTCTATAATTAGGTACTCTTTTGTAGTGTGAATGAGCAACTAAGTTCATTACATCTTCTTCAAGGTTAGCTCCTGTACACGAAATAATCGCTACTTTGTCCTGACGGATCATCTCAGCCAAAATCTTTCCTAATTCCGCTGTTGACATCGCTCCGGCCAAGGTAATCATCATTTTACCGCCGTCTTTTAGGTGCGCAACATAGCCTTTCGAAGCATCCACCAATGCTGCTGCATTGAAATGGAGATAATATTTTTCTAGAAATTCTGTGATCGGTTTATTCATTTCTCTAATTGTTTTTGCAAAGATAATATTTTAGGTTGGAATCGAAATCCCGTACGTTTAAAAGCTTATTATTCCAAAGAAAAAAGTACAGCCCATCATGAGCCGTACTTTCATTTTTATATAAAGAAATTATTTTTAGTTCTGCCAATTTTCAACCTTCAAGACTTCAATTCTACGCTCTCCGTCTCGGAAAGGCCATTCAATGACATCACCAACCTTGTATCCTACCGTTGCCAAAGCCATATCCGACAAAATGGAGTGCTTATTTTTCTTTGGTCTGGCTTCTGAAACACCTACAAAAATATATTCTTCTTCCTTATTTTGGCTTAAGTCCTTGATGGTTACTTTTCGGTTCACCGTCACTACGTCTTCCGGTAAAACCCTTCTTCGCACTTGTAGCGCATTTCGCAGTTCGGAAGCCAATCTTACTTCTTCATTGTGACTTACTTTTTTTCTTCTTAAATTATCTTTTATTGCGTCGTAAATTCCTGTTGTTAAAATGATTTGATCGGACATTATTCTTATATTTTTTAAAATGAATTAAATATGCTTCCAAGTTCGGTTCAACGCAATTAGGCAAAACGTCAATGGATATTTTGTCTGCCGAAAGCACATCTCGAAATGATTATTAAAAAACGATGGGTTCCCCGTCTTGAACCTGACAGGGATTAATGGATAAAGTCCTTGGAACTTTTCAGAAATGAATCGGTATGAAGATACATCAATGACTGCAAAAGTCCTGATAGACGACCAAAGTCGGATAAAAAGAGCGATAAAGCCATGATGATTGAAGATTTTTACGAAGATAATGAATAACTTACTGAAAAACAAATATTTAACGTCGATTAACAAATGGAGAAAGAACCAAGAATCAAGAACCAAGAATCTGAAATCTTGCATCTCGAATCTTTTACCCCCTTTTGAATAACTAAAAAAAGAAAAAACTTTTGATCCTTTTGTGGTTGAAAAAGAGTTAGAAGGTTAAGAGGTTATAAGGTTAAAATGTTTTCGAATGAAGAGTCAGGAGCCAAAAATCTGAATATCATTACTTGAATCTGACGTTCACCTTTTTCGTCCTTTGGAATAGCTTAAAAAAGAAAAAACTTTTGATCCTTTTGCGGTGAAAAAAATGGCTTTATAATCAAGAGCCAAGGATCTGGAATCTGACATCTAGCATCTAACATCTAACATCTAACATCTTCAAAACCTAAACCTCCTATTCTCCTTCTTTTCGGAAATCTGTTTTTTTGCCATGATGCGTTTTTCAATTTGCCTTTTCGATGGTTTTGTGGCCTTTCGCGGTTTCGGTTTATAAAGTGATTTCTCCACCAATTCCAAAATCTTGTCGGTTGCTATCTTTTTATTCTGAAGTTGGGTGCGACCTTCCGAAACGGTAAGCTGAAGAATTCCGTCTTGATTGATACGGTTTTTGAGCTTTTCCGAGATCAGTTCAATTTCTTCGTTGCTAAAAAATTCGGTGTCGGCAACTTTCCATAGCACCGTCACGGATGTTTCTACTTTATTCACGTTTTGGCCTCCTGCGCCACTGCTGCGGGAAGTTTTGTAGGTAAGCTCTTTCGTGAAATTTCTCATGGCGGAATCAATCGGATTTAGAACAAATGTAGCAATTCTTTCCTATTAATTTTTCCGTTGGGAAGTCTCGGAATTTTTTCAAGATAAAAAATCTGTTTCGGAAGATGATTTTTGGTAAAAGTTTCGGCAAGTTCCGATAGAATAGGGCGAAGCTGTGATTTCAGTTTGTCGCTTTCATCGCTTTCAATAATCGCAACCAGTTTTTGACCATAAGTTTCATCATTTAAACCTAAAAAAACAATCTCGTTGGAGAGTTTTTGCTTCATGAAATATTCCAATTGTTCCGGGAAAATCTTCAAACCTGCGGAATTAATGACATTATCGAATCTTCCTAAAAACTTAAATTGTCTGTTGTTTTTTAATTCAACTAAATCGTTCGTTTGAAGAATCTCAGGATTAAGTTTTGGAGCTTTTATGTTGAGACATCCTCTTTCATCCAAAGAGATTTCAACGCCTTTAAATAAGGTGAAATGTTCTTCCTGAATGGGATAAAGTTGTTTCAAAGCAATGTGGGAGAGCGTTTCGCTCATTCCATACGTTTCGTAAATCGTAGTTTTGTTGGAAGTACTGCGAAGGACTTTATCGATTTTTTGTTTTAAGGATTCCGAAACTTGCGCACCACCGATGATGATTTTTTTAATGAAATGAATCTCATCAAGCGAATTTTCAACCTGAAGTGGCGACATCGCACAAAAATCAATGTCATGATCGAGGTTTGCAAGAGGTGTTGATGAAGGGCTTTCGATCGTAAGTTTTAATTTTCTTACCACAGAACGGACGATCATCATCTTACCGGAAATATATTCAACAGGAAGGCAAACCAAGGCGGAATCTCCTTCTTTTAATCCAAGATAATCGCAGGTCATCTTTGCTGAACTCCTCATGCGTACCTTTTCGATTTCAAAAACCTTCGGAACGCCGGTGGAACCGGATGTTTGTACGGAAACCGTGGTAGAATCGGAATACCAATCCTCCAAAAAAGAAATCACTTTCTCCTCAAATTCGGTTTGGGGAAAAAGTGATTTTAATTGTATATTTTTAGAAAAATCGAGTTCCATTACATTCTGTCAACCGTTCCGATTCCCAGTAGTTCTAGGCCTTTGCGGATGGTTTTTCCGGTAAGGGCGGATAATTCGAGACGGAAGTTTTTTGTGTTTTCGTTTTCTTGGTTGAGGATCGGATTGTTCTGGTAGAACGAGTTGTAAGATTTCACCAACTCATAAACATAATTGGCAACCAATGCCGGCGAAAGGGTTTCCGCTGCTTTGGCAATCACCTCCTTGAAGTTGGAAAGATTCATCACCAATTCCTTCTCATAATCGTTCATTTCGTACTCGGCAATCGTTTGGTCCGCATAGTTGGCTTTGTTCAGCAACGATTGAATTCTCGCATAAGTGTATTGAATAAAAGGCCCTGTATTTCCGTTAAAATCAATACTTTCTTTTGGATTGAAGAGCATTTTTTTCTTCGGATCTACTTTCAGCATGAAATATTTCAAGGCGCCTAAACCTACTGTTTCGTAAGATTTTTCTTTGTCTGCCTCAGACAGGTTTTCCAATTTGCCCAATTCTTCGGCTTTTTCCTTGGCGGTTTCTACCATTTCCTGCATCAAATCATCAGCATCTACCACTGTTCCTTCACGGGATTTCATTTTTCCTTCTGGCAATTCTACCATTCCGTACGAAAGGTGGAAAAGGTTTTCTGCCCAGCTGTAGCCCATTTTCTTTAGGATCTTGAACAGCACATCGAAGTGATAGTCTTGTTCGTTTCCTACGGTATAAATCAATTTCTGTATGTTATTTTCCTTGAATCGCTGAACAGCAGTTCCCAAATCTTGAGTCATATAAACCGAAGTTCCATCGGAGCGAAGGAGTAATTTCTGATCCAAACCTTCGTCGGTAAGGTCGCACCACACCGATCCGTCGTCTTTGCGATAAAGCACACCGCTGATTAAACCTTCCTGGATAAGATCTTTTCCTAAAAGATAAGTATTGCTTTCATACTGAACTTGATCGAAATCTACGCCCAATCTTTGATAGGTTGCACCGAAGCCTTCATATACCCAGCTGTTCATCTCTTTCCAAAGCGAGCGTACTTTTTCGTCTCCTTTTTCCCAGTCGAGCAACATTTTTTGAGCTTCAAGAATAATAGGAGCTTGCTTTTTGGCAACGTCTTCATCATATCCTTGCTCCTTCAGTTCGGCGATTTCTTTCTTATAGTGTTGATCGAATTCTACATAATAATTCCCCACAAACTTATCCCCTTTAATTTGGGTGGATTGTGGAGTTTCACCATTTCCGTAACGTTCCCAAGCAAGCATCGATTTGCAGATGTGGATTCCTCGGTCGTTGATAATTTGGGTTTTGATAACATCGTATCCGTCTGCTTTAAGGATTTGTGCTACCGAATATCCCAATAGATTATTTCGGATATGTCCCAAGTGAAGGGGTTTGTTGGTATTGGGTGAAGAATATTCCACCATGACGGTTTCGTTCTTTGGAGCTGCTTGATCGAAGTTTTCTTTGGTAGATTTAAAATTCTCTAAAAAGAAACTTTTCTTAATGGTTAGGTTAAGGAAACCTTTCACCACATTGTAGCTTTCCACAAGATCGGATTGCGTAGAAAGGGCATCACCCAGTTCCATTGCGATAAGGTCCGGACTTTTCTTCAATACCTTCACGAGAGGGAAGGTCACGATCGTAAAGTCGCCTTCAAACTCTGATTTGTTTTGCTGTACCTCAAGCTTGATGGAATTCGGATGATTCACATCATCAACCTGAAAAACCGATTGAATAACCTCCGCGATTTTATCTTCAATGATATCTTTAATATTCATGTTACAATTTTGAATGACAAATATACGGAAATAAAAAAACCACTCCGAAGAGTGGTTTGGAATTATCATAAACTAATTCAAATTAGTTTTTGTCCCAGATTAGTTTGGTGCTCATTTTATCACCTCCTATAGCTGTTGCTGCTGCAGCGTAGTTTTGAGGATTCAACGTTTGAATTAATGTTGGATAATACAATCTTGTCGGTAAATCTGTAAGATCTGCAATTAGTGGTTCAAACATGTAAGTAGTTGCTCCTTCAAACGGTACATTCAATGTTCCTGTTTCGCCAGGAAGTAAAAGAACAGAGGTGTCAGGATATCCAGTTCTTCTGTAATCCGCCCAAGCTTCGTATGGTTGCATGAATAAAGCAACATACTTTTGTGTCATTACATTTTCAGCATTCGCTGGGGGTAAAGAATTTACGAATGCATCTATATCTGCACTATTAACTCCCCACTTTTCCATAGAAGCTCTAACTCCCTTTTCATAATTAGACTGGCTCCAACCATTGGCCTCACTTAAAAGGAATTCAACCTCAGAATATTCCATTAAGATTTCAGTATAGTCTTGTTTGTAAACATGCTTACTAAAGAAGTTTGATTGCTCTGCTTGTGACGTAGATAAAGATTGATCTAGACCATATGGCTGCCCTATGTAAAGGCTAAGATCTGTAGACTCAGACAGAGAACCATCAATTATCCTCTCTTTTAGAGTCTTGTCTGGATTAGCTGCGATTTCCTCATCTGATAATTTATTCTTAGATACATATTTAAAAAGTCTAGGATCCAGACCAAAGCTCGCTGTATTTCCTTTTAGGAGATCAATAAATGTTTTAGAAACAGAGAAATCGGATCTCTCAAGGAAGTCTTGAAACAGGGGTGAAGGGTTGGTACGATTGTTTTCGTAGGTTACACCAACATTATCATCATTGGAAGTCATTAAACCTCCTGCAATGGCAGAAGCGATATGTGCTTCCGCACCAGGAACTACTCCTTTAACTCTTGTTGCAACACGAAGTCTCAATGAATTTGCAAATTTCACCAATTTTTCTGCGTCCCCGCCGAAAAGAAGGTCACCTTGGGTAAAGACAGGTTTTCCAACTTCAACCATTGCAGCTGCCTCCTGCAATTCTTTCATAATGTCTGCATACACTTTCTGTTGGGATGCAAATTTTGGCTTAAGAAATTCTTCTACATTCAATGCCTGAAAATCTGCGTCTTTATTCCCATAAGAATAGTAAGGAATATCACCAAAAGTATCTGCAAGGTTTAAAAATACGTAAGAAAGCATAACTCTTGACGCAGCAATCTGATTTTTATTGGATCCATACGCACTTGCGGCTACAGCTGTTTGAGGATTTGTGTTGATATCAATAATTTGCTTATAATTAGACGCTGCACCGTAAAGGTTTCTCCATAGCGCATCACCACTCGTAAGACGGTATTGATATCTGTCTTCTTCTGTATATGCGGTTTGCGCTGAATATTGCATCCATGGTAATGCTACTCTTGCAGACTCGAAGGAATTTCTTGTCGCGTCAGTCACTGCCTTATTCGCAGCGTTATAAATACCGTAAGTAAGTGCTACTTCCGGGTTATTAGGATTCGTATTGATTTCTTCAAAGCTGTCTGAACAACTCACAACCGCAGTTGTGGTAAAGAATGCTGATGCTAATACGAATGCATATCTTTTAATATTTTTCATTGTTATAATTAAAATTTAAAGTTTACGTTTACACCATATTGTCTTGTTGAAGGAAGTGAACCTCCTTCGAGACCTTGAATGTTACCGGAACCGTAACTTGTGTTTTCAGGATCCATACCCTTCCAGTCAAGTCCCCATGCAAATAAGTTTCTACCAAACGCGGTAATTCTTACACCTTCCAAGAATCCTCCAATTAGAGATTTCGGCAGGTCGTAACCTAAGGTAAGATCTCTAAGTTTGATATAATCTGCATCAAAAACATTAAGTGCGTCCACTGTGTTGTAGTGCATTGCGCCGTATTGTTGTGCAGTAAGTTTACGAGTGTTTGGACTTCCGTTTGCTAATACACCCTCCAAGATAATTCCCTGCGATCTGTCTCCGCCAAGTGTGGATTCTTCGATCATACCAGAATACATTCCCCACATATGCGAAGTTGAGAAATATTTTCCACCTTTTTGCATATCGAACAAGAAAGATAAGGTAAAGTTCTTGTATTTTACGGTATTTCTTAGCCCCATTGTGTAATCAGGCAGTGTTGATCCTAAGTTTTTGATACTAGAAGGTGCATATCTACCATTAGATGCAATAATTTTGTTTCCGTTTGCATCATAAGTAAAGTCTGTACCATAGATAGAACCATAAGATTCTCCCTTAACAGCCATTAATCTTGCTCTGAACGGTGCAGTAGTAAGCTGATAAGTCTCTACGTCCTCATATAGTTCTTCAATAACGTTATCATTCTTAGCGAAATTCCAGTTTAGCGTCCAGCTAAAATCATCAGATTTTACCGGTGTTGCCCAAACCATTGCTTCGACACCTTTGTTATTGATTTTACCGGCATTAACTAGTTGGCTTCTAAAACCTGTTGCAGGATCAATAGTTAAAGGAAGGATTGCATCTGTAATGTTTACATCATAGTAAGTTACATCAAATCCTAACCTGTTTCGTAAGAAGTTAACCTCAATACCAATCTCTTTGGTATCTTTCATTTCCGGTCTTAATTCCTTGTTGTTGTTCTGCGTAGTCAAGGTATATCGAGGGGAGCCTGCGAAATTAATGGGTTGGTTGAAGAAATTGTTTATTTGGTAAGGATCTGTATCACTTGCCACTTTTGCCCAACCTGCTCTAATTTTACCAAAAGACAACCAATTTGCGTCAATAAGATTAGAGAAAACGAAACTACCAGTAACAGATGGATAAAAACCATCGTGAACAGTCGTGGAGAACCAGTCGTTTCTTCCAGTAGCTTCAAGGAATAATGTTTCTTTAAATCCTAATGATAACGATCCAAAAACTGAATGCACCATTTTGTTAAAGTCGTCATTTTGCGCTAAAGGAGTTTCCACACTGTTTTTAAGGTTATAGAAATTTGGCTGAACCAATCCTCCAACTGTTTGGCCAAATATTCTTGAAAGTCTGCTATTTCGGATATTTCCCCCTATAAATGTTTGTAATGAAAAATCATCAGAGATTTTTGGATTCCAGTGTACTCTACCTTCATAGTTGTACTCGCTGAAAGTTCTTGTACTGGTTGCATAGCCAGAGGTTGACTGAGAACCGATAGCAACACGGGAATCATTATCCTGAGAATACATATCCGCGTACACTTTTCCGACGGCATATAAATTAGGTAGAATTTTGTATGTTAAACCTACATTACCAAAGAATCTGTTTCTCTTATCGTTTGCAACATTTTCATAGATTGTCCAGTAAGGGTTGTCAGAGTATTTTGGAGTTGCATCGTCCCAAGCTGTTCTGTTCCAGCTTCTTTGCATCCCATTTGCTAATTTATAGTCTTTCAGTTTAGAGAAATCTAATTGTCTTTGCCCCCACTGGAAAAATTTTTGAGCTACGGAGTTGTCGCCGTAACCCTGTTCAGGTCTATTGAAACCGTGGGTTTGTACAAAATTAATTGAAGTTTCTATCTTTAGTTTTTCAGAAAGTTCACTGTTTGCATTGATATTGAAATTGTGCTTTTCAATTGAAGAGTTCGGAACGACACCATTGATGTTAGTATTGGTATAAGAGACTCTCAGGTTTGACTTCTCAAAAGATTTTGCTACAGACAGGTTATTCGTATACTGTGTCCCAACCTCAAAAAAGGAATCAACATCATTTTCAGATGCTACCCATGGGATGGTCTTCATATAGTCATTGGCAAATTCAGGATCAAATGCATTCCAAGGAAGGTAATACAAGTTTGGATCAAAACGTGGTCCCCAGCTTTCATCCATCCCATAATCGGCAATATTATAAGTAACGCCACCAATTGTTGCAGTTGGAAGAGAATTCGCTAAACCACCACCGTAGAGTTTTTGTAATTGCGGATAAATATATATACTCTCGAAAGATACACCTGTGTTAAATTCTACATTAGTTCTTCCTTTTTTCGCACTTTTGGTTGTGTATAAAATCACTCCATTACTCGCTCTGGATCCATAAAGTGCAGCAGCTGGACCACCTTTAAGTACCGTTACTGATTCAATATCATCTGGGTTAATGTCAAATGCGGCATCGCCATAATCTCTACCACCTGATCCTCTTTGAGTGTCAACATTATTCACGTTGCTGTTGTCCAATGGAACGCCGTCAACGATGATTAAGGGTCTGTTTTCACCTGTGATAGAACTGATTCCTCTCATGGTAATTCTTGTGGAGCCACCCATACTAGAAGGAGAAGTTACTTGTACACCGGCTACATTACCTGAAAGAGCACTTAATGCATTAGTTTGACCAGCTTCTGAAATGTTCTCTCCCGAAATCTCCTGAGATGCATATCCCAAAGATTTTTTTTCTCTTTTAATACCCAAGGCTGTTACTACAACGCCTTCGATATCTTGCGTTTTTGTGGTATCTACCTGTGCATTCACCAAAGCAAATGACGAAGTCAAAACTACCGCTAAAACGCTTGTTGTTAGTTTTTTCATATCAAATTAAATTTTTTCATTGGAGCAAATGTGCAAAACTTTCTTAATATAACCAAACTTTTTGTTAATTATTTCTTAATAATCTAACATTTTTATGGGTTCTATGTGTTTTTACTAATATTTTCGGGTTTTCTGTTAATTTGTCAAAATTAAGGGGTGTTTTTTGATGATTTTAACTTAAATATTAACTTAATGTTAAATTATCGATTTTTTTTAACTTGTTTTTTCTTTAATGTTGTAAATATTTTTAGGTTAATTTAACTTAATTTCAATTTAAAACATATATGTTTTTGCGTCTGTTTTTTCGCTGAAATTAGCTGCTTATATTCAAATTCCTCTTTGTTTTCTCTCTTTTCCATTTTTTTTATGCCATCTTTCCAGTTTTTAGTGGTTTGGGTTCATTCAATGCTGAATGTTGGCTTCTATCGTTATTCATCTTTATATTCCTCTGAAAGTTTGTATTTTTACCTCTCGATTTTTTGTCTAATAATCAGTTGTGTTTAGAGGAGAAGTGATTTATTGAAAGTAGTTTAATATGACTTAGGAAGCGGAGGCGTTAAGAAATTTTATAGAATTCCCGTTAAAAAACCTGCCGAAGGCAAGGTTCGCTGATTCCTTAAAAAAATAAAAAAGATGAAGCAAATTCCCACTGTTTGAGTGGCGGCCAAAATATAGTTTTATAAAACCCTTGTCTTTTCGCCCGAAACCGCTTGCGGTTCGCTGATTCAAAAGAAAAGAATAAAAAGAAGAAGCAGTTTTGGGGATTTTAGGGAATACTTTAAAATTTTAGCCGGAGTTTCCAGTCTTGAACTTTTGGTTCTTTTTGTTTCAAGACAAAAGAACATATAATCAAATAGTTATGTTTTTTTTACTAAATGCACAACATGGGTCTAATATTATAGTTATATCAGTTTTATGGAATTGTTAAAAAGCTGGTCTCAGCAATATATTGAAGCGGGTTGCGATGAAGTAGGTAGGGGTTGCTTATGCGGTCCGGTAGTGGCGGCTGCGGTGATTATTGATGAGGATTTTCAGCAAAATTTAATCAATGATTCCAAAAAACTCACCTTCAAAACCAGGTTGCAGTTAGACGACTACATCCGGAACAATGTGGTCGATTATGCCATTGCAGAGGTCGCCCCGGATTTTATCGATGAGCATAATATTCTGAATGCAAGTATTCACGCCATGCATTTGGCATTGGATCAGCTCACCACCCGACCGAAATTCATCCTTGTTGATGGCAATAAGTTTCACCCTTATCCTTTCATTCCTCATCAATGCATCATCAAAGGGGATTCTAAATTCCTTTCCATCGCGGCGGCATCTATTTTAGCAAAAAACTACAGAGACAGGATGATGATCGCGCTTCACAAAGATTTCCCAGATTATGGCTGGGCTACCAATATGGGCTATGCTACCAAGCAACATCAGCAAGCTTTGAACAAGTACGGTCCCACCATTCATCACCGACGATCTTTCCGTCTCGATTACACCATCGACATTATCAAGTAGCTCCTTCGTGGGTGTTTGTTTTTTTTAATGTTTTAAATTTAATTAGGGATGCTTTGTTATTAAATAGAGCAATCAGCATTGTAAACAATCACTTAATTACGACCTAGTAAGTGGAGACGTTAAGGAAATAAATTGCAAGATAATTGAGCGATTGATTTTGAAAGCGTAGCGTCTTTGTATTTCAAAAAAAATCTTTTCATAAAACAAAAACTTTTGATGCTTTTGCGGTTAAAAAAACTTTAGCAGACTAATCTTTTTTCCGCCCGAAACCGCTTGCGGTTCGCTGACTCAAAAGAAAATATCAAAAGATCAGCAATTTTGGGGATTTTGGGACTTCTTGTTTATTTTTAGTCGAGCTTCCAGTCTTGATCTTTTGGTACTTTTGCATCAAGGCAAAAGTACAGTGCAACACAAATCACTTACAATGGCTATAGCTTACACAAAACCATTGCTACCGTTTAAGTTCTCCGTTTATTAAATTCAAATCCTTTCTTTTACATAGTCAATGAACGACCTAGGAAGCGGAGACGTTAAGAAAATAAATAAGAAGTCCGTTAAGAAACCTGCCGAAGGCAAGGTTCGCTGATTCCTTAAAAAAATAAAAAAGATGAAGCAAATCCCCACTGTTTGAGTGGCGGCAATAATCTTGTTTAGCAGATTAATCTTGTTTCCGCCCGAAACCGCTTGCGGTTCGCTGACTCAAAAGAAAATATCAAAAGATCAGCAATTTTGGGGATTTTAGGACTTCTTGTTTATTTTTAGTCGAGCTTCCAGTCTTGATCTTTTGGTACTTTTGCATCAAGGCAAAAGTACAGAAGACTACAAAACATATACAATGCGCATGTATATTATTCTTTTATCTCAATCCTCCCTCCCCAAAAATAGCTATTCGCTGTAGTGAGCAACTCCCCATTTTGCTGTACACGCGACTGCTGAAAACGGATTTCACCAATCACAAACAACAGTTGTCCTTCAGGAAGCTCTGTTAAGGTAAAGCGGGTTTCCTCAATCTGCTTTCCGGGATAAACTTCCAAAGTCACTTCTTTTAACAATTCGACATTCGGGTAATTTTCCAGATCGGGGAGTGCGGCGATACAAATAATGCGCAATTTTGCAGTGTGTGTTTTTGGGGGAGCTTTCAGTTCTCGGTTCCACACTAGTTTCGGAATGGCGATGGTCATCGAGCGCATTTCTGCATCCAACTGTATTTGCGGAAAAAAGCGACAGGTGTTTTGCCACTCAAGATGTCTGTTAAACCCGAAACCTTCCATCAATTTCGGATTCCCTTCCACAATCGAAACATCACCTTGCAGGGTGTGCCTGTGACTCGTTGCCATTTTATAGAACTGACTTCGATGTCGGTAGGCGTAGCGGTCATCGGTTACGAGTTTACACAATTGCATCAGCTTTCGGCGGTACTGCGCATCTCGCTTGCTGATGTACCCGAAAATACCTGCCGCTTTTTTTGTGTTTGCGCTCTGTCTTACTTGGTCTGGTTTACTTCGGACAACATTTCGATCGCCTTGGTTTACAAAAACCAAATTCGATATTCCCCCACTGATTAATCCGTTTTTACTCAATCGTGCCATAATAAAAAGGTATTTTAATTGAAACCGATAATCAGCTAATCCTTTATGAATAAGCCTCACTATCTTGTAGTTATCTTCTACGAATATACAAATTTTTAAAATAGATTATCAGTAGTAAATCTATATTTTACATAGATATTCTATTGACTTAGTATGGACTTACTATAGAGATATGGCGAAGATGATAGCACTATGATTGGGCTTAAGGTTGAATATAGAATGGAGAAAGGTTGAAGTAAATAAACAAAAAAAGCGGAAAATTACTTTCCGCTTTATAAATTATTCAGGTTGAAGAAGGGTTATTTCTTTTTGCCAGGTTGTTGTTGCTGTTGCATTTTTTGTTGTTCCTGTGCTTTTTCCATCATTTCTCGCATTCTTTTCTGGAATTTGCCTTCTTTTTTCGGCTCTTTTTGTTTGTTAGCTTGAATTTGAGCATGGATTTTTTTCTCATCAAGAATCCAATATTTAATGACTAAAATGATAAGGATGTTGATGGCATTTGAAACGAAGTAATACCAAGATAATCCGGAAGCTGAAGTGTTTAGGAAGAATAGGAAAGTAATCGGGAAGATGTACATCAATACTTTCATATTCGGCATGCCTTCTTGCTGTGGTTGCTGCATGTTTCCGGAAGTCATTACCGTATAAATTAAAATCACTACCGTACACGCAATCGCGAAAATACTTAAATGCTCACCCAGGAAAGGAATATTGAACGGAAGCTTAATCACATCATCGTAAGCAGTCAAATCTTTTGCGAACCAGAAACTTTTACCTCTAAGGTCAATCATATTCGGGAAGAATCGGAACAGGGCATAGAAAATCGGGACCTGAAGCAATGCCGGTAAACAGCCTGCCATTTGGTTCACTCCAGCTTTTCGGTAGATGGCCATGATTTCCTGTTGCTTTTTCATCGGATCTGCATCCTTGAATTTGGCATTGACCTCATCGATTTCCGGGCGAATTACCTTCATCATTGCACTCAGTTTATGCTGCTTGAACATGACCGGTGAAAGAATGATTTTCACAATAATCGTCATTAAGAAAATAACCCAACCTGCTGCTAATCCCCAACTGGAGATCAGGTTGTACATCGGGATAAAGAACCATCTGTTCAAACTTCCGATAAACGACCAACCTAATGGGAGTAACTCGTCAAAATTTTTGTTGTAAGATTTTAATAAAGGCAAATCCAATGGCATAAAGTACCATTTGAAGTTTTGGTTTAGTTCGTTTCCTGCCAAATCTACTTGTCCGTTGAAGTTGAATTTTTTCAGGAATTCGCCTTCTTCGATCATCTCTTGGGAGCCTTTAGAGTTTTTGAAACCGTGCTGAGGTTCAATTACGGCCGAGAAAAACTGTTGTTTCACAGCAAGCCAGTTCAGTGTTTCGTCGGGTTCTTCCATAGTGGTTCTACCGTCGTAATCGAAACTCTTGTAATTGTTGAAACTGTAATTAAATTCGGTGTGCGTCTGTTCCTGTGAACGGCCTTTCTCCATTTGTCTTGCGCTAAAGTCCCACACAAAATCAGCTTTGGAATCTGCTACCAAACGCGATAAACCTTGGGTTTTCACATTGAAATCAACGGTGTATTTATCCAACAAAGTATAGATGAATTGGATCACGGCACCATTGGCATTAGCTTGCATGGTTACGCTGTTTCCGTTCTGAATCGGGATAAAAACTAAATCCTTAGTATTAAAGGTTTTGCCTGTTTTATCTTTGAATTGAAATCCGTAAGAAGAATTGTTTTTATCAAAAATCAATAAATCCTTGTCGTTTTTGTCAGTATTTTTATTGTAAGCTTTATACTCGTTAAGCTGCACAGTAGTGATTTGCCCGCCCAAAGTAGAAATTCCTACGGTCAATTCTTTGTTTTTCAGTTGTACCTGCTGGATGGAAGTGGTCTTAACACTGTCGTTCAAGTTGGTCACCAAAGCGGGTTTGGTGGTGTTTTGTACTGCGGTTTGCGTGGTTTGAGCTTTGTTTTGTGCATCCAGTAATGCTTGTTCTTGGGTTTGCTTGTTTTGGAAATAAAACATCGCACCGATAAGAATGAGTGAAAACAGGGCGAAACTGATCAGTTGATTTTTATCTAAACCGTTATTTTGCTGCATCTTTTTTAATTGATTATTTGATGATTAGGCAGGTTTTTGTTCAAACACTGGACCTTTTAATTTTGGCTGACAAAAATACAGAATTTTTTGTCAATGAAGAATATTTTGTCAACTCATTTAAAAACAGAGAGATAAAAAACATGGCGTCTTTTATCTCTCTGGAATTTATTTTTTGGTTGCTGCTTTTATCAATGCTTTAAAGAGCGGATGAGGTGATGCTACCGTACTCTTGTATTCTGGGTGATACTGCACACCGACGTAGAAAGGATGGTTTTTAAGTTCCAGGGTTTCCACCAATCCGGTTTCCGGGTTCAATCCGGTAGGAGCAAGTCCATTCTTTTCGAATTCTTCTTTGTACTCGGAATTAAATTCGTATCGGTGGCGGTGTCTTTCGGAGATGTTTTTGGCTCCGTATATTTCAAAAAGTGTTGAGTTGGGTTTCAGGCTGCATTTCCATGCGCCCAATCTCATGGTTCCGCCTTTGTGAACTACGTTTTTCTGTTCTTCCATTAATGAAATTACCGGATCGGGAGTGGAAGTGTCGAATTCCATAGAGTTGGCTTTGGCGTATCCTAAAACGTTTCTGGCAAACTCAATCGTCATGATTTGCATTCCTAAACATATTCCTAATAAAGGAATATTATTTTCACGCGCGAATTTGGCTGCGGAAATTTTACCTTCTATACCTCTGTCACCAAATCCTGGTGCAATCAGCATTCCGTCGATTCCTCTTAGGGTTTCCTGAATATTAGCTTCGGTGAGGTCGCCACTATACACCCATCGTACATTAACCTCGGTTTCCAGATCTGCTCCTGCGTGGATAAATGCCTCAGCAATAGATTTATAGGAGTCTTGAAGAGAAACATATTTACCAACCAAAGCAATTTCGACCGTTTTTTTAGGGTTTTGGTACCTTTTCAGGAAACCTTTCCAATCTTTTAGATCAGCCTCTTTGTCGGATTTCAGGTTGAGCTCCTTTAAAACAACATCATCAAAGTTTTGTTTTTGCAAATAAAGCGGAACTTCATAGATAGTTTCGAGGTCGCGACATTCAATGACATTATCTAATGAAACATTGCAGAACTGAGCGAGTTTTGCACGCTGTTCTTTTGGGATTTTATGCTCGGTGCGACATACCAAAACGTCGGCTTGGATACCGCTTTCCATCAGTTGACGCACGGAGTGCTGTGATGGTTTGGTTTTGAGTTCACCGCTGGAAGCAAGGTAAGGAAGCAATGTGAGGTGAATCACCATAGAATTACTTTCGCCGAGTTCCCACTTCAACTGTCGTACACTTTCAATATAAGGAAGCGACTCGATGTCGCCTACCGTTCCACCTATTTCGGTGATGATGATATCGTAATTTTGTTTAGCAAGAATTTTTATTCTTCGCTTAATTTCATTGGTGATGTGAGGGATTACCTGTACTGTTTTCCCCAAGAAATCACCTTTTCTTTCTTTCTCGATAACGGTTTGGTAGATTTTCCCGGTCGTTACGTTATTGTTTTGCGAAGTGGCAGAATTCAGGAATCTTTCGTAGTGTCCCAAATCCAGATCTGTTTCCGCGCCATCTTCGGTAACGTAGCATTCGCCGTGTTCATAAGGATTTAAGGTTCCTGGGTCGATATTGATATAAGGATCAAGCTTTTGAATAGTGACATTGAAGCCTCGGGATTTTAGGAGAAGTCCCAAAGAAGCGGAAACAATTCCTTTTCCCAAAGACGAAGTTACACCTCCCGTTACGAAGATGTATTTGGTGTTCTTTTTACTCATTAGATTAGGTTTGTGCAAAGTTAAGTGAATTTGCAACGCGGGACAAATTAATACTGTCGAAAGTCATGAAAATTAAGATGGATGATTGAAAAATTTTCAATATGTTGGTCTTCAAACAGTTAAAGCTTGATTGGGGTAAGAAATGTCATTTTTAATTACGAAAAAGTGCGCTTAACTTTACACTAGAAAATAGGTCCAAGAAACAGAAAACAATTAAATATTAAAGAAATGAAAAATACTCTTAAATCCGTAATGCTCCTGTTCGCTGTTACTTTTTTTGGTTTTGTAAATGCACAAAACATTACAGGTAAATCTACAAAAATCGCTGTTGACGGAACTTCTCCAATGCACGACTGGACCATGACCTCCTCTTCCGCTAATTTCAGCGGTACCATTAACGGAAACGCCATTACCAATGTTAAATTCAATATGCCTGTAAAAAACCTGAAAAGTACCAAAGGAAAAATGATGGATAACAAAGCTTATGACGCTCTGAAAGCTGATAAAGCCCCGAACATCAGTTTCACTGCGACTTCATTAAGTGTAGGTAAAGGTAATTTAGCCGGAAAACTCACAATAGCAGGAGTTACAAAAGACGTCAGCTTCCCGGTAAATGTAGTTAAAAACGGTGCATCTTATAATATTACAGGAACAGAAAACCTTAAATTATCGGATTTCGGAATGGAAAGACCAGGTTTTATGGGTATAAAAAACCGGTGATGCGATTAAGGTTACGGTAAATATTGTTGCCAAGTAGTATCATATATTTTCTTACAAAATAACCGCTCAGAGGCGGTTATTTTTTTGACTAAAATCTGCTTAATTGAAAAAAAAGCAGGAAATTCGCAACATGGCAAAAGTGAAAAAAGCATATTTCTGTCAGAACTGCGGGACACAATACCCACAGTGGCTCGGGCAGTGCAAAAACTGCGGCGAATGGAATACTTTGGTAGAAGAAATTGTTGAAAAATCCCCTGCTAAAAGCTATTCCGACCGATCGAAACAGCATATCATCAATATTATTGAAGTAGAAACTTACGAAGAACCGAGAATTAAAACTCCTTCCGAAGAACTCAATCGTGTTTTGGGTGGCGGAATTGTTTTAGGTTCTGTTACTTTAATCGGTGGCGAACCGGGAATCGGAAAATCTACATTGCTTCTTCAACTGGCTTTGAAAATGAAGAAAAAAATTCTTTATGTTTCCGGTGAAGAAAGTGCTTCCCAAATTAAAATGCGTGCCGATCGATTGACGGAACTTCAGAATCCACATTGCTATCTTTTCACTGAAACTTCATTAGAAAAAATTCTTCATGAAGCCAAAAAATTAGCTCCCGATTTTGTAATTATCGACTCCATTCAAACCCTGCAAAGTCAGTTGATTGAAAGTTCGCCCGGAACCGTTTCCCAAATTCGCGAGTGCTCCAATGAAATTATAAAATTCGCCAAGGAAACCAATACGCCTGTTTTCCTGGTTGGACATATCACTAAAGACGGACAAATTGCCGGACCGAAAGTTCTGGAACACATGGTCGATGTTGTTTTGAATTTTGACGGCGACCGAAATCATCTGTTCCGATTATTGCGCGCCAATAAAAACCGTTTTGGTTCTACCGCCGAAATCGGGATTTACGAAATGGTTTCGCAAGGATTGAAAGAGATTAAAAATCCATCAGAAATTTTGATCACCAAGAAGTTTGAGGAACTTTCCGGAAATTCAGTTGCGGTAACTTTAGAAGGTAATCGCCCGATGCTTATCGAAATTCAGGCATTGGTAAGTACCGCGGTTTACGGAACGCCACAAAGAAGTTGTACAGGTTTCGATTCGAAACGGCTTAATATGTTGTTAGCCGTTCTGGAAAAACGTGCAGGTTTTCAGTTGGGTGCGAAAGACGTTTTCCTGAACATCACAGGCGGAATCAAAACTGATGATCCTGCTTTGGATTTGGCGGTGGTTGCTTCGGTTTTATCGAGCAACGAAGATGTTGCCATTTCCGAGCATTTCTGTTTTGCCGGAGAAATAGGGTTGAGCGGAGAAATTCGTCCTGTTTCCCAAATAGGACAGCGAATTTCAGAAGCCGAAAAATTGGGTTATGACAAGATTTTTGTCTCTAATTTAAATAAAATTCCAAAAAAGAATTTCGGGATTACAATTGTTGAGGTAAGTAAAATTGAGGATTTTCATGAGCACCTTTTTTAGAAGTAGGATGTTTGGAGGATGGAGTATGAATTTTGGAGGATGGAGTATTAGGTATGAAGTATGAATTTTGAAGTGGTGTTTACAGTATAGAAATAATTTATAAAAAAGTGAAGTTATGGGTGATATAGTCCGTGATTTGAGTTTCCAGTTTGCTTTGGATATCATTGAACTTTATAAATATTTAGTTTCTGAAAAGAAAGAATTGGTGATGAGTAAGCAGTTATTGCGATCCGGAACTTCTGTAGGAGCGAATCTTCGCGAGGCTAAAAACGCACAGTCACCGGCAGATTTTATCCATAAAAATGCCGTTGCCCAGAAGGAGTGTGATGAATCCCTCTACTGGCTGGAACTTTTGAATGCATCAGGATATATTTCAGAAAGTAAATTTCAAGAACTGAATGAAAAGGCAACTTCTTTATTAAAGATTATTAAAAGTATCATCCTCACCAAAAAACAAAATTTAAAATAAACATTTGTTCAAACTCCAAACTCCAAACTCCAAACTTCAAACCTCATCCTTGATCCTCCATCCTTCTTACTTCATCCATCATCCTCCAAATTATGAATTTCCTTGCCCATTCTTATCTTACGTTTTCCGATGAACAGATTGTCGGGCAGTTTTTGGAAGATTTTATCCGAAACAAAGACCGTTTTTCTTTCCCTAAGAAAATCGGACAAGGAATTACTTTGCATCGCGCGATTGATACTTTTACCGACGCGCATCAGGAAATTCATGAAGCTAAAAAGGTGTTCAGTCCTTTGGTGAGGCTTTATGCGGGTGCTTTTGTGGATGTGTCTTTTGATTATTTCTTGGCCAATTCTTTACCCGATAAAACATTGAAAGACCATTCCGAAAGGGTGTATCGGGTTTTGAGAAATCATGAAATGTTTTTGCCGGAAAACTTCCTTCGAATGCTCAATCACATGGAAAAAGACAATTGGTTGTACAATTATCGGGAAGATTTAGGGATTAAATTTTCCATTCAAAATGTACTCAACAAAGCGAAATATTTAGATAAAGATACCGCTGTTTTTGATGCTTTTCTAAAACATAAAGCTCAGTTACAAGTTCATTTTGATGCGTTTTTCCCCGATGTTTTGGTGGAAGTTCAGCGAATTAATGAGACTTTTAACCATTAAAAATTCTGATATAAATACCGATCCGGATAATTTAATCTCTGGCTTTTTCGGTTTCCGTTGACAATGATGTGGATAATGTTCATTTGGTCATCGAAAAAATTGTAGAGCAAACTTACAGCAGTTTCTACTTTTTTCGGAGGATTTGTTTTTTCAGATTCCAAATAGATGTTTACGGATTCGCTGTCTTCTTCGTAGCCAATGTAGTTGATTTTCAGGAATTTATTATCGGATTTTAGCTTTAGGTATTCTGCACAATATTGAATCAGGTAAGCGTTAATCTGGCTTTTGTATTTTTCATCATTAAAATGAAATGCTTTTCCGTATTTTTCTTTCAAGGCGTTTTCTAAATCATCCAAGAAAAACTTGCCACTTATTTCGAATGTTTTTGTTTTGGAATTATAGTTAAATTCAACAGAACCAACATGATATGGATGTAAATCTTCGGTTGGGAATGACTTGGAAAAAGCTGTTGTAAATAAAAATGCAAAAAGGATTAGGAGGATTTTTTTCATTTTAAAAGGTCGAGTATTTTTTTAGGATTTTGACGAAGGTCGAAAAACAATAGGATTTTGATTGAATTTTCATCTTCTTTTCGGAAAAACATTCTGATGTGTTTTTTACCGATTAATGCGCTTCGGGTTTTGGATTGAGATTTTTGGTATTGCTTGTATTTTCCGGCTTCTAATTCATTAGTCACTTTTTTAATATCAAGTAATAAATGAACAATTTCACGTTGTGGCCATATTTTTTCAAGAAATTCAATGTTTTCCCTTAAACTTTTCTTGGCTATTCTTGAGAATTCAACCTGCATATTTCATCATCAATAAATTTAAAAAATTCTTCTTTTGAAATCATGTCTTCCTCCTTTAGGTTTTCACCGTATTTGTCGATGGCTTCGAAGATATGAGCAGGAACTCCTTCGATCATTTCATAGGGTTGTGGAAGAACTTTTACGCCCTTTAACCGCTCCAGAAGTTGTTTGATGAAATCGTAGTCTTCCTTGTTTTCTATTTCTATGGTGAGATTCATCTTTGTAATTTTAAACAAAGTTAAAATAAATTTTGTATTATCGTGCCTCTAAAAATTATACGACAGATGCAGGATTTTATGCTTTATTTAAAATTGGGTTGGGAACATATTGTTTCTTTGGACGCACTTGATCATCAGCTTTTTGTGTTGGTTTTGATGGCTATTTTTGTTTTCAAAGATTGGAAAAAAATCCTTTGGGTGGTTACTGCATTTACCATAGGACATTCGATTACTTTGGTGCTTAGTGCATTCGATATTTTGCGCGCACCGGCGAAATGGGTGGAGTTTTTAATCCCTTTAACCATTGTGATCACGGCTTTAGATAATATTTTGATGCGGAACAAACCACAGAATTTGATGCAGATGAATTATTTTTTCGCTCTGTTTTTCGGATTGATTCACGGGATGGGATTTGCGAATACCGCGCGAATGATGATGTCGAAAGAGCAAAGTATTTTCGTTCCACTTTTGGGATTCAATATCGGGTTGGAAGTGGGGCAAATTGCTGTAGTTGTTGTGATTATGATCCTTCATTTCGTGATGCTTACTTTGTTTAGAGTCAACAAAAAAGAATGGGTAATGTTTGTTTCCTCCGCTGTTTTTGCTTTGGCTTTGAAAATGGCTTTAGAAAGAATTCCTTTTTAAAATGTTAAAATCATTATTTATTAGGCGTTTTTTGTAACGATTTCATAGTTTTGAAGACTATTTATTAAAAACCACGACATTCCATGAAGTTTAAATCCACCATTATTCTCTCTTTTTTTATTCCTTTAGGAATTTATGCCCAAGATATTCAGAACAATCCGAAAAGCAATCACGGCAACAAATTTGAGCAACTAGGAACCATTTTGCCATCGCCCAATGTGTATAGAACCGCTTCCGGAGCACCCGGACAAGGGTATTGGCAAAACCGAGCAGATTATCAAATCAATGCTTATTTGGATGAAGATAAACGAAATTTGAAAGGCTCCGAAACCGTAACTTACTATAATAATTCACCCGACGATTTAGAATATCTTTGGCTACAGTTGGATGAAAACCAACAATCAACCGTGAAAAATGCGGGTTATGATTTCGAATCAAAATTGCCAAAACAAACCACCACAGATCGCTTAAGAACTTCGGATTTGCCTGCGAAGGACAATGGTTATGGGGTGAATTTAGAAAAAGTAACCGATGCTTCCGGCAATCCGTTGAAATATATCGTGAATAAAACCATGATGCGGATTGATTTGCCAAAAGTTTTGAAGAAAGGTGAAAAGTTTGTCTTCAAAATCGATTGGAATTATAATATTCCAAACCGGATGGAATTGGGCGGTAGAGGTGGTTACGAAAACTTCCCGGAAGACGGAAACGATCTTTACACGATTACGCAATGGTTCCCGAGAATGTGCGTTTATAGTGATTTCAAAGGTTGGCAAAACAACCAATTCACCGGAAGAGGCGAATTTGCTTTAGCTTTCGGAGATTATAAAGTGACGATGAACGTTCCTGCGGATCATATCGTGGCATCAACGGGAGTTGGGAAAAATTTTGAACAAGTGCTTACTTCGGCTCAATTGGCAAGATGGAAACGGTCTCAAAGTTCTGCGGAACCGGTAGAGATTGTTACTTTAGACGAAGCCAAAAAAGCAGAAAAGAATAAATCAAAACAAAGAAAAACTTGGGTTTTCGAAGCGGAAAATGTAAGAGATTTTGCTTGGACTTCCTCTAGAAAATATGTTTGGGACGCAATGAAAGTAGTAATTCCTGAAAACAACAATCAGGTGATGGCGATGAGTTTGTATCCGAAAGAAGCATACAACCTTTATAGAAAATTCTCAACCAAAGCGGTTGCGCATACCATCAAAACTTATTCAGAATTCACCGTTCCTTATCCATATCCAGTGGCGCAGTCCATCGAAGCGGCAAACGGAATGGAATATCCGATGATTTGTTTTAATTACGGAAGAACCGAAAAAGACGGAACCTATTCCGAAGGAATTAAAAACGGAATGATCGGTGTAATCATCCATGAAGTTGGACATAATTTCTTCCCAATGATCATCAATTCTGATGAAAGACAATGGAGCTGGATGGATGAAGGGTTGAATACTTTTGTGGAATATTTAACCGAAGAAAAATGGGATAATAAATTCCCCTCAAGAAGAGGTCCCGCTCACACGATTGTTGATTATATGAAGCTTCCGAAAGAGCAGTTGGAACCCATCATGACGAATTCCGAGAATATCATTCATTTTGGTCCGAACGCTTATGCAAAACCGGCAACGGGACTTAATATTCTGCGCGAAACTATTATGGGAAGAGAACTTTTTGATGAGGCGTTTAAAACCTATTCCAAAAGATGGGCTTTCAAACATCCGGAACCTGCAGATTTTTTCAGAACAATGAATGATGCGAGTGCCGAAAACCTCGATTGGTTCTGGAGAGGTTGGTTCTACGGAATTGATCCTGTGGATATTTCTATTGATAAAGTAACAGTGGCGTCTCCGAATTTGGAGGTCGAACCTAAATCCCGCGAGATTACTTATACCGTAGATGAGCCGCTTCAAAATGATTTTGAAGATATTTCGAAAATCCGAAACAGAAATGATAAAAATATCAGTTTCTACACCGATAAAGACAAGGAAACCCAAGATTTCTATTGGAGATACAACCGAGGATTGGAGAAAGTTGATCAGAACAAAAAATATACTTTGAAAGTTGATAATTTGGAGAAAATTCCGAATAATGAAAAAGCAAAATTAAAGGATATTTATGCATATCAAATCGATTTCAGCAACAAAGGCGGTTTGGTAATGCCGATTATTCTTGAGTTTAATTTTGAAGATGGCAGCAAATTGAATGATAAATCTTCCGCGCAAATCTGGAGAAAAAATGAGCAGAAAGTTTCGAAAACTTATTATTTCGATAAAAAACTGAAATCCATTCAGTTGGACCCGATGAGAGAAACCGCGGACATCGATACTTCTAATAATTTCTGGGGAGAAATTCCGGAACCGGCTTCAAAATTTGAAGTCTTTAAACAGAAAAACGGAGAAGTGGCAAGAGGAGCTGCACAAGGAAAAGTAAATCCGATGCAGGCCGCCGGAAAGAAAAATTAAAAAAACCAAAAAGAAAGTCATTCAAATCGCTGAATGGCTTTTTTTCTGCCAAAATTGCACATCCTTCATTTTTAAAATGACAGTTTTGCAGTTTGTTTTTGTTGGCATTGTTTTGGAGAAAAGTCGGGTGTACATTAATAATTTAAACCCTAAAAAATATGTCAGTAAATTTTAAACCTTTAGCAGACCGAGTATTGATAGAACCAACGGCTGCAGAAACGAAAACCGCGTCAGGAATCATCATTCCGGACACAGCAAAAGAAAAACCACAAGAAGGAACTGTAGTTGCAGTTGGACCTGGAAAAAAAGACGAGCCAACAACCGTTCAGGTAGGCGACAAAGTTCTTTACGGAAAATATTCAGGTTCTGAATTAAAACTGAACGGTAAAGATTATTTAATTGTAAAAGAAGGAGATTTATTGGGAATTCTGGGATAAGATTTCAGATTGCAGACATCAGGTTTCACACATGAAATTTGATGCATTTTTTATAGTAAATCATTAAACAAAATCTGACGTCTAAAATCTGACGTCTAAAATCTAAAATAACAATGGCAAAAGAAATAAAATTCGATATCGAATCAAGAGACGCACTAAAAAGAGGTGTTGATGCTCTTGCAAACGCAGTAAAAGTAACATTGGGTCCAAAAGGACGTAACGTAGTCATTGAAAAATCTTTCGGTGCACCACACGTAACCAAAGACGGGGTTTCCGTGGCAAAAGAAATTGAGATGGAAGACAAAGTTGAAAACATGGGTGCTCAAATGGTGAAAGAAGTTGCTTCTAAAACCAACGATATTGCCGGAGACGGAACTACAACCGCAACTGTTTTGGCTCAAGCAATCGTTCGTGAAGGGCTGAAAAACGTAGCTGCAGGTGCTAACCCAATGGATCTGAAAAGAGGAATTGATAAAGCGGTAACCGCTGTTGTTGAAAACCTAAAATCTCAGTCTCAGGCAGTAGGTGATTCTTCCGAAAAAATCAAGCAAGTAGCTTCTATTTCAGCTAATAACGATGATACCATCGGTGCATTGATCGCTGAAGCGTTCGGAAAAGTAGGTAAAGAAGGTGTAATTACTGTGGAAGAAGCAAAAGGAACCGATACAACCGTAGACGTGGTTGAAGGAATGCAGTTCGACAGAGGTTACCAGTCTCCATACTTCGTAACCAACCCTGAGAAAATGGTTGCTGAATTAGAGAATCCTTATATCCTTTTGGTAGAGAAAAAAATCTCTTCCATGAAAGAATTGCTGCCGGTTTTGGAGCCGGTTGCTCAGGCAGGAAAATCGCTTTTAATTATTTCTGAAGAAGTAGAAGGTGAAGCTTTAGCAACTTTAGTTGTTAATAAATTAAGAGGTTCTTTGAAAATCGCTGCGGTAAAAGCACCGGGATTCGGCGACAGAAGAAAAGCAATGTTGGAGGATATTGCAATCTTAACAGGTGGACAAGTAATTTCTGAGGAAAGAGGTTTTACAATGGAAAACGCCACTTTGGAAATGCTTGGAACTGCTGAAAAAGTAACAATTGACAAAGACAATACTACAATTGTAAATGGTGGTGGTGACGAAGCTCAGATTAAAGGAAGAGTAAACCAAATTAAAGCGCAAATGGAAACCACGACTTCCGATTATGACAGAGAAAAACTTCAGGAACGTCTTGCAAAATTAGCAGGAGGTGTGGCAGTTCTTTACGTTGGTGCTGCTTCCGAAGTAGAAATGAAAGAGAAAAAAGACCGTGTAGATGATGCACTTCATGCAACCAGAGCTGCCGTAGAAGAAGGTATTGTACCTGGAGGTGGTGTTGCTTTGGTAAGAGCAATTTCTGCAATTAATGTAGAAGGAAGCAACCTGGACGAAACTACCGGTATCAAAATCGTGAAGAGAGCCATCGAAGAGCCGTTGAGACAAATCGTAGCCAACGCAGGTGGAGAAGGTTCCGTAATCGTAGCTAAAGTAGCGGAAGGAAGCGGAGATTTCGGTTTCAACGCGAAGAACGACGAGTATGTAAACATGTACGAAGCAGGAATCATCGACCCAACCAAAGTGGTGCGTGTAGCTTTAGAAAACGCAGCTTCAGTTGCAGGGATGCTTCTAACTACCGAGTGTGTCATCACCGAGGTGAAGAAAGACGAACCAGCCATGCCAATGGGCGGCGGTATGCCGGGCATGATGTAAGACTGGCTGCCAAAACCTTATAGGTTTCTGAAACCTATAAGGTTTCGAAAGTTTCGAGATATACAAATCCGTTCAGAATTTTCTGGGCGGATTTTTTTTTGTAGCCGGGAACCTGCTCTCCGCTATTACTCCTCGCTCTGCCGCTCCCGGCTCGTACCTCGCCGTCCGCGGCTTCGCTGTGGGGTAGCCGCTGCGATCAGGGCTAGGGGTTCGGTTTCCAAAAACAACTTATTAAAAGCATATTAATATTTTGATAAAGTAGAAGCTTAAACCAATCTTGTTTCTACATGTGTCTGAAAAATGAAGGAATAATAGTAACTTTGCAATATGGATAAAAAAACTAAAAATAGGTTTAAAAAAGATTTTAAGGACGCTTTAAATATTTTTTCGGAAGAACTGGAAAAATATGTTTCCACGGAAAATGGAGATTGGTCGGTAAAAGGTTTTATAGATGTCTATAAGAATATCTATACCATATCTTCAGATACAAAAATAGTTTCTAAAATCCTTGAAATACACATATTCCCACAAATCTTACAATTCGCCGAAGAGAATAATTATAATATTATTCTTACGGAGCATCAAAATTATTACCCTGATCTAACTTTTATACATAAGAAATATCAGGAAGTGAAATTTGCTGTCGATTTAAAGACCACTTACCGGAAGAAAAGTGGTGTGTCTAGTTTTACTTTGGGCAGCCATGGAAGTTACTTTAAAGAAAGAGACAAAAAGAAAAATATACAATACCCTTACAATGAATATCTCGCACATTTTTGCTTGGGTATAATCTACACTAGAACAGATATGTCGGATGATGCTTCGGATACAGAAATATATCAAGTCCAAGATCTTCAAGAGGAATACGAAACCGAGAATCAAATGGTGGGAGAAAGGGAAGTAACGACCGTTAAAAATTTAAAATCAATTACATCCGTAATTAAAGATTTTGACTTTTTTGTTGCCGAAAAATGGAAGATTGCAAGTGATAAACAAGGCTCTGGAAATACAGCGAACATTGGAGCAACTCTAAGCATTGAAGATCTTAGAAAAGAAAATGGTATTTTTAGTCAATTGGGAGAAGAATGGTTTGATGAATATTGGATAAATTATGAGTCTGCTACAATGCTAAAAAATGGAGAGCCCAAAAAAATTACTACGCTTAAAGATTTTTTAGAGTTTAAAGGAAGAAGTGACTTTTGGGATAAAATTGTTACTCGTCCAACTACAAGAAAAAACACAAAATGAAAGTTATAGTTCCGCCTATTAAAAGCCAAGGCATAAAAACAAAGCTTGTCCCGTGGATTAGGGATCTAGCACCTAGAGTTCCCGGTAGATGGATTGAGCCATTCTTGGGAACAGGAGTGGTTGCATTTAATTCAGGTTATAAAAAGGCTTTGCTAAATGATACAAACCCGCATATCATAAATTTTTATAAGGGTATACAAAAGAAAGAAATTACTGCAGCTTTGATGAAGGACTATCTTGAAAAAGAGGGTGCTATCTTAAGCAAGGCAGAGAATAATGGTTACGAACACTATCTAAAAATTCGTTCACGCTTTAATAAGGAATTTTCGCCTTACGATTTTATCTTTTTATCCAGAGCGGGATTTAATGGTATGATGAGATTTAATAAAAAAGGCCACTGGAATATTCCGTTTTGTAAAAAACCAGACCGTTTTGCGCAAGCTTACGTTACTAAAATAACTAACCAAGTAGCTATTACTTCTCAAATTATTCAAACCGAGCCTAATTGGATGTTTCAAAATAAGTCGTTCGCAGAGATTATTCCATTAGCCAATGAAAACGACATTATCTATTGCGATCCACCTTACTATGGTAGGCATGTTGATTATTTTAATGGCTGGACTGAGGATGACGAGGAACTATTATTTAATTTATTAAGTGAAACAAAAGCTAAATTCATTCTTTCAACATGGCATCATAATGATTGGCGTAAAAATGAAATGATTGACAAATTTTGGGGAAGGTTTAATGTAGTTACTAAAGATCACTTTTATCATAACGGCGGAAATATAGAAAACAGACGGACAGTAGTTGAAGCTTTGATTTGCAATTTTGATACTGGCAATTTTGAACAACATAATCATGGTGTGAAGGATAAAATAAAAATCGAACAATTAGAAATTAATTGGAGAAGCTAAGAAAATGTTACTAATTTAAAACTGTATCCCACCTCAAAATTTTCTCAAGCCAACCCGAACCACCGCTCTTAAACCCCATCGATAGGGTGGCCTACCCCAAAAATGAGGCTCTGCACCCCAAAAATAAGGTCTCGCACCCCAAAAGTGAGGTTCGGAACCCCAAATTTTAGCCAAAGAACCCCAAATTTGCACCTTTGAACCGCATCTATGCACGGTGAGACCGCATACATGTGCATTAATCGATATTTTCGGGAACAAAAATCCCCAGCTGATGCCGGGGATTGTTCTAAGCGGTTGGGCTATCGGTTTCTGGAGCGGGCTTTTCTTTACCTTTACCCGAGCGGTTGAAAAACTGTTTCATTTCATTCATCTTGGTCTCGTAACCGGGTGCCTGCGAACCGGCTTTGTAGGTGGTGTAGGCATAATCATCCAGCGCGCTTTGGTAATTGTCGTAATCGTGCAGAATTTTTGCGTTTTTAATTCTTTCCGAAAGTGCATCCAGGCGGTACTGAAGATTTTCCATCACCTGTCGGCTGTTGTAATCTTTTTCAAATTCGTCCCAATCCAGATCGGGTACCGAAAGGTTGGGCGAGTTGCGGCGGTAGTCCCATACTTTGTTCACCAGCAGTTTGTTCTGCTCATTCACACTGCCATAGGTGCTGCGTTCTTCAGCGGTAAGGGTTACCGTAAGCACCGCGAGTGCATTTTCTAGTTGGGTTAGGGCATCTTGTGCGGCGGTTACCTGAGCTTCTGTCAGGTGCGCATTGTTCAAATTGGTAATAGGCATAACTTTGTGTTTTTTGATTACGATAAATATAATAAATTTCTTTAAACAAAAAAATCCGTTCAACGAATTGAACGGATTGCTATAAATATCGTAACGATTTCTAAATCGTCGTTAATCTCAGGGTATTGGTTTTACCACCTTCGTAAGCTGGTGTTGCGTTCAGGTTGATCACGAAATCGCCCTGTTCTACAAAACCGTTGGTGTGCGCCAGCATATTCACCTGAATAATGGTTTCGTCGGTAGATTTCTGCATGTCGTAATAAAATGCACGTACGCCCCAAAGCAAATTCAACATCGTAAGCACTCTTCTGTTGGAAGAGAATACGATGATGTTGGAATTCGGACGGTGTGCCGAAATTTGAAACGCGGTATAACCAGAATAGGTAAGCGTGATGATCGCTTCTACGTTGGTTGTTTTTGCAATTCTCACTGCTGCCAAACATACCCGATTGGTAATAAAACGCTCGTCAACACAATTGAATTCGTGCTCGATCGGAGAGTTCTTGCTTTGGTAGAAATGAGTTTGCTCGATGTTTTTTACAATTTTCGACATGTTGCTTACTACATCTACCGGATATTTTCCTACGGAAGTTTCTCCGGAAAGCATCACCGCATCAGCCCCATCAAGTACCGAGTTTGCCACGTCATTGACCTCTGCTCTGGTTGGGGTTAAACTGGTGATCATGGTTTCCATCATCTGGGTTGCAATAATTACCGGTTTAGAATATTTTCTGGCGATTTCTACCAAGTTTTTCTGGATGGCGGGAACATCTTCCATAGGAACCTCCACACCCAAATCTCCTCGGGCAACCATTAATCCATCACATTCTACCAAGATTTGCTCGATGTTTTTTACTCCTTCTGGTTTTTCAATCTTGGCAATGATCGGGGTTTTGTGCTTGTTGGTTGGGTGATTTTTCATCAATTCTTTCAAATCGATGATATCCTGCGCATGGCGCACGAAGGATAAAGCGATCCAGTCCAGCTCCAGATCAAGCATGAAGTTTGCGTCTTCCACATCTTTTTCAGTAAGTGCGGGAAGCGAAACATTGGTGTTCGGCAGGTTGACCCCTTTTTTAGAACTCAGTGGCCCACCCTGTATTGTTTTTGCTCGTACGGTATCGATTTCGTTGGTTTCAATAACTTCTAAAACCAGTTTACCATCGTCGATTAGGATTCTTTCACCAACTTTCACATCTTGAGGAAACTTTTGGTACGTCATGTAAACTTTGGTAGAATCTCCTTCGATTTTTTCGTTGGTAAAGGTGAGAATATCACCAGGATTGAGGTAAGAACCTTCTTTTACAACGCCAACACGTAGTTTAGGACCTTGTAAATCTCCCAAAATACCCACTGAGTAGCCATATTCTTGGTTCAGTTCGCGGATGGTGTTTACATTTTTCCTTACTAAATCGTAATCTGCGTGGGAGAAATTTATTCTGAAAACATCTACACCTGCCTGGATCAGTTGCAGCATCGTTTCTTTATCGGATGAAGCAGGGCCTAAGGTGGCAATGATTTTTGTCTTTTTTAAATATTTATTCATAATATTGAAATATGTGATAAAGTTCCTCTTCGGAACTCAGGGTAAAATCTTGTATTTGGAACATAAGATTTTCCGGGAGCAAAATTAAGGAAAAATCATTAAATGGCTCCGATGTTTTGATGATATAATCAACATCTTGAAAATGTTCTAGCAAATATTTATTTTCAAACTCGCCGGAAAAGAGTTCTGTGGCAATTTTCTTCTGTTTAGAATGGCAACATTTATTACCTATAAAGTGAATACAAACCTTGGAATCATTATGAAAAGCTTGAAATCTTGGGAAATGATACTCGAAATATTCGCCGTGGTAAACAAGATCATCGATGCGCGTGAAATTAAAAGAATTGATGGTATTGATGTGAAAGAATAGCTCGTGCGGCGGAATATCCATTGCCAGCCTTGCTAAGCCCAACGAGATGTTTTCATCTTCGTCTTCAATATCAAGCAGTATCTTTTGGGTTTTCAATGATGCTTTGTTTTTTGTTTAAAATATAGAATGCTCTTTGTGCAGCTTTTTCTTCTGCTTTTTTCTTGGATGTTTCTGTGGCGTTTGATATTTTCTCGTCATCTAGCCAAACATGACATCGGAAAACCAGGTTTTTATTGGCCTGAAACTCCTCACAGGTTTCATATTTGATGCTCACTTTCTTTTTTTGGCTCCATTCCAGCAGTAAACCTTTGTAACTCACAATTTTATTTTCGAGTTTGTTGATTTCTGATGGGGTTAAAAGCCTTTCTAAAACAACTTTTTTACAGGTTTCATAATCCACATCAAGATAAAGAGCACCAATTAGGGCTTCAAATAAATTGCCCGAGATATTTTCGCTCAATGTAGAAGAAGTATCGTTCTGCAAAAATTTCGTTAAACCAAGATGTTCTCCTAATTTGTTGAGGTTTTTTCGGTTCACGATTTTCGATTTCATTTGCGTCAGATATCCTTCATTCGCTTGCGGATAGGTAGAAAACAAATGACAGGAAATTATCGCACCCAAAACTGCGTCTCCTAAAAACTCCAGCCTTTCGTAATTTTGAGTTGGTTTTTTTGAAGAGGTTTTCAAAGAAAATGCCTCGCGATAAAGATTGATATTTTGCACACTGCAACCGGTAATTTTACTGATCTCCGTGCTTAGGTAATAATCTTTTTCGGAAAGGATTTTTTTTCTGTGAACTAGGAATCTTGGAAAATATTTCTTTAACTCCATAGAAATTTTCAATTAGATTTTGGAGAAAAGTACACACGCATTGTGCCCACCAAAGCCAAAAGTGTTACTCATTGCAACATTTACCTCTTTTTCCACTGCCTTTTGGAAGGTGAAATTAAGACGGCTGTCTATCTTTTCATCATCACTAAAATGATTAATGGTAGGAGGAACTGTGTTGTGGATGATAGAGTTAATGACAGCGATTGCTTCGATCACTCCTGCAGCACCTAAAAGGTGACCTGTCATTGATTTGGTAGAGTTAATCTGAATGTCATATGCATGATCGCCCAGCAATTTGGAAATTGCATTAGATTCCGCGATGTCACCCAATGGAGTAGAAGTACCATGCATGTTGATATGATCTACTTCGTCGGCCGTTACACCAGCATCTTCTAAACAATTTTTCATCACCAAGTATGCGCCCAAACCTTCAGGGTGTGGAGCTGTCATGTGATATGCATCAGCACTCATTCCGCCGCCTTTCAATTCGGCATAGATTGTAGCGCCTCGTTTTTTTGCGTGTTCGTATTCTTCCAAGATGATTGATCCAGCTCCTTCCCCCAATACGAAACCATCACGGTCTTTATCAAAGGGTCTTGATGCTGTTTTAGGATCATCATTTCTAGTAGAAAGTGCCATCATGGCATTGAAACCCCCTACGCCACTTGCGGTAACTGCAGCCTCGGAACCTCCACAAACGATTACATCAGCCTTTCCTAATTGAATAAGCATTTTAGCATCGATAAGTGCGTTTGCAGATGAAGCACATGCGGAAACAGTGGTGTAGTTCGGACCGTGGAAGCCGTATTCAATAGAAATTTGTCCTCCGGTTATGTCCGCAATCATTTTAGGAATAAAGAAAGGGTTGAAACGGGGAATTTCGGTATTTGCCCAACCCAAAACTTCGGTTTCGAAGGTTTCTAAACCTCCAATTCCTGAACCCCAAATTACTCCGACTCTGTTTTTATCTAGATTATCCGAAAGAATTCCGGAATGCTCTACAGCTTCACGAGCAGCCACGATTCCCAATTGGGTATTTCGATCCATTTTCTTAGATTCTTTTTTATCGAAATGATCTAATGGATTGAAATTCTTGACTTCGCAGGCGAATTTGGTTTTGAAGTTTGTGGCATCAAAAAGAGTAATAGGAGCAGCACCGCTCACGCCTTTTACAAGGTTTTCCCAGTATTCTTTGGCATTATTTCCGATGGGTGTAATGGCTCCGAAACCAGTAACTACTACTCTTTTTAATTCCATAAATTTTAGATTCTTGTTAATAGAATATTATTTGTTCACTACTTCTTCGATGTAAGTAATAGCGTGTCCTACAGTTGTAATTTTTTCTGCTTGATCATCAGGGATTTGGATGTTGAATTCCTTTTCAAATTCCATGATTAATTCTACAGTATCCAAAGAATCTGCTCCTAAATCGTTTGTGAAGCTTGCTTCTGGAGTTACTTCTGTTTCCTCAACGTCGAGTTTATCAGCGATAATAGCTTTTACTCTTGATGCAATGTCTGACATAGTAATTTATTTTTTAATTAATTGTTAATTGGTGCAAATATATAAAATTCTTTATCATCTAAGATTTTTTTTTACCATAATTAATAAATAATTGTCGTTTGGTCTCGTTTGATTTAGATGAATTTTCTAAGCTAATTTAGCTCATTTTATTTAAATTAAAGTCTTTGTAAATCGATGAGTTGATCATTTTGATATCATAGAAATAAGAAAGAAATGTCTTGTATAATCGTGAATATCATCAAAGTAAATTTCAACTCATCAACCATTCGTTGGCTAAACTCGCGGCCAATCTTGCAGTTCTTTCGGCGATGTCTAATGATGGATTAACTTCTGCGATATCCATCGCAATGAGTTTTTCATTTTTCAGAATGTGTTTGAAATAATGCATGAAAGTGGAATCTGCCATAATTCCGTTGTACGCAGTTGCGGAAACTCCTGGTGCAATTGATGCATTGAAAACGTCCATACAGATCGTAAGGTATAAAACATCAACTCCAGCTAAAAATTCATCGATTTTTTGATAGATGTTGGGCAAGTTTTCGAAGAAAAGTTCGTCTGCCAGGATATATTTCATTCCAAATTGATGGGCAATGTCAAATAGCTTTAAAGTGTTGGAGTTTTTCTGAATTCCTATATGAAGTGAATGGATTTCTCCCTGCTGTGCGATTTGCCAAAATCCGGTTCCGGAACTTGCACCAATGTTCGGGTCAACTTCTCGGTTGTCGAAATGGGCGTCAATGTTGATAATTCCTACTCTTTTATCGGGAAAGGCTTGTTTGATTCCAGAATAGTGAGCGAAAGTTACTTCGTGCCCGCCACCGAAAACAAGGGATTTTCCTTTTCTTTTTAAAACAACGGCTATTTTATTTGCGAGTTCTTTTTGGGATTTTTCTAAATTTCGATCTTCGCAGGTAATATTCCCAAAATCTTTTAAAACAAATGCAGGATTTACCACCGGAAAATTTGCGGTATTTTTCCTAATAATATCGCATCCTTCTTTAGCGCCGACTCTTCCTTTGTTTCTTTTTACGCCTTCGTCAACGGCAAAACCGTGGAGAATAAAATCGTTTTCCGAAATTTTGTTGTAATTGTTCTCCAAAGATACTCTTTGAAAAATCCTGTGATATAGTGGATCCTCACCATCGAAGCGTCCTTGCCAAATCATATTTTTAATTTAGGAATTTGGAAATGGGTTAATTCGAGAATTAATTATTTATTGATTCAGTTTTCATTTTAGAAGCGTACGCCATCGCAGCTTCTTTTACCCAAGAATGTTTGCGTTGTGCTTTTCTTTTTGTTTCCAAACGTTTCTTGTTGCAAGGTCCGTTTCCTTTCAGAACTTCCATGAATTCGTCCCAAGGCAATTCCCCGAAATCGTAATGTCCGGTTTCTTCATTCCATTTTAATTGCTCATCGGGAATTTTCAACCCCAAAAACTCCGCTTGCGGAACGGTTACATCAATGAATCTTTGTCTTAAAGAATCGTTGCTTTCGCGTTTAACACGGTAATTCATTGATTTTTGTGAATTCGGCGAAGCGTCGTCATTTGGTCCGAACATCATTAGTGCAGGCCACCAAAAACGATTTAGCGCTTCTTGTGCCAAATCTTTCTGCTCTTTCGTTCCGCGACAAAGCGTCATTAAAATTTCATAACCTTGTCTTTGGTGGAAAGATTCTTCTTTGCAAATTCTTACCATTGCTCGGGAATATGGGCCGTAAGAATTTCCCATCAACATTACTTGATTCATAATCGCAGCGCCATCAACCAGCCAGCCAATTGCTCCAATATCTGCCCAAGAAAGCGCCGGGTAATTGAAAATGCTGGAATATTTTGCCTTTCCCGAAAGCATATCATTGTAAGTGGAATCGCGATCGGCGGCGATTTCTCCGTTGTTTAAAGTCTCCGTTGCGGCATATAAATAAAGTCCGTGTCCGGCTTCATCTTGAATTTTTGCCAAAAGTGCCATTTTTCTTCGAAGTGATGGCGCTCTGGTGATCCAGTTGGCTTCAGGGAGCATTCCAACAATCTCGGAATGTGCGTGTTGAGAAATTTGCCGAACTAAAAGTTTTCGGTAATCATCGGGCATTACGTCTTTAGGTTCTACTTTATTTTCTGCCTGTACGTACGCTAAAAATTTTTCTAAATGTTCCATATTTCACCGCGGATGCGTTGTTTTTTAATTAAATTTAAAAAATCAGAGTTTGGTATCGCTTAAATCATCTTTAAGGTAAATTCCGACTTTGGAATCGATGAATTCACCAGCAACAAAATTGATGATTTTGTCGTTGTTTTCAATTTGGTATTCTTTGAAAAAATACACATTTCCCCCGTCAGGTCCTTTTACTTCTACCTTTTTATTAACGCAATGCCAGTAATGATTCCAGATGTTGGTTCCGTCAATCTTAAAAGCTTCATTTTCGTTAATCGCTTTTGCAAATTTCCATTGTGCCATAATTGATAGTTTTTTTTAATCCGTTTCGGATGGAGTTAAACGTCGTAATTCAGCATCACCACATTTGTTGTTGGGTGACATTGGCAAGTTAGTACAAAACCTCTCGCAACTTCATCTTCGGTCAACGCGAAATTTTTCTCCATGAAAACTTCGCCTTCCATCACCTGGGCTTTGCAGGTACAGCAAACTCCACCTTTGCAAGCGAAAGGAACCGGCAATTTATCATTGAGAGCTTGGTCTAAAATGCTTTTTTTCTTTGAATTAAGGTGGAAAGAATATTCATCATCATCAATAATCAAAGTTACCATGCTTTCGATATTTGGAATGCCCTTGAATTCATCACTCATTTCTGCATTTTCATCTTCATCTGGTGCGGCGTAATATTCGTACATGATTTGCAGTGAAGGAACTTTTTTATCTTTTTTTAAAAATTCCGCAACTTCCTTGATCATATCTGCAGGTCCACAAATAAAATAAGTAGCTTCCTGAGTCGGAATATCCGTGAATTTTTCTAATAAAAGATTTAGTTTTTTGGCAGAAATTCTCCCTTCAAACAATTCGTCTTCAAAGTGTTTTTCGCGAGAAAGTAGATAAATAACCTGCAATCTTCCTTCGAATTTATGCACCAGTTCATCAATTTCTTTTTTGAAAATAATATCGTTGAGACTTTTATTGCTGAAAAACAAGTATGCTTTGCTTTTTGGTTCTTGGTAAAGCGCTTCTTTTAAGTTTGATAGCACCGGCGAAATCCCGCTTCCTGCCGCAATTCCTACGTAAGTTTTTTCGTTGGAAGGATGGTAATGAGTGTAAAAATGTCCCATCGGTGCGGAAACTTCTACTATGTCGCCAGATTTTAAATTTTCGTTTAAAAAAGTCGAAACTTTACCGTTTTCTAAATGTTTTACAAGAATTTCCAAGGAAGTGTTTCCTTCCGTTGGAGCGTTTACAATCGAATAGGAGCGGCGCAAATCTTCTTCCCCAAAAACAAATCTCACGTTCAAATATTGTCCTTGTTTGAACGAAAATTTGTGTCGTAAATTTTGAGGGATTTCGAAAGCGATATTCACTGAATCGTTCGTTTCCTTCGCTACTTTGATGGTTTTTAATGGATGAAAATGATGCATATTTTAGTCTAAAACTTAAAAAAATCTGATTTTAACAAATATACTTATTTTTTAATGGTAAAAAAGAGGTTTTCAAAATCGCGAGTTTTCAGTGAGTTTTTTTTAGAAAAAAATATCGAACTTTTTGTCCGTTAACGAAATCATTTCGAAAATCTTTCGGAAATTTTGTCCTAATATATTTGTTTTCAAATATTTTTTTTCGGTAAATTTGTCTTTGAAGATGAGGAAATTTGCTTTGAGAATAGTTTTTGCGATCAATGTAGCGATTAACAAAATGAATGATAACAATATTAAGAATTCATCAATTTCAGTGGGTTCTTAATATTTTATAAACTAAAAAAATTAAAAATTATTAATATGAATTTAAACCAATACACCGTAAAATCTCAAGAAGCCATCCAAAAAGCGCAACAAATCGCTATGGAATTTGGCAATCAGAGTATCGAGCCTCAACATTTGCTTGAAGGAATATTTCAGGTAGATGAAAATATTTCTGAATTTTTGTTGAAAAAATCAGAAGCTGAACTTAATTTAGTGAGAGAGCGAAACCGCGAAAACATTGAAAAACTGCCTAAAGTGCAGGGCGGGGATATCTATCTCTCCCAATCCGCAAACCGCGTTCTGCTAGAAGCACCGAACATTGCCAAGAAAATGGGCGACGAATTTGTGACGATTGAGCATCTTTGGCTTTCGCTCTTTGATGTGAATTCGGATGTTTCGAAAATGCTGAAAGACATGGGTGTTACCAAAAAAGGTCTGGAAATGGCGATTAGCGAAATTCGAAAAGGTTCAAAAGCAACTTCCGCAAGTTCAGAAGAAACATATCAAAGTTTGAACAAATATGCGAAAAACTTCAATGAACTCGCCGCGGAAGGAAAACTAGATCCGGTAATTGGCCGTGATGAAGAAATTCGACGAGTTTTGCAAATTTTGTCGCGAAGAACCAAGAATAATCCGATCCTGATTGGTGAACCAGGAGTTGGTAAAACTGCAATTGCTGAAGGAATTGCACATCGAATTATTTCGGGCGACGTTCCGGAAAATTTGATGGATAAAACTTTGTATTCATTAGATATGGGGGCTTTGATCGCAGGAGCTAAATACAAAGGTGAGTTTGAAGAAAGATTAAAATCTGTAGTGAATGAAGTGATTAAATCTGATGGGCAAATTATTTTGTTTATTGATGAAATTCACACTTTGGTCGGAGCCGGTGGTGGTGAAGGCGCTATGGATGCTGCAAATATCCTTAAACCTGCGCTGGCAAGAGGGGAGTTGAGAGCAATTGGAGCGACGACTTTAAATGAATATCAAAAATATTTTGAAAAAGATAAAGCGCTCGAAAGACGTTTCCAAAAAGTAATGGTAGAAGAGCCGGACACGGAATCTGCAATTTCGATTTTGCGTGGAATCAAAGATAAATATGAAGCGCATCATAAAGTTCGAATCAAAGATGAGGCGATCATTGCTGCTGTAGAACAATCTCAACGTTATATTACCGATCGTTATCTTCCGGATAAAGCGATTGATTTGATCGACGAGGCTTCCGCGAAACTGCGAATGGAAATCAATTCCAAGCCTGAAGAACTTGATGTTCTCGACCGAAAATTGATGCAGTTGGAAATTGAGCTCGCTGCGATTTCTAGAGAAGGAAACGAAGTGAAAATCAACCATCTAAAAGAAGATATTGCCAGAATCCAGGAGCAACGAAACGAAATCAATGCAAAATGGTTGAAAGAGAAACAGAAATCTGAAGATCTTACCCGTATTAAAAAAGAAATTGAAGCTTTAAAATTAGAAGCTGAAAGAGCTTCCAGAGTGGGTGATTATGCAAAAGTTGCTGAAATTCAGTACGGAAAACTTCGGGAAAAAGAAGAAGAACTTCAAAAGCTGGAGCTTGAAATGCAGAATAGTGAAAATGAGTTGATTAAAGAAGAGGTTACTGCTGAAGATATCGCGGAAGTCATTTCAAAATGGACCGGAATTCCGGTAACGAAACTTCTGCAATCCGAAAGAGAAAAACTTCTTCATTTAGAAGATGAACTTCATAAAAGAGTTGTTGGTCAGGAAGAAGCGATTTCCGCCGTTGCCGACGCGATTCGTAGAAACAGAGCCGGGCTTAATGATGAGAAAAAACCAATCGGTTCCTTCCTTTTTTTAGGAACTACCGGAGTCGGAAAAACCGAGCTAGCAAAAGCTTTGGCGGAGTTTCTTTTTGATGATGAAAATAACATGACCAGAATCGATATGAGTGAATATCAGGAAAGGCATTCCGTCTCTCGTTTGGTGGGCGCGCCTCCAGGATATGTGGGCTACGACGAAGGTGGTCAATTGACGGAAGCGGTTCGCAGAAGACCTTATTCTGTGGTTCTTTTGGATGAGATCGAGAAAGCGCATCCGGATGTTTTCAATACTTTGCTGCAGGTTTTGGATGATGGAAGATTGACGGATAACAAAGGTAGAGTGGTGAATTTCAAGAATTCAATTATCATTATGACTTCCAATTTGGGATCGCATTTGATTCAGGAAAATTTTGAAAATATTACCGATGATAATGTAAAGGAAGTTGTCGAGAAGACCAAAGATGAAGTTTTCACGCTGTTGAAACAAACTTTAAGACCGGAATTCCTGAACAGGATTGATGAAATTGTGCTTTTCCAGCCTTTGACCAAAAAGGAAATCGGAAAAATTGTGCATTTCCAACTTCGTGCTTTCAATAAAATGCTCGAAAAAAGAGGAATATTTATGACCGCTACCGAAGATGCGATCGATTATCTAACCAAAAAAGGTTATGATCCGAGTTTCGGAGCTAGACCGCTGAAAAGAGTTTTGCAGCAAGAAGTTTTGAATAAATTGTCCAAAGAAATTCTTGCCGGAAACGTCAAAGATGGCGATCGAATTACCCTTGATTATTTCGAGGAAACCGGATTGGTTTTTCGACCAACGGAATAATTTTTAAATATTGATAACAGTAAAGCGATCGAATTTCGGTCGCTTTTTTTATTGAATTTACATGGTAATTTGAAATTTTATAAATGATTTTTATTCAATTTTCAAATGTTTTGAGGTTTGTTTAATGGTGTTTTTGATCAAATTTTGATTATAATCAACATAAATAATCAATTTATTAAAAAATTAATACAATGAAATTCATTTAATTAAATATTTTTCAATAATATATTTGTAATATTTGTGAAATACCTATTGTGTAGTAATTTCCAACTCTATAAATTCGCTTCTTCAAAATTAATATTTAAACTATGAAGAAATTGTTAATGGGAGCATTTGCTTTGTCAATGCTAGTTGCGTGTAATGCGGGTGATGAAAACCTGCTTAATCAAGAAGGAAATGATTTAACAGCAAACTCCAGTGGGGCAAGTGCTCAAAGGGTTTGTCCTTCTGAAGAAATTAGGGAAGAAGCTTTAGCGAAAAACCCTGAATTAATGGCCAAGTTTACGGAAAACGAAAGTTTAACTAAGCAATTTGCTAATGATTTAGCGCTTGGAAAAGTTTTGGCAGATGGAACTGTTGAAATCCCGGTAGTGGTGAATGTATTGTACAGAACTTCCGCGGAAAACATTTCTGATGCACAAATTGCTTCACAAATAGCAACGCTGAATAATGATTTTGGAGGAACAAATTCCGACGTGAATAAAATTCCTTCCGAATTTGCTTCTGTTGCGGCTGGTGATACCAAAATTAAATTCCGGTTGGATCGTGTAATCCGTAAATCTACAACCGTGCGTTCGTGGAAAACAAATGATGCGATGAAGAAGACTTCATCAAAAGGTCAGGATGCCTTTAAGCCTGCTAACTATTTCAATATATGGGTTGTTGGCGAAATGGGTGGTGTTTTGGGCTATGCAACATTCCCGGAATCGGCTGGGCTTTGGAATGACGGCGTGGTAATCGCAGGGAAATATTTCGGAAACACTTCTTCAGCGCCTTATAACTTAGGAAGAACTGCAACTCACGAAGTGGGACATTACCTGAATTTGCGTCACATTTGGGGTGATGGAAACTGTGCAACTGATTTTGTAGATGATACTCCAACTCAACAAGACAAAAACTTCGGAAAACCAACTTATCCTCAGTATGACCTTTGTGGAGGCGTGAACAGATCGATCCAATTCATGAATTATATGGATTATGTGGATGATGCAGCGATGTATATGTTCTCATCGGGTCAAAAAGCGAGAATGATGGCAGTTACCAGTACTTCCGGACCAAGAGCTGGACTTAGAGTTTACTAGAAATTATGTTGTTATATAGTCGTTCCTTAACAAAACCCACTATTTAATTTATATTTAAAAACAGGATTAGAAAACAGCATAATTTGTATCTTATAAAATAAGAAAATAATTTTCTGTTTCAGTAGTTCCATCATTTTCTTCATGTTCCAAGCGGTTGCAGCTAGTAATGCATTGATTTGTGGTCCCGTTTCTCCCATGAAGTAATTTTTTGCCAGCCTAAAATCGGTTTTTAAATGTCCGATGATAGGTTCTATTGCCGCTCTGGTTCTAAATTTTTTGCGCTTTGTCTGCTTTTGATAAG
>NZ_JASZ02000021.1 GCF_000735695.2 Kaistella haifensis DSM 19056
TTCACTGTAATTTAATTGATTAGTAACCAACAAGTTACGGAAAATAAACAACATAAACAACTGACAATCAGTTTTTTATAAGATTATTTTATAAAATAAACGCCGTACGAATTTTTCTAATTTAATTTTTAAACAGGCTCTTAATATTTATCAAGATAAGCTAGCAGTAAAGACAAAGATTTTTATTATTTTTGCTAAATATTGCGATTAAATATGAAAGAATTTTCAAAAGATGTGTACCTTAAATGGTATGAAGAAATGACGATGTGGAGAAGGTTTGAAGACAAATGCCGATCTCTTTACCTCAAACAGAAAATCCGTGGGTTTTTGCATTTGTACAACGGGCAGGAAGCAATTCCCGCTGGTTTTGCACATGCAATGGATCTTACAAAAGACAGCATGATTACCGCTTACCGATGCCACATCCATCCTATGGCGATGGGGGTTGATCCGAAAAGGATTATGGCGGAGATTTGCGGTAAAGCTACGGGAACTTCAGGTGGAATGGGTGGTTCAATGCACATTTTCAGCAAAGAAAAAAGATTCTATGGTGGCCACGGTATTGTTGGCGGTCAAATTCCTTTGGGAGCAGGAATCGCTTTTGCTGATAAATATTTCGAAACTGGTGGCGTGAATATCTGTTTCTTCGGTGATGGGGCAGCAAGACAAGGTTCTCTTCATGAAACCTTCAACATGGCGATGAACTGGAAACTTCCTGTAGTTTTCGTTGTAGAAAACAATCAATATGCGATGGGAACTTCTGTAAAAAGAACTGCTAACCACGAAGATATCTACAAATTAGGACTTGGTTACGAAATGCCATGTTTTCCTGTAGATGCGATGGATCCTGAAAAAGTAGCTGAAGCGGCATACGAAGCCATCGAAAGAGCAAGAAGAGGAGACGGACCAACTTTTATCGAGGCAAGAACTTACCGATACAGAGGTCACTCGATGTCAGATGCGGAACCTTACAGAACTAAAGACGAGGTAGCTGAGCATAAAAAGGATGATCCTATCGAAATCGTGAAGAAAAAAATTCTGGACAATAATTGGGCGACCGAAGATGAGTTAAGTGCTCTTGACGAAAAATCAAAAGAATTCGTTGAAGAATGTGTAGAATTTATGGAACAATCTCCTTATCCAACTGCAGATAAATTGTACGCATACGTTTACGCGCAAGAAGATTATCCATTCCTTAATAAATTAGAAAATAATTAATCATTTATTTTGAAAACGAAAACAGACTTTCTCGCAATCGTTTTTAAATTTTAAATAAGAAAAATATATGGCTGAAGTAATTACAATGCCGCGTCTTTCCGATACAATGACGGATGGTAAAGTGGCTAAATGGCACAAAAAAGTTGGTGATCCAGTAAAAGAAGGAGATATTTTGGCTGAAATTGAAACCGATAAAGCCGTTCAGGATTTCGAATCGGAATTCAACGGAACACTTCTATACATCGGCACCGAAGAGGGTGGATCTTCTCCCGTTGATGCGGTCTTGGCTATTATCGGTGAGGCAGGTGAAGATATTTCAGATTTAAAAGGTGGAAATGAAGCTGCAGGAATTCCCGAAGAAAATAAAACTGAAGATAATATTACTGCTGTGAAAACTACAAAACCTGTGGAAAAAGAAGAAGCGCAAACTGCTGCTAAAGTTCCTGCAGGTGTTGAAATTATTACCATGCCTCGTCTTTCGGATACAATGACTGAAGGAAAAGTAGCGAAATGGCATAAAAAAGTAGGAGATTCCGTTAAAGAAGGCGATATTTTAGCAGAAATAGAAACAGATAAAGCTGTTCAAGATTTCGAATCAGAATTCAACGGAAATCTTTTATATATCGGTACCGAAGAAGGGGGGGCAAGCCCTGTAGATGAGGTTTTAGCTATTATTGGTCCAGCAGGAACTGATGTTTCCGGAATTCTTTCCGGAGGTGGAAAAAAATCCGAATCTCAACCAGTTGCTGAAGAGAAAGTAGAAAAATTGACGGAGTCACAAACTGCGCCGGTTGCAAGTTCATCAAATGAAAGAATTGCAATTTCTCCTTTAGCCAAGAAAATTGCGGAGGAAAAAGGCATCGATGTTCATGCTTTGAAAGGAACGGGTGAAAACGGAAGAATTGTTAAAAAAGATGTTGAAGGTTTCAGCCCTGCTGCAACTTCTTCAAATCAACCGAAACCGGCTCAAGCCGAGGCAAAACAAGCTCCGCAAGTAATGAATTTTGTTCAAGGAGAAGATTCTGAAACTCCAAATTCTCAGGTGAGAAACATCATCGCAAAAAGACTTTCTGAAAGTAAATTCACTGCGCCACATTATTATCTGATTGTAGAAATCAACATGGATAAAGCAATTGAGGCCAGAAAAGAAATTAATTCCCTACCGGATACCAAAATTTCATTTAACGATATGGTGATTAAAGCTACCGCAATGGCATTAAGAAAACATCCACAAGTGAATTCTACATGGCATGCTGATAAAATTGTTCACCACGGTAATATCAATATTGGTGTGGCAGTAGCAATTCCAGATGGTTTGGTGGTTCCTGTTTTGAAAAATGCAGATCAAATGAACTACAATCAGATTTCCGCTGCGGTAAAAGACTTGGCAGGTAGAGCGAAGTCTAAAGGTTTGAAAGCCAATGAAATGGAAGGTTCTACTTTCTCTATTTCCAACCTTGGAATGTTTGGTATCGAAACCTTTACTTCAATTATCAATCAACCGAATTCCGCGATTCTTTCCGTAGGTGCAATTATAGAAAAACCTATCGTGAAAGATGGTCAAATCGTTGTTGGAAACACCATGAAACTTTCATTGGCATGTGACCACAGAGTAGTCGATGGCGCTACGGGAGCAGAATTTTTGCAAACTTTGAGAACTTATTTGGAGCAACCTTTGACTCTATTGCTCTAGTTTTCATAAAACATATTTCAAAATCCTTTCAAAATATTTTTGGAAGGATTTTTTTCTTTAAATATTACAATCATTTTCACTATTTTTGAAGTTATGATAAGAGCAAAAAATATTCATAAATCATACGGAGATTTAGAGGTTTTGAAAGGAGTCGATATTCATATCTTGGAGGGAGAGGTTGTTTCTATCGTTGGAGAATCCGGCGCCGGAAAATCTACACTTCTGCAGATTCTTGGAACGCTCGATACTCCCACGGATCCTAAAAATTTCGATACAGAAATCGCTTTGGCAGGGAAGTCCTTTATTAATATGAATGACCGGCAACTTTCTAAATTTCGCAATGAAAATATTGGTTTTGTCTTTCAATTTCATCAACTTCTACCGGAATTTACGGCTTTAGAAAACGTATTGCTACCGACCAGAATTTCCGGGAAAAATGAAAAAGAGTCTTTGGAAAAAGCATACTCACTGTTTGAAGATTTGAATATCGCGCACCGACTTCATCATAAACCCAACGAAATGTCGGGTGGTGAAGCGCAAAGAGCCGCGGTTGCAAGAGCATTAATCAATTCACCGAAGATTATTTTTGCAGACGAACCCACAGGAAATTTAGATTCCAAAAATGCAGACGATTTGCACCAACTTTTTTTTGATCTTCGTGATAAGTACAACCAAACATTTGTTATCGTAACGCACAATGCGGGTTTAGCGGCCATTACAGATCGAAAATTTGTCATGAAAGATGGTCAAATCATTTCTTAATTGTAATTGGAATTCCCATTCCTAATTTTTTTTAGTAACTTTAAAAGATTGAATATTCAGCATTAAATAACCTTCACCATGTCCATAAAGTTTCTAGCTGAAGACGACCGACCACGGGAAAAATTTTTACTGAAAGGTAAAAATTCTCTTTCTGATGCAGAATTGCTGGCAATCATTATGGGAAGTGGAAATCGGGAAGATTCCGCAGTGGATTTAAGTAGAAAAATTCTGAATTCTGTAGCAAATAATTGGCATAATTTATCCTTACTTTCGATTTCGGATTTGATGAAATTTAAAGGAATAGGCGAGGCGAAAGCAATTTCGATAGCCACTGCACTAGAAATTGGCCGAAGAAGAGCTTCACAAGAAGTTCCAGAAAGAGTGAAAATCAGCGACAGCAAAGATTTTTATTCGGTTTTACATCCGTATTTATCAGATTTGCAAACGGAGGAATTTTGGGTAGTTTTTCTAAACCAAAACAATAAAGTTTTAGGAAAATCGAGACTTTTTTCTGGAGGAATTAACCAATCGGTTGTTGATATCCGGATTTTGTTTAAGACTGCATTGGAATGTTTCGCCACCGCAATTGGCATTGCCCACAATCACCCTTCCGGAAATCTGAAGCCCAGCCAAGAGGATTTGCGAATTACCAAACAAATCAGCGATGCGGGAAAATTACTAAATATTCAACTGTTGGATCATTTAATTATTTCACAAAATTCTTATTTCAGTTTTGCTGATGAAAATTTGTTATGATAAGACGATTAAAGTACCAAGAAATAGATTTTGGTAAATATGAAGAATGCCTGTTGCGATCGGAACAATATAAATATTCGGCAGAAAAACAGTATTTGGATATTACCTCACAAAAAAAATGGGAACTTCTCGTTTATAAAGACTACGAGGCCTTAATGCCGGTTCCTTACATCCGAAAAATGGGCATCAAGATTGTAGTAAATCCTAAACTTTGTCAGCAACTTGGTGTTTTTTCAGAATCGGATTCAGTCGAAATTAATGATTTGTTTTTAAAATATTTTGAGAAAAAATATCGGATTTGGTATTATGCTTTTAATGATAAAAACGGTTTTTCGAAGCATTTAAACCAAAGAAAAAATTTCCTTATTTTTCCTAATCAATATGAGAACGTTCAAAAAAAATATTCTCCGAAAAGAAAACGAAAACTACGATTGGATCCAGAAGTTTTGGAGGAATCTCAGCTTTCAGGTGATGTTCATTTTGATGAAGCCAAACACTTTATCGAAAAGAATATGATGGGAGCAAATAAAAAAAGTGATTTGGCTGATTTTATAAGGATTTTTGAAGCATTTTTTCATGAAAATACACTTCAGCTTTATGCATTTTACTATCAAAAAAAGATGATTAATTTGATTGCACTGCATGTAAGTTCGCAGTCGGTGACGCTTTTGGGAACATTTAATGATAAAAACTTCGTGAAATTGAGCGGAGCTTCGGTGCTCATAGATCACGCAATAAAAAATCATATTGAAACTAAAATTTTCGATTTTGAAGGGAGCGAAATTCCTTCTGTAGAAGAGTTTTTTCGTGGTTTTCGGCCGGAATTAAGGCCTTATTCAGCCATTCAAAATTCAAAGAAAAAGTTGGTGAAAAAAATATTGTTTTTAAGTTGAACTTATTTTTAAATAAATTTATTTTCCCATTCATATTTGTTTTTAACCAAAAAAAATCGTTAAAAAGTAATTTTTCTAGAATAGCTAAAAAGTCGTAATTTTGCACTCTTATTATTGTTTATGATCGATTCGCCTTATTTTCCGTATGCTTTTGCTCTGTTGGTAGCATTGCCATTTGTGGTCTTCATCAGGCAGTTTGTTTTTAGCTATATTAAACTCAAAAATCAGGAAATAAAATTATTAACAATTAAAGGCAATTCCGAACAGCGGGTTCATGCTTACGAGCGGCTCACCCTTTTTTTAGAGAGGTTAAAACCCTCGAATTTAGTCACAAAATTTGATAAAAATCTTGCTCCTCACGAATTTGTTTTTCTAATTGAAAAGACGATTAATGACGAATTTGATTATAATGCATCACAACAGCTTTATATCACCGCTAAAACTTGGAAAAATGTAGTCAATTGCAAAAATAACATGTTGCATTTGCTTCATAAAACCTATGAAAATCTAGGCAACAATTTATCTTTGGACGATTATAAAACAATTTTTTTGATGAATTATATGAATGAAGAAGATTTCATCGCGAATTGTTTAGAAGAATTAAGAAAAGAAAATTTAATAGTAAATTAATATAAATAAATGATACCAAATTTTAAAGCACATCCTTGGCATGGGATTTCTGCAGGTGCAGAAGCGCCAGATGTTGTGAACGTTTTTGTAGAAATCGTTCCTTCCGATACCATCAAATACGAAATCGATAAACAAAGTGGTTACCTTAAAGTTGACCGTCCGCAACAGTTTTCCAATATTATTCCAGCTTTGTACGGATTTATTCCAAGAACGTATTGCCACGATGAAGTGCTGAAATTGGCCATCGAAAGTGGTGCAACAGATGTTACTGTTGGAGATTTAGATCCACTTGATATTTGTGTGCTAAGTTCGCACAATATTCACGCAGGAGGAATGTTGATGGAGGCAATTCCAATCGGAGGTTTCAAAATGATTGATAAAGGAGAAGCAGATGATAAAATCGTTGCGGTGATGAAGGGTGATCACGCTTTTGGGCATTTCCGCGATGTTACAGAATTACCACAAGCTGAAATCAAGAGATTGATGCACTACTTCTTGACCTACAAAAATCTTCCGGATGAGCCGGCAAAATGTAGAATCGAGGAAGTTTACGGAGCTGAACATGCTAAAAAAGTGATCAAAGCTTCTCAAAAAGATTATGCAAGTAAATTTGGAGGTTAATCCAAAATACTTCTCAGTTATAGTAAAAACAGGTGTTCGCATCTGTTTTTTTTTGTTGATTTTCATCATGAAAAAAAATTACAAGTAATTGAAAATAAATGTGTACTTTAGATTTAAGGTTTTATTTAACAGTTTGTTAACATTAAAAAATAATCTATGAATCTATTTATTTTAGTACCTATTTTTGGTATTTTGGCCTTAATCTACACCTTTGTTCAAAGCGCATGGGTGAGTAAACAAAACGCGGGAAACGATCGGATGAAAGAAATCAGCGGTCACATAGCGGATGGTGCAATGGCTTTCTTAAAAGCAGAATACAAAATCATGCTGTATTTTGTGGTCATTGTATCTATTTTGCTTGGTGTGATGGGCGCATCGAATGCTAATTCCCATTGGAGTATAGGATTGGCATTTATTGTTGGCGCAATTCTTTCGGCATTAGCAGGTTTTATTGGGATGAAAATCGCCACCAAAGCTAATGTTAGAACTGCCGAAGCCGCGAAAACCTCTTTATCTAAAGCTTTGAAAGTTTCTTTTACAGGTGGTTCTGTCATGGGAATGGGGGTTGCTGGTTTGGCGGTTTTGGGATTAGGTGCTTTATACCTGATCATTAAGCAAATTTTCGCGCCAGGTTCGCCCGTTGATTCTCATGAAATGGAAAAAACCATCGAAATTCTTACCGGATTTTCATTGGGAGCAGAATCGATTGCGCTTTTTGCAAGAGTAGGTGGCGGTATTTACACCAAAGCAGCCGATGTGGGTGCTGATTTAGTAGGTAAAGTAGAAGCTGGAATTCCGGAAGATGATCCCCGAAATCCAGCTACAATTGCGGATAACGTGGGCGACAACGTAGGTGATGTTGCCGGAATGGGAGCGGATTTGTTCGGTTCTTATGTAGCAACTGTTTTAGCAACAATGGTTTTGGGTAGAGAAACTTTTTCCCAAGATGCATTCGGTGGGTATGCACCGATTCTTTTGCCAATGCTTATCGCAGGAACGGGAATTATTTTTTCAATGATTGGAACTTTATTTGTGAAAATTGCAGATCAAACAGAATTGGATACGGCACCTGTGCAAAATGCCTTGAATTTAGGAAATTGGGGAAGTATCGTACTTACAGCGGTTTCCTCTTATTTTCTTGTTAATTATTTATTGCCGGAAACAATGACTTTAAGAGGTCATGAATTCACAAAAATGGGTGTTTTCGGAGCCATCATAGTAGGATTAATTGTAGGAACATTGATGAGTATCATTACCGAATATTATACCGCAATGGGCAAAAGACCTGTAAAAAGTATCGTAAAACAATCTTCAACTGGTCACGCAACCAATATTATTGGTGGTTTATCTGTCGGAATGGAATCTACCTTATTACCGATTTTGGTTTTAGCTGGTGGAATTTATGGATCTTTTCTTTGCGCAGGACTTTATGGAGTCGCAATCGCAGCAGCCGGAATGATGGCTACAACTGCAATGCAATTAGCAATTGACGCTTTCGGTCCTATCGCTGATAACGCTGGTGGTATTGCCGAAATGAGCGAATTACCGAAGGAAGTTCGAGAAAGAACAGACATTTTGGATGCTGTTGGAAATACTACCGCTACAACAGGAAAAGGTTTTGCAATCGCATCAGCAGCATTAACGGCTTTGGCTTTATTTGCAGCTTTCGTTGGAATTGCGGGTATCGATGGAATTGATATTTATCGCGCTGATGTTTTAGCTGGATTGTTTGTTGGAGCAATGATTCCGTTTATATTTTCTTCATTAGCCATCACCGCTGTTGGGCAAGCTGCAATGGCCATGGTGGAGGAAGTGAGACGACAATTCAGAGAAATCCCCGGAATTCTTGAAGGAAAAGCCACCCCTGAGTACGAGAAATGTGTCGCGATCTCTACGGATGCTTCCATTAAAAAAATGTTACTTCCGGGAGCAATTGCGATCGTTTCCCCACTTCTTGTTGGTTTTATTTTTGGGCCTGAAGTTTTAGGTGGATTTTTAGCAGGAGCTACTGTTTCTGGCGTGTTGATGGGAATGTTCCAGAATAACGCTGGTGGAGCTTGGGACAATGCAAAAAAATCTTTTGAAAAAGGTGTTGATATCAATGGACAAACTTATTACAAAGGTTCTGATCCTCACAAAGCGTCCGTAACCGGAGATACAGTCGGAGATCCGTTCAAAGATACCTCCGGGCCTTCGATGAATATTTTAATCAAATTAATGTCGATTGTTTCATTGGTAATAGCGCCTACATTGGCTATTTTACATAAAGATAAAATCGAGGAAAACAGAAAATTAAAATTAGAATCTTTGATGGCAAATGCTGGAACTATGGCCGCTACAACTGTTGCTGTCCAAGGAATGAACGCAGGAACTTCATTAGAAGCCCAAGAAGTAAAAGGTAGCCTGAATGAAGAAGGAGATTTCGTGTACGATACTGGTGATATTCAAGAAATTAAATTAACCAATAAATCCATTGCTATCGGAGAAAACAGCCAGTTATATGCCATGTATAACGGAGTGAAATTGGAAGATCAAAAAATTCTAAATCCCAACCAATGGTACACCATTGAAAACCTTTATTTCCAAAGTGGAAGCGGAGATTTGAAGCCTGGTTCCGAAGCGCAACTAAATAATTTGGCCGAAATCATGAATGCGTATCCTAATCTTAAAGTGAAATTAGGTGGATATACCGACAATACCGGAAACGAAAGTAGCAACTTGAAATTATCAAACCTTCGTGCACAAACTGCAAAATTGAAATTGCTAGAAATGGGAATTTCTGCCGACAGAATAGAAGTGGAAGGATATGGTTCGCAATTCCCGGTATGCGAAGCCAATGATACCGATGAATGCAAAGCTCAAAACAGAAGAATTGATGTAAGAGTTCTAAGTTTCTAAGAAAATATGATTACGTATGATGAAATCCCCGCTTTGAGTTGGGATTTTTCTATTATGGTATTTTTTTAATTAAAATTTAAAAATTTCATGAATTAACTTAAAAAAATGGCAAAAATCTTGTATATTGCTTTGGAAAATGGAGAGATTTTTTTTAATAGCATTCAACCTCATTTTTTTTACTGTGAGTGGCCAATCCAAAGCAGATTTAGTTTTGGGAAGTTGGCTTGCCACGGATAAAAGTGTAGCGGTAGAAGTGTATAAATTAAATGATGAATTTCGGGCAAAAGTACTATGGTTCGATCAAACTTTGGGCAGCGGAAAACCTATGAATATGCGCTACGATACGGAAAATCCCAACCCTGCTCTTCGTAAAAGAAAAATACTCGGAATGGAAATTCTAGAAGGATTGCGCTATAATGCTCACAATCATTCGTGGGAAAATGGAAAAATCTATGATGCCACCTGCGGTAGATATTGGGATTCTTCCGCTAGTTTAACCAAAGATGGAATCTTAAAAGTACGAGGTTTTTGGAAATTCAAATGGATCGGAAAATCCATGACATTTAAGAAAATATCAAACGATGTATTAACTAAATTATAATTTATATGAACTTAATTATCAGACTTTTAGTAACTGCTATAGTTGCTTTTTTCCTTACCAAAGTATTATCAGGTGTTCACATCGATGGATTTTCTACGGCAATTGTTTTTGCCATCGTCTTAGGTGTTTTAAATTTAATTGTTACTCCAATTCTGAAAATTTTAGGATTACCATTAACAATTCTTACCCTCGGACTTTTTTCTCTAGTAATCAATGCTTTGGTAATTTTAATTGCCGATTATTTTATCGATGGGATGCAAGTTGATGGATTCTGGTGGGCATTTATTTTCAGCATCGCACTTTCATTAATCACATCATTGCTCAGCGGGATTTATACTTCCTCAAAAGACTAATTTCAACTTCAATTTTTCCTTTTATTTTGAGAAAATGAAAACTTTTCCGACAGCCAAAATGGATCTTCAAACCAAGATTTTTACTATTCTTTTTGGTTTAATTTGCCTTGTTGTAATTGGTTTTGGCGGTTATGAAATTTTTACCGAAAAAGCTTTTTTTCTACTATTTCCTGTGGCGGTAGTTTGCATTGCATTAATTTCGTCCTATTTGATGATTCCGGAAATTTCTGTGGATGCGCAGAAGAATATTTTAATTAAAAACAATTTTGTGAATTTTAAAATTAAAAGAGAAGAAATTGCAGAATTAGACATCATTACGGGAAAAAAATTCAACATCCGAACCTTTGGCGTTGGAGGATTGTTTGGTTATTTCGGTTATTTCAACGGAAACGATGTTTGGTATGTCACGAATCTCGACAAGAAAATACAAATCACAATGAAATCCGGAAAAACTTACATGATTTCGCCCGAAAATACTGAAGATTACCTTAGAGAACTTGAGCTTGTGCAATAATTTATCGGCTTAATTTTCTTTATATTTGTCAAACTGCAGTCTGGAATTTCTTACTGCAGTTTTTTAAATTAATTTTTATGAAGCTAAAACACACCATTCTCGCTATTGCAGCACCTTTTCTTATGAATGCACAAAATGTTATGACGCCGGAAATTCTTTGGACGCTCAATAAATTAAGTGTTACCGCAGTTTCTCCGGATCAGTCTTCCTTAATTTATTCCATCGGGAAAACCGACCTAAAAACCGAAAAGAATAATAAGAAAAACTATTTTTTTAACATAGAAACGGCAGAATCTACGAATCTGGATTTAGGTAAAAAAGCGTTGATCCAGTGGGATAAAAACGGAATTTATGCTCAGGAAGGAGATAAAATTTTTCTATCGAAAGATGCCGGAAAAACATGGATAGAATTCTACACCATTGGTGATGCTGATAATATTGTAATTTCTCCTGATGGAAAAAAAGTAGCATTCAGCAAGCAGGTTTTGGTTGAAAAAGTGATGGGAAAGGATAAATATTCGGATGTTCCGAAAACTACCGCGCACATTTATACCGACCTCAATCACCGTCATTGGGATTATTTTAATGAAGGAAAATACAACCATGTTTTTGTCGTAAATGTTTCACAAAACGTAGAAAATGCTAAGGATTTGCTTGAAGGAAAAATGTGGGATTCACCGCAAAGACCATTTGGTGGAGCTGAAGATTTTATTTGGAGTCCGGATTCTAGCCAATTGCTATATGTTACTAAACCATTGAGCGGCACTGAATATGCAAAATCTACCAATACTGATATTTTCGTGTATGATTTGAGTTCAGGTATGACCAAAAATCTTACAGAAAGCAATAAGGGGTACGATATGGGACCGAAATTTTCACCGGACGGAAAAACTCTTTTGTGGATGTCGATGGAAAGAGATGGTTATGAAGCGGATAAAAACGATATCAAAATCATGGATTGGAAATCTCAAAAAGTTTCCAACCTTACTAAAGATTGGGACGAAAGTGTAGTAGGTGACGTTTTTTGGGCTGCAGATTCTAAGACGATTTATTATACCACAGCGTTTAGAGGTACCAAGCAACTTTTCTCTTTAAATCCGAAAACCGCAAAAATCCAACAGATAACCAAAGGAGATTTTGATGTTAATGAAATTTTGGCGCAGAACAAAAATACATTATTAGTTACCAGAACCGATATCAATCACAATCCGGATTTGTTTTCTGTTGATTTAAAAAACGGAGAGATGAAGCAGGTTACAGATATCAACAAACATAATTACGCCAAATTAACTCCCGGAAAATCTGAGTTGAAAATGGTGAAAACCACCGACGGAAAAGAAATGGGAGTGTGGTTCCATTATCCACCAAATTTCGATCCTAACAAAAATTATCCTACCCTTTTATACTGCCAAGGTGGTCCACAATCAGCTTTAACCCAATTTTTCAGCACCCGATGGAATTTTGCTTTGATGGCTGCTAATGGATATATCGTAGTCGCACCAAACCGCCGAGGTATGCCGGGTTGGGGAACACAATGGAACGAGGAAATCTCGAAAGATTGGGGCGGTCAACCGATGAGAGATTATCTTGCTGCCGCAGATTACGCGAAAACATTACCTTATGTAGATGGCGATAGAATGGGAGCGGTAGGAGCGAGCTACGGTGGATACAGCGTTTTCATGTTGGCGGGAATTCACAATAATCGTTTTAAAACCTTCATCGCGCACGATGGGTTGTTCGATATGAAATCTTGGGCGCTAACAACCGATGAATTATGGTTTGCCAATTGGGATGTGGGAAGTCCAATGGAAAAACCGCTTCCTAAAGCTTTCACCGAATTCAATCCAATTAACTTTGTGGATCAATGGAATAAACCAATGATGATCATCCAGGGCGGAATCGATTATCGAGTGCCCTATGAGCAAGGTCAGGAAGCATTTCAAGCTGCAAAACTTCACGGTTTGAAGGCGAAATTCCTGTATTTTCCGAACGAAAATCACTGGGTTTTGAACGCTCACAACGGTCTGGTATGGCAGAGAGAATTTTTCGATTGGTTAAGAGAAACCCTGTAATCGGACTTTCAAATAAAAAAAAGGCTTCTGAAATTGTTCGGAAGCTTTTTTGTTATATAAGAAATTGTGTTTTTTATAATTGAACTTTCACATTGAAACCTGAGTTGATTTTCAGAGTAATTTGGTCTGCCGAAAGTCTGCTGCCTTGAATTTCAAAAATCAATGAATTCTGAGAAGTTCGAAAATATTCCAAGAGTTCTTCGTTGGCAACGGTGAAAGTAATCGTATCTGGATTCGTATTGTTCAATGCTGTTGCAATTAACTTTTCCGGAAGATTTGGTGCTTTGATGTAAATTTTTGCGTCTTTAATGACATCCAACTTTGTATCAAATTGTGAACTTACATATTGCATATTCAACGAATTGAGCTTTACAGATTTTAGATTATTGATCGAAAATTTGGGGTTGTTTTCTTTAATTGATTTATCCAAATCAATATTCATCGGGATTTCCGGCGTTCGTGTGTAGGAAGTTGTACTCAAAGTTGCAAGCGGAACAGTTACATTGGTGGTAAATGGAACATCGAAAGGTGGTAATGCATCAAGTACTGAATTGGCGATTTCTCTACAACTTGTCGTAAAAAGCAACACCATCATTCCAAAAATTAATGATAATTTTTTCATAATTAAAAATTTAATATATTTAAAACTGCATTAATCATCCCAAAAAATTATTTAGTTGCAAAAAAAATCAAATGAATTTTAAAGAGTCGCCAAACCGAATTTCTTCCTTTGATCCAATAGTTTCGGAAGATGCCAAAATTTTAATTTTAGGTTCTGTACCGGGCGCGAAATCTTTGGAGATGGAAGAATATTACGCACATCCTCAAAACCAATTTTGGAAGATTATTTTTCATTTATTTAATGAAAATTTGACGTCAGATTATGGTGAAAAATTAGAATTTTTAAAAATAAATAATATTGCTCTTTGGGATGTAATCGATACTTGCGAACGAAAAGGAAGTCTAGATTCTGAAATTAGAAATGAAGAAGCGAACGATATTCAGCAATTGCTGCAAAACTACCCAAGTATTAAAGCTATTTTTTGCAATGGGCAGAAATCATTTAAAAATTTACAAAAAATAATGGGAAAAGAATGTGCAATTCCTATATTCGTTTTGCCGTCAACCAGTCCACTTCACACGATTTCCTTCGAAAAAAAACTCAGAGAATGGGAAATCTTAAAATCGTTTTTATGAAAAAAATTTATGCTTTTACTTTTCTACTGCTTTTTGCAATAGGTAATTCACAGACTTATTCATTTGATTTTCTTACCAAATATATTGCGGTTGGTAAAAATGAGAATGTACAGAATGAAGTTGTGAACTATTTTAATACCGATAATTTCAATTATTATTTAAGACTTTTACGAGGTTCAGAAAATTTCTATGCCTATCTTACGGATGAGGAGCAAAACAAAGTACACGAGTTTGAGGTAACTGAAATTAAAAATGGAAAGGGAATTATTTTTAGTTTTAAATATATAAAAACGAATAGTTTACATAAACACCCTATATCTCAGAATCACTATCGATATGAATGGAGTAACAAAAGCAATACTGGAGCAACCTTGAAAATTTTTAAAACCAGAAAAGCTAAAAAACCGAGTAAAGAATATCAATTTTCCTTTAAAAAAGCCAATAAAAATTTGTTTCCAGTATTTCGAATTGCAATAATGCATCCTTTCGAAAATGAGAAAAATATTAACATTGATGAAAATATAATTGTTGAAAATGCGAAGTACACATGTAATTATCCGCCTTGTAGCTGCGATTTTCGTTTAGCTGAGTACAAAAATGTACGTCTGGATTTGACTGTTCCGCAATAATGAAATTTTTAAAAAAATTGCGTTTTAATAATAAACTTGACAAAGCCTCCTCAATGTCGTATATTTGCAGGCCGGAAATCATTGGGTTTTCGGATATTAATTTTTAAACCGTAATTTAAAAAATGAAAACATCTGATTTCAATTTCCATTTACCGGAAGAACTTTTGGCAGAACATCCCGCTGAGCATAGAGACGAATCGAAACTGATGGTTTTGGATCGAAAAACACAAACCATTGAGCATAAATTATTCAAAGATGTAGTCGATTATTTCGATGAGCACGATCTTTTCATCTTCAACAATACTAAAGTTTTCCCAGCAAGATTGTACGGAAACAAAGAAAAAACCGGCGCAAAAATCGAAGTTTTTCTGTTAAGAGAACTCGATAAAGAAACCAGAGTTTGGGACGTGTTGGTAGATCCTGCAAGAAAAATCAGAATCGGAAATAAATTATTCTTCACCGAAGACGAATCTTTGGTTGCTGAAGTGATCGATAACACGACTTCTAGAGGAAGAACTTTGAGATTTTTGTATGATGGTTCTTACGAAGAATTTCGTGCTAAATTAAAGGAACTGGGTGAAACTCCACTTCCAAAGTACATCAAAAGACCAGTTGAACCGGAAGATGCTGAACGTTACCAAACCATCTACGCAAAACACGAAGGTGCTGTAGCAGCTCCGACTGCCGGTTTGCACTTCTCGAAACATTTGATGAAAAAACTCGAAATCAAAGGAATCGATTTCGCTGAAGTTACGCTTCACGTTGGCCTAGGAACGTTCAACCCGATTGAAGTGGAAGATTTGAGCAAACACAAAATGGAATCTGAGGAAGCTATTATTGATCAGGTAAATGCTGATATTATTAACAAAGCCGTTGCTGAACAAAGAAGAGTTTGCGCAGTAGGAACCACCACAATGCGCGCTTTGGAAACCTCAGTTTCTTCCAACAAAAAAATTGGTGCTTACCACGGTTGGACCAATAAATTTATCTTCCCACCACACGAATTCGGAGTCGCAAATGCAATGATTACCAATTTCCACACGCCAAAATCGACTTTGTTGATGATGGTCGCGGCATTTGCAGGGAAAGATTTCGTGATGCACGCTTACGAAGAAGCCATTAAAAATGAATACAAATTCTTCACCTATGGTGACGCAATGCTGATTTTGTAAATGAGTACAAAAAAGAATTAGAATTTTTAATGAATGCACAATTTCGGTTGTGCATTCTTATTTTAGTAATTTTGAATATTCATATAAAAATTATGAAAGCCTTATTTTTTTCCGCCATCATCTTATTCGCGACCAACTGCCGACAAAATGCGCAACAACGTATCAAAGTTGTTACTACGCTTCCCAAGGAAATCAAAGAAGCATCGGCGTGCGAAATTTCCACAGCATCTAATTTAATTTGGACCATAGAAGATCAAGGCAATGAAAATTTGCTTTTCGGATTTAATAAAAATGGCGAACTGATTCGCAAAATCAGGATTTCAAACGTGGAAAACAATGATTGGGAAGACCTTTCTTCTGATGACGAAGGGAACCTCTACATCGGGGATTTCGGGAATAATGATAACGAGAGACAGAATTTGGCCATTTATAAAATTAATGCCTCTGATTTGATTAAAGGTGAAGCGAATGCTTCGGAAATTGTCCAGTTCTATTATCCTGAACAAAAAGATTTCCCGCCAAAGAAGAAAGAAAAGGTGTTTGATGTAGAATCTTTTTTCTTTTATAACAATCATTTTTATTTGTTTACTAAAAACAGAAGTTCAAAATTTGATGGAACCACTTCTCTGTACCGCTTGGATAACAATTCCCAAACAAAACTTCCAGCGAAGAAATTAGCTGAGTTTGTGACTTGTGGTAATTTCAACCATTGCGCTGTAACAAGTGCAGCCATAAGTCCGGATAAAAAGAAAGTTGCACTTTTGAGTTCCGATAAAGTATGGATTTTCACTGATTTTAAAGATGATAATTTCTTTTCAGGAAAATCGAAAATGATTGAATTGGAAAATTTTACTCAAAAAGAAGGACTGTGTTTTGAAACCAACGAAACTATTTTGATTACTGATGAATCAGCAAAAAAAGGAGATTCTTTTCTTTATCGATTAAAGCTGTAATTTAGAAATTCATTCCAAATCCAGCAACAAATCTCCCTTTGTCCGACGATCGAAAATAGGAAGCCTGAATTCCCACCATATCGATCGCGTTGAGCCAAATTCCTGCACCTGCAGAAGTATGCCATTTTTTGGTAAATTCATTCGGAAGCCAAACCCGTCCGTAATCAAAACCACCGAAAATTCCGATTTTTAAAGGGACAAAAGCATTTCGGAAATTCCCGATCGACCAACGAATATCCGAAGTTTGGTAGAAAGAACTTTTTCCATAAAAACGATCAAATCGGAAACCTCGAAGATCGTCGTCTCCGCCTAAAGTTGCCATTTGATAAAATTCATAGTCATCGCTCAGCAGCCATTTCGCTTTTGCGTAAGTGGAAAAGGTGAGTTTTTCATTTTTGGTGAGATAATGAGTGAATCCTAAACCGGTTTCGAAAGTAGGAAGTTTTTTGTCGCCGTTGTTAAGGTTTTGTCGATAGGTAAATTTGCTGTCAAACTTCATTCCTAGACTCGGATTTACCTTTTTATTTACATTTTCGAAGCGAAATCCTACATCTATTCCTGCAAAATAATTGGTTGAAAAAACATTTTCATCTACAATATTTGGAATCGCAATTCTACGATTTTCTGTTTTTTCGATTTTTAAACCTTCATAAATTAATTTTGCGGAGAATAAGCTCGCATTTTTTCTCCAATTGATCGATGGTTTGGCATAAAACTCTCCGGCGCGAACACGGTAATATTTTTCCTCAAAAGTATCATGGTTATTGGTGGTGAGATTTCCATTTCCGAAATAATTTCGGATATAGTGAGAGTCTGTGTAACCCGCATTGATTTGATAGAACCAGTTTCCGACAATTCTTGGGAATATTCCTTCGTAGCGGATTTCGTAACCGTTTGATAAGGTAAAATAATTGGTTTTTAAAGTATGTTTTGATGAAAATGGATTTTGGTTAAAACCTTTTTTTGTCCAACTCGTATTTAATCCTACAATCACGCCATCATCAGGGTTGTAACCTAAATTGAGGTTAGTGGAAAATACGTTGAATTTTGGCTTTTTATATTGATATTCGTTCAGATCATAATTATCGGAAAGGGTAATTATGCCATTTTTAGTATTGAAGGTGTTTTTCTTGCTTTTATAATCGTAAATATGTACGTTGTTCCCTTTATTGATTGTGTAAACATCATTATTTAATCCACCTAAAAGACGAATTTTTATTGGATTACTTTGGTTTCCATTAACTTCAAATTGATCATCGTCGCCCAATCCATACATCCAAATTTCTTTCGTTTGTTTTTTGGAATATTTTTTCTCAAAAACCAGTTCTTCACCACTTTTTTTCTGTCGATAGATTTTCACTTCGGTTTCGTTCTGTGGAAGTCGGGTGATGGCAAATTTGTCTTTTTTATTTGTTCCGGTCAGCAATACGGTTTTTTGAACGATTTTATAATATTCCGAAGCGTATTTTTGCAGGTCATTTTTTCTGATTTCCAGATTTTTTTTAATACGATCAATGTCGCTGCTTTGCACTTCTTTTGGCAGTTTTTCAAATGCAGACGCTATAATTTCTGAGTTGAGATGATTTTGGATAAATGCTGCTTCGCGAAGCCAATCTTCTTCGGTAGAAGCTGTAGTAAAAGCCAGATCCAAAGGGTAGGGCTCCATATTGAACCATTTTATATTTTTGATTTTTTCATCAAAACTCTGCATATGACGTAGTCCCGGAAAATCGAGAATAAATTTCGTCAAAAGACCGTCATAACGCACAAAAGCTTGATCGCGATCTTTAGGAATTGGAGATAGATAGATCACTTTTCCTTCAGGTTTTTGTTCCCATTTCCATTGGTCGTGGTGTCGGTCCCAATCGCCAATCAACATGTCGAAAAGTCGCGCTCTGATGTAATTTTTTTCATCAATTTTATATTTTTCGTCTTTTCCCAAAAGTTTGATGACTTCCTCTGTTCCCAATACCTCTATAGGATTTTCTTCGGTTTCCGCAGGTCTTGCTTCCAGATAATACAGTTCGTCGCCGAAATTCTGATTGAATTTTTCCAATCCATTTTGTTTAGGAACATAAACCAAAGTTGGGTCAGTATGTTTCAAGCCAACAGCTTCCGATAAATCTCCTATAGCTAAAGGTGTAAACGGATGCGATGAAGTATAAAAGTCTAAAAGAAACTGATCTGCAAAACCTCCTGCAAAATCTTCTTCTATATATTGATTTTTAAGAGCAACAGACTGCAGAAACCGCACTCCGCTTCTCTTCAAAGCTCGAATCACGTATTCACCTTTAGGAGTGTTTAAACGCAGAGAATTGGTTTGATGTCCACTACCTGATCTGCCGGGTTTAGCACCACCAAAAAGCGTATCAATTTGCAAGGTCGGCACTTTCACCGGAGTTGAATAATTTTCCCTGTAATTTTTTCCCCACAAAAATTCATAGAGATGGCTTTTTCTGGTGAAGGATTTTGGATAAACAGAAGAAGTCGTTTCTGCGGGAAATGTCGAAGGATATTGGTTGGGATTGTATTCTGAATTTTCTAAAACTTGTTTCTGAAATAAAAGTTTTTCCTGATTATTTTCTCTTCCGAAAAAAGAAACAGATGCATCTTCGGATTCCGAAATATTGAGTACAGCATATCCGTTCTTTCCGTACGAAAAATCGTTCGGACCAACTGTTGCTGCAGGTTCGTTTTTGGAGCCGGCACCGCTGATGATCTGACGGATTTTGCCTTCTTCGATATATTGTAAATTATGGTCGTGCCCGGAAACTACGATCACATTATCGCGATTGGCAAGCAATGTTTTTAATCGGGAAGTGAGTTTTCTATAATTGGCATTCGACAAATCTTGATGAGTGATCCCGCCGGTTGCGCGAGCAAGATTAATTCCTGTTGCTAAAATTGGCAATGGAAATTTGCCTTCCAGAGGAAAAATTTGTTTTTTTAGGGAATAATATCCACCGTGAGAACCATGGTCAATCAGTGGATGATGAAGGGCAACGATTACCGTTTTATTTTGATTTTTATTGAGTTCACTTTCAAATTCTGAGAAAAAATCTTCACGAGTTTTGATGTCGCATTTTTCATTAATTCCTAAGTTTTTGTCCCAGTCTGCCAAAAACCATTCGGTATCGATGGTGAGAAGGGTGATGTTTTTAGAAATTTTTTTGCGATCAATGGCGCAGGAATTTTTTGGAAGAAAGGCCGATTGATCATCAAGTTTTTCGGTGATGTAGTCTTGTTGCTCTTTTAATCCAATGATTCCTTTGCTGTACCAATCGTGATTTCCTGGAATAAAGATGGTTTTACCTTTGAAATTTTTCACCAAACTTATTTGATCATCCAATTTTTCAATCGCTAATTTTCGATCTTTTCCTTTCTCTTTGGATAAACCTTTAGGATAAATATTGTCGCCAAGAAAGAGAACCGTACTGTTGTTTCCCGCGGAATCTAAATGCATTTTGAACTGTTCGAGTATCGCTTGGGCACTTTGTTGATCAGCGTTACCGGCATCACCGATGAGATAGAAACGATGGGCTATATTTTCGGATTTAATTCTCTCAACAGGAGTATTTCTTACATTTTTTCCATATTGGGCATTTTCTGTAGCACAAGAAACCAAGACCATTCCTGAAAAATAAAAAATAGCCTGACGGAAAATATTTAATTTCATAAATTTGAATCAAATTATTAGAATGGACATTCTAGACAATGCTGAGCGTTTTGTAATTCAGCAATTCAAAGATAAACTTTCTCCCGCATTTGGTTCAGTAACTTTTCAAATGAAAAATTAAATACAAACGGGCTTTTAAAAACAGGTTTAAAGGACATATTTCTCAATTCGGAGCAAAGGTAATGATTATTGTAAATAATTCTCAAAACGGTGGGATTTCTCTTTTACTTTAAGCCTTTCCATTTCCTTAAAAAATTTATGGAAAAACCGTATCTTTGCAACTTCTTTAATTAAACATTTTTTCTTTGAAAGACATCCGTACTTTATCGCTCGATCAGCTCAAAGATTATTTTGTGACTTTGGGTGAAAAACCCTTTCGTGCAAAGCAGGTTTATGATTGGTTATGGAGCAAAAATCTCCATTCTATTGATGAAATGACGAATCTTTCAAAAGAACTTCGGGAAAAAATTGCGCAGGAATATACCATCAATCCGATTTCTGTTGATCAATTACAAAAATCTACCGACGGAACCATTAAAAATGGAGTAAAATTGCATGACGGCCTCTTAGTAGAATCGGTACTGATTCCTACCGAAACCCGAACTACAGCTTGTGTTTCTTCCCAAGTCGGTTGTTCATTAAACTGTGAGTTTTGTGCAACTGCCCGGCTGAAGAGAATGAGAAATCTGGAAGTTGCAGAAATTGTTGATCAAGTAGCGCTGATCGATCGGCAAAGTAAATTGTATTTCGACAGACCGCTTTCCAATATTGTTTTTATGGGAATGGGCGAGCCGATGATGAACTATAAAAACGTAGTAGAGTCGATCAAAAAAATTACCGAGCCGGAAGGAATGGGCATGTCGCCACGAAGAATAACGGTTTCAACATCGGGAATTCCGAAAATGATTAAAATGCTTGCTGATGAGGATTTGCGGGTGAAATTAGCGCTTTCTTTGCACTCTGCCATTGAGGAAAAACGCAATGAAATAATGCCTTTTTCAGATAAATTTCCATTGACTGAAATTATGGATTCTTTGAAATACTGGTACGAAAAAACAGGAAATACCGTAACCTTCGAATATTGCGTTTGGAAAGGGATTAATGATCAGGATGAAGATATAAAAGCGCTGATAAGATATTGCAAACAGGTTCCATCCAAAGTGAATTTAATCCAGTATAACCCAATTGGTGACGGAAAATACGACCAATGCAACAAAGATGCAGATGAAAATTATGTTCGCCAGCTAGAAAATGCAGGAATTACTGTTTTGATTCGTAGAAGCCGCGGAGGCGATATCGATGCAGCTTGTGGTCAATTGGCGAATAAATCTGGTGAGTAAATTTCAGACACGATTAAAATTCCGCAACGAAAATAAATTAGAGAATTTGAGCGCGTGGAAATTAGAATTGATGTTGATGAACTATCGAATTTCTGTATAATTTCAATAAAATAAAGCGACTAATTTTAAAATGAAAATTATAAGTTCAAATTTTCTGATTCTGGTTTTTTTAGTTTTTTTTCAAATCGGTAATGCACAGCAAACAGATTTTTTAAAAATAAAAAAATATAAAGTAGCGGAGCTTTCTGAGGTTTTAAAGGAAAATTCGGGGTTATTTCTTTTCAATAATAAACTTTTCACTTTCAATGATGGGGGAAATTCTTCTGAAATTTTCGAGATCAATAAAACATCAGGGAACATTGAAAATGTCTTTAAAACCAATCTAATTAACAAGGATTGGGAAGCAATGGCGGCCGATTCAGCGAATTGGTATATCGGCGATTTTGGGAATAATGCAGGAACAAGAAAAGATCTTAAGATTTATAAAATTTCTTTTAATGAAGAAAAAACAACCGATTCTGTTCAAGTGATTTCTTATTTCTATCCGGAACAAACCGATTTCTCGAGCCGAAATCTCAACAATGATTTCGACGCCGAAGCGATGATTTTTTTAGACGGGAAAATTCATGTTTTCACCAAAGAATGGGCTTCAAAATCTACATCTCATTATATGATAGACCCTGAAATTTCCAATAATAATCCTGCCCAAAAAGTCGAGACTTTTAAAACTGATTTTGTAGTTACTGATGCAGCTTATTTTCAGAAAAAGCTTTATTTAATAGGATACACGAAGAAAACAGAAGTATTTCTTTCCATTTTTAAAGAAACTGAACCTGGATTTTTCTTTAATGCAAAACCTCAGAAATATTACTTAGGAAGTGCTTTATCGATCGGTCAAATCGAAGGAATCGAGGTCGATGAAAATGGAATTTTTATTTCAGGAGAAGAATTTATTACTCCCTTAGGAAAAGCAAAACCTGCTTTGTATTTTGTTCCTCATGGAAAAATGAAATCGTTTTAAGTCATAAATCAACTCTGGTTTTGGCTTATTTGGAGGGAAAATTAGTTATATTTGTCATCATTTTCATCAAACATTCTTTATTTAATAGTTCGTGGCGAATATCGTAGCAGAAATCCGAAGACCGATCAACAGTGAAATGAAACTTTTTGAACAAAAGTTTTATGAATCTATGCAAAGCAATGTTGCGCTTTTAGATAAAGTCACAAGGTTTATCGTAACCACCAAAGGCAAGCAAATGCGACCAATGTTTGTATTTCTTTGTGCAAAACTATTGGGAGAAGTGAACGAAAAAACCTTTCGCGGAGCCTCCATGATCGAGCTGATTCACACCGCAACTTTGGTGCACGATGATGTGGTGGATGAAAGTTTCAAAAGGCGGAATTTTTTTTCCATCAATGCTTTATGGAAAAACAAAATTGCTGTTTTGGTTGGCGATTATCTTTTGTCTAAAGCAGTTTTGCTCTCTACAGATCATCAGGATTTTGACTTACTTTCGGTTATTTCCAGAACCATTCGGGAGATGAGTGAAGGCGAATTGCTACAGCTTGAAAAAGCCAGAAAACTCGATATTACCGAAGATGTTTACTACGAAATTATTCGACAGAAAACGGCAACTTTAATCGCTGCATGCTGTGAAATAGGAGTTTTATCGAATGGAGCCGACGAAAATTTGGCGGTAAAAATGCGCGAGTTCGGAACGTTAACGGGAATGGCTTTTCAGATTAAAGATGATTTATTCGATTATCTTACTTCAAATATCATCGGAAAACCTGTCGGAATCGATATTAAAGAACAAAAAATGACTTTGCCGTTAATTCATGCTTTAAAAACGGCTTCTGAAACCGATCGAAAATATTATTTCACTACAATCAAACGTTACAATACCGATTCTAAAAGGGTAAAAGAACTCATCGATTTTGTAAAAAAATCCGGGGGTTTAGATTACGCGATTGAAAAAATGAAAGCTTACCAGCAAAAAGCAAAAGATATTCTGAATGAATTTCCCGATTCCGAAGCGAAAGAATCTCTGCATTTAATGCTGGATTATGTAATCGAAAGAAAGTTCTAGATTGAATGTAGTTTTCTTGTTTGTTGTTGATTTACCATTTTTATTTTTCCGAAACTTTCAAATCTGCGTTATTCAATCGTAACGAATTTAAAATTACAGAAACCGAGCTGAAACTCATCGCTGCCGCTGCAATCATGGGGCTTAGCAAAATTCCGAAAAACGGATAAAGCAATCCTGCAGCTACTGGAATCCCAATCGTATTATAAAAAAATGCGAAAAAGAGATTTTGTTTGATGTTTCTTAATAATTTTTCACTTAGGATTTTCGCTTTTGCAACACCCAGAAGATCACCTTTTAATAGCGTGATTTCAGAACTTTCAATCGCAACATCGGTTCCGGTTCCCATTGCAATTCCTACGTTCGCTTGTGCCAAAGCAGGCGCATCATTTATTCCATCTCCGGTCATCGCAACAATATTTCCGGCAGCCTGAAGCTTTTTAATTTCTGCTAATTTGTCTTGAGGAAGTTGGCTTGCAAAATATTTTTTGATGCCTAATTCCGTTGCGACGGCTTTTGCGGTCTGTTCATTGTCACCAGTCATCATGATGACTTGAACATTATTTTTTTGAAGAAAATCAACGGCTTCCTTGGAAGTTGCTTTTATTTTGTCCGAAAAACTTAAAAATCCTAAGACATTTCCTCCTTTAGCCACAAACGAAACGGTTTTTGCAAGGTTCTGTTTCTCAATTACTTTCTGCTTAATGTTTTCCGGAATTGTAATATTAAATTGTTTCAATAAAGCTTCATTTCCAAGCAAAATAATTTCGGAATGAATCGTTCCTTTGATTCCTTTTCCTGCAATATTTTCGAAGTTTTCAACTTTTTCAAAATCCTGATGTTCTTTTATAAATTCTACCAAAACAGCATTGGATAAAGGATGTTCGGAATTTTGATTGAGAGATGCAGCTAATTTTAAAATTAAATTTTTATTGGAAGTTTCCGAAACAAAAATCTCATCCAAACTAGGTTTTCCTTCGGTCAATGTTCCTGTTTTATCGGTAATTAAAATATTTACCTTTTCCATTTGCTCCAAAGCTTCAGCATTTTTAATGAGAATTCCGTTTTTCGCACCTTTTCCAATTCCTACCATCAAACTCATCGGCGTTGCCAAACCTAAAGCACATGGGCAAGCCACGATAAGTACTGCAACGGCATTTACAAATGCATAAATTAACCTGTTTTCATTACCGAAAATATACCACGCAAAAAAAGTAAGAACCGAAATCGCAATAACGGTCGGAACAAAAATTTTTGATACTTGATCAACTAATTTCTGAATCGGCGCTTTGCTTCGGCTGGCTTCGTTCACCATCTTAATGATTTGCGAAAGCAACGTTTCGTCGCCCACTTTTTCAGCTTTCATGAGGAAAACTCCATTCCCGTTGATGGTTCCGGAAGTTACACGATCATTCTGTTTTTTTTCTATAGGAATCGGTTCTCCGGTAATCATACTTTCATCAACCGTAGAATTTCCTTCTGAAATTTTCCCATCAACAGGAATTTTTTCCCCTGGTTTTACACGCAAAATATCTCCAACTTTTACATCGGAAAGCGGAACTCTTTTTTCTTCTCCGTTAATCATTAAGTTGGCTTCATCGGGAGACAGATTCATGAGTTCTTCTATAGCTTTTCCTGTTCTTTGGTGTGCTTTTGCTTCCATCAATTGTCCCAAAATAACCAAAGTAAGAATTACAGAAACAGCCTCAAAATAAAGCGGAACTTTTCCTTCGTGCGATATTTCGTGTGGAAAAATATTAGGAAAAAGTAAGGCAACAATACTGAAAAGAAAAGCTGCAGCAACTCCCAAAGCAATCAACGAAAACATATTTAGGTTCCAAGTTTTGAAGGAACGGTAGCCACGAACGATGAGAAACCAACCTGCATAAAACAAAACCGGAAGCGTTAAAATCAATTCCAAAATTCCCTGAACTTGATGCGAAAACGGCCATTTAATCCACATTCCACCCATCGAAAGAATAAAAACCGGAATGGTGAAAGCTACAGCAATCCACAATTTTCGTGATAAAATTTTTACAGTATTATCTTCTGCAAATTCATCGGATTTTCCCGGAATTTGTACCAAATCCATCCCGCAAATCGGACAATCTCCCGGTTCATCTTTTACAATTTCGGGATGCATTGGACAAGTATATTTTGATTTCTTTTTTTCGGGAATTTTTACCAAATCCATTCCGCAAACAGGGCATCCTACGTTGGAATCATACACTTTATCGCCTTCACAAAACATAGGACAGTAATATTTTCCTGCATTTTCCTGATTTTGAGCTGGTTTTGAATGAGCATGTTGATGGTTTTCTTGTATAGAACTTCCCGCCAATAATTCCGGGGTAATTTCCTCCAAATGCATGTGACAAACCGGGCAACCAATGTCGGAATTGTAGGTTTTATCGCGTTCGCAGAACATCGGACAAAAATATTCACCGATTTTTTCTTTGAAATTTTCCGGGAGATTTGTTTTGGAGAAAGTGGCAGGTTTATTTTGGTAATCAGCCCTTTCTTCGATCGGAACTAGGAACATGTTGCAAACCGGACAGCGTTTTCCGGGAGTAAAATATACTTTTTCGCCTTCGCATTCCATCGGGCAAAAGTACACAGAACTCGGGGAAATTTTTTCGGTGGGATGTGGATGATGATTTTCCATAATCTCAATACTCTTTTGTTTGTTACAAGTTTTTTTTAAGGTAAAATATATTTCACCTTATTTTAAAAAAGCGATTAAATTTTTCATGAATTATGTCCCTGGTCTTTCAACCGATCTGCGATAAATTCAATTTTTGTTTTCCCATGTTTGGTAGGTTTCCCAGCTTCATCTACACCTACAAAAATCAATTTATCAATGGTAATAATCGTTTGCCGAGTCATCATGTTTCGTACTTCGCAAGTTAAAGTAATCGAAGTTTTTCCAAAATCAGTTGCTTCAATTCCTATTTCGATAATGTCGCCCTGCCTTGCTGAGCTGATGAAATTGATTTCGGAAATATATTTGGTCACGCAACGAGGAGTTTCCAACTGAACAATAGCGTAAAGAGCAGCTTCTTCGTCAATCCACTGAAGTAATCTACCTCCGAAAAGCGTATGATTGGGGTTTAAATCTTCAGGTTTGATCCATTTTCTTGTATGATAATTCATTTTTCGTCTTAAAAATAATTAAAAATTTATTTTGTTTATCGCGTGAAAACCAATTTTTTATCGGTTGATAGTTTTTCGTCAATTCGATATCTTTCCAAATTAAAACCTTTCACTTCGTCTAATGTTTTTACTTGATTTTCAGCGCAATATCGAACCATGAGACCTCTTGCATGCTTGGTATAAACCACGATGGTTTTCGGTTTTCCATCTTTTATTTCATAAAAATCAAAATCGATAACCGGTGCATTCAGTTTCTTTTTGTCGATGACTTTGATGTATTCTGAACTCGCCAAATTCAAAACTAAATCATTGGTTTTCAATTCACTATTCAGTTGATCAGTTACTTTTTCTCGCCAAAATTCATAAAGATTTTTATAATGATCAAATTCGAAATTTCTTCCCATTTCTAGGCGGTAAAGCATCACTTTATCCGAAGGTTTCAGCAATCCATAAAGCCCAGAGAGCATTCGATAATTTTTTTGAAGATAATCAATTGCTTTTTTATCTAAAGTTTTCGCATCCAAACCTCGGCAAACCTCGCCGGTAAAGGCAAACATTGCTGGAGCAGATTCTTTCGCGGTGGGTTTAGCTTTCCATTTTTGGTTTCGTTCCCAGTTTTCATCAGCGAGTTTGGAGGATATTTCCATCAGCTCGGATAAATATTTAGGTGTTTTCTCTTTCAAAAAGGTTTGAATAAAAGCGGCTTCTTCAATAAATTTTGGAGTTGTAGTTTTGAAAAGCTCTGTGGAATTTTCAATATTCATGAGCTTCGCAGGTGAAGTAATGATTTTCATTAATGGTAATTTAGCTTTGAAGTCTTTTTTGTTGAATTCTTTTTTTACATTCAAATTTCTCCTTTTCCTTGTCTTAATATTTCTGGCTCGCCACTGGTAAGATCTACGATGGTGGATGCAACATTATCGCCGTATCCGCTATCAATCACAATGTCTACAATATGGTCGTATTTTTCAGCAATTAATTCCGGATTGGTGGAATACTCAATAACTTCATCATCATCTTTAATCGATGTTGAAGCAATTGGATGTCCTAGTTTTTCTACGATCCGTTGAGGAATAGGGTGGTCGGGAACGCGAATTCCCACCGTCTTATTTCCCTTATACGCGAGAGGTAGATTTTTATTGGCATCTAGAATAAATGTAAAAGGTCCCGGAATTTTACTTTTCAAAAATCTGAATACTGAGGTTTCAATGGGACGTGTGAAACTGGAAAGATGGCTTAAATCATTGCAAATAATCGAAAACTGTGCTTTTTCAAGTTTTACTTTTTTGATTTGCGCCAGCTTTTCCATCGCTCGGATGTCGAAAATATTGCAACCTAATGCATAGACAGTATCGGATGGATAAATAATAATGCCTCCATCATTCAAAGTTTTAATGACCTCAGCAATAAGGTTTTCCTGAGGATTTTCGGGGTATATTTTCAGAATTTTTGCCATATACAAATTTAAGAAAAATTGATTTATAATTTTTTTTGCTAAAAATTTGGAACATTACAAAAAAGTTGTATATTTGCACCACAATAACGCGGGGTAGAGCAGTAGGTAGCTCGTCGGGCTCATAACCCGGAGGTCGCACGTTCGAGTCGTGTCCCCGCTACTAAGCAAGACTGTTCTTTGGAACAGTCTTTTTTTTATATTTATTTCAAAGGTATGCAAGATCTTCGGATCAGTACCAAAACTTGTGTTTAAGCAAAAATGTTTTGTAGTCTGAATAGAAAAAACGCCCGATCCCTAACTCCTCTGAAGTTGCTTCTAAATTTTTTAATTTTTGCATTGAAAGATTCTGCGGATGCATTCGTACTTCTATGATTGAAGTAGTTTAGGATATCGTTATAGTGGATGGTAAACGTTTTTAACAGGATAGCAAAAGATTTAAAGCCGGAGACTTCTACCTGGTGATACCATCTTGCTAATTTTAACATAGCGATTTCTTTGGTGTTTTTCTTGTGGTAGACGTTTCTTAAATCTTCTGTTAGTTGGTAAGCGTTGTGGATATCCGGATATTCACTGAATAGGATTTGGGCGCGTTCTTTCTGGGATTCGGTCCAGTGGAAGGAACTCTTATACAGCAAATGCCTGCTTCGTGCCAGGAGCTGTTTTCTGGTGTCTCCATTTGAACACAGTTCCGGTTGGTAGATTTCTTTATTTTTCCTGGCATTCAGGATGCCATCGCTTTCCTGCTCTATAGCTTTCCATCGGTGTTTGATACGGATTTCCTGCAGGGCTTCTGAGGCTAGTTGCTGTACATGGAATCGGTCAATGGTCCGTTTGGCATTGGAGAAGCATCTCTTGGCAATGAGTTTCATGGAACCGGCCATGTCTAGAGTGATTTCTTTTACGCTTAACCTTAATTTACGGTCGATTTTCAGTAAATGTTCTATGACGGTTTCTGCGCGGGTTTCTTTGATAATGGCAACCAGGCAGCCTTTTTTACCTTTCGCTTTTTTAGACGTGACCACAGTATAAAGTTCACCGCTGGACAAGGCTACTTCATCTATCGACAAGGATTGTGACATGTTTTCGGGATAAATGAGCCATTCCTGTGCATGGGATTTCTCTTTCCAGGTTTTATAATCACTAATTCTGTTTTTGTATTGGCGCTGGAATTTTTTACCCGCCACACCGTACATTTCAGCAATGGTTTTACAATCAAGAGGTCGGGTATCGACAGATTTCTTTTAAAAAATCGGCAAACCCCTTGGTTAAACGGGTGCCTTCTGCCACTAAGTTCCAGTCTCTCTGCACGATTTGCTTTGTGTTCTTATCCAGCCATCTGCGTCTTTTAATATGCAGGTAAACGGCGTTTCCACGCAGGGGAAAATCTTGAATAGTAATCTCCTTATGGAATCCGTGTGCTGTTAAAATTCGATTTGAAACTTCTTTGGGTGGGTTATTTTTCTCCTCAAAATAAAGGTGCATCACTTCACCCTCGGTGGTTTGCTTCGTTAAATCAAAATGTTCAATTAAAAATTCAGGCAGAATATGTTTCAGCAGTTCCAGATAATGATCCAATGTTCTTAAAGTTTACTGCAAAAATCGAAAACTTATTTCAATTTGCACACAACTTTTGAGATTGATCCAGATCTTCCGGGAAAAGCAATTTACGATTTCTATTTTACTCCCCACAGATATCAACTTTTTGTTCACGATCAATTTGGTCCTAAGGTAGAAATGCCGGTTTCGTATTATTTTAGAAATTTGGATACCATGCCCGAACTGGAACAAGTTGCCATAGAAAACTGTAGAGGGAAAACCCTTGATATTGGAGCAGCTGCAGGTTCGCATGCGATCGAATTACAACGAAAAGGAATTCCTGTTACTGCCCTCGAAATTTCGCAAAATGCTTGCAAGGTAATGAACGAAAGAGGCGTGGTAAATGTAATCTGCGAAGATTTCTTTAAGTTCTCCGGACAAAAATTTGATACTTTGCTTTTGCTGATGAACGGAATCGGAATTTCTTCAACGGTTGATGGTCTTAGAAAATTCTTCGAAAAAGCAGATGAACTGCTTCTTCCAAATGGGCAAATCATATTCGATTCCTGCGATATCGATTATATGTATGAAGAATTTCAAATGCCTTCCGATCGTTATTACGGAGAAGTAAAGTGCCGCTACGAATATCACGAGCTGTTAACAGATTGGTTTGGCTGGCTCTATATCGATCAGTTTACCATGCAGGAAATTGCCGAGGAATACGGTTTCGACGTAAAAATTATTTTCGAAGACGATAGCAACCAGTATTTGGCAATACTTACCAAAAATATTTAGAATTTTTCCGCAGCATAATCGCTTTCGTTGCTCAAGCGGTCAATCGCTATAATTGCAATAGTATTGAGCTTTTTCCCAAATTGGTTTGCAGGTATACTTTTACTTAACTGATCAGGGTTAAGTACATCGGTAATCCAGATATCTCCATACTTAGCGAAAAGAACCCATCGAAAAACCTTTTCTTTTGAATTCCAACTGATTTTGTAAGATTCCGAAGATTTTTCAACCTTAATATTTGGCGTTGCAGGTTTTGTTGCTTTGATCCAAGGGCTTACCGGAACCAATGCATCTTCTTTGTAAAGTTTTTTTATCTCTCTCAACATTTCCGGATTTTTCTTCAGTCCATCGATGCTGTAATGTATTTCGCCGGCGGTATTTTTTGGCATCATTCTGCGGATGGTACTCATTTGTCCGATAATTTCCGCCGGTTTGTTGTCTGATTTTACAGCGACTGTATTCAGTCCTGGCCAAAGATGGATGTTTTTAATGTTTTCATCTTTCCACCATTTCAGCAATGCGGAAAAACTTTGTGCACCGCCTTCTTTCCAATATAGTTGTGGAGAGTAATAATCGCACCAGCCCTCATTGAGCCATAGTTTTGCATCAGCATAAAGTTCATCATATTGTGAAGAACCGGTTACGCCTGCTGGGAAACCAGGTTTCCAGATTCCGAACGGTGAGATTCCGAATTTTACGGTTGGCTTTTCCTGATGAATTTCATCGTGGAGTCTTTTTATAATTTTGTTCACGTTTGCTCTTCTCCAATCCGCTTTAGAAAGGTTTCCTCCTGCTTTTTTGTAGGCATTCCAGGTTCGGTCATCCGGAAAGTCTTTTCCACCATGATATTCTTTATAAGGATAGAAATAATCATCGATATGCACCGCATCGATATCATATCTTTTTACTAAATCTTTTATTACCGCGGAAACATGGTTCTGAACGCGCTCATCCGAAGGATCCATCCAATACATTCCGTTTTTCAAGCGGTAGGTACTTTCGGACATTTTTGCTGCCATACTTGAAGATGTTACGCTTCCACCTGTGGTATGATGTGCCCGATAAGGATTCATCCACACATGAAGTTCCATTCCTCTTTTATGGGCTTCGGAAATCCAAAACTCCAGCGGATCGTAAAGCGGAGAAGGAGCTTTTCCGGTTTGTCCTGTTAAAAAATAGGACCAAGGTTCCAAATCACTTTTATATAAGGCATCGGAAGAAGGTCTAGCTTGAAAAATAACAGCATTGAAATTGGCATCCTTTAGCAGATCGAGAAGTTGTATTGCCTCATCTTTTTGTTGCTGTGTAGTAAGGGTGTTTTTTGTCGGCCAGTTGATGTTCGCAACCGTAGCAATCCATGCTGCACGAAATTCTCTGTTAATTTCCGGCAGATTTACCGTGATTTTTTTCTCCGAATCTGAAACTGGAGGATTTGGTTTAGTTGCAATAGGTTTAGTTGGTCCAGTTCTAGTTTTAGGAACAGATTTTGCTGGTTGCTGTGTGGAACAGGAATTAATGAAAATCGCTGATGCAATGATCAAAGGATATTTGAGATTTCGCAGTTTCATAAAACAAAAATACTATTATTAATAGAACTGTAAAATCTTCAATATGGTATTTTATTTTATTTACATCATAACTATCTTGTATAATTAATTGGAAGTGGCTGAAAATTAGTAAATAGCTTTATTTTAAAAATGGTGCAATTAATTTAGCAAAAGTTGACCATATTTCATTTAAGATTAAATATTTTTGTAAAAAAAAAGGTTTGGCAAACACAAAAAAATACTTCAAAAAAATTCTCATCGGTTTCGGAATATTTGTAGCAATTTTATGCGCAGGTGTTCTGAGTTTACAATTACCCGTAATTCAAAATTTTTTAAAAGATCGGTTGGTAATATATTTAGAGAAGAAGGTCAAAACCAAAGTTTCTCTCGACCGGTTCTATGTTACATTTCCGAATAGTTTGGTGATGGAAAATCTGTATCTGCAAGGCCAAACCGTGGATACATTGCTGTATGCCAAAAAATTTGATGTCGGTTTAAACATTCCCAAGATTTTTAAAAACACCATCGATCTTACCTCTATCGATTTGGACGGGGTGAAAGCTAATGTTGTAAGAAACAAAGATGGTTCTTTTAATTTCGATTATTTTATCGATGCTTTTGCCCGAAAAGATTCTCAGGAAAGCGAGAGCAAGCCATTCGTCATTTCTTTAGATAAAATTAAGTTGCAGAATATCAATGTTTCCTTTATAGACAATCAAGCCAGGAATGATATTAGTCTTAAATTTAAATATTTCGATACTCGGGTGAAAACCTTCGATCTTGATCGCAATTCGTATGCCGTGGGAAATATTGTTTTGGATGGATTGAAGTTAAGATTGAAGCAAGATTTATTGGAAGAAGTTGCCGAAACTGTTGATGAAAAGGCGGATTCGCTTCGAGCAAAAAAACCAATGAAATTAGCATTAAATGGAATAAAATTCACCAATTTTAATGTAGATTATGGCGACGATAATTCAAAAACGTATGCAAAAATTCTTTTTAATGAACTTACCACAAAAATTAATAAAATCGATATTGAAAACCAGAGTTATGAGGTCGATCAATTTCTTTTGAAAGGTGCAAATATTGATGCGAAAATGTTCTCGGCAGCTCAAAAAGAAGCGACAGACTCTGATCTTCCATCACCTGCCGAAAAATCGCTGGATCTGCTTCTGGGTAAAGCTATTTTAGATGATGTAAAGGTTTCATACAACAATACCGCGATGCCCAAAAAATCGCGGGGAATGGATTTCAACCATCTCGATTTTTCTCAAATAAATTTTGATTTGAGAGATTTTAAAATGCAGAATGGAACGTTCGCAGGAACAGTAAAAAAAGCTGAAATTAAGGAGAAGAACAACTTAGAAATACGAAAATTCAATACCGACTTTGTGTATGGCGAAAGGCAAGCTTACCTGAAAAACCTTTATTTAGAAACTTCAAGAACCGTATTGCGTGACGAAATCGTATTGAATTATAATTCCATAGAACAACTATCCGCAAATCCTGGTGCAGTAAGTGTTTCAGCAAATATCTATAATTCAAAAATTGGCTTGGCAGATTTGCTAAATTTCGCTCCGGATTTGCGAAATACACCACCTTTCAATACTTATCCTAATGGTATTATCAATTTGGACGCAAGGATAAAAGGAACGATGAATGAGATGCAAATTGCCAATCTACAAGCCTCCGGATTGGGTGATTTAAAGTTGGCACTATCTGGCGTGGTAAGAAATGCAACCGATCCCGAAAAGTTATTTTATGATTTGAAAATTCGAAATTTAGGCTCCTCTGCAAAAACTATTCTGAAGATTTTGCCGAAAAATACCCTTCCTTCCAATATTTCTCTGCCTTCTTATTTTGCGATTTCGGGAGTTGCCCGCGGAACAACAAAAGTGGTCGATACGAAACTGAAAATGGTGTCAACTTTGGGAAATGTAGCGCTGAATGCAGTGGTTGATATGCGTAAAAAAAATGCTGAAACGTATGTTGTCAATGCGAATTTAATGAATTTGCAGATCGGAAAAATTATCCAAAATAAAGACCTAGGGATTGTTCGAGGAACTTTGAGTGCAAAAGGAAGAAGCTTTGATTTTAAAAACGGAACTTTAGATTTTAAAGGAAATTTGGCAGCATTTGATTATCAAAAGTACCGCTATCAAAATGTTGATGTTTCCGGGAAATTGAATTCTGGCAGATATAATGTTCATCTACTCTCACGTGATCCTAATGCAAATCTTAATTTATTGGCTTCCGGAAAATTGGATGATAAAAATTCAAGCGTAAAATTGGGTGGAACGATCACCAAACTCGATCTTTATAAATTAGGTTTTTATCAAAACCCGCTGATTTTGGCAGGAAACATTGATGGTGAATTCAGCAATTTAAATCCTGATTTCTTGAATGGTTATTTGAATTTGGATCAGTTTGCAATTTCAGATACTAAAGAAGTTTTCCCAATTCAGCAGATGCGTCTGAAAGCTGAAACTACGGCGAATTCAAACGCTTTGTATTTCAATTCTCATGTTGCGGATTTTACCATGACCGGAAAATACAAACTATCGCAAATTTTCGGCGCGTTGCAAAATACAGTGAGCAATTACTATGATTTGGGCAAGAAAAAACAGCGAATCGATCCGCATCAATATTTTGATTTTACAGCTACTTTGAAAGATGACAATTTGATCCGAAAATTCGTTCCGGAACTCAAAAGTTTTGAAACGATTACCATGAACGGAAATTACAACGCAGATTCCCAAAACATCACTGTTAATGCGCAAATTCCGAATTTAAAATATGGCGAAAATTTAATTGAAAATGCTTCGTTTAGAATTTATAATGAAAATGATGCATTGCAATATCAACTTGAAGCTCAGAAAATTTCAAGTGAAAAATTGGCGCTGAATCAATTTGCTGCAACCGGAAATGTTGCAAACAATGTCATTGAATACCGAGTTTCTACAAAAGACGAGAAAAATGTTGAACAATTTTTGATTGCCGGAAATGCGCAATCGCTGAAAAATGCAACACAAATCTCTTTGAATCCGGATGGTTTAAAATTAAATTACAGTAATTGGAATGTCGCGCCAGATAATGTGCTACGTTTTGGGAATAATGGAATTTTCGCTCGCAATTTTGTCCTCAGCAATGGGGAAAGCAGCCTTGCAATTAATTCTGAAAATGAAACCGCGAATAGCCCGTTGAATGTGGATTTGAAAAATTTTAAAATAGAAACCATCACCGAAATGCTGAAAAAGGATTCTCTTTTGGCAAAAGGAACAATCGATGGAAACGTAAGGTTAAAGGATTATAAAAACCTCAATTTCACTTCGGATGTAAATGTTACAGATTTGGTAATGTATGGAAATCCAGTCGGAAATATCGCGGCAAAAGTGAACACTAAAACTTCAAAACTTTTGTATGCCGATGTTGCACTTACTGGTTTTGAAAACGATATGCAAATTACGGGAGATTATAATATAGAATCGCAATTGCTCGATTTAGAAGCGAATATTAATCGACTGCAAATGAAATCGGTTCAAGGTTTTACGCTAAATGCCATTGAAAATACTGAAGGTTACCTCTCCGGAAATTTCGATATCACGGGGAAAACCGAAAGTCCTAAAATATTAGGGAAGTTGAAATTCAACGATGTTGGATTAGAAATTGTGAAAACGGGAAGCAATTTCAGACATCTTGATGATGAAATAAGATTTGCACCGAGAGGAATTGTGTTTGATGATTTTAAAGTGAAGGATTCACAAGGAAATGCATTGACCTTTGATGGCGATATTTTAACCCAAAATTATCAGGATTTCGCTTTTGATTTAAAACTTAGGGCAAGAGATTTCATGGCCGTAGATTCACAACCGGATAACGATAAGATGATGTTCGGAATTTTGGCAATTGATGCCGACCTTGGTATTACCGGAGATTTGGATTTGCCACAGGTAGATGGTAAATTAGCAGTCACCGACAAAACCGATTTTACCTTTGTGATCCCGCAATCATCGCCTACGTTAAAAGATCGAGAAGGTATTGTGGAATTTATCGATCAGGACCAAATTGTTCTCAATGAAACCATAGAAGCCGACAGTATCGATGCGAAAACCGGCATCAAAGGAATGGACGTGAATGTGAATATTTCTTTAACCAAAGAAGCTAAAATTTCATTATTAATCGATAAAGCCAGCGGAGATTTCGTAAAACTTCAAGGTGAAGCTGAATTGACGGGAGGTGTGGATCCATCGGGAAAAACAACGTTGGTAGGTGTTTATCAGGTAGAAAGTGGAGCGTACGAAATGTCTTTTAACATGATTAAAAGAAAATTCGATATCCAAAAGGGTAGTACCATCACTTGGACCGGCGAACCAACCACCGCAAACCTGGATCTTACTGCGATTTACAAAACGAATGCAGCGCCAATTGATTTGGTGCAGCAGCAACTTTCCGAAGATCAGCTGAATTATTATAAACAGAGGATTCCTTTCAATACTTTATTGGTTTTAAAAGGAGAATTGCTGAAACCGGTGATTTCTTTCGATATTCAAACGGACGAAAATAACAACGCTGTTAATCAGGAAGTTATCGATAATGTTGAAACTAAGCTGACCCAGCTCCGTCGCGATGAATCGGAACTCAACAAACAGGTTTTTGCACTCTTGATTTTGAATCGTTTCATTGGCGATAACCCTTTCCAAAGTCAAAGCGGAATTTCTGCCGGTACGATGGCGAGGCAGAGTGTGAGCCAAATCTTGTCCCAGCAACTCAATAATATTGCACAGGATTTAATAGCTGGTGTAGATCTGACCTTCGATTTTGATAGTTATGAAGAATATTCTTCGGGAAATAAAAATACAAGAACTGATTTGAATGTTAATTTAAGTAAAAAACTATTAAATGATCGCTTGAAAATCACCGTTGGAAGCAATTTCGGAATCGAAGGAGAAGCGCGACAAAACGAAGAAATGACCAATATTGCGGGTAATATTACTGCAGATTACGCTTTATCGAAAGATGGCAGATATACCCTCCGTGCATATCGGAAAAATCAGTATCAAGTAGCTTTGCAAGGCCAAATTATCGAAACTGGAGTTGGGTTTGTCATCACTTTAGATTATACTGATTTCAAAGATATTTTCCAAAGAGCGAAACAAAACCGTGAGATCCGACGAACCAAAAAAGCATTGCAGAAAAATAGCGCAGTTGAATTCAAATAATTGATGATGAAATTTATGGGAAATACAATTCAGTTTAAAAATATTAAAATAGCTACAGGTTTTTCTGTCGCAGCACTTCTTTTTTCATGCGGAACCGAAAGATTACAACCCAACGAAAAACTTTACACTGGAGCGAAAATTAATATCATTAATGACACGATTTCCAAGAAAGAAAAATCCTCATTAAAAGATGGTTTGGAGGATAATCTTACGCCAAAACCGAATTCTTCGATTTTGGGTTTGCGTCCACGTGTTTGGATTTACAATATTACTCCGGAACCCAAAAAAGACAAAGGAATTACCAACTGGCTGAAAAATAAAGTGGGGCAGAAACCTGTTCTTTTGGGCGATGTAGACCGCGAATTTAACAAAGATATCATTGAAAATTACTCTGAAAATAAAGGGTATTTCAATGCGAAAGCACAGTACGATACTATTATCAATGGGAAAACTGCAAAAGTAGTTTATGATGTGAAAACCGGCGCAAGATATCTCATCAGCGATGTGAAATTCCCGGAAGATAGCACCAAAATTAACCGTGAAATTCAATTGGTAAAAGATCAAACATTACTGAAAAAAGGGAAACCTTTCGACCTCGATGTCATCAAAGCTGAGCGTGAGAGAATTGATAATCGGATGAAGGAAAATGGTTTTTATTACTTTCATCCGGATAATATCATTGTTCAAGCCGACAGTACCGTCACCAACAAGCCGGAGGTCGAACTTGCTGTAAAATTGAAAGAAGAAACGCCAGAATTGGCCAAAAAGCAATTCAGCATCAATAATGTAATTGTCTATGCCGATTACAACTTACGCGATGTGAAAGAAAATGTATATAAAATCCCTGTAAATATAGATTCCATAGAAGCTTACAAGGATTTTTATTATGTTGATCCCAAGAAAAAATTTCGTCCGGTCATGTTTGAAAGGGCGCTATATTTTAGAAAAGGCGACATCTACAATCGTGCGGACCATAATTTGACTTTGAACCGATTGATCAGTCTTGGAGTTTTCAAATTCGTAAAAAATGAATTCGTAATTTCTGATAGTTTAAAAAATAAATTTGATGCCTATTACTTGCTGACTCCTAAGGAATTTCAGTCTTTAAGAGTGGAAGCTTTGGGTAAAACCAATTCGGCAAATTATGCAGGTTCAGAACTCAATCTCAATTGGACCCATCGAAATATTTTCCGAGGTGCGGAACAATTGAAGGCATCTGTTTTCGGTTCTTTTGATATGCAGATGGGTGGGAGATCTTCCGCTTACGAACGGGGGGAAGGCAATATCTATCGAGCGGGCGCGAATGTTCAATTGTCTGTTCCAAGATTGTTAACACCTTTTAATTTTCAATCCTCAAGCGCATTTGTGCCGCGTACCAATGCCGAAATCGGTTATGAATATGTAAGCCGCAGCAAATGGTACACTTTGCACAATTTCAATGCGTCGTTTGGATATATGTGGAAAGAAAATATCCGAAAGGAGCATGAATTGAAACTGCTAGATGTTACCTTGGTAGCACCTGAAAATGTGACGGAAGTTTACCAAAATTATATTCAGGACAAACCATATTTGCAGCAGGCAATTCAGAAGCAATTAATTTACGGGCCTACTTATTCTTACACCTATACTAATACTATGTTGCCTAAAACCAACACGATGTACTATCGCGGTTACGTTGATTTGGCGGGAAATCTCACAGGCTTAATCTCAGGAGCTAATGCTAAAGAAGGCAAAGAAAAGCAGATTTTTGGGGTGCCTTTCAGTCAGTATGCCAAAATGGAAAACGATTTTAGATTTTACCATCAACTTTCCACTAAACAAAGTGTTGCCGCGCGAGTAATTGCTGGAATTGCGTATCCGTACGGAAATTCGCTCACGGTTCCATTTTCCCGACAATTTTTTTCCGGAGGTAGCAATAGTATTCGCGCATTTCGGGCGAGAACTTTAGGTCCTGGTAGTTATGATCCGCGGACGCAAACCGGCCAATTGTTTTTCGATCAAGCCGGCGACATTAAGTTGGAAACCAATCTGGAATATCGCGCCAATATTTATAAATTCTTGAATGTAGGTGTTTTTGCAGATGCAGGAAATGTTTGGCTGGTCAATGAAGATGCAACGCGCCCAGGAGCGAAATTTTCCAAAGATTGGCTGAGCGAAATGGCCGTAGGAGCGGGCGTTGGACTGCGTTTGGATTTTTCTATTCTGCTTCTTCGACTTGATTTGGCAATGCCGTTGCGGGTACCTTACTACGAGAAAAATGATCGTTGGATGTTCGATAAAATCGATTTTGGAAATAAAGATTGGCGTCGACAAAATTTAGTTTTGAATATTGCGATTGGTTATCCTTTTTAATCAGTTTAAATTTTATTAATTCGATTGTAATTAAAGAAAATTGCTTTGGAGAACTAAAAAAACCTTCTAAGTGCCCTGAATTTTAATTTCCGAACTCTTATACAATTTATTCTTTGACCACAAGGGTGTTCATTTTTCGTATAAGCCAAAAAATTATTTAATCTCCGTTTTTTTAAATATTATGCTTAAAATAATATTTTTAGGTTATATTTGTCCTTTATAAAAAGTAAAAAAAAGATGTACAATAAATTAGTAAGATTGGAAGTGATGAGGAATTTGGGCAAAGAAGTGAACGATTTCATCAATTCCTATCTAACTCCCGTTGAAAAAATATGGCAACCCACAGATTTCCTTCCGGATCCTTCCGCTGAAACCTTCAAATACGATGTGGAAGAGCTACAAACTTACGCTCAGGAAATGGATTATGATCTCTTCGTAACTTTAATTGGAGATTGTATTACCGAAGAAGCGCTACCTAGCTACGAATCTTGGATTATGGGAATTGATGGGGTGGAACCCGAAAATAGTTCCGGCTGGTCGCAATGGGTTAGAAGTTGGACTGCCGAGGAAAACCGTCACGGTGATTTACTCAACAAATACCTGTATCTCTGTGGTCGTGTAAATATGCGCGAAGTAGAGATTACCACACAATATTTAATTCAGGATGGTTTCGATATCGGAACCTCCATGGATCCTTACCGAAACTTTGTTTACACCAGTTTTCAGGAAACGGCAACCAATATCTCGCACCGACGAGTAGGTTCCTTAGCCAAACAAACTGGGAACACCAAACTTTCTAGAATGTGTGGTGTAATTGCTGCGGACGAAGCACGACACGCAAAAGCTTACAAACATTTTGTAACCCGAATTTTCGAATTAGATCCATCCGAAATGATGCTTGCTTTCGAAGATATGATGCGAAAAAAAATCGTGATGCCCGCACATTTGATGCGCGAATCCGGCCAAAAAGCTGGAGAACTTTGGGACCATTTTTCGGATGCGGCACAAAGAGCCATGGTCTATACTGGACAAGATTATATCAATATTTTAAGTGATTTACTGAATGATTGGAAGATAGAACACATCTCCGGACTTAACGAAAAAGCCGAAAAAGCACAGGAATATCTGATGAAACTTCCAGGAAGATTACAAAAAATTACCGACCGAATTGCTACTCCCGATTTGCAATATCAATTCAAATGGGTGAAATCTTAATCCCTTATTTTGCTAATTTTCTTTTAACACCAGCGGTTGAGTATTTCAATCGCTCTTTTATTTTCGTATCTTTGCAATCTGAAATTTTATTCACATGAAAAGCAATAAAAAATTGGCCATTGATTTCGACGGAACTATTGTAGAAGATGCATATCCGGGAATTGGTAAACCCAAAACTTTCGCATTCGAAACGCTCAAAAAACTTCAGTCTGAAGGGTATAGACTTATTCTTTGGACGTATAGACACGGGCAATCTTTAGATGAAGCCGTAGAATTTTGTAAAAAAAATGGTGTAGAATTTTATGCCGTAAATTCAAGTTTTGAAGGGGAAGTTTTTGATTCTAATGCCGCTTCCAGAAAAATCGATGCAGATTTATTTATCGACGACCGTAATTTAGGAGGTTTTCCGGGTTGGGGTGAAATCTATAATATCATCAATGAAAGGATAGAATTCAGAGTCGAAGGTAAAGAAGTTTTACCTTATTCCAAAATGAAGAAAGAGAAGAAAAAAGGGCTCTTTTGGTAAGAATTATTAGTTATGATTATTTTAAAAACACTCGACGAACTGCGACTTATGAAGGAAAGCGCACAATTGGTTTCCAAAACTTTAGGCATGCTCGCCAAAGAGATAAAGCCAGGTGTGACGACCAATCATTTGGATAAACTTGGTGGCGAATTTATACGCGATCATGGTGGTGAACCTGCATTTTTAGGAATGTACGGCTTCCCAAAAAATTTGTGTATTTCTCCCAATGAAGAGGTTGTACACGGAATTCCAAACGATAAACCTTTGGTTGAAGGAGACATTCTTTCTGTGGATTGTGGAGTTTATATGAATGGTTTTTATGGTGATCACGCTTATTCTTTCGAAGTAGGGGAAGTGGCTCCAGAAACCAAAAAATTACTGAAAGTAACCAAAGAATCTCTATACAAAGGAATTGAGCAATGCGTTCGTGGAAAAAGAGTAGGAGATATCTCACACGCGATTCAAGAATATTGTGAAAAACACGGTTACGGCGTGGTTCGTGAATTGGTAGGACATGGTTTGGGTAGAAAAATGCACGAAGATCCGCAAGTTCCCAATTATGGTAGAAAAGGTAGTGGAAAAGTGTTGAAAGACGGAATCGTACTCGCCATCGAACCGATGATTAATCTAGGAACTGAAAAAGTAAAATTTCATAGCGACGGATGGACAGTGACTTCACTCGATAACTCACCATCAGCGCATTTCGAACATGATGTGACCATCATCAATGGAAAACCTGTTTTACTTTCAACCTATCAGTATATTTACGATGCATTAGGAATTGTGAGTGATGAAGAAGCACCATTTACATTAGATTTTTAGATTTTTTTTATAACTTTACGAAACAAAACATTTCTAATGAAAATTTCTGTTCAAAATTTTGGAATTATTTCTGATGCTGCTATTGAAATTAAGGGGATTTCTTTAATTGCAGGACCAAATGACTCTGGAAAGAGTACAATAGGTAAAATTTTCTATTCTTTAATTAGAGGTTTAAATCCTGATGAAGATATATTTATATCTGAAAAGAATGATAGTATAAGAAGATTATATCAAAATATTCTTAAAATTTTAAGAGATAATAAAGATATTGATATTTCCATTTATCAAACAAGTAGAATTAATTATGAATGGATTTCTAAAATTGAAAGTTTAGCCGAAAATTTTGTAGGAACTCAAAAAAAACAACTTATTAGATATTGTAAGTTTATTAAATATCAAAATGATCTTGAATTTAATTCTATTGAAAATAAAAATTTTGAAATTGATGATTATTTTCTAATTGAATTTAATGATGACATACAACCTATTTTTAATGAAGAAAAAATAACAAGTATATTTATTGAGGATCTTGAAGGTACAGCGACTTTGCAATATAATTTTAATTCTGAACTTAATAAGAATATAAATATTTTTTTTAATAATTCTTTTTTTATAGAATCTCCATCATTAATTGATAAAAGTTTGCAAGATTCCATCCTTTATGAGAAAAGATTTTCCAGAGATAAGAAAAGTCATTTAAAATTTGCTTTGGCCAATGAATCAAATTTCATATTAGATGATGAAAATCAAATTAATAAAATAATTAAAATTATATCTGAAATAATAAATGGAAGGATAGTAGTAGATGTTTTTCAAGGTGTTTTATATGAAAAAAATGGTCAAGAAATAAATATTGATAATGTTGCATTGGGAATTAAAGGATTTGGTTTAATCCAGCTTTTATTAAAAAATCATCAGTTGAATTCAAGAACATTATTAATTATTGACGAACCAGAAATTCATCTACACCCAAATTGGCAAGTTTTATATGCAGAAATTTTAGTTTTAATAAGCAAAAAATTAGAAATGCCTATTTTGTTGACTTCGCACAGTCCTTATTTCATAGAAGCACTAAAAGTGTTTTCTGAAAAATATGAATATGAAGAAAAAACAAACTTCTATTTTTCACAGAAGTCTAAAGATAATTTAACAGCAAAAATAATAGACGTTTCAAATGATATTAGTCCAATATTAATGTCTATTTCAGAAGCACATTTTAAAATATCTGATATCGAAAATGAGTAAGCACGAAGAAATCAAACAATTTTTTGAAGAAAGAGTAAAAAAAGAAACTTATACAAAACTTTGCTTTGAAGAAAATGAAAGAACCTCTATGATTATTTCTTCTAAAGAAAATTTCAATTATGATGATGTTTGTAAAGATTTAAAAACCAGTGATACTCTTTTTATTTTTGGTGAAAATATTGATTTTGTTGAATTTAAAGATGTTAATCAAGCACGATTTAAAGATAGAAAATTCACAAGTCAATTGAGATTAAAGGCAGTTGAAAGTTTTGTTACTTTTTATAATTTTTTGAATGAAAATTCTTATTTAATATCCAAAGATGAAGTTTCTGATTTAAGATTGAATTATGTTTTTGTTTTTAATAAAGAAAAATTTATTAATAAACCTACATTATTGAATACGTTTTCTGCTTTACAATTAAAATGGACAAAACATTATAATAGATTTTATAATAAGATTTCATTTATTGACAATGATACTTTTATTAAAAAATCATCAGTTGAATTCAAGAACATTATTAATTATTGACGAACCAGAAATTCATCTACACCCAAATTGGCAAGTTTTATATGCAGAAATTTTAGTTTTAATAAGCAAAAAATTAGAAATGCCTATTTTGTTGACTTCGCACAGTCCTTATTTCATAGAAGCACTAAAAGTGTTTTCTGAAAAATATGAATATGAAGAAAAAACAAACTTCTATTTTTCACAGAAGTCTAAAGATAATTTAACAGCAAAAATAATAGACGTTTCAAATGATATTAGTCCAATATTAATGTCTATTTCAGAAGC
>NZ_JASZ02000022.1 GCF_000735695.2 Kaistella haifensis DSM 19056
AGTTCTCTGGCTTAGTTTTTCATTGTCGAAGATACAGAAAAGCAAAAGGTAGAACATTTTCTTGCCATGAAGCACCTTGCTGTAATAGTCCACCTTCGTGGTTGCAGAAAGATGGCTCAAAAGAGCTTCGGGAATAAAATCCAAAACTTGTTTAAGAGAAATCTTGTGGTCTTTAAATACTGACATAAGTTATTGATTATCAGATATAAAGATACGAAATAAAACCCATTAATCCAAATTAAATCATTGAAAATCAACAAGTTAACCAAAAAAAATCAAACAATTTTAAATACAAAAAGTCGGAAGAAAAATCTTCCGACCATGACTGAATGTCAAACCGCTGATATAAAGATGAAAAATGACCAAGGTAAACACAAAATTTCCCACCATCATACCTATGGTTGTATCTAGACCATAAAAAATCAGTCGCTCTAACCAAAAGTAAATGCCCTGACTGACGGCAAATATTACAATGGACAGAAAAAAGGACGCCAACATTTTAGATATTTTCCTGAATTGGCTTTTTGAAATTATTTTCCAAGCAATAACAGTACTTATCAGAGAAAATATACAGGTGATAATTCCAAAAATGTGAGTAGATAAATTGAAAAAATCAATGTCCCCAAACTTTCTCGTAATGTGCAGCACATAGGTTTGCACAGTATTTACCAAGACAATAAATACCAGTAAAAGGATAATGTTCGATATGAATTTGTGATGCTTCATGTTAAAAATTCAAAAATGGGCATTTTTCGTGAAAGATAAATGCCCAAATTTATATTATTTAGTTGCCGTAACCAGGAAATCTTTTATTTCTCCAGTTTCGGTAAAGGTTTGGATTTTGGGTTGCCCTTTTTCATCAACATAGATCATCAGTTTTGGCTGTCCTTTTTGGTCTGCAATGAAGAGTCCTTGCGAATTTCCTTTGGTTTTGCCTAAAAATAAAAGGTTTCTGATTCCGTGCGTTTGAGAAATTTCACGGATTTTTGCTTTTCTGGCTTTATCATCAGTGATTTTTTCGACCTCTTTAATAGCTTCATTTCTCTGATTTATGCCGTTTAAGGTTGGATAGTCATTCACAAAAAAACCGCGTTGAGAAAAAATTTTACCTGCGTCTATGGATTCATCATTTAAAATTTGAATGACCTGATCATCCCGATAACGGTCCATCGTGATGGACATCCCGCTGGTGGCTTTGCCGTCGGCTGTTTTTTTGGCTGCATATACCAAACCGCCGCATTCGTCCCCCAAATCGTTGAAAAAAATCATTCCTGCCTGTCTTTCCCGCTTTTCCCAATCTTTGCCGTCCATTCTCCCAGAGTGCTGAAGTTCTTTGTTGGAGATTACCATTCTTATGGTACCATCTTTTTCAATGATGTTAATTCTTTTCACATTAATTTCATCAAAATTTTCAATTTTTTTTTCTAATCGGAAAGAATTTAGAAGGGTAAAAAGGGTAAATGCTGCACCGAAGAGAACGACTCCCAAAGGCATTTTAACTGTTGATTTCATTTTAATAATTTTTTGATTGTTTATTTTTTATTTGCTTAATGCTTTTTCGAGTTCTTTTTTAAAATGTTCAGGTTCATCGCTCCAGACATTATGACCGGAATTCGGTATGACTTGGAGATCAATGGAAGGATAATTCTTTATATTTTCCGAATAGTGTTGTGCTGCCAAAATCCATAAAATCGTATTCGCCATTGATGATGGTTATTTTTCCGTTTTTGTTCATCGCATCGCGGTAATCGTAATTCCAGTTGACTGTTTTAGGCATCGCGTTAGCCACTCTTTGATTATAGTAAGCCATTCCGCCTTTGAAGTTTTGCAGGCTTTTATTTAACTGATAAGAATTTACCGCAGCAAACTGAATCTTCCATTTACGTGTGGCTTCTCTCGGCGAAAGATTTTGTTTTTTTTCATAAGGCTGAAGCAAATCTTTGACTTCTTTTCTTTCCATCAAAAATTTTACCTGTTCGGTCTGGCGCTTGGTGAAAACATCGTCCGCAGACTTTGCTACCGGTGTAATTGCGCCGACCAATACCATATTTTTCACCATTTCGGGATGCTGTTTTAGAAATTCCATTCCCACAAGGGTTCCCATGGAATGACAAAGAAATTTTGCCCTCTTGATGTTTAATGCTGTCATCAGCGTTTCGATATCGCCTACATTTTTATCGAATGTCAGGTATTTTTCAGGAGCCGAAGGTTGCGACATCAATGAACCGCGCTGATCGTAAAAAACAAAATGGAACCGACCTTCCAAACCCTTTGTCGCATCCAACAAATAATCGTGGTTGGCTCCAAATCCACCGTGAAGCACGATAACCGTGTCTTTAGAGGTAGAAAGAGATTCTTTTACATAAATTCTTAAACTGTCTTTGGTGTTAAAATACCATTCTTCATACTTATTTTGCTGGGCGGAAAAGAGTGCTGCAAAAAAGAAACAAATAATTTGAACTAAAACTTTCATGATATTTTGCTTTGATTGTTGATTTCTAGAGCAAATTTATTTCGCTACCTAGCGGATTGGAATAGCTTTTAAATGAATTGAGGGAAAAATAAGATGAATGGTGGATTTTTTCAAATAAAAAAAACTACCCAAAATTTTGAGTAGTTTTTTTGAAGTCTCTCTGCAACGGAGAGGAATTTAGGATGAGAATTTTCAACTTCCAGCCCTCCTACAAATTTTCCAAAATAAAATCGGTCATTTTTTGGTAGAGTTGTGGTCTTGTATTTCCGCCATAAATCCCGTGGTTTTTATCAGGATATGCCATAAATTCGAATTGTTTTTTGTTCTGAATTAATGCTTCTGCAAACTCCATCGAGTTTTGGAAATGCACGTTATCGTCAGCACTTCCGTGAATTAAAAGGAAATTACCTTTCATTAAGTTTGCGTATTCTGTTGGGGAATTTTCGTCGTATCCTTTAGGATTTTCCTGAGGAGTTCTCAGGAATCTCTCAGTATAAACCGTGTCATAATATCTCCAGTTGGTAACCGGAGCTACTGCAATACCGGCTTTGAAAACGTCTGCACCTTTAGTAAGGGCTAAACTTGCCATATATCCACCGTAACTCCAGCCGAAAATTCCGATTCTGGATTTGTCGATATAACTTTGTTTTCCGAACCATTTTGCGGCTGCAATCTGGTCTTCAATCTCGTATTTCCCGAGGTTCATGTAGGTTGACTTCTTATACTTCGTGCCTTTATAGCCGGTTCCGCGACCATCTACACAAACAACGATATAACCTTTTTGTACAAGGTGGTTAAACCATAATCCGTTTCCTGCATCCCATGAATTAGAAACGCTCTGCGATCCCGGTCCGGAATACTGATACATAAATAGCGGATATTTTTTATTAGGATCAAAGTTTTTTGGCTTCATGATCCAGACGTTCATCTGGTCTCCGGCTTCGTTGGGAACCGTGAAGAATTCTTTGTTAACCATGTTATCTGCCTGAAGTTTCTGCAGCAATTCGTTGTTGTTTTGAAGTTCTTTGATGGTTTTCCCGTTACCGTCCTTTAAAACATAAGTAAATGGTTTTGCGGCAGATGAAGAAGTTTCGATAAAATAATTATAATTTCCGCTGAAACTCGCACTGTTATTTCCTTCAGCGTTAGAAAGCAACGTCGATTTACCGGTTTCAATATTGATCTTAGAAACTACTTTATTGATGCTTCCTTTTTCGGTGGTTTGTACCAGAACTTCTTTTGTTTTTGGATTAAATCCGTAATAATCAGTTACTTCCCAATTTCCTTTTGTAATCTGTTTTTTAAGTTTTCCATTTTGGTCGTACCAATAAAGATGTCTGTTCCCATCTCTTTCGCTGCCCCAGATAAATGAATTGTCATCTAGAAATTCCAGCGTAACATTATCGGTTTCTATCCATTTATCATCACTTTCTGTAAATAATTTCTGAATAGTTCCGGTTTTTGTATTCACTTTTAAAACATCCGACGCATTTTGTAATCGGTCTGAAGTAATCAATACAATTTCGTCAGATTTTGCGGTTTTATAAACATTCGGAATGTAATAGTTCTTAAAGTTCAATAAATTTAAAGCTACTGTTTTCTGAGAATCCAAACGATATAAATGCGCTGAAACCATCGAGTTTTTTTCACCCGCTTTTGGATATTTAAACCGCAGTTCAGAAGGATAAAGTTGTTTTCCGTAAATCGGGATGTACATTTCCGGAACTTCCGTTTCATCGGATTTTACAAAGACAATTGCGTCCGAATTTTTGGTCCATTCGTATTGCTTTGCGTGCCCGAATTCTTCCTCATAAACCCAATCTGCAAGTCCGTTTATTATTGAGTTTTTCTTCCCATCTTGAGTGATTTGGGTAATCTTTTCTGAGTATAAATCTTGGTAAAATAAATTGTTTTCAGCAATAAATGCTACTTTCGTTCCGTCTGGTGAAAAAGTGGGTTCTTGAATGTAATTTCCATTGTTTAAACTTAATGTTTTTCCTGATTTTAAATCCTTTACATCGAATTTTCCGAGGAAAGAATGGCGATAAATGGGCTGACTTTTTTTTAGTAATAGGATCTTCGACTCATCATCATTAAATTGATAAGATTCGAAACTTCCATCGACAATATTTCCTTCTTTTGCGGATGTTTTATAAGAATATTTGGCAATTCCACCTCTTTCGATTACGGCATAATTTTCACCATTTTTTAAGGAAGCAATCCCTGCAATTCCTTTTCCGCGGTAGTATCCGGAGTAAATTTTATCTAAAGTTATTTCCTGTGAGAAAGTTGCTACAGAAACTAAAATAGAAACGGATAAAAAGATTTTTTTCATTGTAAAAATTTGATAATGATCAAAGATAACAAAATTATCAAAATGCGTCCATCATTCTCCAACAATAGGGATTCCTTTTGTTTGAAAAATTTTTTAACCAAAATATGAAGTTTTTCCTTTAAGTGAGCCGGTGTTTTATCAAAAAAAATTACTCTTCCTGATCTCCATTATGAGTAAAACCAATGGTTTTTATTGGTTTTTCAACCATTTTATAGCTATCAAGTTCCGCTTTCAGAGCTTCAATTCTACTGGAAAAATCATCATAATTGTTGATAGAAACATCCTGTACAAATTGGGCAACGTGATTTAGGTATTCTCCTGTAAGTTTTGCGGAAGCTTCTCGAAAAGCGGCTTCCAAAAGTTTTTCAGTAATTTTTATATTTTGAGAACTGTTTTTTAGATAAATATCTCTGATTTTCTTTTTCAAACTTTGGGTGAAATCGATGATCATCGTATTCGAAAACACTTTCATTTTCATCGAAATATCTTTCCAGAACGGTAAATGATCGGCATCGTTCGCTTTTAAAATTTCCATTAAAATAGCATCTTTGGAAAGATTTTCCTTTATATAATACAGAATCATTTCGGAGCGTTCCTGGGCATTTGGCGGAAAAATGGGAATACTTACATCAAATCTTCCCGGCGCCAGAATCTCCGTATCAATATCAACTAAAGAATTTGCTGATCCAATCATCAATATGCCTTCTTTTTCGAACTGATTTACGTAATGCAAAACAATTTCTTTGGTTTCTTCATAACAAGATGAAACCGATTTTTCCTGGCTTCTTTCACTCATAATCGTATCAAAATCATCCATGAAGAGTAAAACTTTGTCTTCGCTCATCATTTCAACCAAAAAATCGTTGAAATTGGCTTTCCTACCATCCACAAATGAAGTTCCGAAATAATATTTTTTAATCTTTTTAAACTGAAAATCAACAATTTATGCAATTTTATTAGCCCAGAAAATTTTTCCACTTCCGGGAGGTCCATATAAAATAATTCCTGCTGATTTATGAATTCCCCAATCCGTAAGCAGCGAGTGATGTAAAAACGGATCTAAGGTTTTGGAAATAAAGAAAAAAAGGTCACGATAACCGATGAAATCTCGCTCAGCAAGACTGGTTTTTTTCCGAAATAATCATAAACAAATTGATAATTGCCACCCAGCTTTTGATCGATTACATAGCTGGAAACAGAAGATTTATAAAAGCCATTGTCATAGATTTTTACCTTATCTTTTTCTAAAATTTCGGAAACTTTATCTTGGGGTTGCTTTATGGTTTTGGCGATATCTTCTACGGATTTATTTTGGCCTAAATCCTCTTCATATTTCTTCAAAAAAGTTATATTTTCTTTAGCGAATTTTATGAAATCTTTCTTTACCTCAAAATTTGTCGAAATGCATTCTGAAATTTCCAAATCGAAATCCTGGATAAATTTGATAAAGCTTTCGGTGGATATTTGAAGTTCTTTTGCGAGTTCGGCGAATTTCATTTTGATTATTTTTTGAGGAATTATCAAATTTACAAAAATCATGCTGAATAGAAATTTCCTTACCCGAGAGAAATAGTCTGAAAAAAAATAATTGAAAAGGTACTTTTCTTAGAAATTAAGGTTCGAAACTTTCAAATTTCCCATTGTCATAAAACATTACAATCCTGATAATTTTACTTTTTTGATTTTCAGGTGTTTGTAATTTAGGTTGAATTTCCTGAACGGCTAATCGCTGAGAATCGGATATTTTTTCTCTTTCGGGACTTTGTTGGGAAATTTTTGATTCTCGCGGAATTTCTTTTTGTACTGAATCTTCACTTTCCGTAATTCCGAAATTATCATCATCAATTAAAGAAAACAAATCGGGCAGGGAAGTGGGTTTTTGTTTTTCAACAATTATTTCCGGTTCTGGTTTGATGAGCATCTCACCTTCGCCTTTGATCAGCCAATCCCACTGAATTTCTGGAAAACGTTCTTTAATTTTGATAAGAAAATCCAGCGATGGTTTATTTCTACCGGAAGTAATATGCGAAATATTCGAACGTTGTACATCGATCGTATCTGCAAATTCAGAAGAAGAAAGTTCTGAATATTCTATAATTTTTGAAATTCTTTCGTTCAAATTCATAATTACAAATGTAAATAAATATTTACTTACAATAATATACAAATGTAAATAAATGAAATCGAAACGTGTTTACAAAAGTAAAACCAACAATATGATTGCTGGTTTTTAAATGTTTAAGGTGTTCACTTTTATAAATTACCGATGTAAATTTTCCTTATGATCATCATCAATTCTTAATTTTCTTTCCTTTTTATGTTCAGGAAATATTAACGAGAAAAATATACTTAGTCCTAAAATACTTACAATAATGAGCAATGAATGTGTTGTGGTAAATCCAAATGAATCCAGGTAGGAATGGAAAAGCATTTTCAAACCGATAAAAGTTAAAAGCATGGCCAATCCTAACTTCAGGAAACGGAATTTATCGATAATTCCTGCTAATAAAAAGAACATCGATCGAAGCCCGATAATCGCAAAAATATTGGAGAAAAATACAATATAAGGATCTTTAGTCACCGAAAAAATTGCAGGAATACTATCGACTGCGAAGATCAAATCCGTAGCTTCAATAATAAGGAGAACCAGAAAAAGCGGGGTAATTTTCTTCACACCATCTATTGTCACAAAAAATTTGTTTCCAACAAAATGGTCATGAACTTTAAAAAATCGTTTCGCAAACTTTACCACCGGGTGATTTTGAGGATCAATTTTCTCATCGTTGTCTTTATCGAAAAACATTTTGATTCCTGTGAAAACGAGAAATGCTCCGAATACATACATGATCCAACTGAATTTCTCGATCAGTGCAGCGCCAACGAAAATAAAGATAAAACGCATCACAATCGCTCCCAAAATTCCCCAGAACAAAACCCGGTGATAGTTCTTCTGCGCCACTCCAAAAGCTGAGAAAATAAGTACCATTACAAATATATTATCCACAGAAAGGGCATACTCAACAACGTATCCGGTTAGATATTCCAGACCCAAATTTTGATTATACAATTGGATACTGTGTTCCAGATCTTGCGGAATAACTTTGACGGGATGATGATGAGAAGTAATCACCTGTTGTAGTTTTTCCATGTTATCGATGCCGTGGAGTAGGTGACCGTACGTGATCAAAATAAAATAAAAACACATGGACAATGCAACCACAAAGAAACTCATCAGTCCTGCTTGTTTCATTGAAATGGTGTCGGATTTTTTGTTTAATAATCCTAAGTCTAATGCGAGGATCAAAAAGATAAATAATATAAATCCTATAAGGAAAAGTGATTCGCTACTCATATAAAATATTTATTACAAAGATAAGAAATTAATCATTTTTACTCTGATTTACATTTGTAATTTTATTGTAAATTATATCGATATCCACAAAATAATGTGTTTACGTTTTTTCCCTACAAATAGGCAATTCAGTGTACTTTTTAGCTTAAAGTACATTTAAAAAAGTAGTTTATTTAAATATAATAAATAACTGATATTTAGGTTGATATAAAAATTTTTTAAATAAAATGCAATCCACAATTTTATCAACAGACAAACTGACATTTTAACCTGTTTAGCTAATTTACAAAAGTGAATTTTTTAAATCCGTTTAAAAAAATTAAATTTGAAAATTGTAAAATAACTTTCTATGCGAGATAATCTCATTTATCGAAAATGCCCCGATTTCCCAAACCGCTATATTTCCCCGGGAAAATTATTTTTTTTACTACAGACGAATTACAGCGATTGTATTTCAGAGATCGGAACATCTTTTCTGGATCAACCTATTTATAAAATGCGAATCGGATCAGGTGGAACAAAGGTTTTGGCTTGGTCGCAGATGCATGGGAACGAATCGAATGCTACACACGCAATGCTTGATTTGTTGGAGATTTTTAAACATCAACCCGAATTGAAAGAAAAATTGTTTCAGGAGATAACTTTGGATTTTATTTTCATGTTGAATCCAGATGGATCAGAAAAATGGTCCCGCAGAAATGCGATAGATATTGATATAAACCGTGATTTTCTAAAGCTTTCGAGCAAAGAATTTCCTATTTTGAAAAATATCGCTGAAAACGGTAATTATGACTATGCATTAAATCTTCATGAACAACGTACGATTTTTACTACGGATGGTGAAAATCCGGCAACGCTTTCTTTTCTAGCGCCTTCAATGAACGTGGAAAGAGATGTTACTGAAACTCGAAAAAAAGCGATGGCGGTAATTGTGAAGATTTTTGAAGCTTTGAAAAATGAAATTCCGAACCAGATTGCTCGATATTCGGATGAATTTTATCCAACCTCTACGGGAGATAACTTTACTAAAATGGGAATCCCGACAATTTTATATGAAGGTGGTCATTTTCCGAATGATTATAAAAGAGAAGGTACCCGAAAATATTATACTTTGGCGCTATACGAAGGTTTAAAGGCGATTGCGGAATTGAAAGGTGCAACTGATTTTTGGGAAAAATATCAGGAAATACCGGAGAATAAGGAGTCGCATTACGACATAATTTACAGAAATGTGAAATTGAACACCGATCATTATTGTATTCTCGACATCGCAGTACAGTTCAAAGAAGAAATTCGCGCAGGTGATGATGAAATTTCTTTTGTGCCTATCGTGATGGAAGTAGGTGACGTTGGCAAAAAAAAGGGTTGGAAAGAAATTGATTGTACCGGGAAAAAATTTATTTCCGACAAGAAATTTCCAAAACTGGATACGGAAGTTGATTTTAAAATAGAATAGAAAAAGCGAGACTTAAAAGTCTCGCTTTAAATTTGTAAACTGTTGATAATTAATTCACAACCTTGATTCCGGATGCTACAAATCGAATTTCTTCCTGTGGTTTGGTGATGGCATCAATTTCCTGTTGCGATTTTTTCGCATCTTCAGCGTAATGTTTCTGCTCATCGACTGAAATTATTTTCGTCTCTGCGTTGCCTTCTAATACTACGTTTTTTCCAATCAAAGCAGTAGGAACGAAGAATCCGTAATCTTTCATTTTCACAAAAAACTTCTCGTTGTTTTCTGTTTCTAGAGTCAACCAGCAGCCTTTTTTATCGCAAACATCGGTTACTTTTCCTTTCACCGCAATATTTTCTATTTTTTTTGATTGAGCCAGCTTTTTATCCAATTTTTCTGGTGAAATTGCTTTTTTTTCAGCTTTTGCAGAAATTACACTTCCATAAACGTCTCCTATTAAAGCGTTTCCTGGAGGTGGACCCATCTTTTTCTCGCTTTCCTGAGCGAAAACCATCGTAGATAATGCGATGCTTACTATAAATACTAATTTTTTCATAAACCAAATTTTCACAAAAATAATAAATTTTTCCAATTTTATTTTTAGAAAAGGTGTTTTTAAGTTTAAATCCTATATTAATCTTAATTAAAACTTAAAACCTTTAAATTAAATTTATACATTTACTAACTATGTTTTAAAAAATAATATATCCGGAACTAATCTTTTTTATTTAAAATATATTCAAAATTAATGGAAAAAAAACTCAAACTTTGGGATGCTACAATGCTCGTAATGGGCTCGATGATTGGTAGCGGAATATTCATTGTAAGTTCCGATATGATGCGGAATTTGGGATCCGGATATTGGCTGATAGCGGTGTGGATCATTACTGGAATTATGACGGTTGCTGCGGCGATTTCTTACGGTGAACTTTCTGCGATGTTTCCAAAAGCGGGCGGGCAATACACCTACATGACCGAAATTTTCGGCAGAATGACTGGTTTTCTCTACGGTTGGGGATTGTTTACGGTAATCCAAACCGGTACGATTGCCGCTGTTGCAATGGCTTTCGGAAAATTTACCTCTTATTTGATTCCAGCGCTTAATAATTCGCAACCGATTTTCCAAAGCGGAAGTTTCAAAATTACTTGGGTGCAAATTTTAGCAATTGTGATTATTCTTTTGCTCACTTATATCAATACCAAAGGAGTGAAAAATGGCAAATTTTTGCAGAATATTTTCACTACTTCAAAAATATTAGCGCTACTTGGAATTATCGTTTTCGGATTTCTTTTGGTTAAAGATTCGCAATGGACAGAAAATATGAGTTTTGGCTGGAATGCTTTTCAGGATTTTGGGAAGGAAGTAGGAAATGATCTGGTTCCAACCGGTTGGCAATCGATCGGAAGTGTTACCCTTCTTGGCGGAATTGCAGCTGCGATGGTCGGGTCGGTCTTCAGTTCTGTTGCTTGGGAAAACGTAACTTTCATGTCGGGCGAAATTGAAAATCCAAAGAAAAATGTAGTAAAAGCAATGGTTTTGGGAACCATCGTTGTGATGATTTTGTATCTCCTCGTGAATTTCGTTTATTTGAATGTACTTGATCGAGACGAAATCGCATTTGCGGATAAAAATCGTCCTGCGGTAGCAGCTTCGGAAGTTATTTTCGGAAATTTAGGTACCGTAATTATGGCGATTTTGGTGATGATTTCTACGTTTGGTTGCATCAATGGATTGGTTTTAGCCGGCGCACGCGTCTTCCAGACTATGGCGAAAGACGGATTATTCTTCAAACAAGCCATAGAAAACAATAAAAATGAAGTTCCCGAAAAATCACTATGGATGCAGGGAATTTGGGCTTCAGTCCTTGCGCTCAGCGGTCAATACGGCGATTTGCTGGATATGATTTCCTTCGTTATCGTCCTTTTCTATATGATTACGGTTTTCGGAGTTATTTACCTCAGAGTCAAAAAACCAAACATGGAAAGGCCCTACAAAACATGGCTTTATCCCATAACGCCCATCTTATATCTATTGATCGGCAGTGCATTTTGTATCCTGTTGATTTGGTTCAAACCCCAATATACATGGCCTGGTTTCCTCCTTATTTTGCTAGGCTTGCCAGTATATTGGTTTATCAACAGACGGAAAACTGAATAATTTTTTTTAGGAGCATCAAGGTTTTCTATATTTTCCAAGACTCCACCTGCTGTCCGTTGCAATCTTCCGCCGACCTTGTCGGCGGAAGGATTTCCACTTCCATCAGGGCTAGAAGTTCTGTCGTTTTTATTTTGAAGATTCCCCAAATTTACCTTACATTTAATAAAAATTAAAAAATGTCAGAACTAGTTCCGATTTTTCAATCATCCTATCTTTACGAAATAGAACTTGCCAAAACCAAACTCGCATCGCGTGATATTCCGAGTCACATTAAAAATGAATATGTAAATAATGTGGCAGTTTTCCCCATTTCTCAGAATTATTTTCTGTTAGTCAATCAACATGATGTGGAAATAGCCCAGAAAATTCTAGCAGAAACCAACGAAATCACCGAAGAAGAAAATCCGGAATAAATTATATCTTTCAAGCCGTATTTTAAAACTTTTAAGAATATTTTGAGTGCAATTCTACACGGAAAATTATCCGATTTTATTCCCAAAACCCTTCGTTTTCCTTTTGTCCTGCCTCATAAATTCCGTATCTTTGGCTCAAATTTTACAAGAAAATGATCGATTGGAAAACCGTAAAAGAATACGAAGATATTACTTATCAAAAGTGTGGCGCTGTAGCTAGAATTGCTTTCAACAGACCTGAAGTTCGCAATGCATTTCGCCCAAAAACAACCTCAGAATTATACGATGCTTTTTATCACGTTTCGGAAGACTCTTCTGTAGGTGTCGTGCTGCTTACCGGCGAAGGTCCTAGTCCAAAAGATGGAGGACATGCATTCTGCAGCGGTGGCGACCAAAAAGCGCGTGGTGAACAAGGCTACGTAGGCGAAGATGGAAGACATCGTTTGAATATTTTGGAAGTTCAGCGTTTGATTCGTTTTATGCCGAAAGTGGTTATTGCAGTTGTTAACGGTTGGGCAGTTGGTGGCGGACATTCTTTGCACGTGGTTTGCGATTTGACTTTAGCGAGCGAGGAGCATGCGATTTTCAAACAAACTGATGCCGATGTGACGAGTTTCGATGGTGGTTACGGATCGGCCTATTTGGCGAAAATGGTTGGTCAGAAAAAAGCCCGTGAAATTTTCTTTTTAGGAAGAAATTATTCTGCCAAAGAAGCTGAAGCAATGGGAATGGTAAATGCCGTGATTCCGCATGCAGAACTGGAAAATACCGCTTACCAATGGGCTCAGGAAATTTTAGAAAAATCACCTTTATCCATTAGAATGTTGAAATTCGCAATGAATTTAACCGATGATGGAATGGTTGGTCAACAAGTTTTTGCAGGCGAAGCAACGCGTTTGGCGTACATGACCGATGAAGCCAAAGAAGGCAGAAATGCATTCCTCGAAAAAAGAAAACCTGATTTCGGCGAGAATAAATGGATTTCTTAAAAAAAATAGACTTCGGATAGGAGCTTAGACTCAGATTTTTAAAATTTGTCTGAAATCTTACAACTAAAATTTATGATTGATTGGATAAAAGCAGCTCGGCTGCGAACTTTGCCGCTGTCAATGAGCGGAATTATAATGGGATCTTTCATCGCAAGATGGAGAGTCATCGAAAACGGTGGAACTTGGGACTGGAAGATTTTTGCGATGGCAATCTTGGTGACGCTGCTTTATCAAATTCTTTCAAATTTTGCCAATGATTACGGCGATGGAGTAATAGGAACCGACAAAAATAGGATAGGAGAAGCTGAGCAAAGAGCCGTAGCTTCAGGAAAAATTACAGCAAATCAAATGAGAAATGCAGTGATTTTGTTCGCAATTCTATCTTTTTTGGCAACGGTTGGGCTTTTATATCTTGCTTTTTTCAAAGAAAATTTAATGAAAGAATTCTACATTTTCGTAGGATTGGGAATTGCCTGTATATTGGCAGCAATCGGCTATACAGTCGGTAAAAAACCTTATGGATACTTAGGTTTGGGCGATATTTTTGTGTTTGTGTTTTTCGGATTGGTTTCCGTTTGCGGAAGTTATTTCCTTTTCACCAAAACTTTTCACTGGGATATGCTTCTTCCGGCTACCGCAATCGGAATGTTGAGTGCAGCAGTTTTGAATCTGAACAATATGCGCGACATTGAAAACGATGCAATCAGCGGTAAAAAAACGCTGGCTTTGCGTTTAGGTTTTAGGAATGCAATGGTTTATGAAGTGATTTTATTACAGCTTCCTTTGATTCTAATGCTGGTTTTTATGATGATGAACGGTTTGCACACCGAAAGAAAATACTATGCTTTCATCTTTTTTATTCTAATGTTTCCAATGACGGGACTTCGTAGAAAAATAATGCAGGTAAAACAACCAAGCGAACTAGATCCTTTCTTAAAACAAGTAGGAATAATGACTTTGATGATGGCAATTTTAGTGGCTTTTGGGTTGAATTATTTTTAAATAAGATTTTATGATTCCAGATTTTCAAACGATAATGCTTCCTTTGCTGAAAGAGATTTCAAATGGAAATGAATTTACTGCGAAGGAAGTTAATTCTAATTTATCTCAATATTTTAATTTGTCGGATGAAGAATTGCAAGAAATGTTGCCGAGTGGAAAACAAGGAGTTTTTGTTAATCGTGTTGCATGGGCAAAAGCGCATTTGAAAATAGCAGGATTATTGGAAAGTCCCAAAAGAGGGAGTTTTAGAATTACACCTAAAGGATTGGAGGTTTTGAATCAAAATCCTGAAGTCATTAATTTAAAATTTTTAAAAACATTACCTGAATATATTGAATATTTAGAATCTTCAAAATCTGAGTATAAAACCACTGATGTTAACCTTGAAACCGAAGAAGCCAAAACTCCGGAGGAATTGATTGAACAATCATTTTTAACCATTCAAAAAGCACTTTCTCAAGAATTAATTACAAAAGTAAAGTCATGTAATCCATATTTTTTTGAAAACTTAGTGGTAGAACTTCTTGTAAAAATGGGTTATGGGGGTTCTCTTGCAGATGCGGGTAAAGCAATCGGAAAAAGTGGTGATGAAGGTATTGATGGGATTATTAAAGAAGATAAATTAGGATTAGACATTATTTATATTCAAGCAAAGAGATGGGAGGGAAATGTTGGAAGACCTGAAATTCAGAAGTTTGTGGGAGCTCTTGCAGGACAAGGTGCTAAAAAAGGAATTTTTATTACCACTTCTAAATTTACTCCGGATGCGCTTAATTATATTCCTCGAAACGAAACAAAAATAGTACTGATTGATGGTGAGAAATTGACTCGTTTAATGATTGAATATAATTTAGGAGTTTCAACTCATAACATTTATGAATTAAAGAAAATAGACATTGACTATTTTGAAAATGAATAAATTAAAAAAGTGATACCTCTTAACTTTATAACCTTTTAACAATAAAAAAATGAAAATACAATATCTCGGACAAAACTGTTTTTTGTTCACTTATAACGGAAAAAATATTTTAACAGATCCTTTTTACAACTTCGGGAAAGAAGAATCGGGATTCGATATTTCTGCACAAAATATTGATTATGTGCTCATTACTCACGCTCACGGCGATCATACTGCTGATGTGAAAGAAGTTTTGCAACATCATCCGGAAGCGGCGGTGATTGGTCAACCGGAAATCTGTGGATACTTTGCTCATCCAAATTCCATTGATATCAATTTAGGTGGATCTGCAAAAATTGATGATTTGAAGATTTCGATGGTTCCGGCAAGTCACACAAGCAGTTTTCCAGATGGAACTTATGGCGGAGAACCTTGCGGATACATTTTCAGATTTCCTGGAAAAAATATCTATTTTGCAGGCGATACCGGCGTGATGGCCGACATGGGATTGTTCCCACAATTATTCGGAAACATCGATTTGGCGGTACTTCCAATTGGTGCGCATTACACAATGTGTGCCCGAAAAGCAAGTTTTGCCGCTTCTGAATTATTGAAAACGAAAAAAGTTATTGGTTGTCATTTCGACACTTTTCCGCCAATTAAAATCAATCACGAAGAAGCGAAAGAACTTTTTGCAGAACGGAATATCGATTTTGCTTTACCGCAATTGGGAGAGGAATTTGAAATTTAATTTATACTTCGCCAATACCCCGCGTTATTTTTTGTATTTTTGTTGAAAATTTAGAAATATGATTAAGAAAAATGAAGAAATTTGGAAGGAGTATCCTTTAAATTTGGGATTTGCAACTGATTTTAGAATCGAGTTTTCAAATTTGGGTAGAATGAAGACGTTTTCTAGACTTGCTCCAAAAGGAAATATTATTAGTGGTTCCTTACAAGGCGGTTTTCCCATTTTCAGAACTACATTTACGGATGAACTCAAACCTAAAGATGCCGAAAAACTTCAAGAACTCGATAAAGAGATTGCCGAACTTAATGCCGAAATTAAAAACTTTGGATTAAAATCACCTATCGAGAATAAATCCGAAAACTTGCGTGATAAACTAGATGATTTAAAGAAAAGAAGAGCTGAACTCGTTAAGACAAGGTCAAAACTTAATAAAAAGTTTAGAAAGAAAGTCTCAAAATATGTAGCGATTTTGGTTCATAAAGCGATTGCGGAATTATTTATAGGAAAGCCTTTAGATGAGTCTAGAAAGTTTGTAATTCACCACGATTTCGATAAGTTAAATAATAATGTGGAAAATTTAGGATGGGCAAATCAGGAAGAATTAACCGAACGCCAAATGAAACATCCGAAAGTCATTTTGAACCAATTCAAAAAGCAATTCGAAGATAAAAAACCGAATGTAAGAAGTAGCAAACTCTCGGAAAACGACGTGCTTTTCATCAAATCAAAATTGGGAAAAAAAGGAGTGACGATGAAGAAATTGGCACATCAGTTTGGGGTTTCAGAAATGCAGATTCACCGCATCAAAACGGGAGAAAACTGGAGCCACGTAAAAACAGTGAGTGAACTAAAAGCAGAAATGCAAAAATAAAGAAACAAAAAATGGCAAGCTACCTAAATCACACCGCTACAACCGTTTACCTTTGCTGCGTTCCCACCCTGGAGGATTCACAGGAGCTGGTTGTTTAGGACTTGCCGATGCAAAGATAAGGGTTTAATTCAAAATTCAAAAATCTAATTCAAAAAAAATTAAAAATTATAATACTCGGATATGGTAAAAAACGTCTATGCAGTTGGTTTTATGTTGTTTATAGCGACAATGGTCCTCTTTTTTGGGATGTATTTTTTCGGGATGAATGTTGATTTTTTCAACAATTCAATGCTTTTGAATGCATTTTTGCTTCCGTTGGTGTATGTTGCTGGAGCATATTATTCTGTAAGCTCTGCCAAAAAGTTAGGATTTCCAATGGGATTTCGTGCGGTTTTTGGACGCGCTTTTAAACCGATGTTTATCGGAGGATTGTTTTCGATGCTCACAATGTTCGTTTTCCTGAATTTTGTAGATAAAGATGCTAAAGATTTACTTAATTTTCAGTACATCGAAAGACAGAAAACGGAACTCAACAAAGAGTATGAAAAGGCAAAAATCGGCCTGAAAGAAGAAGCTGAAAGAAAAGAGCTCGACAAAAATTACCAAGCCAGACTCCAAAGTTTTTCTCCGGAAATGATTAAGGGTAAAGACATGTTTTCGTTTCGCCAGTTTACCTATTATTTCGGAGCAGTTATGGTTTTTTACGTAATTTTATCCGTGTTTTTCGGAAGCTTTTTCCGAAGCCGAATCGAAGAGTAAATTTCTCATTATCAATTATTTTAATTAAAAACTTTATATTGTTCTATTGAACATTAAAATTTCAAAAATCTCAATGAATTTATCCATCATCATACCACTTCTTAATGAAGAAGAATCTCTTGAAGAATTGTTTTCAAGAATTGATTTGGTTTGCAAAACCGAAAATTTGTCCTACGAAATTTGGTTTGTAGACGACGGAAGTACCGATCTTTCGTGGAGTATTATCGAAAATTTGAAGGTGCAGAATCCGCAGATTCATGGGATCAAATTTTCTAGAAATTACGGTAAATCTCAGGCGCTTCATGCAGCTTTTGAAAGAGCAAACGGCGATGTAGTGATTACTATGGATGCTGATTTACAGGATTTTCCAGAAGAAATTCCGGAATTGTACAACATGGTAAAAAATGAAAATTACGACATTGTTTCCGGCTGGAAGAAAAAACGTTTCGATAATGTAATGACTAAAAATATTCCTTCAAAACTCTTTAATGCAGCTGCCAGAAAGGTTTCGGGAGTAGAACTTCACGATTTCAACTGCGGTTTGAAAGCTTATAAAAAACAAGTGGTAAAATCCATCGATGTTTATGGTGATATGCACCGATATATTCCGGTTTTGGCTGCCAATGCGGGTTTCCGAAGAATTACTGAAAAAGAAGTGAAACATCAGGCAAGACCTTACGGAACCTCAAAATTTGGAACTGAAAGATTTATTCGTGGGTTTTTGGATTTGGTAACGCTTTGGTTTGTAAGTCGTTTCGGAGGAAGACCGATGCATTTCTTCGGTGCTGTGGGCACTTTGATGTTTATCATTGGATTTTTATCAGCACTTTGGCTCGGAATTTCAAAATTAATCGATGTTTCGAGAGGAATTTATGGGCACCTTTTGACCAATAATGCCTGGTTTTTCATTGCTTTAACGATGATGTTGATGGGAACTTTGCTCTTCATCGCAGGATTTTTGGGTGAAATGATCATCAGATCGAACCGCGAACACAAAAATTATAATATCGACGAAGTGATTTAAGATTTGTCTAAAAAAATAGAACTTAAAGAAAAACTTATGAAAAAGCTGTTTTTTCTCCTCTTGATATTTTCCGTGATTTCCTGTGGAAAAATCTCGCCAAAAGGTAATATCAAAAGCAAAGATTTTCCGGTGGAAGAATTTGTAAATGTTAATGTCAAAGGAAAATTTCGGCTATTTTACATTCACTCCGATAAGGATTTTGTAAATGTGGAAACCTATCCGAATTTGATTAAAAACTTGAAGATTGATGTGAAAGATAAAACCTTGAATATTGAAGAAAAGAGAGAAACTCAGTCTGTTGATTTTTATAATATTACCATTTATTCGAAAAATAATTTAGAAAAAATTTCCATTTCCGATTCCGTTGAAATGAACATTTCGAGTGAAATAAAAACCGATAATTTTAAATTAAATTTAAAAAATAATGCTAAATTTATTGGGTCGGTAAATTCTCGAAGAGCAGAAGTGCAAATGACGGAGAAGAGTCGCGCTAATTTTTTAGGAAAGAGCAAAGATGCAGTGATAAAAATAGCTGACACAGCAAGTTTGATCGCGCCTTATTGGATTATTGATAACTTAAAAATCGATTCCAAAAACGGAAATTACGCTGAAGTAAACGTGAAAGATTCATTGAAAGGAGAAATCAAAAATACCGCAAAATTTGTATATTACAATGATCCAATCAGAGCTTTCAAGATTGAGAAAACAGCGAACGTGAATAATAAAGAATTGAAATAGCTGCAACCTTTTGGAATAAAGGGATAGACCAATTATAATTTAGATGTTAGATTGAGTTTCAAATTCGTTGAATTAATTACCCTTTCATAAATCTATTAAAAATTAAAATAAATGTTTAACAAATGGAAATGAGTGTGTGAAATTTAAAAACTTCCATCTTCTAGCTTCCATCTTCTAACTAAAAATATATGACAACTTTAGAAAAAGCTAAACTCTGGCTTACAGATACTTTCGACGAAGAAACCAAAAGAACCATCCAAAATTGGATTGATACCAATTCTGACGAACTGGAAGATTCTTTTTACCGAGACTTGGAGTTCGGAACCGGCGGAATGCGCGGTGTAATGGGAGTTGGAACCAATCGTCTTAATAAATATACATTGGGACAAGCTACACAAGGCTTGGCAAATTATCTACATACCCAGTTTCCTGGCGAAGAAATAAAAGTCGCAATCGCGTATGACGTACGAAATAATTCCAAAGAATTTGGGAAAATGTGTGCAGATGTGCTTACTGCAAACGGAATCAAAGTTTTGTTGTTTAAAGAACATCGCCCGACTCCCGAACTTTCTTTTACCGTTCGCGACAAGAAATGTAATGCAGGAATTGTTCTTACAGCTTCTCACAACCCGCCTGAATATAATGGTTACAAGGTGTATTGGAACGACGGAGCACAAATTGTTCCTCCTCATGACGATGCGATTATTAAGGAAGTTTATGCAGTGAAATTCGATGAAATCAAATTCAATGGAAACGATGAATTAATCGAATGGATCGGAGAGGAGCAAGACGACGTTTATATCGATGCATGTATTGAAAATTCCCTTTATCAAAAGGATAAAACGGGATATGATAATCTCAATATCGTATTTACTTCCATTCACGGAACTACTTACACCACCATTCCGAAAGCTTTGCGCAAAGCAGGTTTCCAGAAAATTGATTTGGTTAAAGAGCAGATGATTCCAAGTGGAAATTTCCCAACGGTAGTTTCCCCGAATCCGGAAGAACCTGCAGCGTTGGAAATGGCGATGGATTTGGCAAGAATTACCAACGGAGATATCGTAATCGGAACAGATCCGGACGGTGACCGTTTGGGAGTTGCGGTGAGAAATTTAGATGGGGAATTACAACTTTTAAATGGAAATCAATGCAACACGATTCTTACTTATTATATCTTGGATCAATGGCAAAAAGCTGGAAAAATCACTGGAAAAGAGTTCATCGGTTCGACGATTGTGACTTCCGATGTCTTCATTGATATCGCTAAAAAATTCGGTGTTGATTGCAAAATTGGGTTAACGGGATTTAAGTGGATAGGAAAAATGATCCGCGATTTTGAAGGTAAAGAAAAATTCATTTGCGGGGGTGAAGAAAGTTTCGGATTCATGACCGGAGATTTCGTTCGCGACAAAGATTCTTGCGGATCTGTTTTGCTGGCTTGTGAAATCGCAGCTTGGTGCAAAGCTAATGGCAAAACCATGTATCAGTACATGATCGATATTTACAAAGAAATCGGAATGTATTACGAAGGACTCATCAACGTTGTAAGAAAGGGAAGATCCGGAGCAGATGAAATTAAACAAATGATGACCGATTTCCGCGAAAATCCACCAAAAGAAATCGCAAATTCAAAAGTTGTTGAAGTACGAGATTATCTTGAACAAACTTCATTAAATCTTTTAAATAATGAAAAATCGGTGATGGACGGGATTCCAAAATCCAATGTATTGATCTATTATACCGAAGATGGAACCAAAGTTTGCGTTCGTCCTTCAGGCACAGAACCGAAAATAAAATTCTATGTTTCTGTGAAAGATTCTATCGTTTCTGAGCAGGATTTCAAAGAAAAATTAGTGCTTTTAGATCAAAAAATAAATCAAGTAAAAGCAGATTTAAACTTGTAATATCGACTCAATCATCAATTAATACAAAGAAAGCGGTAACTTTTCTTATTGCCGCTTTTTTTTAATCAACTAATAAATAAGCCACGTGAAAGTATCCAAAATCGCCCAAAACCTCATTGGTTCAGAAATTATCAAAATCGGAAATCAAGTCAACGAATTAAAAGCTCAAGGAGCTGAAATTGCCAACCTAACTATTGGTGATTTAGATTCCAATATTTATCCGATTCCGGCGCAACTGAAAGAAGAAATTCAGAAAGCCTATCAAAATAATTTAACAAATTATCCGCCAGCAAACGGACTTTTATCCTTACGAAAATCAGTTTCCAAAGACTTAAAAAATCGTTGGAATCTCGAATATTCTGCCGAAGAAATTTTAATTGCAGGTGGCTCTAGACCGCTGATTTATGCCTCTTTCAAAACTATTGTGGACGATGGGGACAAGGTAGTTTATCCGATTCCGTCTTGGAATAATAATCATTATGCATACTTAACCAACGCCGAAAAAATTGAAGTAGAAACTTCGCGTTCCAACAATTTTCTACCAACTGCTGAAGATTTAAAACCTCATTTGGAAGGTGCGGTTTTGTTGGCGCTTTGTTCTCCGTTGAACCCAACTGGGACGATGTTTACAAAAGAACAACTTACCGAAATTTGTAAATTGGTTTTAGAAGAAAACAAAAAACGTGGCGAAAATGAGAAACCTCTTTATTTGATGTATGATCAAATTTATGCGATGCTCACTTTCGGGCAAGAACATTTCAACCCGGTTTCTTTATTTCCTGAGCTTAAAGAATACACGATTTTTATTGATGGAACTTCCAAATGTTTCGCAGCGACGGGCGTCCGCGTTGGTTGGAGTTTTGGACCTGCAGCAGTAATCGACAAAATGAAAGCTTTGCTCGGACACGTTGGTGCATGGGCTCCAAAACCTGAACAACAGGCGGTTTCCACATTTTTAAATGATACCGAAAGTGTAGAGCTATTTGTAAATGATTTCAAGGGAAAAATTGCAGAAAGTCTATCCGTTCTTCACCACGGAATTCAGGATATGAAATCCCGCGGATTCGCTGTAGAAAGTATTCAGCCGATGGGCGCGTTATATTTGACGATCGAAATCGATTATCTTGGAAAAACTAAACCTGATGGATCGCAAATTTTGGATTCTTCAGACCTTGTTTTTTACTTAATTAATGAAGCTGGTGTGGCGCTGGTTCCGTTTTCGGCTTTTGGTAATTCACGAAATATGCCTTGGTTCAGGGCTTCTGTTGGTGGTTTGTCCTTAAATGAAATTCAAAAAATGTTGCCACGATTAGAAAACGCACTTTCAAAACTAAGCTAATTGATGAAAATTATAGCTGTAATTCCTGCGAGATACCAAGCCAGCCGGTTTCCCGGAAAACTGATGCAAGTTTTGGGCGAAAAAACCGTGATTGCCACGACTTATCAAAACGTGGTAGAAACAGGTTTGTTCGATGAAGTTTTTGTCGCTACAGATTCTGAGATTATTTTTAAAGAAATCATTAAAATCGGTGGAAATGCTGTGATGACCGGCGAGCATGAAACGGGAAGCGACCGAATTGCAGAAGCCGTTCGCGATATTGAGTGCGATATCGTAGTAAATGTTCAGGGAGACGAACCTTTCTTGAAAACTGAACCACTGAAACAGTTAATTTCGGTTTTTAATGATGATTTCGAGGAGAAAATTTCTTTAGCTTCACTGAAAATTCAATTAAAAAACAAGGAAGAAATCGAGAATCCAAACAATGTGAAAGTAATCACCGATAATGATGGTTTTGCGCTATATTTCAGCCGTTCGGTAATTCCTTATCCGCGAGAAATTCATCCGGATGTTGCTTATTTTAAGCATATTGGCGTGTATGCATTCCGGAAAAATGCTTTACTCAATTTCGCGCAATTGCCGATGAAACCTTTAGAAATTTCTGAAAAAATCGAATGCATCCGGTATTTGGAATATGGTATGAAAATCAAAATGATTGAAACGGATTTTGTGGGAGTTGGCATTGATGTTCCTGAAGATTTGGAAAAAGCAAGAGCAATTTTGAGCGCAGGAATTTAATTATGACATACTTAAATTCAAAAAGTATATATTTGAAAAAATAAATTGATTGATTGAATGAAAAAGATCGTATTGGTGTTGATGATATTGGTGAGTGGAATTATTTCTGCACAAACTGCCAAAGAAATTATCGACCAAAATATAGAAAAATCGGGTGGATTAACTAATTGGAAACTGTTGAATTCCATTATTTTACAAGGTAAACTCACGCTAGGAATCAATGATTCTTATCCGATAAAAATTTATCAACAAAGACCAAACTTGACCAAAACCGTAATTACCATTAATAAAAAAGAAACGGCGATCGAAGGTTACGACGGAAAAAAAGGTTACGCGATGAATTACGCGACCAATAAACTTCAGGAATATCCGAACTACAACGCGGAAAGTTTCGATACCGATTTTATCGATTGGGAAAACAAAGGTTTTGAAGCCAAATATCTTGGAAAAGAAAAAGTTGGCGAAACTTATTGTCACAAAGTTGAATTGACCAAAAATGTCAACAAAACCATTTATTATTTCGATACCAAAAATTATATGTTGTTGAAGGAAGTAAAAAGCGATGAAACCCTTTCGTACAGCGATTATAGAAAAGTCGGTAGTTTGCTAATGCCTTACAAAATTGAGGCTTCTTCACAGAAAAAAGACAGCGATTATGTGATGATTCTCAATACTATAGAAACCAATAAAGCTTTGCCTGCAAATACTTTTAAGTTTTAATAAAAGAATTTTCACAAGAAAATTTTTCACAATAATAAACCTTTAAGTATGAAAAAAATATTCATTCTTCTTTTATCAGCTGCAGCTTTTTTGCAAAATTGTACCCAACAGAAGAAGGAAGTTTCACAGGATAAAAATGTTATTATGAAAAGCATTTACGACTACAGAGTAGAAGGTTTGGACGGTAAAGAAATTAATTTTGCTGATTTTAAAGGGAAGAAAATTCTCATTGTGAACACCGCTTCCGAATGTGGGTTTACACCGCAATACGCTGATCTAGAAACACTTTCCAAGGATTACAAAGATAAATTGGTGGTCATTGGTTTCCCAGCCAATTATTTCGGAGGCCAGGAACCGGGTAGTAATACTGAAATTGGTGCTTTTTGTCAAAAAAATTATGGGGTAAGTTTTCCGATGGCTGCAAAAGTTTCGGTAAAAGGTGATGATACTGCACCAATTTTCAAATATCTCACGGAAAAAGATTTGAACGGCGTGAAAAACACAACCATTCTTTGGAATTTTACGAAGTTTTTGGTCGATGAAAACGGAAAATTAATTGATAGTTTCATAAGTACTACCAAGCCAACAGACGACGCAATTACCAAATATTTAAAATAAAAAAAGCCGCAATTTTTGGAAATTGCGGCTTTTCTTTTCTTCATTTTTATCGATATCTCTCGTGTTCTTTATTTTTCGTAAATCGATCGGTAATTGGTTTGAATAAACTTTTATATTTCTCGATATCAAATAGTTGCGAATCGGTAAGTGCTTTGTAAGTAAGCCACGCACCGAAAGGGAAAAGAACCATATTTGGGAGCCATGCCGCCACGTAAGGATCCAATTTTCCGGACCAAGCCATGTTTTCTACCGAGAGATTCATAACATAAAAAATAATGAAAACCACGATAGCGATGACCACCGGAAGTCCCAAACCTCCTTTTCGGATAATTGATCCTAAACTCGCGCCAATTAAGAAGAAAATAAGACATGTTACCGAATAAGCGAAAATACGTTGTTGGTATAAAATAACCCGCGAAAAATACCCGTGAAGCTCTTTTATTTGGGAACTCTTACTGGTGTTCAAACTCTTGATTCCGTCGATTTTGTTGTACGCGGAATACAATAATTCTTCCCTCTTCTTTTGTTCTAAACTTTCTATCGTAGGAGCAGCAACGATTTTTCCTTTTAATTTTGTTTTATCGATATAGCTCACAAAACCGTTGGTTTGGTTGATCAGTTCATTGCTGATGTTGCCAATTACATTATCATTTTCTTTTTTAGCTTTGTCAATGGTGGAATTGAGTTCGATGAAATTTTGAAACGAATAATCATCGGTAATTTTTTGAGATTCTAAAGCTTTATTAATGATATCTGAAATATTAAAATGTGAAACCAAAGTATCGAATTTAATCGCTTGATCCGGTTGTTTCAATCTTTGGTTGTAATCTGAATTAGAAATATTATCTTCAAAAATATGCCCATTGAAAAGCACTAATTTCAGGAAATTTCGGTTGGTGGCAGGAACAAATTTTCCTTTTTCAGCTACAATTGATTGTTGGTTTTCGAAAGAATTTGCCATTTTGTGAATAAACACGCCCTCCAAATTTTCACCATTCTCGCCGGAAATTTTATCGAACTTTACACTGTAACCTGGAATTTGTTGGATAAATTGCCCGGGTGTGAAATTGAGAGCCGGTTTTGTCGCAGCGATATTGTAGAGCATATTTTTGGCTTTCCGCTGGAAATCGGGAATTACATTATTTGAAAATATAAAAAGGAATAGCGAAAAAATAAAGGCAACCCCAAACAAAGGCAACATAATTCTTGTTAATGAAATTCCTGCTGCTTTCATCGCGGCAAGTTCGTACCTTTCCCCAAAATCGCCAAAAGTCATGATGGAGGCGAGCAAAATCGTAAGTGGAAGAACCAACTGGACGACAATCGCCGAAAGGTAGGAAAGCAACTTCAGAATTTCCCAGTAACTAAGACCTTTTCCTGTGAATTGGGCCAATCGGATCCAGATGATGTTCACCACGAAAATGAAAAACAATACACTGAAAATAAAAAGAAACGGGCCGAAAAAAGTTTTAATGACGTAGCCGTCGAGTTTTTTTATCATGCACCAAATTTACCAAAAAAGTTTTTAAAAATTCACAGAAAAAAATCCTCCCGAATTGAGAGGATTTTGTGATTATAACTCGGTTATGAGATAGTTTTTGTATTGATTTTTGTCGAAAGAAAACATCGAGTTGCTCAATGTTTGGTTTTCTTTGTAATCGCTGATTGCTATTACAGAAACCGAATTGTCGGTTGAAAATTGCTCTAGTTTTACCAATTGTTTTTTCGCATCATTCACGAAAAGGTTAACCTCTTTAATTCCGTTATTCTTCGTTGGAATCAATTTAATATGGTCAGTTTTTACGCCATTTACGGTAATTTTTCCGAGATATTTTACGTTGTATCCTTTTTTATATTCTTCTACATAATTCAGTGGAGAAAATATTTGAGAATCTGGCGTTGGTTTAGCAACCGTCACTTCCTGATCTTCGCCGGAGATATTGTAAACATTGTTCCCATCGAAAATCTGTTCTGTTCCCATGATTTTCAATTTGTATTTATCTTGGGCAGAGTAGAAGACGCCGGGTTCGGTTTTGGTTACTTTCTTGTTATGGCCGGTTCCGTAGACAAATTTAAAGTAAACATTATCTTTTGCTTTATATTTACTGGAAACCGCATCGAGAATTGATTTTGCTTTTGCATCGATTTTCTGAGCAGAAAATGTTGCTGCTGTTCCCAAAACGAAAACTCCACCGGTAATTTTTTTCAATATACTTTTCATATGTAGAATTTATTTTTTATTAAGGTCATATGCAATCGCCTTTTTCCACAATAATTTTTGGGTATAATCTAATCTTGGCGATTTCATTCTTTTTTATTTTTTGGATTAAAATTTTAAAATAAAGTTAAACCGTTGTTTAAAGTTTAAATTTAATTCCGCAATTCTTCCAAAAATTGTTCCAAAGAATTCAAATCACTGATTAACACTTCCCTTGCTTTTGCCCCATTGAAGCCGCCTACAATTCCGCTGGCTTCCAATTGATCCATAATTCTACCGGCTCGGTTGTAACCCAATTTCAGTTGCCTTTGCAACATGGAAGTAGATCCTTGCTGTGTGGAAACAACGATTCTTGCCGCATCTTCGAAAAGGGCATCTTTTTCGTTCGGATCAAAAGTTCCCGCAGAAGAGGTAGTTTCCTCGCTTGAATATTCAGGTAGCATGAATGCACTTGCATAACCTTTCTGTTCACCGATGAATTCTGCAATTTTTTCAACTTCGGGAGTATCGACAAATGCGCATTGTAGCCTTAAAATTTCATTTCCGTTAAAGTAAAGCATATCACCTTTTCCGATCAATTGATCTGCTCCCGGAGAATCTAAAATCGTTCTTGAATCTACACTCGAAATCACACGGAACGCTGCTCTTGCTGGGAAATTCGCCTTAATCATACCTGTAATTACATTCACAGAAGGACGTTGAGTCGCAACGATTAAGTGAATTCCAACTGCTCTTGCTAATTGAGCCAATCTTGCAATCGGAAGTTCTACTTCTTTTCCTGCGGTCATAATTAAATCTGCAAATTCGTCAACCACCAAAACGATATAAGGTAAATAGCGATGTCCGTTTTCAGGATTGAGTTTTCTTTCGGAAAATTTCTTGTTGTACTCTTTTAAGTTTTTACAAAACGCATTTTTAAGCAAATCATATCGCTGATCCATTTCTATACAAAGCGAATTCAGCGTATTGATTACCTTGTGAGTATCGGTAATAATCGCGTCGTCACCATCCGGAAGTTTTGCCAAATAATGTCTTTCAATTTTGGAATAAAGCGAAAGTTCCACTTTTTTAGGATCCACCATCACGAATTTCAGTTCGCTTGGATGTTTTTTGTAGAGTAGGGAAGTGAGGATCGCATTAATTCCTACAGATTTTCCTTGTCCCGTCGCACCTGCCATCAGTAAGTGAGGCATTTTTGCTAAATCTGCCATGAAAATTTCGTTCGAAATCGTTTTTCCGAAAACCACCGGCAAATCCATATCGGTATTCTGGAATTTCTGGGAAGCAATCACACTTCGCATCGAAACCATCGAAGGATTTTTTCTTGGAACTTCAATTCCGATGGTTCCTTTTCCTGGCATTGGTGCGATAATTCGAATTCCTAGAGCGGAAAGATTCAGCGCGATATCGTCTTGTAATTTTTTAATGGAAGCTACTCGGATTCCGGCTTCAGGAACGATTTCGTATAAAGTTACGGTTGGTCCTACCGTCGCTTTTATTTCAGCAATTCCAACATTGAAATTCTTTAGAAGTCCAACAATTTTATTCTTATTTTCTTCTAATTCGTCGCGGTTGATGGAAATTTCTTCGTTTCCGTAATCTCTTAGCAAATCGATCGTCGGCATTTGGAATTTCGCAAGATCTAATTTGTGATCGTAAAGCCCGTGTTTATCAATAAGTTCCTGTGATTTCTGATCGGTTTCATCCAAAATATCCATCGTTTTTGCAACTTCTACTTTGAATTCGATGTTATCTGTTTTTGGAGTTGGAGTAGTTGTTGGATTTAAATTGATTTCAGCCGCGGAAGTTTCGGTTACCGTGATTTTTTGTGGAATTTCTCCTTCATCGAAGGTCGTTTTATTGGGAGTTTTAATCGTTTCAAAATCATTACTAATTTCGACCTCAGGAAAACCTTTCACTGGAATTTCTACGGGAGTCACCGGCGCAGAAGTTGGAGAAACGATATTTGTTTTTTCAGTATCAACTTTAGCAATTTCTTCTAATTCCTCGTCTGCTTCGAAGTTTTCAGAACTTGGCATCATTGCTTTTACTTTTCCTAAAGTATTTTCATTCAAATCATTAAGTTTCGATTTGATATTTTTTGGGTTTAAATTAAATTCTAAAACAAAATAAAGAGCAATACTTACAAAAAGAACCAGCCAAAGTCCTGCAGTTCCGATTACCGAATTTAGAAAATCCATAATTTGGAAACCATATACGCCGCTTAAAACACCTTCACCTTTCGTAATTGCGCCCATAAAAATAGGCAACCAACAAATGAAAAACAGAGAATGGCCAAAGGTTTTCCAAGGTTTGAAATAATTTTTTTTCATAATCATCGTTCCGAAAACAAAAAAAATAAATGCTACCGCAAATGCAGCAATACCAATGCTTTCGAAAATGAAAAGATTGCCTAACCAATCGCCGATTTTACCGAAAAAATTCGAAGATTTCACAGTTTTATCGAGCATCGTACCAGCTTGGCTTTGATCCGCTTTCCAATTCAATAGATATGAAACGAAAGAAAAAGTAAGCACAATAGAAATAAGAACGAACAACACACCAAAAAAAATACGTGGTTTTGATAAGATTTTACTTTGTTCGGAAGTAGATGTCGGGGAGGTTTTAGCGTTTTTTTCCATAATATCAATGAGGGCAAATTTAATAATAATTTTAAGAAATTGTGACCAAGTTTTCAGTTTTATTTAGCATTAAAATGTTGAACTTTTCTCTATTTTTCTTTAAATTTTTAATAGTAATGAGAAATAAATGATGATTTTTAAATTGATGACAAATTTCGATATGATGATTTTTTGTGGAATAATATTTGAACTCGATTGACAATATTTAAATCAATCACAATGAATCCAAACAACGAAAATAACAACGAAGAAAATTCTAAAAAAGTTGCTCCCGAAATTTTAGATTCTGCTGAAGACAACCAATCAAAATCAGCGCCTGAAAATAGAGACAGACTTCCAGAAAATGCCGAAAATGCAGTTCCGCCAAAAGCTTGGGAGAATCAGAAAAAAGCTTATGACGACGCTTGGAATAACAATAAAAATCAAAATCTTGATAATGATTTTTAGATTTCCAGAAACAAAAAAAATTCCACTTTTGAGGTGGAATTTCTATTTAAAGTTGATTCAATAATTAATCCTTGAAAATTTTGACCGGTTTTTTATTTTCATCCAAAGCAACCAACGTGAAATCGCCTGAAACCGCTTTCTCTCTCTTTTCTTCATACATTTCTTCAACGAAAACTTCTACATTCACTTTCAAACTGGAGTTGCCGACATATTTTACCTTACCGATAAGTTCAACCAGCGTATCTGCAGGAATCGGTTTTTTAAAATCAATTCGGTCGCAACTTACGGTTACAAAGGACTTTCTTGCAAATCTTGTTGCGGTCATAAACGCAACTTCGTCCATCATTTCCATCACCGTTCCACCAAACATGGTGTTGTGATGATTGGTAATGTTCGGAAATACTACCTTGAAAACATGGGTTTCGGAATCTTTAATTTTTGATTCGTAATTCATTTCTGTGGGGTTAAAAATTAATATTTGAAATGAATAGAAATTCTTTCTACTTCAAATCGCGAAAGTTTTTGGGGATCCGACTTCTTATTTCTAAATTACGGTTGCGCGACAGATCGTGAGTTGCACACGATTCACCCTTTTCGCCGGCAAATATAGCGGTTTTTGTGAAAAATTTAATGATTTCTTAGTGGCAATTGACGCAGATTTTAAAATGTAGAAAAAATAAGGTCGAATTTTTAAATTTCGAAAAATTGCCGACTTGTGCAAATCCGAAAGTTTATGGAAAATAAGTTAAAATTGGAATCATTTTTGAGTTAACCAATTAATTTTAAAAACCACTATTATGAGTACAGAAGATAAAGACAAAGAATTAGAAAAAAATTTAGAAGAATTGGATTATAATCCAAAAGAAGATATTTTTAACAAAGAAGAAGCAATCCCGATGGACGGGGATGGGAATCCAATTACCAACCCAAATAATTTAGCTGACGAAATGCCTTATGGATTGGATATCCCGGGTTCGGAAGATGACGACAATTTTGAACAGATTACAAGCCAAATTCCCGACGAAGAAAATGAATATTACAGTTTGAGTGATAATGAAGATGACCACGAGGAAGTAAATGAAGACCTGATCGAATAATAGCAGCCTTACTTTTTTAAGTAAGGTTTTTTGTTAGTAAAAAATCTTGTTTAGATTTTTCCTTATGTTAATAATTAAAACATCAAAAAAGAATACTCAATTTACCCTGATTTTATTGAATTTGAGTTCATTTTCAAAACTGAATATTTCAGAACAAAATTCGAAAATCAGGCAATGCAAAATTTAAATTGGAAGATCAAGTTTTTAAAAAATTTAATTGATAAAAATAATCTTAAAGCAATCTGATATTCTCAATATATTTTAAATTCCATATCTTTTAATATTTGCATAGATTTTCTAATTTGAATATCTTTAAAACCACAAATTTTCAAATCTCAAATACGAAATCTCAAATTTAAACATGACTTTCCAAGAACAAATAAAACAAGGAATTCCCACAGAATTACCTCAGCCAAAACCATACGACTCAACCATCAATCACGCTCCGAAACGTAAAGAAATCTTAACGGATGAAGAGAAAAAACTCGCTCTGAAAAATGCTTTACGTTATTTCGAACCAAAATTTCACGCAGAATTATTGCCGGAATTCAAGGAAGAACTGGAGAAGTTCGGCAGAATTTATATGTATCGCTTCCGTCCGAATTATGAGATGAAAGCAAGAGATATTGCCGAATATCCCGGAAAATCTGAGCAGGCAAAAGCCATTATGCTGATGATTCAGAACAATCTGGATTATGCTGTGGCGCAACATCCCCACGAGCTGATTACTTATGGTGGAAATGGCGCTGTTTTCAGCAACTGGGCACAGTATCTTCTGACGATGAAATATCTGTCTGAAATGACGGACGAGCAAACATTAACAATGTATTCCGGGCATCCTATGGGATTGTTTCCTTCGCACAAAGATGCTCCGAGAGTGGTTGTGACCAACGGAATGATGATTCCAAATTATTCTAAACCGGATGATTGGGAAAAATTCAATGCTTTGGGTGTGACGCAGTACGGACAAATGACGGCCGGATCTTATATGTACATTGGTCCGCAGGGAATAGTTCACGGAACAACGATTACAGTTCTGAATGCTTTCAGAAAAATAAATAAAGATCCAAAAGGCGGATTATTTGTGACTTCAGGATTGGGCGGAATGTCTGGAGCGCAGCCAAAAGCCGGAAATATTGCTGGTTGCGTTACGGTAATTGCAGAAGTTAATCCAAAGATTACTAAAATCCGTCACGACCAAAAATGGGTGAACGAAATTCACGAAAATCTGGATGAATTGGTTGAAAGAGTGAGAAAAGCTCAGGAAAATAAGGAAACGGTTTCTTTAGCTTATCTCGGAAATGTGGTAGAAGTTTGGGAGAAATTTGACCAAGAAAATTTGAAAATTGATATTGGTTCCGACCAAACTTCGCTTCACAATCCTTTTGCAGGAGGTTATTATCCTGTAGGAATTTCATTTGAAGATTCCAATAAAATGATGGCGGAAAATCCTGAACTTTTCAAAGATAAAGTCTATGAAAGCTTAAGAAGACACGCTGCTGCAATCAATAAACACACCGAAAAAGGAACGTATTTTTTCGATTATGGAAATGCTTTTCTACTCGAATGTTCCAGAGCTGGAGCCGATGTTTTGGCAGAAAAACCGACTTTGGGAAGAGAATTTAAATATCCTTCTTATGTTCAAGATATTATGGGGCCGATGTGTTTCGATTTCGGTTTCGGGCCTTTCCGTTGGGTTTGTGCCAGCGGAAAACCGGAAGATTTACAGAAAACGGACGAAATTGCCTGCCAGGTTTTAGAGGAAATAATTAAAAATTCTCCTATCGAAATTCAGCAACAAATGCAAGATAACATTACCTGGATTAAAGGAGCGCAAGAAAATAATTTGGTGGTAGGTTCGCAAGCAAGAATTTTGTACGCCGATGCGGAAGGCAGAATGAAAATCGCTGAAGCCTTTAATAAAGCCATTACAAACGGTGAAATTGGGCCGGTTGTGCTCGGTCGCGACCATCACGATGTTTCTGGGACGGATTCGCCGTACCGTGAAACTTCCAATATTTACGACGGTTCCAGATTTACAGCAGATATGGCGATTCACAATGTGATTGGCGACAGTTTCCGTGGGGCGACTTGGGTTTCTATTCACAACGGCGGCGGAGTTGGTTGGGGAGAAGTAATCAACGGTGGTTTCGGGATGTTGCTCGATGGAAGCGATGATGCCGATAGAAGGCTGAAATCAATGCTTTTCTGGGATGTGAACAACGGAATTTCCCGACGAAGCTGGGCTAGAAACGAAGGTGCTATCTTCGCAATCAAAAGAGCAATGGAAATCGAACCGAATTTGAAGGTGACACTTCCGAATTTGGTGGATGAGCGTTTGTTTTAATTCAACTTTGTCAAAGTTTTTTGAACCTCACCAAAACATTGTTGGGAACCTGCCCAACCTCTCGGGAAGTGTAAAACAATAGTGTTTGTCCTTTCCCGAGGTGTCGGGAGGTTTAAAACAAGGGTGTTTGTAACTTCCGGAGGAGTCGGGAAGTCTTCTGCAATTTGCGGGAAACCTTCCGAGTGATCGGGTAGTTTGTTTTAGGGGTATTTGTAAGAAAATGATATTTTTTTTTATATTTGATATTATAAATTATTATCAAATCATTAAATAAAACATAAAAAAATTATGAAAATCAAATTAACAGCACTCAGCACAAAAAACCTTGCCACATTGGCGCAAAGAGTGATTTCTTCTTCTAGTTCCGGCAATTATCAAGTGATTGCAAACCACCCGCTTTTATTGGCTTTACAAGCTTCTTACAACGAATACGATTTGGTTTATACGAAACAAATCTACAGCGGAAAAGGGACTGATGTAGCTGCAGCAGACCACGAGAGAGACGCGGCTTACAACAATTTGAAGGCTTTCCTGAACGGATACCGAAAGTTGCCTTCGGCGGCAAATTTTCAGTTGGCGGAAGACTTGTATCAGGTCTTCAAAACGTTCGGATTGGATATGAACCGCCTGAGCTACTCTTCGCAAACGGCTCAAATGAAAAAGCTGGTAGAAACCCTGGAACTACCGGAAAATGCACAGAAAATAACGACTTTATCATTAACCGCCGCTTTCGCAGAGATGAAAACCAAGCATGAAACTTTCGAAACGCTGTTTGCCGAACAAGCGGAAGCTAATGCAGATTTAAGAAATATGACGAGTGCATCCGCCATTCGCCGGAATCTGGAGCAAACGCTACGTTCGTACCTTAATCTCATCACCGCTATGAAGGAGGTTCCGGGTTGGGAGCTGCTCTATGCCGACATCAACGAGTTGGTAAAAGCGGCGAGCAATTCTAAGGTAAAACCTAAAGAAGAAGATCCAACTCTGTAGAAAATAAACCATCATCAACCTGTCCATTGGCAGGTTTTATTTTTCTAAAAATAGAAGAATTGTATTTGTATAAGATATTGATACGAAAAACTGTAGAACCTAAACAATGGCACAACGAAACCAAAGAGGAAATTTTGGAATCACTTATGAAATTAGAGGAAGACATAAAAAACGGTAGAGTACACGATTATCAAACAGTAATGGAAGATCCAAGAAACCGACTGCAAAAATATCGAGATGAAAAACAAAAAAAAAACTCCGCAAAGTGATTTTGCAGAGTCTATTCTCAATGAATTAAAGTTCTTATCCCAAAACAGTTACGGAATTTTGTAACATTTCGTACAAAGCATCTTTACCATTGTCGGGTTTCACGTTCACAGCGCGTGTTCCGTTGAAATGCAAACATGTGATATAGCCCAATTGGGTGGCGTCCAAACAAGTGAATTTTACACAATAATCAAGCGCTAAACCTACAATTTCTAGTAATTGAATATCGTGATATTTCAAGAAATCGTCCAGACCGGTTTTCACAAAATGGTTGTTATCTTGGAAGCCGCTGTAACTATCGACATCGGTGTTTTTTCCTTTCTGAATGATGTGGGTTACCTTGTCGCGGTTAAGATCTTTATGAAACTCTGCCCCGAAAGTTCCCTGCACACAGTGGTCTGGCCACATAAACTGTGGTATTCCGTTTAAAATGATGGTTTCACCTACTTTTTTTCCGTTGTTTGAAGCAAAACTTTTGTGGTTCGCAGGATGCCAATCTTGCGTGAGGACGATTTGGTCGTATTCATTTTCTTCCATCAGAAGGTTGATGTAGGGGATTATTTCGCTGGCTCCCGGAACCGCAAGTGCGCCGCCTTCACAAAAATCGTTTTGTACATCTACTATTATCAGTGCTTTTTTCATAAGTTAAATTGTATTAAAAAAAAATAGAATCGTTTGAGATTTTGGGTAAATTTACAAAATAGAAAGTCAAATTTTTAGCCAAAATCATTAATCAGCCAAATCGGCAAAATAGAATATTAAAATGGACAATTTAGAACAAAAAAAATATCCGATCGGAACTTTTCAATGGCCGGAAAATATTTCGGATGCAGAGATTGATCTTCACATAGAAACGCTGAAATATTTCCCTCAAAAATTAAAAAGATTAATAGAAAACTGGATTGATGATATGCTGGAAACTCAATACAGATCGGGTGGTTGGACGGTTCGGCAACTCATCAATCATCTCGCGGATAGCCATATGCAGAGTTTGTCGAGATTCAAATGGGCTTTAACAGAAGAAAATCCGACCATAAAACCTTATGATGAAGCCAAGTGGGCGGAGTTGCAAGATAGCCGCAGCGAACCGGTGAAATCGGCACTTCTTATTTTGGAAGGTTTGCATTACCGATGGGCGCATTTGCTGAAAACGATGACTAATAAGGACTTTAGCAGAAGTTTTTACCATCCGGAACATCAAAAAAGTATGAATCTAAGAGATATGCTTGCATTTTACGCTTGGCATTGCGATCATCATTTTGCACATATTGAAAATTTAAAAAAAGAAAAAGGTTGGTAGCCAAGAAATCGATTTTCAATCCGGAAGATTTAGAAGAAATAAAACTGAGAATTTCCAAAATTAGCCCACAATCTGAGAGAAAATGGGGAAAAATGAATGCTGCGCAAATGTTTCGACATTGCGATAAAATTCTGCAGATCGGCTTTGGTAAAATCATTTTGCCCAAAATTTCTCCCGGAATAAAATGGATTGGAATGTTCACGAAATTTGAAATGAAAATTTTCAATAATGGAATTCCGCCAAATATGCCGACTTTTGCGAAGGTAATTACCACAGAAAACTGTAATTTTGAAAAATCAAAAAGTCAGCTTCTGGGAACACTCGACGATTTTGTTGCAAAAGGATTGAAGAATAATTTGCTTTCCGAGCATCCGCTTTTCGGGAAAATGACGCAACAAGATTGGGGTTTTATGGAGTATAAACATCTTCACCATCATTTAAAACAATTTGGAGTATGAGTTTTTTTAATAAAATATTTGGAAGTTCGGAAGAAGAAAAACCATCACCGAAATTTTGGAAATATATTGAATCTGAAGAAGATTTGAAACGTGCAATTGCAACTTCTGCAGAAAAAAAAGTGGCTATTTTTAAACATTCCACAAAATGTTTTATCAGCAAAACGGTATTGAAAAACTTCGAAAAAGAAGTTGAAAATTCTGATAAAAATGTGGATTATTATTTTCTAGATTTGCTTGCGCACAGGGATTTATCAAATAAAATTGCCGATGATTTGGGAGTAACTCATCAAAGTCCGCAACTGATCGTTTTGGAAAATGGAGTAGTGGTGAATCATGCTTCTCATCAAAGTATTTCTTTATCCTTAATCTAAATTTGCATCTTTTACATGGAAAATATCGAAACCTATTTATCCGAAATCTTAGAAATTCCGAGAAATGAAGTTACCCAATGCAGCAGTTTTTATGAAACAAAAAGCGTTGCGAAGAATGAATTTCTACTGAAGGACGGTGAGGTATGTAATGCTACTTATTTCGTGGAAAAAGGCTTGCTCAGAATGTATTCCATTGATAAACACGGAAAGGAACACATCATTCAGTTTGCCCCGGAAAAATGGTTGATTTCGGATAGAAGCTCGCTTTATTTTAATGAAAAATCGAAATATTATATAGAAGCGGTGGAGGAATCAGAAATATTGTTATTAAAAAACGATTTTTTTAAAAATATGGCTTTGCATTTCCCAAAAACTGCCGAAAAAAACGATTTGCTTTTGCAGAAACATATCCGAAATTTGCAGAATCGGGTGAATTCACTTTTGGCGGAAACTGCCGAAGAACGTTATATGAATTTCATTAAAATGTATCCGGATATTTTGCTGCGTGTTCCGCAATGGATGGTGGCTTCTTATTTGGGAATTACGCCGGAAAGTTTGAGTAGAGTAAGAAAAGAATTGGCGCGGAAGAATTTTCAGCCTTCATAAAAAAAGGAACTCAAATCGAGTTCCTTTTCCTTTGTTTCTTTTTGAAATTATTTACCTAAATAAGATTTCAAAATCTTACTTCTGGTATTGTGTTTCAAGCGTTTGATTGCTTTTTCTTTAATCTGACGAACTCTTTCTCTTGTAAGATCGAAAGTTTCACCGATTTCTTCTAAAGTCATTGGATGTTTCCCGTTCAAACCGAAGTATAAACGTACCAAATCAGCTTCACGAGGCGTTAAAGTTTGCAACGCTCTTTCGATTTCGATCTGAAGAGATTCCAGCATCAAATCTTTATCCGGACTTGGCGATTCCCCGGACCGCAAAACGTCATATAAATTGGAATCTTCACCTTCAACCAATGGCGCATCCATCGACAAGTGTCTTCCGGAGTTTTTCATTGATTCTTTGATGTCGTCTTCGCTCATATCCAAAACTTCCGCCAATTCTTCCGGAGAAGGAGGTCTTTCGTTTTCTTGCTCCAGGTGAGCGTAAGCTTTGTTGATTTTATTGATAGAACCAATTTTATTTAAAGGCAATCTTACAATTCTGGATTGTTCTGCCAATGCTTGCAAAATCGATTGGCGAATCCACCAAACGGCATATGAAATAAATTTAAAACCTCTGGTTTCATCATATCTTTTAGCAGCTTTCATCAAACCAAGATTCCCTTCGTTGATCAAATCGGGTAGGGAAAGTCCTTGGTTTTGGTATTGTTTCGAAACAGAAACCACGAAACGTAAGTTGGCTTTAATTAGTTTTTCAAGGGCAACTCTATCGCCAGCGCGAATTTTTTGTGCCAATTCTACTTCTTCATCAGCGGTGATAAGGTCCACTTTACCAATTTCTTGTAGATACTTGTCGAGTGAAGCGGTTTCTCTGTTGGTAACCTGCTTGGTAATTTTTAATTGTCTCATGTATTAAAACCTGTCCACTTTAGGACTGCAATATATTATACGATGCGAAATATAAAAAGGTTACACTGGTTTTAAATTTCAATTAAATAATTGTGATGTTTCATTCATATTTAAATGAAAAAATACAAGTTTTTAGTTTTAAATTTCTAATTGCGGTTTGTAATTAATAAATTTGAATAACAACCAAGTATTATGCTGAAAATATGAGATTTTATTTATCAAAAATTTATTTTTAATATTTATTTTTGATGAAAAATATAGCATTATGACATTTTCACCTATTATTATAGGAACCATGCGTTGGGGAATTTGGGGCGCCAATCATTCCCAAAAAGAAGTTCAGAAACTCATTGAAACATCTCTGGAAGAAGGTTTTTCCACTTTTGATCATGCCGATTTATATGGCGATTATACCACCGAAAAACTTTTTGGCGATGCGTTTTCTCAAATGAAAATCAATAGGGAAGAAGTGCAGTTGATTACTAAATGCGGAATCGAAATGCCTTGCGAAAATCGAAATTATCAAATCAAATCTTATAATTATTCAAAAGAACATATTTTAAAGTCGGTGGAAAACAGTTTAGTAAATTTGCAAACTGAATATTTGGATCTTTTGTTGCTGCACCGGCCGTCTCCACTGATGAATCCTCAAGAAATTGGTGAAGCTTTCGAAGAATTAAGAGAAAAAAAATGGGTGAGACATTTCGGCGTTTCCAATTTTTCCCCTTCGCAGTTTGAATTGATTAATGATGCTTTTCCGTTGGTTACCAATCAGGTAGAAATTTCGATTAATCATACCAACGCTTTTGATGATGGAACTTTGGATCAATTGATGAGAAAAGGATTGCAACCGATGGCTTGGTCTGTTTTGGGGAACTATTTTTCAAAGGAATCTGAGCAGAACAGCAGAATAAGATTGGTTTTAGTGGAATTGTGCAAAAAATATAATGCAGATGAAAATCAGTTGCTTTTGGCATTTATTCTCAAACATCCCGCCAAAATTCTTCCTGTTATCGGTACTTCAAGATGGGAAATGATTAAAAAGTTCAAAGAAAGCCTCGATATTAATTTGGAAAGAGAAGACTGGTTTAAACTGTTGGAAGCTTCGCAAGGAAAGGAAGTAAATTAATATTAATCATAAAAAAGTTGTTTTTCTGATTTATAATTGTATCTTGCACCCGTTTTTATATCCGAAATCAATATTTGTTCATCCTTTGTTGACTTTCATTTATAATTTCAACAAGTATTAATTTTTTTAATTTTTTTTATGATGAACATTTTTGTTTCAAACATCAATTACTCTACAAGAGAAGAGTCATTGCAGGACCTTTTTTCAGAATTTGGCGAAGTATCTTCTGCTAAAATTATCACAGACAGAGAAACCGGTAGATCTAGAGGATTCGGTTTCGTAGAAATGGGCGACGAAGACGGTAAAAACGCTATCGAAGCTTTAAACGGTAAAGAATTGGATGGTAAAGAACTTAACGTTTCTGAAGCTAAGCCAAGAGAAGACAAACCAAGAAGAAGTTTCGACAATAACCGTGGAGGCGGTTACGGTGGAGGAAACCGTGGCGGTGGTTACGGTGGAGGAAATCGTGGCGGTTCAAACTGGTAAGATTTTTCTACAAATAATGAAGCGGCTTTTTAGCCGCTTTTTTTATGGAATTATTTTCGAAAGGGAGAATCTATTTCTTGCGGATTAAAATGTACGCGTCACTGAAATAGATATTTTCTGTCCCGAAATTTTCCCTGATAAGATTATCGAAAATGATTTTGATATGATAATTTCCCAGATCGTGTTCCAACGTAATTTCCGGAACAGAAAGACGCCCCGTTCTGTTGCTGTGCTTTGCCATCAAGGCTTTTATTTCTGCACTTGCATCCCACTTTTCATTGCTGTTCAAAGTAATAATTAAAAGTTTTTCTTTTTGCTGGCTGGTGATGGTAAAAATATCCTGGCCAACAGTTAACCCTTCTGTGTCCCGGAAATTGCCAACCCTCGCAAAAAAATCGTAACCTTGCACAGACCGTAATCTGTTTTCAGCAACAAGTTCGAAATTTTCTCCAAAAGAGTTTTTGGTTTTGTCAACATTCGAAAATGAAGACCGGATCTGACTTTGTATTCCGTATAATTCTCCCTTATTAATTTTGCTGGTAATTATCTTTTGATATTTTAAATTCATGTAATTCAAGACGAAATGCGTTTCATCACGTTTTACCAAAAAGCCGATTTTATTGGAAATTTCATCTGCCACAGTGTCTGAAACTTTTGCAGTGAAATCTATTTTCCCGTTTTTCAGTACCTTGTTCTGATTCAGGATATTTTTAAGTTCTGTTTTCTGACTCCTTGTCGCGACAGAAAATGTATTCAGATAAGGAAAAACCAGCGAAAATAATCCAAACGCAAACATGCTGATTGGAACAAATTTAATCGTCGCTCTTTTTGTGAAAATAAAATAGAAAACAACCGACGTCAGCCAAATCGCCAGTAAAAGGACAAAATATCTGGGTTCGGTATAGCCGTATTCTAAAATTCTTGTGAAAATAGCGGTAAAAAGTAAAACAAGAAGCGGGATAAGGGTAAAATAAAATATTCTCGAAAATACTCTTACCCAAGAAGTCGTAGATTCTTGTTTTAAAGGATGCACCAGAAGTAAAGCCAAAATCCCTACGACTGAATATGCTAAAATTAAATACGAAACCCAGCCCCTCGGAAGCTCCCAGTTTAAAAGGATTTTAGCAGAATAAAAGTAAAGAATTACCGCATAAATGATTAAGAGCGGAATTAAAATATATTGGGTGAAAAATTTCAGAATTACAGGATAAGTTTCGTCTTTTTCCAATTGCAGAAGTCCCTTTTCATTAAACAGAAGAAAGATAAAACTGCTGCCGAAAATGGAGAGGAAATAGAACGTTTCCAGATAATACCGGTCGTTAAAATTGAAATCGAAAAGTTTATCCACTGCCAGAATCGCGAGTTCTACACCGCCTGTTAAAACACCGGTAAAAATCGCGGTAAGAAATAAATTAATAAATAAATTCTTGTTGTACTGCCAGAAATTCAGCTCTTTCTCTTTTCCGAAAAAAGCAATAAACGATACTAAAAGATGTGAAAGAATAAAAGTCGGTACAATCAAAAACGCATAACGCTCGGTGAAATATTTTTCTTCTTCGGGAAGAAGAAAATAGAAAAATATTAAGAACAAAACACCTGAAATCTCCAGTAAAATTTGCTTTCCAATCCGTTGCGAAAGCATTTTCAAAGCAAACATAAGTGAAATTCCGATACAGGAAACCAACGCGAATTTTATAAAAACAAAAAAATTAGGATTTGAATTGAAATTGCCGTGAGCAAAGCACATCAGCGAAACTGCTCCAAAAAAAGACATGAGCAGTACCATTGGATATTGGCGGATCACAAGACCAGCTTTTCCTGTTATTTCCTTAAATTTATTTAGCATTACGTTAGGGTTAAATTTTACAAAAATGGACTGAAGTAGCGTTAAGGAGAAAAATTTTATTTTTTCTTTTTTTCTTTCTTTTTCTTCTTATCCTTTTTGCCGGTTTTCTTACCCGAAGTTATTTCTTCTACAAAATCACTGATCGGATTTTCCTGTTCAGGAATTTTGGTCCCGAAAAGATTGGTAAGTTCGGAAGGATTAAGCAGTTTTACATCAACGAGAGTTTTTACCAGTTCGCTTCCGGAATTTCCGAAATATTGCTCCACAAAAGATTTGGTTCGGTACTCGCGATAGTCTTCAAAAGGGATGGCAACCCGGTATTTAAAGATTCGGCCTTCTTTTTCTGTGGTTAAAAATTCTTTTTCCACCAAAATTTTTATAAAAGTAGAAACTGTATTTTGGTGAGGTTTCGGTTCGGGATACTGCTCCATTACCTCTTTCATGTAAGCGGAATTCAGTTTCCAAAGGATGGTCATTAAAAGTTCTTCGGCATGGGTGAGCTGATTTATTTTCATAGTTTTAATGCTGAATTTGGATATGGGTATAAAGATAAATAAAAGATATGAAACCTGCGATAAGGGCGCCGGAAAGGACTTCTCCTACGGTGTGTCTTTTCAGAATAACTCGGGATATTCCTACAATAATCGTTATGAAAAACCATACCATTCCCAATATGGGATTGCTTGAAAAAAATAAAGCTGCAACGAAAAGGTTGAAAGAGGTATGCATGGAACTTTTGATAAAATAATTGCTGATCTGCATTACTATAAGTAAAACCATGATAAAAACCATTATAAGATCAGCATTTTTATTAACGGCAAAATCATACAGAAGATATCCGGCAATAGCAGCGATAATAAAGAAATAAAGACTTTTTCGTTGTACACGGTTGGAAACGTCCATGTTGGAATACTTCCCTGTCTTCACATTCCAGAAAATCCATATTGAAATAGGAAGTGCCGTTAAAAGAAATAAAGGTAAAAAGCGACGAATAGTTTCTTGTACCGAGTAATTTTCATAACTGAAATACAAAAAATACAGGAAAAGAGAGGTGAGAGGATTGAAGAAATCGGAAATAATTTTCCAAACCTTAGTTTTCGTTGTAGTGGTATTTTTGAACATAAAAATAAATAGTGACTCAAAAATAAGTTTTTTTATCTGTTTATAATTAGAGCCTGTTTAAATTTTATTCAATAAATTTTTTATGGCGGATAATTTTACCATATTTTCAGAATTTTCCATTAGTAATTCGTAATTCCTGCATAATCTCCTGTCGTTATCAAACCAGGAAAATGTCCGTTCAATAATCCATCTTTTAGAAAAGGGCTTAAAATCTGTTTTCTTTTCATCATTTCTCATCACCACATTGATTAGATAAGCAAACTTATTTTTCACCTGTTCTATGATTTCTCCTCTGTAACCTCCATCAGCAAGAATAATCTTCACAGGACTTAAGAAATATGCCAAAGTTCTCATGAGAAAATCAACAGCTTTAC
>NZ_JASZ02000023.1 GCF_000735695.2 Kaistella haifensis DSM 19056
AAAAAATTATGTATATCCGTTTTTACTCATATCGCTGTAATATTAGCAATAATGAGCCTTTCGAAAAGTTTGTCACCAAAATATCTTCGGTTTAGCTTATAGATAAACTCGTTGAGATATAGTTGAAGGTACTTTCTTTTGATTTTATGATAATTTCCTAATAGATTTCTTTTGGCGTTACTGATGGTAATATGAACCCATTTTAAGGTTTCATTGGTGGTTTCTTTATCAGATTTTTCCGTGATGTGTAGCTCAACAAAATCAGAAATATCAACGTAAGACGTGCTTTTATCTGTGAAAACAATGCTTTGATTATCAATCGATTCTTTGACGGTTTCGTTAATTTCCAAAGAAAGATGCGTTTCCAAAACCTTCGCCTTAAAATACCTGCAGGATTTTGATTTTTCACCTGTTTCCAGATTTTCCAAAGGAACTGATTCTGCCATTACCGCTACATTTTGCTTCCCTGCAGCACCTCTTCCGCGAAGACCTTTTTCTTGTTCTACCTCGCTGGATTCTACCGTAAAGTAGCCTTCATCAAACTCAATCATACCTTCCAGAGTATATTTTTCATCACGTGTTCCCATTGCTTTTCTTAGTTTATGAACCATTGCCCACACCGGTTCATAGCGCTTCAAACCCAATTGTTTCTGAATCTCCTTTGAAGAAAATCCTTTCTTGGTAACACTCATCAGAAACATCGTTTTGTACCAGATTAAAAAAGAAAGATTGGAGTTTTGCATGATTGTTCCGCTTTTCAAAGAGGTTCTGCTGCGGCATTTCTTGCATTCGTAAGTCCAAATGCTTTTAATCCAGAAATGCTCCTTGTGGCCGCATTTGCAAAATACTCCGATTTTGTCTCTCTGAGCCTTAAAATGAATTCTGCAATCTTCTTCTGTCCCAAAATGAGCCGTAAAACTAAATATATCCATATAATTACCTAAATTACAGTCAAATATAGTGAATTATTCCTAATTACGGATATTCATAAAAAAATTCCAAAAAAATCGTTTGGATTCATAATGATTTACGGAAAACGCACTTTCACAACTATACCGATGAAGAGATTCGGAAATTTTTCGGTTTTGATAAAATTTTGGTGATTTCTGAACAAATTAAAGCCGATTTTGAAAATTTAGCCCAAAATGAAGACCAAAAATCGCGAATTGTTCGAATTTACAATCCTTTAGACACGGAAGAAGTTATTTCTAAAAGTCAGGAAGTGGGAAGCGGGAAGTTGGAAGACCAACAACCCTTAACCAACAACGATCAACCGACTTTTGTTTCGGTGGGAACTGTTTTTCCGCAAAAGGGTTTTGATCGGTTGTTGAAAGTTCACAAACGTCTTCTGGAGGAAGGTTTTCAACATAAAATACAAATCGTTGGCGATGGTTACGATTTTGAAAACATCAAAAAATTACGATCGGAATTAGGCGTAGAAAACACTGCTGAAATGATTGGCTTTACCGATAATCCTTACCCTTATTTCAAAAATGCGGATTTTTATGTTTTGAGTTCGAGATATGAAGGTTTCCCGACGGTTTTGTTTGAAGCGATTACTTTAAAAAAGAAAATTATCGCGACAGAAGTTTCGGGAGTTGGTGAAATGCTGGAATACGGAAAATTGGGTCTCATGGTAGAAAATTCCGAAGAAGGAATTTATTCCGGAATGAAAAAAGCGCTTGAAAACCCTGAATTTTTCGAAAAATACAACCATAATTTGAATGATTACGAAATGCCATTTAATCTTGAAAATTCGGTAAAATCTATCCGAAAAATCATTGATAATCTTTAAATTTGTGTCATGCAAGGAAACCAATCGATCATCCAAAAAGATTTTTACCGGGAAAGCGGAAAATGGCTGTCTCCTGCACAAATTTGGGCAAAATGCATCAACCCGAACTTGCATTTTATTTATATTTTAAGAAAGGCTCAACAATACCGAAAAAACTCTATTTTGGGAGGATTTTGGCGACTGGTTTTGCGACATCATCAAATTAAATACGGTTTTCAAATCTATCCGGAAACGGAAATTGGGGAAGGTTTTTATTTGGGACATTGGGGAAGCGTCGTCATCAACCCGAAAGCGAAAATCGGGAAAAACTGCAATATCGCACAAGGCGTGACGATTGCGCAAGCCAACCGCGGAAAAAATGAAGGAGTTCCAGTGATTGGTGATGAAGTTTGGATCGGCACAAACGCGGTGTTGGTGGGAAAAATATCAATTGGCAACAATGTTCTGATCGCACCGAACGCTTATGTGAATTTCGATGTTCCTGATCATTCTGTGGTTATCGGCAATCCCGCAAGCATCAGTAGCAATACCAATGCTACAATGGGATACATTAATAATAAAATTTAATATTAAAATCTGTTAAATATTCGGGATTTAAATTTCTATACTTTACATTTGCAAAATAATTGATACCATCTATTGCTTTTGCAAATAACAACTACAAAATAGTATAATCCCACAAAAATTAAGCTATGAAAAAATCGTATGAAGTTATTTTCGAAAATAATAAAAAGTGGGTGGAATCTAAATTGGCCGAAAATCCAGATTTTTTCAAAATCCTTTCAGCCTCGCAAACTCCGGAATATCTGTACATCGGTTGCTCCGACAGCAGAGTATCGGCAGAGGAAATGATGGGAATGAAACCCGGCGAAGTTTTTGTAACCCGCAACGTAGCAAATGTTGTTAACACTTTGGACATGAGTTCAACTGCGGTGATTCAATATGCAGTGGAACATTTAAAGGTGAAACACATCATCGTTTGTGGACATTACGGTTGCGGTGGGGTAAAAGCAGCGATGACTGCAGAAGATTTTGGTTTGCTGAATCCTTGGCTAAGAACGATTCGGGATGTGTATAGATTGCACCAAGCCGAACTCGATGCAATAGAAGATGAAAATCTGCGCTACGAAAGGCTTGTAGAGCTAAATGTTCAGGAACAATGCATCAACGTGATTAAAATGGCCGTAGTGCAGGAACAATATTTGCTAGACGAATATCCGATTGTTCACGGTTGGGTTTTCGATTTGAAAACTGGAAAAATTATCGATCTAGAAATAGATTTTGAAAATATTTTGAAAGATATTCAGAAAATTTATAATCTGACGAACTCAAATTGGGTGATGAGCAGAAAAAACAATAAAAACTTCATTTGATAAAATGAAACTTTGGAGCATTATTACATTAACGGTATTTTTAAATTTCATGGCTTTACCAAGTATTGCCACGATTTTTAATTGGGATCTGCCCACCACCAATGTAATGATTTCCGAAGAAGAAACCCAACATTCGCCTTTGGTAATCAATGAAAAAACGATTCCGAAGACCCTATGTGTTCACGATTTTATCAAATTTCTTGATAGCGATCCGCTCAGCGCATCGTTTGTATTGACGGATGATTCTATTCATCTGACCCCTTTTCTTACCATATTTTCTCCGCCTCCAGAAGCTTAATTTTTTTAACGAAAATTAAAGTGCGATTCAACATGATATCTAATATCCTGTTGCTACGACTTTGTTTAAAAAAAATTACTTTTCACTTGCTTATTAAGTTGCTCGCCGAATTGTGCAATCCTAATATTTGGATTGTATGTAATCGCTTGGCTTGCAATTTAGCAGCACTATTTTTAATAAAAAAAAATGAAAAAAGCAATCTCATTATTTGGAGGAATTAAAGAAAATTTCCCTTCAGGACTTGTGGTATTTTTAGTGGCACTTCCATTATGTTTAGGAATTGCACTCGCATCGGGAGCTCCACCATTATCAGGAATTATCGCCGGAATCATCGGTGGTTTGGTGGTCGGTTTTTTAAGCAACTCCCATATTTCAGTTTCCGGACCGGCTGCCGGTTTAACCGCCATTGTACTCACCGCGATTACCGATCTTGGCGCATTCGAGCTATTTCTATGTGCCGGAATTATCGCCGGATTGCTTCAGTTAATTTTAGGATTTCTCCGTGCGGGAAGCATTTCAAACTACTTCCCGACTAACGTTATCGAAGGGATGCTTGCCGGAATTGGAATCATTATTATCTTAACCCAAATCCCTCACGCATTAGGTTATGACAAAGATTTTGAAGGAAACGAAACGCTGTTTGCCAACGGTTTTAACCCGAATTATTTCACTGAATTATTTTCCGCAATTCATCCGGGAGCTGTTATCGTAACTTTAGTTTCGGTGGCGATTCTTATCGCTTGGGACAAAGTTCCTGCGCTGAAAAAAATCAAAATGATTCCCGGTGCTTTAGTTGCGGTGGTAGCCGGAATTTCACTCAATTATATTTTTAAAATCACAGGAAGTTCACTGGAAATTGGCCCAGATCACTTGGTTTCTTTACCCGTGCCGCAAAGTGTAAATGATTTCAAAAATATGATCGTATTCCCTGATCTTCAAGGATTTTTAAACCCAAAAGTTTGGATAGTGGGAGCAACGATCGCCATTGTCGCTTCCATTGAAACCCTCCTTTGTATTGAAGCTTCGGACCGATTGGATTCTCACAGAAGAATTACCGATACCAACCTCGAACTTCGCGCTCAAGGAATTGGAAACCTCATCAGCTCAGCAATCGGTGGCTTACCGATGACTTCCGTAGTGGTGAGAAGTTCCGCCAACGCAAATTCAGGAGCAACGTCCAAACTTTCAACAATGATTCATGGTGCGCTTCTATTAATCTGTGTGCTTACTATTCCTTTTATTTTAAATTTAATTCCACTAGCTACTTTGGCTGCAGTGCTGATTTTAGTAGGGTATAAACTTGCGAAACCTGCTACCATTATGCATTTTTGGCATAAAGGGAAGTATCAATTTATTCCATTTATCGCTACCATAATTGCAGTAGTTTCATTGGATTTATTAAAAGGAGTTGGAATCGGATTACTGATTTCGGTATTCTATATACTTCAGGGAAATATGAAACGTGCATATTATTTAAGCCGCGAGGACTTAGATGATGCGGACGATATCACCATCAAGCTGTCCGAAGAAGTTTCCTTCCTGAACAAAGCCGCCATTAAGAAAACACTTAAAAACGTGAAACCTAACTCCAAAGTTTGTATTGATGCGAGCTCCACTTCTTATATCGCAACCGATATTTTGGAAATGATTCAGGATTTTGCAAATATTAGAGCCAAAGAAGATGATATCGAGGTACAACTAATTGGCTTCAAAACTTCCTACAAAGAATTTGATGAGGACAGTGATTCTCACATCATCGTTGCGCACCGACGTGCGATTTAATTAAAAAATTATTAAGAAAAGAAAATGAAAGCACATACTTTAGAAACTCAATCGACCACAACTCCCGAAAAAGCCCTTCAATTTTTACAGGAAGGCAATCAAAGATTTGTACATAATTTAAAAGTAAACAGAAATTTATTAGAACAAGTAAACGATACCAGAAGCGGACAGTGGCCTTTTGCAGTAATATTAAGCTGCATCGACAGTAGAACATCTGCCGAACTGATATTTGACCAAGGTTTGGGCGATATTTTCAGCGTGAGAATTGCAGGAAACTTCGTCAACCAAGATATTTTAGGATCGATGGAATTCGGATGTAACGTTGCCGGAGCAAAATTGGTCGTCGTTTTGGGACATTCGAAATGTGGAGCGCTGAAAGGTGGACTGGATGCAGCGAAGATAGAAAACCTGGGAATGGAAAATCTCAATCACCTGATCGGGAGATTCGATAATTGCATCAATCATGTGATCAAAGAAGATGAAGAAAGATCCTCATCAAACGAAGATTTGCTCGAAAGACTGAATATCTGCAACATCCAAAACGCCATTTCGGAAATTCGCAAACAAAGTTCCACTTTGAGCAAAATGGAAGAAGAGGGCAAAATAAAAATTGTTGGTGCCAATTACTGCGTTGAAAGCGGCGTGGTAACCTGGTTATAGGAGTTCTATTTCCCATTGAACCCTGTCATGGCATTTTGAATTCCCGCGAAAACAAAAGAAAGACATGCCTTAGAAAACTTCTCGATTCTTTCGGGAAGTTTTTCTTTTTCTACCTCATTCCATTTTCCTAAAACATAATCTACTTGTTTCCCTTCTGGAAATTCGGCGGAAATCCCAAATCGTAAACGTGGATAATTCTGCGTTTGTAATTGTTCCTGAATACTTTTCAGCCCATTATGTCCCGCATCGGAACCTTTCATTTTCATCCTTAATGTTCCAAATGGCAACGAAAGATCATCAGTGACAATCATTAAATTTTCCACCGGAATATTCTCTTTTTGAAGCCAGAATTTCACCGCATTTCCTGAAAGATTCATGTACGTATCGGGCTTCAAAACAAACACTTTTCGTCCTTTATATTTCCCTTCTGCTACAAGACCAAAATTGGCGGGTTTAAAAGAAACTTCCAACGTTTCCGCAATTTTATCCGCAATTTTAAAACCAATATTGTGGCGCGTTTCCGCATATTCATCTCCTTTATTTCCTAAACCTACAATCAGGTATTTCATGACAATAATTTATTTAATGTTAAAGTTCCAAAAATTATCCTTTTTGGGAATTTTCAAAGTAATTTGATGGCAAAATCCTGTTTTTACCGTTTAATTTGAGCAAAAGTAATCTTTTTCCGAAAACCGATTTTCCTAAAATTACTTGGTTAAAATTCGCTCCAAAACGGCATTCACTTCATCTACATGTTGCACATTTTCTTTTCTCATCATCAGTTGGCTGCCTTCCGCGGAATGTTTTTCTTTCAAAGTAGCCTCTTTCGGATTCTGGCTTAAATAAGAAATAAGATGTTTAAACTTATCGCTTTGGTAGAATTTATCCTGCGGATTTGGCGGGAAATACCCAAGGAAAATCCCGTTTTTCACCACAATTTTATCGAATCCAATTTCTGCGGCAATCCATTTTAATTCTACACTTTTCAAGAGGTTTCGCGCTTCAGCCGGAAGTTTTCCAAAACGGTCTTCCAATTCATTTTCAAACTTCTTCAGATCTTCTTTACTTTGAATTTCGGCCAGTTTTTGGTATAGCGAAAGTCTTTCTTCAATGCTTTGAACATAAAAATCAGGCAGCATCAACTCCAAATCGGTATCAATATTCACTTCTTTGGTCGATTTAAAGAGCTTTTTGCGGTCTTCTTCATTATCAAATAAATCAGAGAAATCATCATCATTTTGAAGTTCTTCCAACGCTTCCTGCATGATTTTTTGGTAAGTATCAAATCCCATTTCGTTGATGAAACCACTTTGTTCGCCACCCAACAAATCGCCTGCTCCACGGATTTCCAAGTCCTTCATCGCAATCTGGAAACCGCTTCCCAAATCTGAAAATTGCTCAATTGCTTCCAATCTTTTTCTCGCATCCGACGTCATCATATCAAAAGGTGGCGTAATCAAATAACAAAACGCTTTCCTATTACTACGCCCAACTCTACCGCGCATTTGGTGCAGATCCGCCATCCCGAAACGTTGTGCATCATTAATGAAAATGGTATTCGCATTCGGAACATCTACTCCACTTTCCACAATCGTTGTCGAAACCAAAACATCGTATTTGCCTTCCATAAAATCGAGGACATTTCGTTCCAATTGCTTTCCTTCCATTTGTCCGTGACCGGTAATTACTCTTGCATCAGGAACCAATCTTTGGATCAAACCAGCGATATCTTTCAGGTTTTCAATTCGATTATTGATGAAATAAACCTGTCCATCACGCTGAAGTTCGTAAGAAACTGCATCTCTGATGATTTCCTCATTAAAACCTATAATACTCGTATCAACGGGTTGCCTGTTTGGTGGTGGTGTTTTAATCACCGATAAATCCCGTGCGGCCATCAAAGAGAATTGTAACGTTCTCGGAATCGGTGTTGCAGTAAGGGTTAACGTATCAATATTATTTTTTAAAGTTTTGAGCTTGTCTTTTACGGAAACTCCGAATTTATGCTCTTCATCGATGATTAAAAGTCCGAGGTCTTTAAATTTCACACTATTTCCAACCAACTGATGCGTTCCGATGACAATGTCGATTTTCCCTTCTTCAAGGCCTTTCAAGGTTTCGTTTTTCTGTTTTGCTGTTCGAAAACGATTCAAATAAGAGATATTCACCGGGAAATCTTTCAAACGCTCCTTAAAACTTCGGTAATGCTGAAAAGCCAAAATGGTGGTCGGCACCAAAATCGCAACTTGCTTACCGTCTGTGGCGGCTTTAAAAGCGGCTCTCACTGCAATTTCAGTTTTCCCGAAACCTACATCACCGCAGATCAAACGATCCATCACGGTATCGTTTTCCATGTCTTTTTTTACGTCCAACGTCGCTTTTTCCTGATCCGGAGTGTCTTCATAAAGAAAACTCGCTTCCAACTCATTTTGTAGATAAGAATCGGGAGCGAAGGCAAAACCTTGCGCCGTTTTTCTTTGTGCATAAAGCTTGATGAGGTCAAAAGCAATTTGCTTAACCTTCGCTTTGGTTTTTTGTTTTAAATTTTTCCAAGCCGGAGAACCGAGTTTACTGAGCACAATTTCGCGTCCGTCGGGGCCGTTGTATTTGGAAATTTTATGAAGGGAATGAATCGAAACATACAGCAAATCACCGTTTTTGTAAACCAATTTGAAACATTCCTGAACTTTTCCGTTGTTGTTCACTTTCACCAAACCCATGAATTTTCCGATGCCGTGATCGATGTGGGTAATGAAATCGCCAACTTTCATTTGCATTAAATCTTTCAGCGTAAGTTGTTCGGATTTTGCAAACGTATTTTTAGCTTTAAATCTTTGGTAACGGTCGAAAATCTGATGATCCGTATACACCGAAATGCGGTGATGATGATCTACAAAACCCTCATGAAGTTCAGATTTAAAAGATTTAAAAGGAATTTTTTGATCCTCACCAAAAGCTCCAATTTCCTCAAAAATCGCTTTCAAGCGCTCTTTTTGTTTCTCGGTAGAAAAGGAAATCCAAAGATCAAAACCGGCATCTTTTTTCTCGTTCAAATCTTCAATCAGCAACTCGAAATTTTTATGAAAACTCGGTTGTTGCGTTTGTGGAATCTCTATTTCATAAATATTTAAATCATTAAATTTCAAAGGATTAATGGTAAAATCAATGCTTTTGAATTTCCGATAATCCGCCATCAAAACTTCTTCCGAAAGAAACAATTCTTCCGGTTTTCTATGACTGATTTCTTTGCTTAATGTTTCAAATTTTTCGCAGGCTTTTTCATAAAAATCTTTCGTTTTCCGAAATCCGAGAAATGCGTTTTTGGAAACCACCAAACTGTCTTTTGGCAACAAATCGAAGAAAGAAACTTTGCTTCCGGAAGCCGCAAAATTCATATTAGAAACCAACTGAAATTCGTTTACTTTTCCATTGGTAAGCTGCGTCTCAATATTAAAAGTTTTGATGCTTTCAATTTCATTTCCGAAAAAAGTAATCCGGTAAGGCTCTTCATTAGAATACGAAAAAACATCGACAATTCCGCCTCGAACCGAGAATTCGCCCGGCTCGGAAACAAAATCCGTCAAGCTAAATCCAAACTGTTGCAAAAGTTCTTCCGTGAAATCGAAATCCAAACTTTCGCCGACTTTTATTCGATGAGAAATTGCTTTAAAATCTTCCTTTTTCAATACTTTTTCCGTCAAAGCGGAAAATCCTGCCACGATAACTTTCGGTTTTTTTCCGGAGTTTAACTTATTGAGAACTTCTGTTCTTAAAACAAGATTTGCGTTTTGAGTTTTCTCGATTTGATAAGGCTCCAGATGAGTTGCCGGAAAATACAGCACGTTTTCTTTTCCTAGCAAATCCTCCATTTCAGCGGTAATATAGAGCGCCTCTTCCTTGTCTTCAATAAGAAAAAGAATCGTTTTTTGTTGAGACAGAAACAATTCGGCAGTAAAAACCGAAGGTGCAGATCCTGCAAAACCTTTCACCGATATATGCGAATGTTGATCTAAGTTATTGAAGATTTCTTTTCCGAATTCGTTGCGCAACGTATCGGGAAGAAATGTCTCATTGATGGGCTTTAACTGCATTTTTTATCATTAAATATAAACAACAAAAGCGATTTCGGGATAATTCCGAAACCGTTTTTCTGATCACAAATTTACGCATTATTTTCGAGTTTTGTTTTTTATTATGAATTGCATAAAACATAAATAATACACCCCTTTTTTAAACATTAATCTTTCATAATCACAAATAAGCATAATAAATGTTAAAACAAACCCATTATGATTTCGTGGCACAATGTTTGAAAAACTCCATCCTATCAACTTTAGTTGAAAAAAAAATATTATGAAATCTATTCTTCAAAAAAAACAAACCCGAAATTCAATTTTCAAAGGAACCGCAAAATTAATCGCATTATTCCTTTTAGTATTTTCTGTGTTTTCACTAAGTTCTTGCAGCCGTGACGATGATCCTGCTGACAACGATTTCTTCGCCGGAACTTACAAAGGAAGCATTAGTTACAACGACGGAACCAACTCGATCAGCAAAGACAACGGAAGTGTTTTCGTAACTAAAATCGCGAGCGGAACCAAATACAACTTCAGATTTTCCGATTCAATTCCTGATCTTAATGGAATAGAATTCGAAAAAAACGGTGACAACGTTTTGGTAATGGTGGGTTCTACCGCAACTTCTTATATTAGAATCGACAACAATGAGTTGAAGATTTTATACATCGCAGATGGAAAAACTTGGACTGCAAACGCAACCAGATAATCTCAATTCATTTAAAAAGAAAAAACTGTTTCAGCGATCTGAAGCAGTTTTTTTGTATTTTTAGAAAAAATTATTTGATGAATTTCTCTTTAAAATTAATAACATTCTTGGTGTTGATTTTTGCCATAACAAGCTGCAGAAGCGACTCCCAAGAAAATTCACGAGCTTATGCGGAAGGAAAAATTATCTTCAACAACATCGATTTGCAAAATTATCGACTGAAAATTACCGTTCAAGACAAAATTGTTGCCGAAACCATGATCGATGCAGACGGAAGCTTCAAACTTTCGGGACCGATTTCTGGCGAAGGATTTTCCATTGTTTCAACAGAGAAAATTAGGTCTTTTAATACAGATAAAACCGGACTAACTTTATCGGCAGATTCCTTTAAAATAAATGTTCCGAAAGGAATTACTTACCTGAAGTTTAACGAAATTGTACTGGAGAAATGAGAAAATTTGCTGCTTTATTTTTATTTTTTTCGTTGATGGTTTTTTCTCAAAGGAACAAAAACAAACTCGACGTGGTTTCTAATATCGATGTGAAAGTAATCGCGATGAAACCTCTTGGAAACAATTCTTTGGCTAAAGATCTGCAGCCTTTTTACGGATTTAGTTTCGGTGGAAATCTGATGACGCCGATTAATTTTGGAATTGGGATTGATTACAGCGAACTTTTCTCGAATGTGCAATATGGTCATCAAAATATTTATGGAAACATCGGATCGCCTAGACTGAGCCAGTTTGAGGTTTTCCTCACTCATCGGGAAAATATTTCTGAAGAATTTATGGTCGAAGAAATGGCGGGTTTCAGCTACTACCGTTTTTCGAATACTTTCATCAATCAACAAATGGAAAAACACAAGGATCAAGCAATGGGCTTCAACCTTGGTGGTAAAGCGATTTATGTTTTAGATGGGCCACAACAGGTTTTCGTAGCCGGAAAAATCAATTTTTATAACGGTAATGTTTACAATGAAAATCCGGAAATTGAGAAATATTATAACCGATCAACTTTCTTGAGTTTGAGTTTGGGTTATCGTTATCAATTTTAAAATTTAAACTTCAATAGAAATATTTCCAAAAACCTTTAAATTTGCTTCATGCTAAATTTCATTAAGAAAAAAATCGCTTTAATCTGGGCAAAAAAGCACGTGAAAGAAGCCGAAATATACAAACAAAACGCCGTTGAAGATCAAGAAAAACTCTTGTTATCTTTAGTAAAAACTGCGGAAAAAACCTTGTTCGGAAGAGAACATCAATTTGAAAATATTCAGGATGTTCAGGATTTTCAAAAACAGGTGAACATTGCCGATTATGAAGAACTGAAACCCTACATCGAACGCGTAAAAAAAGGACAACGAAACATCTTCTGGACCGAAACTCCCGAGTATTTTGCGAAAACTTCGGGAACTACTTCCGGCGCGAAATACATCCCGATTTCTAAAGAAGGAATGCCTTACCAAATTGCGGCAGCGCAAAGTGCGATTTTTCATTATATCAATCAGAAAAACAATTCTGATTTTGTTTCCGGGAAAATGATTTTCTTGCAAGGAAGTCCGGAATTAGAAGAAATCAACGGCATCAAAACGGGAAGACTTTCCGGAATTGTGGCACATCATGTCCCGAATTATCTTCAAAAAAACCGTTTACCAAGTCTGAAAACCAACCTCATCGAAGATTGGGAAACCAAAGTGGACGAAATTGTCAAGGAAACCGAAAAGGAAAACATGACGCTGATTTCGGGAATTCCACCTTGGTTGATCATGTACTTCGAAAAACTCATCGAAAGAAATGGAAAAAAAATCACCGAACTTTTCCCAAATCTTCAACTCATCATCACCGGCGGCGTGAATTTCGAACCTTACCGCGAAAAAATGAACGAACTTTTGGGAAAACCCGTGGATACGATTCAAACTTTTCCGGCGAGTGAAGGATTTTTTGCATTCCAAGATGATTACCAAAAAGAAGGTTTACAACTTTTGACCAATCACGGAATTTTCTACGAATTTGTTCCTTTGGAAGAATACGGAAAACCGGATGCGAAAAGATTGACTTTAAAAGACATCGAACTTCACAAAGATTACGCATTGATTTTAACGACTAATTCCGGACTTTGGGCGTATTCGATCGGCGATGTGGTACGTTTTATTTCAAAAAAACCGTATCGAATCGTAGTTTCAGGGCGCACAAAACATTTTACATCAGCTTTTGGTGAACATGTAATTGCGTTTGAAGTCGAGGAGGCGATGAAAGCTACGGTGGAAAAATTTCCGGCGCAAATCACAGAGTTTCATTTGGCTCCGCAGGTGAATCCACAAGAAGGTTTGCCTTATCATGAATGGTTTATCGAGTTTGAAAAAGAACCGGAAAATTTGGAAGATTTCCGCCAAAACCTGGATGCTGAAATGCGAAAAAGAAATGTGTATTATGATGATTTAATAACCGGAAATATTTTGCAAGTATTGAAAATCACCAGATTACAGAAAAACGCTTTTCAGGATTACGCAAAATCGGAAGGAAAACTCGGGGGACAAAACAAAATTCCAAGATTAGCAAATGATCGAAAAATTGGGGATTTTTTGGAGACACGATCTTATTTAGATTTTAAATAATTTTCTATCTTTGATCAATATTCCATTAAAATGAATTTAGATATTAACATAGAAACCAAAAAATTGGCACTTATTCAGTGGTTAACTTCATTGAACGATGTTTCTATGATTGATAAGATCATGGAACTCAAACAAGAAGAAACGAAAGATTGGTGGAACGAAATTTCTGATGAAGAAAAAGAATCGATTGAAAAAGGCTTATCAGATGCTGAATCTGGAAAGCTAACACCGCATTCTGAAATAATAAAAAAGTATGAAAAGTGGTTATAGAATTTTTTGGACTGAACATGCATCCTCTGAATTAGATCAAACCATTCAATATTTACAAACAGAATTTTCTGCTAAAGAAATTTCAAAACTTTTAATTAAATTAGAAGAAACTTTAGAACTAATTTCTATTAATCCTAAAATATTTCCCATTTCTGATAAAAAAGGAATTCGCAAAGCAATCCTGCTTAAATACAATTCCATCTATTACCGCGAAATCAATAATACTGTAGAAATTTTATCTTTCTTCTCTAACAGACAAAATCCTACAAAGAGAAAAATTTAATTATGCACTCACAAACTTTAGTCCGACAACGGAAGCAATTAAAGTACACACGAAAAAAATTCGCCAAAAAGTAGCAGGTTCATTAAAAATAAATATTCCTGCTAAAACACCGCCAACAGCGCCAATTCCTGTCCAAACCGCATACGCAGTTCCTATCGGAATAGGATTGTGGCCAATGGAAATCGCTTTGCACATCAAATACATACTGATGAAAAGCGAAAGCACAAAACCGCCCCACCAGAAATAACTTTCGCGGCCGGTGGTTTCCTGCGCTTTACCAAGACAAGTCGCAAAACCGGTTTCAAATAAACCTGCGATGATGAGGATAATCCAATTCATGCTTCAAAGATAAGTTTTTAAAAAATTCCCAAAAACTCTTCGTCAAGATTTACTTAGATTAATTCTGAAAAATTACATTTGCAAAATGATTTCACTCACGCCCGTACAAACGTTAAAGATACCAGAATTTCGAAACTTAATGTCCGGAAGATTTTTCCTGGTTCTTTCGTTCAGAATGCTTGCAACATTGATGGGATGGTGGATTTATCAACTCACCAAAGATCCTTTTGCTATCGGGCTTATCGGCTTGTCGGAGGTTATTCCTGCAGTTTCAACCGCTTTGTACGCCGGACACGTGATTGATAATTCGGAGAAAAAGAAATTGCTGTTAATCTGCAATTACGCTTATGTATTCCTGATCAGTTTATTGATTATTCCGGCATTTTTTGGTAATGAATTATTACATTTCGACAATAAAGAAATTTCGTATTTCATTTATGCAGTCATCTTTTTCACCGGATTTTGCAGGGCTTTTTTAGGACCAATTATCCCCTCGATGATCCCCAAAATCGTATCCAAAGATGTTCTTCCGAATGCCATTACCTTAAATCAAGGAACTTTTCTTACGGCATCGGTAGTTGGTCATGCTTTGGGCGGTTTTCTAATTCATTGGATTGATATTTCCGGAACCATTTTGGTGGTGGTGGGTTTAATGATTTTTTCATCGGTTTTCTTTTGGATGATCAAAAAACACCCATCAGAAAATACTCAGAAAGAAATTGGGGTGATGCAAAGTATGCGAGAAGGAATTACCTATATTTATAAAACGAAAGAAATTCTAGGCGCACTTTGTCTGGATATGTTTGCGGTACTTTTTGGTGGTGCTGTGGCAATGATTCCTGTTTTTGCAACAGATATTTTGAAAGTCGGTGCAGAAGGTTTCGGTTTGCTGAATGCGGCATCAGATATTGGTTCAATGTGCATTATTGCGTTTCTGGCTTTTGTTCCTTTAAAGAAAAACCAAGGTAAAATTCTTTTGGCTGCAGTTGCAGGATTTGGGTTGTGCATCATTGGTTTCGGACTGTCAAAATGGTATTGGCTTTCCTTCTTTTTTTTGGTTTGCAGCGGAATGCTCGATGGTATTTCTGTGGTCATCCGTGGTACTATTGTGCAGCTGAAAACACCAGATTATATCCGCGGAAGGGTTTTAAGCGTGAATTCAATTTTTATTATGTCGAGCAACGAAATGGGCCAGTTTGAAAGTGGACTCGCAGCGAAGCTTTTGGGCGTCGTACGATCGGTAGTTTTCGGTGGAAGCATGACGATTTTAATCGCTTTACTCGTAGGAATCACCGTTCCAAAGCTCAGAAAAATGCAATATTAAACCGAACTTTTTCTTGACTTTTATTTTTCTTTTCCTTAAATTCTTCTTGATTTATCAACATTGTAAATTATTGATAATTAAATATTTAATTACTTAAAAAAGAGAATTGTTGATTACTATCTGATTTTAATTTTTTAAAAAAACTATCTTTGCCCTATGGCACAAAAGGAAACATTATCTTCACTCATTCACGGCAATTTCGCAAAAGAACTCTCTATTTCGGATGGTAAAATGCCACCGAACGCTGTAGAATTCGAGAAATTGGTAATCGGTACCTTCTTGATCGACAAGAAAGGTCTCGATTATTCCATCGATCTCCTTACGGCCGATGTATTCTATGATCCTCGTCATCAGGAAATCTTCAAAGCCATCCTCAAATTATACGAAGGAAACCATCCTGTAGATTTGATGACCGTTATTCAGGAACTCAAAAAAACCGAAAGATTGAGCTCTGCTGGTGGCGATCATTACATTATTGATTTAACGATGGGTGTTTCTTCCAGCGCTCACATTGAATATCATGTTCGTGTAATTCTTGAAAAATTTATTTTAAGAAGTTTAATTAATGTTTCTGCCAACGTTATCGACAGTTCTTACAAAGAATCTACCGATGTTTTTGAACTTCTCGACAAAGCGGAACAATCGTTTTTCGAAATCACAAACGGAACCATCAAAAAAGGTTTCGACACAGCAAATACTTTGGTAAAACAAGCAATTGAAACCATAAAATCTTTAAAAGACAAAGAAGGAATCTCCGGAATCCCATCTGGCTTCAGAGATATCGACAAAGAAACAGGTGGTTGGCAAAAATCGGATCTCATCATCATAGCGGCGCGTCCTGCGATGGGGAAAACTGCATTTTTGCTTTCTATGGCGAGAAACATCGCTGTTCAGCACAAAATTCCATTGGCTTTATTTTCATTGGAGATGGCGTCGGTACAATTAATCACCCGGATGATTGCTTCCGAAACCGGAATTTCATCGGAAAAATTAAGAAAAGGACAAATGACCGATGAAGAGTGGCAAAGGCTTTTCAGCAACGTATCCGAACTCGAAAACGCGCCTTTGTATATCGACGAAACGCCTTCGCTTTCTGTTTTTGATTTCAGAGCAAAATGCCGAAGATTAGTGATGCAACATGGGGTAAAAATCATCATGGTTGATTACCTTCAACTGATGACTGCGAACAGCGGAAAAGGCGCCGGAAACCGGGAACAGGAAATTGCAACCATTTCTCGTTCCTTAAAAGCCATCGCAAAAGAACTTGATGTTCCTGTAATTGCGCTCTCGCAACTTTCCAGAAGTGTGGAAACGCGTCCCGGAAAAAGACCGATGTTATCCGACCTTCGTGAATCCGGAGCAATTGAGCAGGATGCGGATATCGTGTCTTTTATTTTCCGTCCGGAATATTATAAAATCACTACTTGGGACAACGATGAAGACGGGGCAGAAACTTCTACCGAAAATCAAGCCGAGTTGATTATCGCAAAACACCGAAATGGTGCTACAGCAGACGTGAGAATGTCTTTCTTTAAAAATATTGCAAAATTCGCCGACCTCGATTTATTCGGAAACAATTTCGGTTATCAATCATCGAATTTCGGACAACAGGATCAACCAAGCGGTTTTGAAAAAATAAAAGCAACCATCGATCCGGGAGCAGCTTTCGACCTTCCAAATAATCAAAATTTGTCGGGTTCCGCCATGAATGATGACGATGATTCTGATGAGTTTCTTTATTAAAATTTAATCGATTTCATTTTCATTATAACTCACCACTTTTTTTATTAAATCTAAAACATCAACTCAATTGAGGATAGAAATCTTTACAGATGGTGCCTGCAGCGGAAATCCAGGAAAAGGAGGGTACGGAATCGTGATGAAAGTTCCTGAAAAAAACTATGAAAAAAGATATTCTAAGGGTTTTCGGCACACCACCAATAACCGGATGGAACTTTTGGCTGTAATTACCGCTTTGGAAAAACTGAAATCAACCGAACACGATATCCATATTTACACCGATAGCAAATACGTTTCCGATGCCATCAACCAGAAATGGATTTTTGGTTGGATAAAAAAAGGATTTAAAAATGTAAAAAACCCTGATCTGTGGAAAAGGCTAATTCCGTTATTAAAAGCCCATAAAATTACTTTTCACTGGGTGAAAGGCCACGCCGGACATCCCGAAAACGAAATCTGCGACCGGCTCGCCGTGGAAGCCGCGCAATCCTCTGACCTCGAAATTGATGCATATTTCGAACGTCCAACGGATGAAGGGTTGTTCTAAAATTACAACATCGCGCTTCCGTCTTCCTACTTTTTTCTATCTTTGAAATATGAATTACATCGAGGCGTTGCAGAAACGGTATTCTGTAAAAAAGTTTAACAAAGAGATGAAAATTTCAACGGAAGTTTTACAAAATATCCTTGTCGCCGGTCAACTTTCGGCAAGTTCCCTGGGACTTCAACCGTACAAAATTTTTGTAGTTGAAAGCGAAGAGATTAAAGAAAAACTGGTTCCGGCATTCAGAAATACCTCTCAGATTTCCACTTGTTCACATTTAATCGTACTGGTTTCTAAAAAAAGCATCGAAGAAAAATATTTGGACGGATATTTCAAACATATCACCGAAGTACGTTCTGTTCCCCTCGAAAGCCTTGATCTTTTCCGAAAAAGCATCGATTTTTATATTAATTCTCTTTCGCAAGAAGAGCAACTACAGTGGAACGAAAAACAAGCCTATATTGTTTTGGGACAGCTGATGTTTGCGGCGGCATTGGAAGAAGTTGATAGTTGCCCAATGGAAGGTTTCGACGAAAATATCATGAATGAGATTTTGAATCTCGATTTCGCTACAGAAACTGCTACTGTAACATTGGCTTTGGGATACCGCGCTGAAGACGACCATTTTCAAAATTTAATAAAAGTGAGAAAACCGAACGAAAAACTTTTCAAGTTTTTGTAACTTTATTCTTTCACAAATTTAAGGCACATAAAAAATGATAAAATCTGATGTATTGGTAATAGGTTCGGGAATCTCTGGGTTGTCTTACGCCATCAAAATTTCTGAACAGATGCCCGATGCCAAAATCATCATCGTTACGAAAGCCGATGAAGACGAAAGCAACACCAAATATGCGCAAGGCGGATTAGCAGTGGTAACAGACTTCGATAAAGACAATTTCCAAAAGCATATCGACGACACCATGCGTGCCGGGGACGGTGAGAACAACCGCGAGATTGTAGAAATGGTGATCAAGGAAGGACCTGCGAGATTCCAAGAGTTGGTGGAATGGGGAACACAATTTGATAAAGAAAAAGACGGCGACTTCAAACTCGGGCGCGAAGGCGGACATACCGAAAACCGCATTGTCCACCACAAGGACATCACCGGTGCAGAAATTGAACGCGCATTATTGGAGACCATCCGAAAATCCGAAAACATTGAAATGCTCGCCCACCATTATGTGATTGATCTAATTACCCAACACCATGTTCCGGGAAAAGAACTCAACACCGATGACATTTCCTGCTACGGTGCATATATCTTGGATGAAAAATCGAGAAAGATTAAAAAAATTACCGCAAAAATCACCTTGGTAGCAACGGGTGGAGCCGGACACGTTTACAAAAACACCACCAATCCCATTATCGCTACAGGAGACGGAATTGCCTTTGTACATCGTGCTCGCGGAAAGGTTTCTAATATGCAATATTATCAGTTTCACCCTACGGCACTGTATTCCAAAAGAGATGGTATGCTTTTCCTGATTTCTGAGGCGGTTCGTGGTGATGGAGCAAAACTTCGCCTGAAAAATGGTAAAAAATTCATGCATAAATATGATGAACGCGAGGAACTGGCTTCCCGCGACATTGTAGCAAGAGCAATAGACAACGAACTGAAAATCAGCGGTGATGAATTTGTAGGACTCGATTGTCGCGAGATGAATCAGGAAAAATTCAAGGAGCATTTCCCAAATATCTACCAAAAATGCCTGGACGAAGGAATTGATCCGTTTAAACAACTGATTCCGGTAGTTCCTGCTTGCCACTACCTTATGGGCGGTATAGAAACCGACCGCAATGGACAAAGTTCCATAAAAAATCTCTTTGCAGTAGGCGAATGCACCAATTCCGGACTTCATGGAGCGAACCGACTGGCGTCCAATTCACTATTGGAAGGATTGGTTTTCGGACATAACGCAGCCATGAAAACGGTGGAACTGTTGAATATTAATGATTTTAATTTTGACGATCTAAAAGCCGTACCGGAATGGAACGAAGAAGGTATGAAAATGATGGACGAAATGGTGATGGTTTCCTATCTCCGCAGACAGCTTCAGGAAATGATGAGCGACTTAGTAGCCATCGTACGGAGTAACGCCCGTTTGGAACTGGCACAAAAAAAACAGCGTGAAATATACGAAGCCGTAACAGAACTCTACAACTATTCCATCATGTCCCCACAGCTTTCTGAACTTCGTAACCTAGTGAATGTAAGTTATTTAATTATAAAACATTCCCTTCAAATGAAAGAAAATAAAGGAAGTTTTTATAATAAAGATTTGGCACAAAAGCCGTTGACTATTTCAAATTTATAACGACCAGTTCCACCAAACTAATAGATAATAGACTTCCGTACCTATAATTTACAAATATGAAAAGACCATCTTACGCAACCGATAAAGCTTTAAAACAATTTATAAAATCTGCACTGGAAGAAGACATCCGCGATGGCGACCACTCTACCCTTTCCACAATTCCTGCGGATTTGGAGCAGCAGGCAAAACTTTTGGTAAAGCAAGACTGCATCCTTGCGGGAGTTGAACTGGCAGAAATAATCTTCAAAACTTTCGATAAAAATATGAAGGTTGAAGGATTTATTAAAGATGGCGAACCTGCGAAAGTGGGCGATATCGCTTTCATTGTCAGCGGTAAAGCTCAATCGATACTCCAAACCGAGCGCTTGGTGCTGAACTGCATGCAACGAATGAGCGGAATTGCGACTCTTACCCACGACTGGGATTCTAGACTTTTAGGAACCAAAACCAAACTTTTAGACACACGCAAAACCACTCCCAATTTCCGTATCTGTGAAAAATGGGCAGTTGCAATAGGTGGCGGAACCAACCATCGATATGGGCTTTACGACATGATTATGCTGAAAGACAACCACATCGACTACAACGGAAGTATTACCAATGCCGTAAAAATGACAAAAGAATACATTAAAAAAAATAAATTGAAACTGAAAATAGAGGTCGAAACCAGAAATCTAGAAGAGGTAAAAGAGGCTATTGATGCTAAAGTGGATCGCATTATGCTCGACAACATGGATGTTCAAACCATGAAAAAAGCAGTGGAAATTATTGGTGGAAAATGCGAAAGCGAGGCTTCAGGAGGAATCACAAGAGACATGCTCAAAGATGTTGCTTCTACTGGAGTAACCTACATTTCCGCAGGAGCACTTACTCATTCGGCAGAAAACATGGATTTAAGCTTAAAAGCAATGAAATAAGCGATATTATTTTCTGCATAATTTGTAATTTTTAGCATTTTTTTTTAAAATATTTATTGTTCATAAATTTTTGATTAAAGCAAGATAACGAGAGCAACCTATTGTATAGTAATAATTTAGGTGATTACAAAACGCAATTTCAAAATTTAACAATTTGTTAATCAATGTTAAATTTATTTATCATATTTTTGCGCCATCAAAGAAAATTTATAAACTAATCTATAATCAAAAAAATGAATTTCAAACCTTTGAAAAAATCGATGCTTACGGTAGTACTTACACTATCTACAGCAAGTGTTTATTATGCACAATCTGCTAAAGACACTGTGAGCAGAGAAAAAGACATTGAGCAGGTTGTTTTAACGGGTGTTGCAGACCTCGCGAAGGACAGAAAAACTCCGGTTGCTGTTTCTACAATCAAAGAAGCCCAAATCATTGAAAAACTAGGAAATCAGGAATTCCCTGAAATCCTTAACACTACACCTTCTGTATATGCTACTAAAGGCGGTGGGGGATTCGGAGATTCCAGAATCAACGTAAGAGGATTTGATCAGGTGAATACTGCAGTTCTAATCAATGGGGTTCCTGTAAACGATATGGAAAACGGAGCTGTTTATTGGTCTAACTGGGCAGGACTTTCTGATGTAACTTCAGCAATGCAAGTACAAAGAGGTCTTGGTTCTTCTAAGTTAGCGATCGCTTCTGTTGGTGGAACAATTAACGTTTTAACAAGAGCAGCTGACAAGAAAAAACAAGGAAACGTAACTGTTGGTATTGGTAACGATGGCTATCACAAGTCATTATTTTCTTATAACACCGGGAAATCAGACAAAGGTTGGTCTTCTTCATTCTTAATGAGTAGAACCGCTGGATCAATGTATGCTGATGGAACTGAATTCGAAGGGTATAACTACTACTTCGCTTTAGGTTTCAATCCTAATGCTAAACATGATTTACAATTTACTATTACCGGTGCGCCTCAATGGCACCACCAAAGATCTTATTCTCCAACAATTGCAGAATATTTGAAATATGGTGAAGACGGGGAACCTAACAGAAAATATAACTTAAACTGGGGATATTTAAACGGGAACGAGTATTCTTTCGCTAGAAACTATTACCACAAACCAGTAATGTCTTTGAACTGGGATTGGAAAATGTCTGATGCATCTAAATTATCAACCGTTGTTTATGCTTCTTTCGGTAGAGGTGGTGGAACTGGTACTTTGGGTAGAGTAAACAACAAAACAGAAAACGGCTTTAGAACGGCTGAAGGCTACATCGATTTTGATCAAATCGTAAGAGAAAATGCTGCAATTGCAACTCCTGGTTCTGGTGCTAATTCTGTTTTTACAAGAAGAGCATCGATCAACTCTCACAACTGGGTTGGTTTAATCTCTAGTTTCAACCACAAGATCAATGACAAATTGAATTTCTCTGTTGGGGTAGACGGAAGATATTACAAAGGTATCCACTATAGAGTTTCTTCTGACTTACTTGGAGCAAACAGTATTTTAGATAATTCAGATATCAATAATCCTAACAGAAGATTAACCAATACTTATGCAGCGAATCCAAACTGGAATCCTTTCGGAAGTAAAACAAACGAAGAAAAAATCGTTTATTACAATGATGGTATCGTAAATTGGCTTGGTGGGTTTGGTCAACTAGAATATTCTAATGACAATCTATCTGCATTCGTTCAAGGATCTGTATCTAACCAAAGTTTCCAAAGAATTGACTACTTCTTGTATACACCAGAATTACAAAAAACTGATAAAGTAGATTTAACAGGTTACAATGTTAAAGGAGGTGCAAACTACAACATATCAGAAAAAAGCAACGTATTTGCTAACATCGGATATTACGAAAGACAACCATTCTTCGGAGCTGTTTTCTTAAACAACAGAAACGACATTAACCAAAACCTTACCAACGAGAAAATCTTCTCTACTGAAGTAGGTTACGGATTCAGATCAACTTTCTTAGATTTAAACGTAAACCTTTACAGAACTTCTTGGGATGATATCTATAAAAGAATCTCTTACAGAGACGCTGTAGCTAACAAAACATACTACGCAAGTGTATTGGGAATTAATGAAATTCACCAAGGTGTAGAATTGGATTTTGTTGTAAAAGCTATCGAAAAACTTAGAATTAATGGTATGCTTTCTGTTGGAGATTGGTATTACAACAAAGACGTTACCGCTTCTTTTGTTGATGATGAAACAAGAGAAGTTGTAAGAGAAGGTAAACTTCTTATTAAAGATGTAAAAGTTGGTGATGCTGCACAACTTACAGCTTCATTGGGTGCAGACCTAGATGTAACAGATTGGTTTGCCTTAGATGCTAGCTACAGATATGCAGATAACTTGTACTCAAGCTATGATCCTGCTGCAAGTGTAGATAACAGAAGAGAAGCTATCAAACTTCCTGGTTACGGTTTATTAGATGCTGGTGCTTCTTTCAGATTCAAATTAAACAACCAAAACGGTTTAAAATTCCGTGTAAATGTTAATAACATTCTAGATGAAACTTATATTGCAGAATCTAGAACAAGTATCTTACCTACTGATAAAGTAAGTTCAGCAGCTAATGCACAAACTTATGAACAAGCAGGAAGATTATATGATGGAATCGCTGATGGAAACCAAGTATACTTCGGATTCGGAAGAACTTGGAACGCTTCAGTAACCTTTACTTTCTAAGAAATTAACACTTATAAAACTCCAAATCCCGGCTATCAGTCGGGATTTTTTATATCTTTGTAAATAACTAAAATTAATTATTATGGATTTCAACACTATGCTTCAGGCACATCGCGGCTTTGCTTATTTAATCTTATTGTTAACCGCTGTGTTCGTAGTAGCTTTACTCGTAACCATGTTCGGATATTCTGGGAAAATCTCAAAGCTTCTTAGAAAATCTACACTTTTTACCATGATTTTCTTTCATACCCAAGCGTTAATCGGTTTGGTAATGCTATTCTTCTTCTCTCCGGGCTTTAAAGCGGCTAAAGAAGCAGGAACTTTAATGAAAGATGCCGTTTCCAGAAACACCTACGTTGAGCATCCAACGGCCATGATTATTGCAGCAGTATTGCTGACAATCCTTAATAAAAAATTCAAAACCAACGATACCTTGAAAATGAGCTGGGTAATTCTTGGCTTTGTAGCCATCGCATTGATGCTTTGGGCTTTTCAATGGAACCGACTTTTCGGAGCCTAATTTTTTTTACAATTAACTCTTATTAAATCAATGAAAATAGCTGTAGTAGGCGCCACAGGAATGGTGGGCCAAGTGATGTTAAAAGTATTAGAAGAAAGAAATTTCCCCGTAACTGAACTTATTCCAGTTGCATCTGAAAAATCTGTTGGTAAAAAAATCAGTTTTAAAGGAAAAGAATATTCCATCGTTTCTATGCAAACTGCGATCGACATGAAACCGGAAATCGCGCTTTTTTCAGCTGGTGGATCTACTTCTTTGGAGTTCGCACCTCAATTTGCTGAAGCAGGAACTACGGTAATCGATAATTCATCAGCATGGAGAATGATAGCTGATAAAAGATTGGTAGTTCCGGAAATCAATGCGGATATCCTTACCAAAGACGATAAAATTATTGCCAACCCGAACTGCTCAACCATTCAATTGGTGATGGTTTTACATCCTTTAAATAAAAAATACAACCTGAAAAGAGTTGTTGTTTCCACTTACCAATCGGTTACAGGAACCGGCAAAAAAGCCGTAGATCAGCTGAATGCAGAAATCAACGGTAATCAAGGTACGGAAATGGCTTATCATTATGAAATCTTCAAAAACGCATTGCCACATTGCGATGTTTTTGCGGAAGATGATTATACCAAAGAAGAATTAAAACTTATGACTGAACCTAAAAAAATCATGGGGGATGATAGTTTCAACCTTACCGCAACAGCAGTTCGTGTTCCTGTTCAGGGCGGACATTCCGAAAGCGTAAACATCGAATTTGAGAATGATTTCGATTTGAATGAAATCCGCAAAATACTTTCAGAAACTCCGGGCGTTGTAGTAATGGATGATGTGAAAAACAAAATCTATCCGATGCCACTTTATTCCGAAGGAAAAGATGAGGTTTTTGTTGGAAGGATCCGCCGGGATTCTTCCCAACCCAATACCCTAAACTTGTGGATTGTAGCAGATAACCTCAGAAAAGGAGCTGCAACCAACGCCGTTCAAATCGCAGAGTACCTCTTGGAAAACAAACTCATTTAATAACAATGCTCAGGTTTCTGAGCATTTTTTTATTATTAGACCCATCAAACAATATTCATTACTTCAATCGAACATCATGTCAGAAAATCTGAATTCTCCTAAAAACAATTTTAATTTTCAAAAGACCGTAGCCATTATCGGCATCGTTCTTTTCATTGGGAAATTGGTTGCTTGGCATCTCACCAATTCTGATGCGGTTTTTTCTGATGCAATGGAAAGTATTGTGAATATTATCGCCGGTTTTATGGGGCTTTATTCACTTTACCTTGCGGCAAAACCTAAAGACGAAGAGCATCCTTATGGCCACGGAAAGGTTGAATTTGTTACTTCCGGAGTGGAAGGCGCGCTGATCATTTTTGCCGGAATTATCATTTTCATTCAAGCAATTGATTCACTTTTGCATGGAAATATTCCTAAAAAGCTAGACTGGGGAATGCTCATCGTGGCTTTAACGGCTGGAATCAATTATTTAATGGGGTATATATCTGTAAAAAAAGGAATTCAACAAAATTCTCTCGTTTTACAAAGTTCCGGAAAGCATTTGCAAAGCGACACCATCACCACTTTGGGAGTTGTACTGAGTTTGATATTGGTTTATTTCACCAAAATTTATTGGATCGATGCTGTTGTAGCGCTTATTTTCGGTGGATACATCATGTTTATAGGGTACAAAATTATCAGAAAATCATTGAGTGGAATTATGGATGAAGCTGACCTCGGAATGCTTACCCGACTATCTGAAATTCTCACAAAAAACAGAAAAACAGAATGGGTAGATATTCACAATACAAGGATTCAGCAACACGGAAGTGGGCTCCACATCGATGCTCACCTCACTTTACCTTGGTACTACGAACTTCGAAAAGCGCACGAAGAAATGGAAGAAGTGTATAAAATTATTGCAAAAAATTCTGATCGAACGATTGAATTTAATTTCCATTTAGATGACTGCAAACCTTTCTCATGCAAGATTTGTGAGCTTTCCGATTGTCCGGTAAGACAACATGATTTCCTGGGAAAAGTAAATTGGAATGCCGAAAACATTTCGCAAGAGCAAAAACACGATGAAAGTCTTTTGTCCTAGGATTGACTTAATGTATGTTTGCGATAATAAAACAATGGAATAATCAGCAATAAAATGAGTGGTTGAATAACGAATCTTCTCATATAAAACGAGAAAAGATACCCAATTTCAAATTTTGTGCTGATGGAATATAAGTAAAGTGGAAAAGTAATGGCAAAAACAATCAGCATTAAAATCATCGCCTGTATCGTCCATTGTTTATTTTCAAAAATAAAATGAACAACAACTGCTGACAGAATCAAATTAAGTAAAAACCGAAATAAATAGTTTAAAATTAACGGAAACCAAACGAATTCGGGAAATGCAGCATCCTTGTTGGCAAGATGAAAATAATCCAGAAAAGGATCATAAAACAGATGCTCTTCCATCACTCGAACCCCGATCAATCCAAAGATTCCCAAGATGATCACGAACCAGTTAAGCATTTTCATGGTGAGGATCTTTTAAAGCAAAAAACTTAATCCAACCCAACCAAAGCAAAACCACGCTGCCGTAAATAATGCCCGGGAAAAAATAATCGTGTCCTATTTTGGAATATTGTGGCAGTTCTCTCAAAAGTATATTCAATCCTACAATTCTCAACACGTTCATCAAATGAAGAAAACACAATCCTAAACCTGCGTAAACAAAGGTTTTCACACCTTTATAAAAGGCAAAAATAAAAGCAAGAAAAAGAATCATCACCGAAACCGCATTGCATCCTTCAACCATTCTCGAAACATATTTTCCTGTAACATAATACCACGCAGTTTCCTGTTCTGGCGTTCCGTGAACAATTTGCGAAGGATATCCTAAAATATTTTGCACAAAAACCGTCTGTTCAGCAACCCAAACAGAGATTGGATCCAACCCTAAGTGATGGAAATGATTAAGGTAATATTGATACCCAAAAACCATCACCACATAAATGATAATAAAGCGCAAAAGGATTTTCAGAACGGGTTTGAAATCATTGAACATATTGCAAATATATAATTTTAAAAAATCAATTTTCTTTATATTTGTAAAAGTATGAACAACGAAAACGTAAAACTTTTTTTCGAAGAGTATATTGGCGGGAAATCAACAGATTTTTTTTCTTTAGCGCAAAGCGGTTCGGCAAGACAAAACTTTGTAGGCGAAAATTCCAACCAAAAATTCATCATTACCTACAACGAAAATCTGGCTGAAAATGAAAGTTTCTACTACTTTTCGCAGGTTTTTTCTGCTTTAAAACTCAATTCACCTCAAATTTTTAAAATTTCTGAAGATCGGAAATTATACATTCAGGAATTTCTGGGAGAACTTACATTTTCTGAAATCATCGATAAAGAAGGCCTTTCCGAACGCGTGAAAACTTTAGTAAAGCAAACTTTGACGAAACTTTTCGAGCTGCAAACCAAAACCGAAAACCAAATTGATTATTCGAAAACTTTCGAATATGAAAATTACGATGAGCTGCCAATTACCAACGATTTATTTTATTTCAAAAGCTTTATCGCTGATGTTTTGGAAATTCCTTATCACAAAGCGTCTTTGTTGAAAGAATTCAAAAAAATAACAGAAATTCTTGAAAATACAGCTCCGAAAGGATTGATGATTCGTGATTTTCAAGCCAGAAACATCATGGTAAACAACGATGACAAAGTGTTTTTCATCGATTATCAATCGGCGATGAAAGGACCTTTAATGTATGATGTAATTTCGTTTTTGTATCAAGCTAAAGCCAATTTCCCGGAAGAATTCAAAGAAGAAATGTTGGCATTTTACTTTTCTCTTTGGGAAAATACGGAAACCAAATCTGAACTAAAACAATCGTTAAAACCAATTCTGTTAATCCGATTTATGCAGGTTTTGGGCGCTTATGGATTTCGTGGCTTGATCCAGAAGAAGCCTCATTTTCTGAAAAGTTTGGATCAGGGAATTGAAAATCTATATCAGTTTTCAAATCATTGGGAAGAAATGAAGGATTTTCCTGAGTTGAAAAAACTAATCAGCGAATTGAAATCAGAAACGTTTCAGAATAAAATTGAAGTAATATTAAGCCATTAAGAAATTAAGTTCATAACGAATTTTTACTTTAATGATTCAAAAAATTAAAATCTACCAAACCTTTAAAGGTTAAAAAAAATAAATAATAAATGAGTCTTACCATAGAAATCCACAGTTTTTCCTACAAAAAAGGAGGAATCCCGAAAGATACTTCCGGAAACGGAGGCGGTTTCGCTTTTGATTGTCGAGGAATTTTAAATCCCGGAAGAATTGAAGAATACAAGCAACAAACCGGTTGCGATGTCGGTGTACAAGAATTTCTAGACACAAAAACCCAAATGCCAAAATTTTTGGAATTGGTAAAAAGTCTCGTTTCCATCAATATTGATGATTATTTATCACGAGGTTTTGAGAACCTTCAAATCAATTTTGGTTGCACCGGCGGACAGCACCGATCGGTATATTCGGCCGAGAAAATTGCGGAGTTTATCCGTGAAAAATATCCTCAAACAACGGTAACGATCAACCATGACGAACAACCTCAACTTAATCACCAAAAATAATGAAGGCTCTGATTTTCGCTGCCGGAAAAGGTACAAGATTGAAACCATTTACAGATCATCATCCGAAGGCTTTGGCGATGGTCAACGAGGTTCCGTTGCTCGAAAGAAACATCCGATTTTTACAAAGTTTTGGAATCAATGATTTTGTGATCAACATTCATCATTTTGGGGATCAAATCGTTAATTTTCTAAAAAAAAGAGACAATTTCGGAGCGAAGGTCGAAATTTCTGATGAGCGAAATGAATTGCTAGAAACTGGTGGAGGATTGGTATTTGCAAGAAAATTTCTTGATTTTCAGGAAGATTTTTTAATCATGAATGCGGATATCTTAACCGACATGAATGTTGCCGACTTCGTGAAATATCATCAGGAAAAGAAAGATTTTGCTACATTAGCGGTTTCAGACCGAAACAGTTCCAGAAAACTGTTGTTTAATCCGGAAATGATTCTTCGTGGTTGGCTGAATGTACAAACCGGTGAACAACGGTTGGCGGAATTCAACAAAGGCTTTAAAGCATTAGCTTTTAGCGGAATCCATTGCATTAACCCCGAAATATTTAATAAAATAAAAAGAACCGGAAAGTTTTCGATTATGGAAGAATATTTGGATTTAATGCATTCTGAACAAATCCATGGATATGAGCACCAGGGAATTTTAATTGATGTCGGAAGACCGGAATCGGTTTTGGAAGCCGAAAAAATTTTTAAATAAAATCGCATGAGCAAAATAGAAAGAGGCAAAGGAACTACCAAAGCTGCCGCCGGAAACGAACTGGAAATTGACCAGAAAGTTCAGCGTTCCTTCAAAGAAAAAACTTGGGACGAAACAATTACCAAAGACAGCTGGATGGTTTTCAAAATCATGGCAGAATTTGTAGATGGTTACGAAAAACTTGCTAAAATAGGACCATGTGTGTCCATTTTCGGTTCTGCGCGACTTGCTCCGGAAAACGAATACTATCAAATGGCGGTTGATATTGCCGAGAAGATAACTGAAATCGGTTTCGGCGTGATTACCGGCGGCGGACCAGGAATTATGGAAGCAGGGAACAAAGGAGCGAGAAAAGGCGGTGGAAAATCAATTGGCTTGAATATTGAGCTCCCTTTTGAGCAACATTTCAATCCATTTATTGATAAAGGTTATAGTATTGATTTTGATTATTTCTTTGTCCGAAAAGTAATGTTCGTGAAATATTCTCAAGGATTCATTGTAATGCCGGGCGGATTTGGAACTTTGGATGAATTAACAGAGGCGATTACTTTAATACAAACCAACAAAATTGGCAAATTCCCTATCGTATTGGTAGGTTCTAAGTTTTGGGCCGGCTTACTGGAATGGTTCCAAAATACACTTTTGGAAAACGGTTTAATTTCTGAAAATGATTTGAATCTGTACCGGGTTGTAGATACTGCGGAAGATGCTGTAGCACACATTAAAGCATTTTACGACAAATATACCGTAAATGTAAACTTCTAAATTGGCATTATATTTGAAACTTAACTTTGTACACAATATAGAATGAAAAAGTTTTTACAAATTACAGGAATTTTTGTATTGATGATTCTGATGAGCTTTTCGTTCGCAGATTTTTATTCATCAATGACAAAAGTAGATTATGTTGAAGGAAGCAAGACTCTAAAGTTTACAACAAAAATGAACACGCAACATATTTCTGATGCCATCAAAATCAATCCGAATACCGCAGGATTTGAGGCCGAAGTAAAGAAATATGTGAATAATAATTTCGATTTGTATATCAACGGCAGTCCAAAGACGCTCACCTTCACAGGAAGCCAGGTTAACGGAGAATCCGTTTGGGTTTATTTCGAAACCGGCGGAGTAACGGAAATTGGTTCAATTAAAATTAAAAACACCATTTTGCTAAGTACTTTTCCAAAACAATTTAATATCGTAAACATCGCCTACAAAGGAATCCAGAAAACAATGAATTTCCAGCGAGGAAAAGAGGTAAACGAAGTAAGTTTTTAAGAAGTATTAGAACCAACTAAAAAATAGGAAGGCTGCAAGAAATTGCGGTCTTTTTTTCTTTTTATTAAGTGAATTCTCCAGTAATATTTCTGGTGCTAATTTCTTAATCTCCGTCGAGCGATCAAGCCAAAAAGCATGAAAAAAGCAGCCTCAATTGAGACTGCTTTATGTTTAAAATGAGTTAATTAAATTTAAGGCTTAGCTTTAATTTTAACATTATCAATTTCCCATGTGTTTGCTGCTGATGTAGTAGAAACATATTTGAATGCGATTCTCACTTTTTTACCACTGAAGTTATTAAGACTTACATTTCCTGAACTGACAAAACCAAATGCTCCGGAATTGGTATCGAAAGTCGCAGAAAGCTGAGTCCATGTAGTTGTTGTAGGATCTCCGGAATAGTTATCGGTAACAAAAGCTTTCAATACAGTTCCATTGTCTCTCACATCACTATCAAAAGTAAGGTTGATTTGAGAATAACCATTCAAGTCGATTTCTTTAGAGATCAACCAATCTTCATTTTCGTTAGAACCATTAGCGAATCCATTCATCACCGCATAATAGTTGGTTCCTGTTCCTTGCTTAGAGGTAGTCCAAACTTGTGCACCGGTAACGCTTACTGCGGTCCAGTTAGTAGCATTTAAAGTAGTTCCGAATTCATCGGAGAACAGAATCTTAGGAGCTACAGCGCCATCACATCTTTCATTATCGAAATCAGCATTCACTTGATAAGGAATCCATAGCTGGTAAGTTCCATTATAGTAACTTAAAACTGCATATACATCACCTTGTCCTGCATCAATGGTATTGTTTGCAAACGATGCGAAATTGCTTGTTCTAAGGATTACTTGGTTACCAGAACAATCTTTTAAAGTTCTGTTGGTAGTAGTTCCGGCTGCGTAGGGCTCGCCAAGATCGCTTTCTACAAACTGTACATTTTTAATCTTAACCCATTTACCTACATCTTCGAAAGAAAGTTGAGGAATGGTTTTTTCTGTAGCAGTAACTGGGGTAATATTTTCTTTGGAATCTATGAAGAATTTATAAACATCCTTTTCTTCAACCTGACCAATATTTCCGTTGAATGGAGCTCCTAATTGGAATTCTCCGCCGGATTTCCCGATATAAAGATCTTTTAATTTAATAATCAAATTCTTACCAACACGGAATCTTCCATCCTGATAAAGATTAAGTTTATTGATATTCACACGGATTCCTCCGGTTGCATCTTCGATATAAACGTATTTGTAAAGGTTACCCGTTTCGTCGTTTGCAATGACTTTGGCTTTAAGATAAGCATCTTGGGTAATTTGAGTATAATTTCCGCTGGTGTACATTTGCTTCACTTCTGCAACTGTTTTTTGAGCAGAATTTGCAGGATTAAATGAACAAGGATCTGCAGTGATTCCATCTTTTCTAGGGAAGGTATTCATTTCCAAATCCGTATCTCTTACGATATACATTTGGTAAGTAGTGTTGAATTTGCTGTAGATTCCAACAAATTTTCCTTTTCCGGCTGGTAATGTTTTGGTAGCAAAAGATGCATAACCACTGTTTCTTACCACTCGTGAAGTTGAAGTACTTGGATCATTAATTGCACGATCAACAGTTGTAGAAGGAGGTGCAAATGTTGAACAAAGCACTTTGCTGTCGAATTCGGCATTATCTACTTGAATTAAACATCCTAAATATTTATCATTCGCAGAAACCATTTGAGCCAATGTCATCACTTTTGGTACAATTTGCTGTAATGGATCACATGATCTTTTGATATGCTCGGTAACCATTTTCTCAGGAATCCTGTCGAAAGCTCCGTTCACCATCGCTCCCAACTGAGTTACTCCTCCGTAAGCTCCTACTGCCAAATCTTTCACCTCGATGTAGATTTTTGAACCTTGAGGATAATTGGCATAATTGCTCAAAGAGTTTACACTAATGGTGAAACCTTGGGTTGGATTCTCCGGTGCATCTTGAATGTAGATATACTTATAGATATTCCCTGTTTCATCAGAAGAAGAAACATAACCTTCGATATAAGCTTTATCGGTGATGGTTTGGTTTTGAGGTTTTGCTTTAACTTCTTGCAAAGTCCATTTCGTGAAACCATTTGCCGGATTTTCGTAATAGGAAGCCTCCGTACAAACCAATAAATTGTCGGCATTTGGGGCATCATACTCATCATCGTGTACGCAACTATTGAAAAGGAACGCACTGAAGACAAGGGTGAATAATTTTATTAAAGAAAAGTATTTTTTCATTTTTTTTAATTTAAATATTAGAATCTTAAATAAACATTAGCGAAGAAAGTAGTCCCTCTGTCATACCAAAGTTTCGGTCCGAAAAGAGCATAACCGCCTTTTTCCGCATTCAAATTGTCTTCATAAGATGCTGCGAAGTTGGATTTTCTACCTTGTTCAAATCCGCCTGTTACGTAATCTCTGTTGTTTAAGATATTATTTACACTTACACTTACTCCCATTCTGTATTTACCGATAAGGAAAGATTTTCCTGCATTGGCGTTCAACATAAATTGGTCATCAAATTTTTGTTGTTTAAGGAGAGCAGCTACATTTTCTGCATTCGCTTCAGGGATATCAAATCCTGTGTAGTCGCCGGTTGTAGCGGTATATATATCTCCGGTTCTAGGATTGGTATAGAAGTTTGCAGTTCTGTTGATAACGGAAAAATCCAAATACTGATCCATCAAATAGTTGGCAGAAACACCTAACCACCAGAATTTCGTAGAGTTATATTTCAATCCTAATGAGAAAGCTTTCTGTGGAGTTCCAGCTACTTTCAGTCCTTTGATATTAGCTTCACCAAATTCTTGGTCTGCAGCGAAATAGGTTCTGTCCACATCACTATATGAATAAGCTTTTGGGTTATTGGTGTATTCATAATCTCCCACACTTGCTACAAAATTTGCGTTCAATGTTGGGGTTACTTTTACGTCTAGACCTAGTTCAGCTCCCATATATCTCTTATCAGCACCACTTAGCACTTCAGCGATGAATGCATTTGGAGCTCCAATTGCAGAGTTATCATCACCTCCACCTTCTAGGTAATATCTGGAAATATCGGTACTATTGCTGATGGTAGTGTAATATCCTGAAAGTCTAATTTTCAAAACCTGACCTCTGTGGATATAGCCCAAATCGTTTGAATTAATTATTTGGTTCGAAACACCCGGCGTCATTCTTTCATTTACCCTAGGATTTACAAAAATTTCGTTGAGCGTAGGAGCTACACTGAAAAATGCTCCGTTATAAACGATGAAGTTTCTACCATCGATTTTGTAGGTTACTCTACCTTTCACCCCTCCGTCTAAAGCATCATAAATCCCGCTTTTTCCTTTGGAAGTATTGAGGTAGTAATGGTGTCTGTATTTTCCGTCTCTTTGAGATTCCGAATAAGAGGAGAAAATAGAACCCATAACGTTCCATTTCGGTAAATCGAGTTCTGTAGAGGCATTGAATGCGTACGAGGAACGATATAAAAGATAGTTGTATTGGGTACGGTCTCCTTCTCTTACTTCTACATTTGGATCATCTACGTTATATGGATTATCGCCTCCGAAGGCATTCAGGTTATAAGCGAAATCAGCGCCTAATAAATCGCTTACTCTTCGGAAATTGTCTGATTTTAAATTTTGATAATTGAAATTAAGGTTCAATTTCCAGTTAGGTTGCAACATAGTATCAAAATGTGAAGCATAATTGAAAGTTTTATCTTCATTTACATCTTCTACCATTGTATAGATTGCGCCTCTATTTTCACCGTTCATTCCGGTTTTATTCAAATAGTTGGCTCTGTATAAAGCATCCCAATTAATTTGACTAACGTTGCTGTCATTTTTCCAGCTATTTCTTACTGCTTCAATCTCAGCCAATTCGTCTGCGGTGATATCGTTTCCTCCATCGCTTTCTAATTCTAAAGCTTTAGAGAAGAAATAGCTTGGTAATTTTCTGTAGTAAGTAGGGTTAGGATCTGTTCCGTGGAACCAATCCAATCTGCTTCTCGCGTCGCTTCCGAATTGATAAGAAAAAGTGTTGGTCCAGTTGGATGTTTTACCTAATTTCAAATAATCGGTCAACATAAATATTGGCTCGAAAGTTTTTCTAATTCTAGAATTTCTTTTTTCACCATCTTGCCATCCCCAATACGAGTTGTAATTCTTGCCCATTAAGTCATAAACTTCTTGCGTATTTGGTGCATTGCTCGCTCGGTAAGTTGGCGCTCCGAAAGCAGTAATGTTAATGGCGTGTCTGCTTGAAAATTGTTTTTCAATTGCCCCAAAATATGCGTAGCTGTTTTGTTGCGTTCCATCAATAACTCCTTCTTCAGCCCATCTTCTACTTGCGGAGAATGTGAACGCCCAACCGTTTTTGCTTAATCCTGAAGAATAAGTAGCCATGGCTCTGTGACGATAACTTCTGTTGGTGAATGAATATGCTAAAGATGTTTGCTTTCTGTATGAAGATGCTCTTGTGTTATAATAAACAACGCCTCCTAAATTACCGAAAGTGTAAGCCGACGGAGTAATATTATCGACAGATTCGTATGGATAACGGGTTACGTCGTTCAATCCTCCCCAGTTACTGAAATCTACCCTTCCATCATCATTTTTCGACATAGAAACACCGTTGAATAATACATCTTCGTAACGATTATCCACTCCTCTTGGTCTAAACCAATAAGCACCCAACTCGAATGCCGTCACACTTTGGAAAATGTCTCTTCCCGAGTTCAGCAAACCGATGGTTGGTTGCATAGAAGATCCGTCTTCATCGCTATCACTCGCTGCATCATCTATTACTACTACACCAAGATTATTATTCGCAGGAGCCAAAATGATCACTCCTAAATCTTTTCTTTTTTCATCAGAAGTTACATCAAATTCAATAATTTTCTGGTCAAAACTTTGTTTGGAAACGGTAATTAAATAATGACCCGGTTGCAAATCGACAAACTGAAAATAACCAATTTTGTCGGCTTTCACGTTTTCAGTAGACGCTCCAAGTTCGATCTCAGCACTCTCTACTGGTTTTCCTTGTTGATCTTTAACATAAGCATACACAGTGGTTTGCGCAAAATAAAAAGATGCAGGCAACAAAGTAAACAATGAGATTAAGGATAATTTTTTTATCATAACAAATTATTTATTTTTCCCTATTGATAACAGTTTTTAAGGGGGCAACAAATTTAAACTTAATTTTTGTTAAGTTAAACATTTTTAACACTTTATTCGCAATAATTTCAGTTAATTATTCTTAATATGTTTATATATCGAAGGTGGACTGCTGTTTTCTAACCAACATGTTCATTCAATTTTTTTTAAGCTTTTACATTAGAAATTATTAGTATTTTTACGCTCTTAAAATTTTCAAATGAAAAAATATTTTATCTTATTCGCTGTTTTGAGTTTTGGGCTATTTTTTTCCCAACAAAAACAGGTGCAAAGAGCTACTGTAGCGTTCCTAAACGTTGAAAACCTTTGGGATACGATTCCTTCCGCTGATTACATCGATGGGACCAAAGATTTCAAAAATCCTGCTTTTCACAGAAGTGTTCCTATTGATTCCCTAAAATACCTTGAAACTACCGAAGAATACAAAGGAGAATGGAGCGATGAATTGCTGGTAGGAAAAAAGGTAATCCGCCACCAAATATTAGCAACTGATTTTACCGCAAACAGTCCTAAAAACTGGAATACCGCAAAATACAACCAAAAAATCTCCAACGAAGCTAAAGTTATTTCCGAACTTGGTCGCCAATATACGAACGACAACCCTGTTGTAGTAGGATTAATCGAGGTGGAAAACAGGCAGGTCGTGCAGGATCTCATCGAGCATCCTCTATTGGCAAAAAGTAATTACGGAATTGTGCATTACAATTCTTACGATGCAAGAGGGATTGATGTGGCCATCATTTACCAAAAAAACAGACTTCAAGTAACCGATCATTATGTAAAAGACATTAAAATTTTCAATGAAGAAGGAAAAAGATCTTACACCAGAGGAATTTTGGTTGTGAAAGGCCTTTTGGATGGTGAGAAAGTTGCTTTCTTTATGAATCACTGGCCATCAAGAAGTGGTGGCGAAGCGGCTTCGATGCCAAGACGTGCTGCTGCTGCCAAAGTTTTAAAAGATGAAATGGACAAAACCCTCGCTGAAGATCCGGATAGAAAATTATTCGCAATGGGAGATTTCAATGATGATCCGGTAAGCCCTAGTTTAAAAAAACTTCTGGGAGCTGTAGGAGATCCTTCTCAGCTTTCCGAAAAAACTCCTTACTATAATTTGATGTACAAACACTACAAAGCGGGAGTTGCATCTTTAGCATATCGCGATGCTCCAAATCTTTTCGACCAGATAATTGTTTCTAAAAACCTTTATTCAACCGAAAAACTTACCCCAACTTACAGTGTTTACAAAGCAGAAATTTTCGCGCCTTCATACCTCGTAAATACTGAAGGACAATGGAAAGGCTATCCTTTAAGATCTTGGGATGGCGACCGTTTCACAGGTGGATATAGCGACCACTTCCCTGCCGTTGTTGTAATCCAAAGAGAATACAAAACTGCTAAATAAGTTTTCTTAAAATCAATATAAAAACCGGACTTTTATAAGCTCCGGCTTTTTTTTCATAACTTTATCTAAAAATAATACCATGAAAAATTTTGTTTCTTTATTAATGATCCTATTCTTGGCTTTCAGTTGTTCCCCGCAGAACAAAACGGCCAACAATAAAGAAAACACAGCCATTAAACCTGAAAAAAATGCAGATGGCGAATGGGACATCGAAGTTTTGGATTCCCAATACGATTACTTCCTGAATGCGATTGCTAAACCAATGAACATGTATTCTGAAAGTTATTTGAAAAATAAAAACACTTTTTTGGTCTCCGAATGGAATTCCTATTACTTTTCCGGAAGGTACCGAAATGTGATTCAATCTTCGATCGATTATGATCCTCAGGAAAATTACGGATTGAAATTCGAGTATAAACTCTATCAGGTTTTCGCGTTTGTTCAGTGGAAATACGGTTTGAAAATGAATGGCTTAAGCCAAGCCGACGTTCGATAAACTCAATAAAAAAAAGGTTCAGATAATTCCTGAACCTTTTCTATGGTAGTTTAAGTGAAATTATTTATTGAATTTCTCCTCCACTTTATCCCAATTTACCACATCAAAAAACGCTGAAACGTAATCTGGTCTTCTGTTTTGGTACTTTAAATAATAAGCATGTTCCCAAACGTCCAAACCTAAAACCGGAGTTCCTTGACAATCAGCAACCGGCATCAGTGGATTGTCCTGATTTGGAGTAGAACAAACCGCTACTGAACCATCTTCTTTTTTGCACAACCAAGCCCAACCGGAACCGAATCTTGTTTTCGCTGCTTCAGAAAAATCTGTTTTGAATTTTTCGAAACCTCCGTACGCTTCAATTGCAGCTTTCACGTTTCCTACCGGCTCTTTGCTTCCTCCCGGAGTTAAAATTTCCCAGAAAAGCGAGTGGTTATAGTGACCACCTCCGTTGTTTCTTACAGCCGCTTTATCAGATCCTGTTTTGCAGATTTCTTCAATAGATTTCCCTTCCAAATCAGTTCCCTCAATCGCTTTGTTCAAGTTGTCAATATAAGCTTGATGATGCTTTGTATGGTGAATTTCCATTGTTTTTGCATCTATAGTAGGTTCTAATGCATCGTAAGCATAACCTAATTTCGGTAATTCGAATGCCATAATTTTTTATATTTAAATGTTAATACCCAAATTTAATGATATTCTGACCGACAAGCAAAATTGAGCATCTACTTTAATAAATCTTTAACATTGATAAAAACAAAAAACCGCTCAACAGAACGGTTTTTATGATTTCAGAGCATGTAAATTATTTATTCATACTCATCAGGAACTCTTCATTATTCAATGTTCCTTTGATGTTTTTGCTTACAAATTCCATTGCTTCCACCGGATTCATATCAGCAAGATATTTTCTGAGGATCCACATGCGTTGCTGCGTGATATCATCCAAAAGCAAATCATCTCGTCTTGTACTGGAGGAAACCAAATCGATCGCCGGATAAATTCTTTTATTGGCAATTTTTCTATCGAGTTGAAGTTCCATATTACCGGTTCCTTTGAATTCTTCAAAAATCACTTCATCCATTTTAGAACCCGTATCAATCAAAGCAGTGGCAATTATGGTTAAAGATCCACCACCTTCGATGTTTCTAGCTGCTCCGAAGAATCTTTTGGGTTTATGAAGCGCATTTGCATCAACTCCACCGGAAAGAATTTTCCCTGAAGCAGGCGTCACGGTGTTATAAGCTCTCGCCAAACGCGTAATCGAATCCAACAGAATCACCACATCATGGCCACATTCTACCATTCTTTGCGCTTTCGAAAGAACCAAATTTGCAACCTTCACATGTTTGTCGGCTGGTTCATCAAAGGTAGAAGCAATTACTTCTGCATTTACACTTCTTTCCATATCGGTTACCTCTTCCGGTCTTTCATCGATGAGTAAAATCATCATGTACGCTTCCGGATGATTGGCAGAAATTGAATTGGCAATATCTTTCAGCAACATGGTTTTACCGGTTTTTGGTTGCGCCACAATCATTGCTCGCTGGCCTTTACCAATCGGGGTAAATAAATCGACAATTCGGGTGGAAAGGGTAGAATTTTGTCCTGTTAAATTAAATTTTTCCTCAGGGAAAAGTGGAGTAAGAAACTCAAAAGCAACACGATCTTTGATGAATTCTAGATCACGACCATTCACTTCCGTTGGCTTTAAAAGAGAAAAATATTTTTCACCTTCTTTCGGCAAACGAACAATTCCACGAACGGTATCTCCGGTTTTCAAACCATAATTTCTGATCTGGTTGGTCGAAACATACACATCATCAGGAGAGGAAATATAAGAAAAATCTGAGGACCTAAGGAAACCGTAATTATCCGGAAGTATTTCTAAAACACCTTCAATGGTCACCAAGCCATCGAAATTGAATTCTTTTTTAGGTTGTTCCTCCTGCTGATCAGCGATATGCTGATTCCGATTTTGGTTAGGATTTTTGTTCTGGTTCTTTTGGTTAGGATGCTGAGGTTTGTTTTGATTGGGATTTTTGTTCCCATTCCCGTTTTGATTGGGATTATGATTAGAATTTTGATTTTTCTGCGGTTCCTGTTTCACTTCCACCTCGGGAGCCACTTCTACTGCAACACTTTCAGCAGGAGCTGCTTCTTTCGGGGTATTTATACGCTGTCTTTTCTTCCTTTGCTGAGGCTTTTGAAGTTCAGCTTCCTGGTCTTCAACTTTATCCGCTGACGGAATTTCTGCAGGTTTTTCAGCTACAATTTCTGCAACAGGTGCTTCTGTGTTTTCCAATTGAATTTCTGCGGAAACTTCTACAGGTTTTTCTGTTTTCTTTTTCGCGGCAGGTTTTCTGGTCGCTTTTTTGGGTGCCGGAGCTGCATTTTCTTCTTTAGTCATAGGGAGTTCTGTGGCGTTGAAATAATCTTTTGCAACTTTCGTATTGGAAGCCTGAAAATCCAGGATAGCAAAGATTTTATCATTATCGGAGCTATTTCTAGCAAGTTTAACGCCTAAATCTTTCGTGATTTTGGTCAATTCCGATTCGGATTTCGACCGTAACGTTTCAATGTTAAACATAAATTGTTATGTAAAAAGTATTTTTATAAGTAGGTGTAAGTAAGAAAGTTAAGCCGGACGGCTTTTCTTATTGAAGCATTTGTACTGCAAATCTACATTAATTTTTTATTTATGCAAAAAATTATTATTATTTTTGCACCTCATTCTCAACGATATGCTGCAAAGAATACAAACGGTTTGGATATTTTTGGCGATTTTAGGCGCAATTTTTTTGTTCTTCACCGGACAAGATTTTTCACTTTTCGGAGCCATTCCATTCGTAACTATTGCATGTGTAGCGTTGGTTTTATTAGGATTATTAAGCATTTTCAGCTACAAAAACCGCAAAAAACAAATTCTGCTGAACCTCATCAGCATTATTATAAACGCTTTGTTGCTCGGTTTATTGGCGTATTGGCTACTCAATTTATCTGGAGGAATTAATTTTCCTGAGAAAGGTATTGAGCCGTTTTTCCCGTTTTTATCGGTGATTTGTTTGTTTATCGCAAATATTTTTATCCGAAAAGACGATAGGCTCGTAAAATCAGTAGACAGACTCCGCTAAACTCACAACGATTTTTTTTGAGTAAAACAGTTCCTTCGGGAGCTGTTTTTTTTATTCCAATGGATGAAAATATTTAATGAATATCCGTAATTTATCATAATTTTTGTATATTTGTAGTAATCAAACAATTAGATATGAATTTATTCAGTTTTTCAGCACATTTTGGGACAGAAGATGATTGTATAAATCATTTTAAATCTGAGAGAGATAAAATAGGACTCACGTGCAAATGTGGAAGCACAGAACATTTTTGGATAAAGAGCAGATTAAGTTATGAATGCAAAAAATGCAGAAGTCGAACTTCTTTGAAAAGCGGAACCATCATGAAAAATTCGAATTTGTCTTTTCTAATTTGGTACAAAACCATGTTTTTGATGAGTGTTACCAAGAAAGGATTTTCAGCCAAAGAAATCCAAAAACAATTGGGATTAAAGAGGTATGAACCAGTTTGGGCAATGGTTCATAAGATAAGAAAAGCCATGGGAAACCGAGATGCACAATACACTTTGGAAGGGATGATAGAATTTGACGAAGCCTATTTTACAGTAGAATCTAGCGAAATAGAGCAGAAAAAAGGAATTCGTGGAAAAGGTTCAGTTGGGAAACAAAATGTAGCGATGATAGCAGAATCAACACCGTTAGA
>NZ_JASZ02000024.1 GCF_000735695.2 Kaistella haifensis DSM 19056
GTAAACGGTATGTTTAAAGTACGACTGAGAAGGGGTTTTTGATCGCTTTTGAAGTTCAAAAAGGTAATCTTTGATGTCTTCCGGGTCTAATTCGGTAGGGACTTTACCGAAATGAAGCGCTAAGGCTGCAACGTGACGGGAATAATTGTCGAAGGTACGCTTGCTTCTGCCCAGGATGGAAATATTTCTTTCGAAGCGTTGCAGAAGTTCGGCAAAACCGTTAACTTCGCTCGAGGCACGATTAAGGAATTTGTTTGTTCTTAAATCCTCAGTAGATTTTTTTTTGTAGCCATTTTATATGTTTTTTAAGGGCTAATAAAAACAAAATTACTAAAACGGCGAATGGGAAAAGCTACCGGAGGTTTAGTTCAAAATCGGTTTTGCAAAAGCGGGGTATTAAAGGCTCTTGCGTTGAAGATTTTCGCATTTCTAGTCGCAAAACTTTTCCATTTTTAATTTTTTTTTGTAATTTTAAAAAATGGAAAAAGTTTTTGCTCAGGTTCGTGATTATAGAAAATTTTGAACTTCTTAGCCCAGCCTTCACAAAGCCGTTTTCCGTTACCTGCAAGAAAACCGTCATCAAAAGAAAATTACGAAATAGAACAAACTGAAATTTCTTTTCCGTCTGCGTAAGTTTTTCCCCAATCGCAAAGATTTTCTAAAATAGGAACTAAATCTAATCCTTTGTTGGTTAAAATATATTCTATTCCGAAAGGAATTGTTTCGGGAATTTCTTTCTTGACAATTATTGCGTGAGTTTCCAATTCTTTGAGTTGACGACCTAAAACTTGTTCAGAAATATTAGGCAATTCCTTTTTTAACAAATGAAAACGATTATTTCCCTGCGAAATCGAATAAACAATTTGTGATTTCCAACGTCCGCTAATCATTGCTATTGCTGAATTTAACTCGCAAACCTGAAATAAAAATTGCTCATTTATTGAATTGGTTGAATTTTCTTTTCTCATAACACATAGAATTAGGACTAACAATTTTGTTCGTTGTTGCAGACTTGAAAACGTTTGCAGAACTTTGCCACAAAATTACAAAAATGAAACAACTGATAATCATAGTACTCACATTTATGATGAGCGTATCAATCAAAGCACAGGAAAAATGGATTTTAAAATCGGAACATTTAGCTAAACCCGACACCGTTCTAATTTTCAAACCGAAAACATATAATGCAACTGAAAAATATCCTTTGGTTTATTTGCTTCACGGATATAGCGAAAATTACAAACAATGGTCGCAAACAGCGGACTTACAAAAATTGTCCAACCAATACGGTTTCATCATTGTTACACCAGACGGATTTACTTCATATTATATCAACAGTCCGATAAACAAAGTTTCACGATACGAAGATTTTTTCTTTAACGAATTGGTTCCTAAAGTTCATCAATCTTTCAATATTGACAATAAAAATATTTTCATCAGCGGTTTGAGTATGGGAGGTTATGGAGCTTTAAGGTATTTTATTTTACATTCTGACTATTTCAATACCGCAGGTTCTACAAGCGGAGCTTTGGAAATTGATTATCCGAATTTTCAGAAAGTAAGTCAACAATTTTGGCAGACAAACAGAATGACAAATGACTTGACAAAACATCTTGGAAATCCAAAAACTGAAAATTGGAACAATTACAGCATATCAATACTTTTGGAACAAAATTCTGACTTTAAAAAACAGTTCATTTTTGATTGCGGAACAGAAGACGTTTTATATCCAAACTCTGAAAACTTAAAAAAACTAACTGACAAATTAAAAATTCCAACAACTTTTATAAGTCAGCCAGGCGACCATAACACTGAATATTGGAACAAGTCCATTGAACATCATTTCGTATATTTTCAACAACATTTGACAAAATAGAAATCGAAACACAGCCTGTAGGTAACAAGCAGTTTGGCAAAAGAGCGGGTATCGTCTAAGTTGAACATTTGTGCATTTAATCCGCTCCTTCGCCAAGCTGCCGGCACGTTGTGCGTCACTTTAGAAAGTGCATCGTACCAAAATAGGTTAACAAAAATATAAATATAAATGAGCATTTCAAAATCAGACAGACCAGCACTAATTTTAATCGATATTCAAAAAGGGTTTGACAATGTAGAATATTGGGGTGGACAAAGAAACAATCTTGACGCAGAAAATAACGCAGGAGAACTTTTGAACCTTTGGAGAAAAAATCAACTTCCAATTTTTCACATTCAACATTGTTCTTCAAAGCCGACTTCTTTACTAAACGAGACCAACGAAGGGAACGAATTTAAGGACATTGTAAAACCTGTTGGCGAAGAACCAATTATCAAAAAAAATGTGAATAGTGCATTTATAGGGACAGACCTAAAAGAGCGACTTGACAAAGAGAAAATAACGACACTTGTAATTGTTGGCTTAACAACAGACCATTGTGTTTCAACGACAACAAGAATGGCAGGAAATTTTGGGTTTGACACCTTTTTAGTTTCTGATGCGACTGCGACATTTAACAAAAAAGGACTTGACGGACAAAATTTTTCAGCGGAAATAATTCACGAAACTGCTTTGGCAAGTTTGAATGGTGAGTTTGCAACTGTAGTAACCACAGAGTTTTTAAAACAAAATATTTAGGAAACCATTGAGAAGAAAAGCGAACGCACAATAACTAAGCTTTCGTTTTGTCTGCAAGACAAGAAATGAAAGCCCGTTGAACGGAAGCTTTGGAAGTTTTTCGCGCATTTCTGGTTTCTAGTAAAAAGTTTTTAACGAGATTGAAGAGACTTCGAGAAAGGTCTCTTTTTTATGTGCGTGATCCTTTAGCAATTATTTAATTATCATTAATGTGAATCACTTTATCATGAACAAATTCTTATGGCAGAGAACATTAGAAAAAAGGCTGATTTTCGATGATCAACATTAACGTTATTTAACATCTTTTGTGTTTTTAGATTGGTTAGTAAAACCTATTTTGTTAGAAAGAGTTGAAGAACACTCTTAATAACATTAAATTTTTAAATTATGGAAAAGTTTGCAATATTAGCTAGAGTAGAAGCAAAACCGGGTAAAGAAAATGAAGTATTGGAGTTCCTAAAGTCAGCTTTGCCGCTTGCGGAAGGTGAGCCAGGAACCGTAAGATGGTATGCTTTACAAATTGGCCCTTCTACTTTTGGTATATTCGATACGTTCGAAACTACAGATGCAAGAGATGCTCACTTGAATGGTGAGATTGCAAAGGCTTTAATGGCCAATGCTTCTGAATTACTTGCTAAAGAACCTGTACTTGAAATGGTAGATCTACTAGCAGTAAAGTAAGCAATCGAACACTAATTTTTAATACAATTAAATGGAGCCAGGCATTTCCCCCGGCTCCATTTTTTTATATCATTTTGTGAAAGGTTGAACCTTTGCTATGTATAAAAGTTTTATCTTGATTATTCGAATAAAATTTCAATTGAGCACAAAAAAAAGAGACTGAAAACAGTCTCTTTTGTATTCTTAACTATTAGAGTTTTTTAAGTTCTTCTAAAACAGCTTCGCCAACTGCATGAGCAGATTGAGGATTTTGTCCTGTTACCACTCTTTCGTCTACGGTAACGTGAGTTTGCCATAAACCAGATTTTTCAAACTTGGCTCCGCGTTCTATTAATTTAGATTCTAATCTAAATGGAACCACTTCATCTAATTTCACAGCAGCTTCTTCTTCGTTGGTGAAAGCATTGATTTTTTTGCCATCTACCAAATATTTTCCATTGCTGAGTTTAATATTCACCAATCCAGCAGGACCGTGACAAACCGCACTTACGATTCCATTTTTTTCGTAGATTTTTTGTGCGATTACTGCTAATTCTTCATTATCTGCAAAATCCCACATCGTACCGTGACCTCCAGCATAAAGAATCCCCACATATTCATCAGGATTTACTTCTGAAGGCGTCATGGTGTTCTGAATTTTATTTTGATAATATTCATCTGCCAAAAATCTTTCATTAACCTTATCATCTGGAGTATTTCCATAATACGGCGGGTTTCCACCTTTTGGACTCACGAAATCTATTTCGTAACCAGCATCTACTAATACAGCCCAAGGATGCGTAACTTCACCTAAATAATAACCGGTAGATTCACCAGTGTTTCCTAATTCGCCGTGGCTCGTAACCACGAATAATACTTTTTTGCTCATTTTGTTAGATTTTATTGTTTGTGCATTTATCATATTAATCCCTAAAAAAAGAATACAACCCGTTAAGAAAATAATATTGGATAAAAACTTGTTGTGATTCATATTACTGTTGATTTTTTAATGATTTGATAGTGCAAAGGTAAATGCACCTCCCCACAAACAACAGGACCTACCTCACAACTTTTTTGTGACCTACATCCCATTACACCGAAAGCCGACTCAAGGTTTCTCTGGAAACACCTAAATATGAAGCGATTAATGTTTTGGGCAACCGTTGTAAAAGTGTGGGATATTGAGAAATAAATTGTTCGTAGCGTTCTTTGGCATTGCTATTCAGCAGAGACAAAATCCTTCTTTGGAGCGCGATATAACCATTATTAGACTTTTTCCTGCAAAAATGTTCTATTTTATGCATATCTGCACAGAGTTTCTCTCGGTTATAGAGAGACAAAGTAAGTACTTCGGTAGATTCTAATGCATCAATGGTAAAAGTAGCTTCAGTTTGATTAAAATACGCTTGATAATCGGTAATCCACCAATCTTCCATTGAAAATTGCATGATGTGCTCTTTCCCTTCTTTATTCAGGTATGATGCTTTTAACAAACCATTCATCACAAAATAATCATTTTGTACCGCATCTCCTTCTTGAATTAAAATCTGATGCTTTTTAAATTTTTTCAAGGTAAAATGAGACAGAATATACTCGAACTCTTGGTCAGTTAGTGGCGTAATTTTCTCAATTTGACGTCTTAAAATCTCACTCATATTTTTATCATTCTTAATTGCAAACAAAAGAATTGTTGACTCCAAATGTAAACTATTGAAACCAAAAAATCCATCGCTCTTGATGGATTTTTTAAATAGGGTAGATGGAATTCTTATGGATTGGTAGAGAAAATTAGAAGCTATAGAATCATGTCAATACCGGAAAAGAATGAATTACCAATCAACGACTGCATAAAAAAAAATAAAACGATGAGGTAAATTCCATCGAAAGTAAAATTTCATGATATGCAATTTTTCAGTTGACATTAATCAGTAAAGCAAAGGAAATAAATTTCCTACTTTTGCATCATGAATACTTCTCTCATCAATAAATATAATATTCCCGGGCCACGTTATACTTCTTATCCTACTGTTCCTTTTTGGGACGAAGCGGCTTTTACCGCGGATTTGTGGCAGCAATCGGTCAGCAGATCTTTCAACGAAAGCAACGATGCTGAAGGGATTTCTATCTATATTCACTTGCCGTTTTGCGAGCAACTTTGTACGTTTTGCGCTTGTCATAAACGCATTACCAAGCAACATTCTGTGGAAACACCTTATTTGGAAAGCATATTGAAAGAATGGAAATTGTATCTGCAATTATTTGGTAAAAAACCGAAAATCAAAGAACTTCATTTGGGTGGTGGCACGCCAACATTTTTCTCGCCAGAGAATCTCAAAATTTTATTGGAAGGAATATTCGCGCACGCAGAAATTGCTGAAAATCCAGAATTTTCATTTGAAGGACATCCGAACAATACTACAAAAGCGCATTTGCAAACTTTATACGATTTAGGCTTCAGAAGATGCAGTTTCGGGGTACAGGATTATGATCCACAAGTTCAGAAAGCGATCAACCGAATTCAGCCTTTCGAAAATGTAGAAAGAGTGACCAATTGGGCTAGAGAAATCGGTTATAAAAGCGTTTCCCACGATTTGGTTTTCGGACTTCCTTTTCATAATTGGGAAAAAATGGAATATACGATCCGCAAGACTTTGGAACTGAAACCGGACCGATTGGCTTTCTATTCTTATGCACACGTTCCGTGGATTAAAGGGGTTGGACAAAGAGGTTTTGATGAAAACGATTTGCCAAGTGGTGAAGAGAAAAGAAAACTCTACGAAAACGGAAAAAAACTCTTGGAAGAATTGGGCTATATCGAAGTGGGAATGGATCATTTCGCCTTGGAGCATGATGACCTGTATCAATCCATGATTTCCGGAGATATTCACCGAAATTTCATGGGCTATTCATCCAGCAAAACCCAATTGATGGTTGGTTTGGGAATGAGCGCCATCTCGGATTCGTGGTATGCATTTGCACAAAACGAAAAAACCGTGGAAGCTTATCAAAAAAGGGTAGAAGAGGGAGTAATTCCTGTGTTTAGAGGTCATATTTTAAATCAGGAAGATCTTTTGGTGCGTCAACATATTCTCAATTTGATGTGTCGCCTCGAAACTTCTTGGGATGCAACGACCGATTTTCCGGAACTTCAACATGCACTGGAATCTTTAAAGGAAATGGAAGCTGACGGTTTGGTAGTTCTTTCAAAAAATTCAATAAAAATTACCGAACAAGGTCGCGCTTTTACTAGAAATGTAGCGATGACTTTCGACCTGAGAATGATGCGCAACAAGCCGGAAACCAGAATTTTCTCCATGACCATTTAATCGAGGTTGCGAAATTATTTTTTGAAATTCATCCTTGATTTTCGGTTTTCCATGCACGCCGAAAAGTGCAGCGATGAATTATATTTTTCAAAGAATTTAGTAGCGAGTGATACCCATATTTATTTTTCTTGAATTAAATAAAAATGATAAGATATCGCAATTTGACCACGATGTACGCATGTTTTTTGGGTTTTTTCTATTTAAAAAAATCAAAGCAAATTCTTTTGTTAAAAAATTCTTAATTCTTCTTAAAATCATTATATTTGCCGACTATAATTTTAATATTGTAAACTATTAACAATGCAAGGAAAAGGACTTATTACGCTGGTTGCGGTTATTTTAGGACTTATTTGTCTTAACGAATTGCTGCCAACTTGGTATGCTGGTAAAGTTGAAAAGCAAGCGGCAGAACTTGCTGGAGACAACCCGGCAAAGTATCAAAAAGAAATAGCCAGACTCTCTCAAGACACCCTGAATCTCGGTTTTACTAAGCTTTATTATACCAAAGCCAAGGAAAAGGAAATGAAATTGGGTCTCGATTTGAAAGGAGGGATCAACGTTTTGCTTGAAATCAACCAAAGAGATTTAGTAAATGGCTTAACCAATTATTCACCGAATCCGATTCTTCAGGAAGCGCTAAACAGAACAGATGCAGTGCAGAAAAACTCTACCAAGAATTATATCGAGAATTTCTTCGTACAATTCGATTTGGTGAACAAAGAGAAAAATACCAACCTGAAACTTGCAGATCCTGAAATTTTTGGGAATACCAATTTATCTGAAATCAAATACAACTCTTCCGACGATGAGGTTAAAAATATCATCAGAAGAAAAATTGAAGCAGCGGAAGGTTCTGCTTACGAAGTTATTCGTACCCGTATTGATAAAATGGGTGTTACCCAACCGAACGTACAAAGAGTACCGGGAACGGGAAGAATTTCTGTAGAAATGCCTGGAATTAAAGACATTGATCGGGTTAAGAAAATGTTGCAAACTTCTGCTAAACTTCAGTTTTGGGAAGTACAGCAAGCACAAGAAGTATATCCATATTTCCAACAATTAAATACTGTAATCGCAGCAAGCGGAGATTCTATTGGAGTTGCTAAAAATACCAATCTGATCAACATGCTTCAGTTGAATACCCTTAGAGCCAATGGAGTAGCGAACATTAAAGTTTCGGATACCGCGATTGTTAATAAAATTTTAAATTCTGATATAGCAAAAAATCTTCGTCCGGCAAACATTAAATATACCCAATTTATGTGGGGTTATAAGCCAGAAGCGACAGACCCAAATAACTTGGTATTGTATGCGATCCGCGGAAACATTACCCAAAAAGCTCCGGTTGACGGTGCGGTAGAATCTGCAAGAGTGAACTATGATGAACTTGGAAGAGTGGTGGTGGATATGCAAATGGACTCTAAAGGTTCTAAAGACTGGAAAACACTTACCGGGAAAAACGTAAACAAACCGGTTGCAGTAACTTTGGATAACGTGGTTTATACCGCTCCAAACGTAGTAAACGAAATTCCAAACGGAAGAACTCAGATTTCCGGGAACTTCTCTCAGCAGGAAGCTCAGGATTTGGTAGATGTTTTAGGTGCCGGTAAATTGCCCGCAAGTGCGAAAATCGTGCAGGCAGATGTTGTAGGACCTTCATTAGGTCAGGAGTCGATCAACGCGGGAATGCTTTCGTTTGGTATAGCTTTCTTAATCATCATTGCTTATATTATTTTCTATTACGGTGGAGCCGGTGTTTATGCGGTAATTGCAATGGTTATTAACCTTTTCTACATTTTTGGAATCATGGATTCTGTGGATGCTACACTTACACTTCCTGGGATTGCGGGTATTGTATTGTCAATGGCGATGGCGGTGGATACCAACGTAATTATTTATGAAAGAACCAAAGAAGAACTTTTCGCTGGTAAAAGCATTCTGGAAGCTTATAAAGATGGTTTCAAACATGCACTTTCTGCGATTGTCGATGGTCACCTTACCACGATTCTTACTGCGGTGGTGTTGTACATATTCGGAACAGGACCAATCAAAGGTTTTGCGGTAACCTTAATTATCGGTATCTTGATGACCTTCTTTACTTCGGTATTGCTTTCTAGAGTAATGATTTTCTCAAGACTTAACAAAGGAAAAGGACTTTCAGTTTGGACTGCTCCAACCAAAAATCTCTTCAGAAATGTCTGGATCGATTTCATCGGGAAAAGAAAATATGCTTACATCATTTCAGCTGTTCTTACTGTTGCAAGTTTAATTTCAATCTTCACCAACGGATTTAAATACGGAATCGATTTCACAGGAGGTAGAAATTATGTAGTAAGATTCGAAAAACCGGTTGATGGAAATAAAGTAGAAGAAAACTTATTGAAAATCTTCAAAACTGCTGATAACAAAAACTCTTCTGTAGAAGCGAAAACTTTCGGTAACGATAATCAACTGAAAATTTCAACCGATTATTTGATCGATGATGAATCCTTGAAAGCGGATCAAACGATTGAAGAAAAATTATTTGAAGGTTTGAAATCAGAACTTCCGGCGAACATGACTTTGCAGGATTTCAAATCTGCTGACAAAGACCATGCGGGTATTGTGTCTTCAACTAAAGTTGGTCCTACCGTAGCGGATGATATCAAAACAGGAGGAACTTTTGCACTAATTGCTGCTTTGGCTGGTATTTTCCTTTATATCCTATTGAGATTCCGCAAATGGCAGTTCTCTTTAGGAGCGGTTGTTGGTCTGGCTCACGATGCGATTATTATTTTGGGGGTATATTCATTCCTTCATAAATATATGCCGTTCAATATGGAGATCAACCAGGATTTTATCGCTGCGATTCTTACCGTTTTGGGTTATTCGATTAACGATACGGTAATTGTATTCGACAGAATCCGTGAGTATTTAAGAGAGAAAAAATCGCTTACTTTAGCAGGTCTGTTTGATGATTCAATCTCGAGTACTTTAGGTAGAACGTTTAACACCTCGTTTACTACCATTTTGGTAATTCTTGCCATCTTTATTTTCGGTGGAGATAACCTGAGAGGATTTATGTTTGCCTTGCTATTGGGTATAGCATTCGGTACTTACTCTTCGATCTTTATCGCTTCGGCAATTGCCTACGACTTCCTGAAAGGGAAAGGAAAAGAAGAAGCTGTACACGGAAAATCTTCTATCGATAAAGAAGTAGTAGAGAAAGCAAAAAAAGCTTAATCCGTTTTTAAATTCTATATAATGTCCTTCGAAAGAGGGACATTTTTATTTTAAAGTTTTCAGGAAAAAGCTGTTTCAGTTGAATAATAAGCATTTATAGAGATAATCAAAGAAGTCAGGTAACGATTTAGTAACGGTTCTTATTGCTTTGCTTTTCGACACCTTTCCGTTAGCTCATAGCAAATATACAAAATGATATTGTACCATAAATATCGATGCTTAAATTATTGAAAAATACAAATAGAGATTAACGATTTCTTACATCAACCGTTCTTCCAATTGTCCTTTCCAAATCGTAAACCCATTATTGTCATTAGAATAATCGTGGACAATTCTTGAAAAATTTGATGGATTGGTTTCTAAATAGGCTTGTCTTCCTTTTTCTCTGATGATGTTCAATTCTTTATCAATTTGTTTTATGGTGTCAATCAAAACTGATTTGCTTTTTTCTGTATGCCAGATATAGGTTGCTTCTTCGGTGTCTAAAGTTTCTAAAATGATGTGGTAGTTTTGTTCTCCTTCCAACAGAAAGACGAATGAAAACGGCTGTAAAACAAACCGTAATTTCATTACATTTCGTTCGTGTCTTTCAGCCAAAAACTGAATGTGCCGTGAATGTTTATATTGCTTCCCTTTCAGTAAGTCTTCCAAAACATTTTCGGCATTGGTATAGATATTTTGATTTTTCGGCAATTCATTCGTTGTGAGCATATTTTGTTTTGAAGTCGGAATTTGACCGATAAAACTCTTGTTCAGAAACTGAAACTTTACACTTTCAACGATTTCTTTATTGATGCTTTCAATGTTGGATGATGTTGCTAATTGCGATAAAGTCACTCCATTTTCAATTTCGGCATAAATATCAATCATAACGGATTTTGATTTCAAAACCTTGATGAAATAAGGTTTCAACACTTCAAATTCAGGTCTGAACTCTTCGTTTTCGATTTCAAAATCAAACCGTTGATTACTTTCTTTATCAATGTATTCAAAGCCAACATTGCCGTATCTGAAATCCAAATCTTCAATCGCTATTTTGATTTGCTTTTCGATAACTATACTTTGTCTCTCAGGAGTAAATTCGGTTGGTTCATCAAATAGACTTGCTTGTTTGGCTATTTGACGATAATACGTGTTCCGTTTTAAAAACAACTTGTTCAGGTAGTCAATTTTGATATCCCGATAATCATAAATAGTTGGGTTGATTTCCGAACGTTGTACTCGACCAATGTATTGAATTAGTTTACCCTTAAAAGAAAACGGATATACCAAAAACAGAGAACTAATATTTGACAAATCCGAGCCTTCACCAAAGTATTGTCCTGTGGTAATCAGTATCTGAAAATTACCTTGCTGTAAAGTTTGCCATTTGGATTTTCTGTTGCTTTCAGTGTCATCTCCACTTAACGTAATGACTTCGTAAGATTGTTTCAGAAAAAGGTAAAGTGTATCAATATGTTCTTTTCTTTCTGTAATAATGGTAATTCTTTTTCCTTTGGAAAGTTCGTTTTTGATGTCGTTCAGGATGAGCTTGTTTCGTTCTGAATCGTGAACCAAAATCTTTGAAAGCGTTTCAAAATTATCCGTTTTAGAACTGAAAGGAACATCCAAATCTGTATTCCTTACAATGATTTGGGCGTGTTTGAAATTTTCAATTTCGTTGTTAGCAATCTCCGAAATTATATCTCCAATAAAAGCAAAAATCAGTTTGTCGTCATTGTATTTTCGGAAAGGAGTTGCCGTCAATCCATACAGATAAAAGGTTTCTAATTTCTCAATGGTATTGCGAAATGTTTCGGCAGGAATATGATGACATTCGTCTACCAAGATAGTTCCGAATTGATTTTGGATTTGCTCAATTTGCTTCGGCAGACTTTGAATAGTTGCAATTGTAATCTGCTCTCCAATCTTCACTTTTCCCTGTCCGATGATGCCGATTTCGTGTTTTGAAATTCCAAGAAATGCCTGAACACGTTCCTGCCATTGTTCCAACAATTGTTTGCGATGCACAACGATTAGTGCAGGTTGTTTTTTATCAGCAATAACCTTTAAACCAACAATCGTTTTACCTGAACCTGGCGGAGCAACGATAACTCCAAAATCTTTTTTTGAAATCGCTTCAATAACTTTTTCTTGATGACTTCGTAGATTAGCATTGAACGAATATGAGATTTCTTCTTTTAGTTTTCGGTTGTCTTGAAAATCAAAATCCAAGTTTTGTTCTTTGCAAAATCGCAAAAGTTTACCAATAAAGCCTCGTGGAATGATGACTTCATTTTCCGCTTCTTCCACGAGTTTAAAATAACGTTCTGTCCCAAAAGTATTTTTACCCGATTTCTTCTTGATGAAAAATTCCGAATTGGCAAAGTTCAGTTCTTCTTTCAAAAAATTGACGAGTGGTATTATTAATCCATCTCGTTGAATTCGGATGTTTTGTTGAAGTGTAATGGATAGTTTGCCATTATGGTTTTTAGGAATTGGAAGATTTTGCATTGTTAAAACTTCCGGATGCAAATTGTCCAATACACCAATCGAAACCCTTTCAATTTCATTCAAGAATTGCCATTGGTCGGGATAAGGCTCAAAAGTTTCAGAGTTAATAAAGCAACTGTTTCCATTCTCCATTGCAGGTTTGAAAAACGGCAAAGCAATTAGATTGCCCAAACCTTTTCCCGAAAGAAAATCCTGATTAGGAAACAATCTGTCGAAACTTGAGCTTTTGTCAAACATTGAAAATGCTCCTGATTGTTCCAAAATAGAAATGAAAACTTTTCTGCTTCTGACAGACGGATAAGGTTTGTCAAAAAATATCCAAACGTGTCCGCCATTTCCCGAGCGGGAACGCTCCAAATAAGCAGGAATGTCTTTCTCCTTGCAAGCGTTTAAGAAACTTACGGCTTCTTCTTTCCAATTTTGTTTGTCAAAATCAGCCACCAAAAACCAAGAGGTATTGTCTTTAAATAAGGGATAAATACCAATTTGCTGTACACCGTTTAAGTGTTTTTGAATTTCATTATCAATAAGTGGCAGGTACGTTTTGTGTGGATAATTTGCAAACGTTCCGCCATTCCTCTTATGAACCTGATAATGGTATGGATCATATTGACAGGAAGGCATATATCCCGATTTTCCTGATTTCTCCCAACGAACGGCAAACACGTCTTCTCTGCCTTTGAAGAGGGAGCGGAAAATATCTATGTTATTGGAAGTAAACTCATTCATTTAATCTTAATTCTCTTCTTCGTAATAGATTTTGTAATATTTTCTTCCATTTTCATCAACGCCTTGTTCTATCATTTCTCGGTTTCCGTGAATATAGATATGGAAGTTTTTATCAAGTTTAAGTACATTTTTGAAGACACGTGCCTGTTTTTTTACAGCTTGGGCTGATATTTCAAAGCTGTCAGCAAGCTCCACTTCATTTTCTTGTCGATAAGTCTGGTCAAATTTTCTAAATGACTCTATAACATTACTATCTCCAAAAACTTCTTCTTCAAATTCTTGTTTGTCAAATGTTTCATTCTTTTTGAAATAATCAACAGAACGATTTAAAAAATCTATCTTGTCGGCTTTGCTTACGTCAAAATCCTCATCCAATTGTTTTGTGACAAATTGCTTTGTAATCCCTAAGAATTCGTTTGTTTGATGATATTCATTTCTTTGTGGTTTAACACTTAAAAATTTATCTTTCCAATATTGAGCTTCTATGTTTTTGTTCGTATTATCTACAAGAGCAACTAAATACCCTTTCTCTTTTTCTAAGTTAAAAATAAGACAGCCTTTATCTAACTTATGTATGTTTATTCCGCTCACATCGGACAATCCATAACTTGTTTTTTTATCTTCAATTTTTAAGACCGTTTCTTTATTCTCCGATTTGAAAATTCCAATACAATCCGTTACCTCATCATCAATGGAGCTATCATTCATATAGAACACACATAATTCTCCTGATTTAATTTGAGGATGCGTACTTTTATCATAGAGATATCTACCCACATTTTTAGAGTGCTCTATAAAATTTTCATATTCTGTGTCACTAAAAATCGAGCTAACGAAAGAGTATACAGGATTCAAATCCAGATGAGGAAGAAAGTGAAATTGGTATAGTTCATCGAACTTAAAATTACTGACAATTAGCTTATTGATTATTTCTTCAACACTTTCAAAGTTCGTCATTTCATCAGAAAACCTTACCCCATCAGCACTACCTTTATTACCAATGTTATGGATAATTAATTTATTTAATTTACCTAAGTTAATTTTTTGCATAAATTTTAGTTATTGCCGTATATTTCTTTTGGAATAAGCCCTTTGCCATTTATAAATTCATCGACAGTATGGAAGTGCGACAAGTTATTGTTTATCCAATAATCTTTAGAAGCGTGTTCTACCATAAATATTTGAAAATGATTGTTTTTTTCTTTTACAATGAACTCAATAAATGAGTTTAGTAGCGTAAAAGCATCTATTAGTTTTGACCTATCGTCATTTCCTTGCATTTCATCACTCCCTGCGTAATATGGAATACTTGGTTGGTCAATAAATAGGAATTGAGGTACATGTTCTGGATTTACATTTATTAGATGCTCGTGTAAACCCAAATAAACGCATAGGTGCATAAACATATAGTTGGATTTACTGCCAACATTATCTAAAGGAAACAATTGACCTTCGGGATATAGTTGTAAAATCATTTTGTCAGAATTAAAATCAAGCCTGCTATTTGTGTATGCTGGTAAAGATTTTAATTGATTAAAATTGCGTTGAATACTTTTGTTTAGTTCGGTTTTTAGATTGAACTCTATTTGTTTTGTATCAGTAGGTACTTTAGCCAAGTCCTTACTTTCTTCTGTTAATATATTCAACCTTATATTATCAATAGGTTTTCCTAACTCCAATTTTAAAAGTTGCTCTAATGCGAGTTTTATTTCTCCTAATACAATGAATTTTTGAACTTCTGTCTGACTTTCAGCCAAATAATTCTTCTTTATTTCATTCAGTTTAGAAATTTTATTTTCAATTTCTTTAAATTGTCTATTCAATTCTTTTGCATCGCCAGTAACCTTTATCGGTTCGATAATTTTCTTGGATAGATTTTCTTTGATGCTTTTCAAGGAAGATTCTAAGGACTCTACAAATGCTTTTGTTTCGTATGAATCTACTAATTGGTCAGATAGTTTTTCATTTAGAAATTCTATCGGCTGTAAACTGTCAGCGGATTTATTCAAATTCCTTTTGTATGCTTCATATTCTTTTTGATATTGACTTATAGCATCAATCTGACTGCGTATTGCAATTCTTCTTTTGTTTAGCTCGTCTAATTCTCCAAACAGATTTGAATTTTGTGCTACTTTTTGAGTATTTGTTATTACGTCCTGAATGATTGGAATTGCGGTATCAACCGTTTCAAAGGGTTCAGAATATTCTATAAAGTTATACTTCTTACATTTTTCAAACAAAACCTGAATCTCATTCTCAAAATTTTTGACTTTTCCTTGATTGTCCTTTTCTTGATTTTGTATCTTTCTTATTTCTCTTTTAACTTCTTTTAGTCGTTCAGAAGCCTTGATTTTTGCCATATCATTAACACCGATTACCAAGTTGAAAATATGATTGAGTGCTTTATCATATTCTTCTTTTCCGTAAAAAGTTGTATCGAAGTATGTTTCCTGTGCTCCAATGATGTTTTCGGTTAAAGAGTTGAAAATCAAAAAATGGCGATAAGAAAGATTGAGAGAAGTCCCACCTAACTCTTTGCCATAAGGAAATCTTAATGTATCTGTAATGCCAAATTCACTATCTAATATTGATTTAATTTCTGCAATTTCTTTGTTGCTTTCAGGATAATCAGGGAAAGAACCTAAATTAAAAAACACTTCCGAAGATACCGCACCTTTATCAGGTGTTTTTCGCACAATGGATATTTGTTTGTCATTGATAGAAAAACGTATCCCAAACCATAAAACTTTGTCGTTTATTGTATTTGCGATATTTACTTTTCCCGATAAAAGGCAATAATCTATAATATTCCAAAAACTGGTTTTTCCAGTGTTTGAGCCACCTGTAATAACATTGACTTTATCAGGTAAAAACTGGTAATTTTTAAGTTCGGCATCAGCATCTTTGAACCATAGCTTTATTTCGTGAAGTACAAATTTCATAGTTGAATTTTTAAAACTTTATACAGTTTTGACGTTGTGTATTTTTCAAGCATATCTATAAAATCAGGGATAACACTTTCTATTTTAGAAAATCGACCTCCTAAATTCGCATTGTCAAATGTGAATGTTTCGGTTCTTACAATCTCACTTCCGATAATGATTTGATTGCTTTTACTTAAAATCATCAAGGCATTAATGGTTATTGGTAATAATGACACATATCGCTTATTGAAAGAAACAAATAATCGAGGTTGGTCTTTGACGAGTTGTTCTATGCTCAAATTTTGCCCTTGAGTTTTTGCTAAATAATTTACTGTTCGGTCGTCTAATAGAAATGGTAAAATCAGACACGAACGAGCAACATCCAATTTATCAACCTTGTTCAGTACAGATAAAAGAATGCAACTCGCAATAGCTTCATTGTTATATGTGTAATAAATTTCTTTCATTATTCTTTATACTTGTTTTGCCAATCAAAGTGCCAACCAATTTCTAACTTGTTTGACAGTAAATAGTAATGTCCATTTGTAAAATCTACACCCAATGGTAAATAATCTCCAATTGATAAATCAAGCCTGCGGATATATTCAACAAGTCCAATACTTAAATCTTTTATTTCACTTTCCAAACTTTCTATTGTTGTTCCCGAACTTATTTTTCGTTCAATTTGCCGATACTTTCCTTTAAATTCATTATCCCATCTACTTATACTATCTTTCTTAAAATCCTCCGCTTCTGAAAACAGTATAAAATTCTCTTCATCAGACCAATATGTATAATGTCGAAGAAATTTAAGCATCAATGTTGTGTATTTTATCACGTCTTGTGAACCTGCTTGAATCTCGCCAACATCAAGTAATTGTTTTATGAAAATTTGCTCTTCTGGATTTTCGGGAAGAAGAATAGGGAAATTTCGAGTAGGAAGTTTTTGTACTCCCGTAGATACTTTAAAACATTTTCCAAATTTTTTATTGAAATCATCAAAGGTAATTTCAAACTTCTGTCCTGACTTTATTTCCAAATATTTTGACAATTGTAAGTTTGAGTATAGACTATCATATATTGTTTCAACAATATGATTTTCTCTGTAAAGTTCAAGTAGCTTATTTTTAATGCGTTTTATTATTTCATCAACACCTGTTTCAATTGAAATTTTTGAAAGAAAAGATGACAATTTTGTCTTATCAAGAGAAATTAAGTTTTCAATGTATTTTTGTAAAGTTTCATCTTTTGTTTTCGTCTTTATATCGTTTAGTTTTGCCAATATATTATCAATATCTTCGTCAATCTTAAATTGATGAAGGGCGTTAATGAATTGATTGCTATTTTCATTTTTGTTAGTTGCCAGTACAAAAGAGTGTTTATTGAGATAATTCTCTTTGCCTTTTTTGATGAAATTAGTCCAATTACTTAATGTTTTCCAAAGGTCACTATCCAATGTTGTCAAATTTTGGATAGCCCCATTACTACTTGTTAAAACACTATGTTTTGTTTGGAATAAAATGGTTGTTCCATCTGCTTTATCAATATGTACGTCATCTTTCACTTCAAAACCGACTTTCTGTCCGTGTCGGAGTTCAAGAGCTAATAACATAAAATAATAGAATTGATAATCAAATCCTATTGCTTGTGCTCCAGCCGTATGTTGTTCCTGTATGGATTTTGTTTCGTCCATATTAATCTATTTATATCCTTAAACTATTTCAAACTCTTATACCAATAGAAAAATGCTTCCGGATTGGTCTTTTTTAACTTGTTCAATTTGTTGTACGTCTGGTCTTCAATCAGCCAATCCTTAATCTCCAATGGATTTTTAAACCGTTCTATTTCCTGATTTTCTTTATTCAGTAATGAAGTCAGATAGGCAACTTTAGATGAAGCTGTTATGGCTTCTTCGATTGAAAAACGGTCAATAATGAAATTCGTGAAGTTCTTAATACCCAACTGCAAGTGTTTGAACTCATCAGACTTCATATCTCTTTCTGCTAAGGTATAACAAGCATTCCAAGTGTCTTTCAATACCTCGCCAGCATCAATACTTAACTTTCGATAGCCGATTTCCTCCTGTACCACTCTCGAATAACTTTCTTTTACTACGTTAAGGTCTGATATTTGGTCAAACAAAAAACCAATATCATATAACTGTTTAATGATTTCGACAGGACGATTTTTTGAGTATAATATGCCTGTGGTTTTTGGAGCAAATGCAGTAAGCTTATCTCCTAAAATAGCCTCAAACGTTGGCAGTACAACCGTAGTATCTTTGCCCGATGTTGCCAACCAACTGTGATTTATCAGATATTTTTTTGTTTCAGGGTATGGATTGGGAGTGTATAATAAATCTAATAGTATCGGTTCTTCATGACCATCTACCACACTTTTGTAAAACATCTTGAAATGTCCAATGGGTGCGTCAGGCGTATGTTTTCGGTCGTTATCATCTTCCCAACGGATAAACATTTCCAATTGGCTTATCTTCGCTAAAATCTCCTTGATTTTATCCTCTGATTCTTCTGTAATGATGTCAATATCTATCGAAAACCTCTTAGGCGTTTCCGTTGCTAAAAGCAGAGCCGTTCCGCCTTTAAACACAAAATTTAGATTATTCAATTGCAATTGCTCCAAAAGTGTTAAAGCATATATTACTTTTTCAATAAGTTTTGGGTCAATGCGTTTCCCCAACTTATTTCGTAAGTCGGTGATCCATTCAATAATATATGACTTTGTGTCTATCATAATTTATATATCATTGGCATAAATAAATTTATTTTGCCAAACTTATATTTATCAGTTCGTCAATTTCTTCCTCTCTGTTTCTTCGGACAGCGTACCTACGCATCTTTAACTCATTTAAAGTATATTTCTCCATTACACTCCGCATAATAAATTCCTTTTCATTTTGCTGTGCTGAAAAAAGTGATGTGTCAATCAACATATCCACCAATAACTTTTCCAATGCAGGAATAATAATTTTGTCTTTTTCTATCAAAGGAGGTTCTGAAACCATATTCTTCACAATAAGGACTTCATCTTGGTTGTGAATGTAGCGGTCAAATATTTCCTCATCAGGATTAAAGAAAACGCTTTTAATAGTGTCCGTTAAAAACGTGAATACAGATTCGGAAGCATCTTTTTCAACTTCCACGACGGTATAATGCTTAAAAGGTTGATGACGCATAAAATCATTCAACCACACGGTATCCCAAACACAAAAACTGATATAGGGAAATTCCCGCTTGACCTTATTGAATATTCTTTTTAGCGTGGTTGAAATATTGGGCTGAAAAGGCTTTTGTCCATCAACTTCATAAATCCCTCTGGAGGGAGCATTTATAACCCCTTCTTTTTTCAGCTTGGACAGATACATATTAATGGTGTTGTCAGACCAAGTAGGGAAATCCTTTTTTATTGATTCCACAAGCTTCTGCTTGGAAAGTCTTTCACTTTCCTTAAAATAGCGACCGATATGTTTTTCTAACGTTTCTGCCAAAACAGTTTTTTATGGTAAATGTAACACTAATTTATATAAGTTCGGCATAAAAAATATATTTTATCAAAGTTATATTTTAATTAAGTTTTGTTTTTCAAGGTTTTAAGTCTGGATTTTGCTGTAAATTAACGTCTAAAATAAGATGTTATGAAAAAGGGTAAAACGCCAGAACAGAACCTTGAGGATATAAACAAGTTTTATGAACAGATGGAGAAAGAAAAAGAAGACCGTCTGATAGACCTTATTGTGGAGATAATTGTGGATGCAACGCTAAGGGAATATTATGGGCAGATTGATGCCAGAGATAACCCGACATCTGGTAAAGAAAGAGATGAATAATTCTTAAAATTCACTCCAAAAGAAAAACAGAAAAAAAAGAAAGCCATTCTGCCAACGGATATAAGATAACGAAGCACTATAAGTCCCGAAGGGTGGCGAAGCCATTATGCGTGCTTCGTTATCTTTGCTTCCCTTTTTGTTTGTTTTTGACACCTCTATAAATCTTTGTCCATATATTCTTCCAAAGAAGATTTCAGTTGGTCTAAAAATGCGGTTCGGGAACCTGCACGATATTTCATTCGATGGAAAGAATTGTGTAAATCCCCTAAGGTAATCTGAAACAGTTTTTCCAACACCAAACTGATTTTTCGAATTCCTATTTTACCGTAGGAAAGGGAGCCATTCGCATACAGCGCATAAATCAGTTCTATCAGGGCGTTTTTGGTATCCGTCCAACGGATACCATCAGATGAAATATCCCTTGCAGAAAGAGAGCCTGCCATTTCATCATCGTTGATTTTTTGGAGTATGTAGGTGTAGAGTAACTCGTTGGCTATTATCCGAGCCACCTTGTAATCATAGTAGGTTGAAAACAACGGGTCAATTTCAAAGACAAAACTGTTCAGACCATCGTGAAAATTGATGTTACCTAACCTAAAGTAGGTTTCATCACGGTCGGTTCTTCCTGAACGATAATATCTGTGAAAATCTGAATTGTAGATATGCCCCCTGTATTCCTCTTTTAATTCCCGTAATTGTTCTGAAAAATAACTTGCGTGCATTTTCCCTCCGTCAACAGGGCAAGCTGTCTGCATACGAAATATCTTATTGTGGTAAATGAGTTTGGAGAGGATGTATGGCTTAATGTTGCGAAAGAAATTGATTTCCTCCCAATGATTTTTAAAGCCTTGCTTTGTAATATCCTCTTTTATCGACCCCAAGAATTCTTGCAGGTATATTGTCATTTGGTAAGCTTCATCAATTATATTAGGTGCAGACAGCGAAATTGCATTTTCTTTTCGCTGTATCTCCGAGATAATATGATTTAATGAAGATGCCATTCCGATTAGTTTTTTTATTGCTTATTAAACAGAAATATCTAAAGGTCATTCATCGGAATAACCTTTAGATTTCTTTAGTTTATATGATTTGTACAGAATATATTTCTTACTTTCCCTGCTCCACACGTTTTAGTGCTTCGTTGTCTTTGGTTTCAAAATTGAATTGCTGAAAATCTTTGTCTGTCGGTATTTCTAATTCAAAACTTTTCAGTTCGGCAATTTCGATTTTCAAATCTTTTCCCGTAAAATCCAAAACGTGTCCGCCCTGTGTTTTGTCGGTTGAAAGGAAGTGAAAATGAAAGCCTTTGCTATTGATGCCGTTCAGGTATTCTGGAAGATGATAACCGATTAACGTGCCTTGCGTGTTTGAAAACTCAAAGAACTTTTGCGTATCGAAAATTGAAGTGATAAGAGGGAACGGTTCATTCTTTACAGGTGGAAATGCCCTTGTTTTTATATGGTCGAATTGTCCTGTTATTTTAATGGCATACATCGTATTCTTATTATTCAGTGCCTTGCCTATCTGCTCCCAAAGGGCTTTTTCGCCAATTGTGTTTTCAACATTGATAACCGTGTCGGCTTTAAAGAATGTTACGAACGACATTGAGGTTTTAAAATCGGTTTCAGGTTCAACGGTTTCGCCTTTGGCTTTGGTCTGATATACTTTTCCGTCAAGCATCGTCAATTCACCATCTAACATATCGGGTGCTCCCAAACCGAAATCGCCTCTTAGCTTCAAATCTTTAACAGGTAAAGTTCCCTTGTACAGACCGCCCACAAAAGCATCCGCCACACCGTATTGATATAATTTGTTGTATTTCTCTTTATTTACCATTTCCAGTTCTTTTTTATCCGTGATGATTACTTTATTTTTCAGCATTTGGGGCATATATATTTTTTGTGAGGAATGGTCATAATAAATATCTGCAACGCTTTCTTCAGTCAGTAGCATTTCGGGTTGTTGGTTTACCAAATCGTAAATCCAAAGTTTACCATAGCCTTTGGTCGGAAACGTTACCCAATCCGAAATCAGCAAATGATTGTCGTCTAACCATTCCACGCCGTCAAAAAATCCGTTGGCAATGTTGGGGAGCTTCTGAAAATCTCCATTGCCTGTTTTGATATAGACCGCTCCCTCGCCCAGAGTTTCCCCATTGGTACAAACGGCAAGCTGATTGGTGTTCCTATTGAACGAAATGCCGTTTATTGTCGGGATATTTCCGATTATTTCAAACGACTTTGTTCGGGTATTTACTTTGTAGATATTCCCCGAATAAGTATCTGTAACACCTATAAAGCCATTTTCCAAACGGCAAATATCATTCAGTACGGTAGCCTGCGGAATGGCAAGTTCAAAAACGGTTGTTCGGCTGTTTATGTCAAATCCTACGATGCGTTCAAGGTCTGCCACGTACAAAATACTGTTTTCAACAGCCATACCTTTGGGAGCGTGCAAAACACCTTTGGTCGGCGCAAATTTCAGTTCTATCAGTTTGCCGTCTGCGGAAATTTCACTGATAAATCCATCACCATCCCGACTGCTGAAATCCTGCCCTTGATTGGAAACAAAAAAGCGTTTGCCGTCCGATGTAACACTTTCGGGTGTTGCAAAGCCGTTGATGACCTGTTGCGAAAAACTGTTTAAACCAATGCAGATAAGGACTGCGGTTGATATGCTTCTTATTTTCATAGTTCCCGTTGCTTTAAAATTTGATGACTACTTTTCCGAAAGCATTGCCCGATTTCAGCTTTAGAAATGCTTCCTGCGTTTGGTCTATGGTGTAAACGCTGTCTATAATAGGTTTAAGATTGTTCTTTTCAATGGCATTAACCAAATCGCCCAATTCCTGTGCATTGCCTACGGAATAACCCTGCAAGCGGATATAGTTCATAATGAGCGGAAACACGTCAAAAGATAGTCTGCTACCGGACATAAAACCGACCAAACCCACAAAACCGTGTTCTTTTACGGATAGGATGCTTTGCTCAATGGTTTCCTGTCCTGCCACATCCAGCGTTATATCTACGCCTATGCCGTTGTTCAGCCGTTTTGCTTCATTGCTCCATTCGGGAAAGTCTCTATAATTGATAACTTCGTCTGCACCCAAGTCTTTCAGTTTTTGCTCTTTCTCCCTGCTACCTGTGGTTGCAATTACTTTCAGACCCGAAATCTTTGCGATTTGCAGGGCGGACAAAGAAACGCCACCGCTTCCCTGTACCAAAATCGTCTGTCCTGCCTTGATGCCTGCCTGCATAAGCATTGCCCAAGCTGTCAGACCTGCAACCGAAAGTGATGTGGCTTCTTCATCGGTAAGGTTTTGAGGGGAACGGACAAGCGTATTTTCCGGCTGTAGGGTAAACTCCGCCAAAGTTCCCGAAGTTTGCAGACCTGTCCTTAGCGCATTGTGATAAGGCGTTGTCTTTCCTGCTTCCCAACTCCTGATGAACGGTATCAATACACGGTCGCCTTTTTTCCACCGTGTTACGTTTTTTCCTACCTTTTCTATTATACCAACTCCCTCTGAAACAGGAATGAACGGAAGCGGGATATTTAACCCTGCCGTATTTTCTACTGCAATAAGGTCAAGGTATTGCAATGAAACGGCTGTGGTTCTTACCAATACTTGGTTTTCTCCAACTTCGGGCGTTGGCACTTCGGCTAATTTCAGATTTTCTATACCGTAGTTCTCTAATTGTATTGCTTGCATAATCTTTGGAATGGAATTTGAAATTAATAACGTTGTCCTCCGATAGTCAATCCGCCGTCTACCAAAATACTTTCTCCTGTAACAAAGGATGCTGACGGACTACTCAACCAGACCACCAATTCGGCAACTTCTTCAGGGTTTCCAAAACGACCCATTGGAGCGTGCTTTTTTGTTGGTTCTTTTAGTCTATCAGCTTCTTCTTTAGGAAAAGGATAAAAACGGTCAAACATAGGGGTTTGAATATAGCCAGGCTGAATGCTGTTTACCCTTATTCCGGCTTCTGCAGCTTCAACAGCCAAAACACGAACCAATCCGTCCACAGCGGCTTTACTTGCTGAATACACTCCTGAACCTCCAAAAGCCCCTCTTGAAAGCCAAGATGAAGTGTTTACGATTGTACCGCCTGTGCCTTGTTTTTTGAATTGTTCAATTTCGTATTTGCAAGATAGCCAAGTACCTTTCAGATTAATACCAACAACAGTATCAAATTCGTCTTCATTTGTTTCGTCAATCGGTGCAAAATGCCCCTCAATACCAGCATTATTAAAAGCAATATCAAGTCTGCCAAAAATGCGAATAGTTTCTGCGATAAGATGTTTCACTTCCTCGCTTTTGGAAACATCGGTTTTTACAAAATGAATATCAGAACTTATTTTTTGCAATTCTGCAAGAGCTTCTTTGCCAATCTCTGACCTCCTGCCTCCTATGACAACTTTTGTCCCTCTTTGTAAAAATAGCTTTGCAGATGCCAACCCAATCCCAGTAGTACCACCAGTGATTAGAGCAACTTTTCCTTTTAAATTTTCCTGAACCATAATTCTTAATTTTTATTACGGTACAAAGTTCGCTCCGATGCTTTTTAAAAAGTTATGCAAATCAAACAAATGGTTATGAGATAAGTATAGACAATCAGAACTCTTGCACTGTTATAAAGAATTTAAAAAATCCAAATAAGGAGATACACTTTTCTCAATCCATTCCTCTGTGCTGTTCAGCTCAATTCCATAATAGGCAAAGAACGGTTTGTAATCGGCTTTTACATACTCAAAAGTCAGTTCAAAAGGTCGGGTCAGTTCAGCCATAGTATATTTGTATTTCCCCGTTGTGTTATACTCGTGGTCATCTATTCCAACAGACATCGCCAAAGCGATTTTCTTGCCCGAAACCTTATAACCGCTCTTACTTCCATACGCCCACCCATAGGTAAGCACATCATCCAGCCATTTCTTTAAGAATGGCGGGCAATTGAACCAATAAAAAGGAAACTGAAATACAATTTTATCGTATTGCTCTATCAGTTTTTGTTCTGCCAATACATCAATTTGATCATCGGGATAAACCTTGTGCAATTGATGAACATCATATTTATCGGGATGCTTGCTTAATTCTTCAATCCACCTCTTATTAATTACCGAACGCTCTATATCGGGGTGAACAATGATTATCAATGTTTTCATATTGTAATGATTTTCAACTATCTGTTTTTTTAATAAAAGTCGGATGTATCCATATTTGCATACACCACATTTTTATACAATGTACCCAAATCATTATGATTGGGGCGGAAATACTCCTGTGTAAAGACCAATCCAATGATATTTTCTTTGGGATCTGCCCAGTAGTGTGTACTGAAAGCTCCACTCCAAGAAAAAGTACCGATACTTGGGGATTTAGAAAATTTGTTTTCTTCAGTAACCAATTCAAAACCTAATCCGAAACGGAAATCGGGGTCGCCTTTTAAAATTACTTGATTTGAAAGTTGGTTGGTAGTCATCAGTTCAACGGTTTTTGCACCTAAAATCCGTTTTCCATTGTAAGTGCCTTTGTTCAACAGCATCTGTAAGAATTTTGCATAGTCGGCAGTCGTAGAAGACAAACCTGCTCCACCAGACAAGTATATTCCGTCTTCCAGTGGATAATCAGGGCTACTATTTTCATAAATCGTATGATTAACTTTTGCAAAATCTTTATCCGTTTTCTCCGAGACGGAAACCAAACGGTCAGCCTTATCCTGTGGGATTTTAAACTGTGTATCGGTCATCTGTAACGGTTCAAATATGTAAGTTTGGAAAAATTTGTCTAATGGAACTCCGCTGACAACTTCTACCAAATACCCTAAAACGTCTGTATTCAGACCGTAAGTGAAAGCTGTATTAGGGTGGTGTCGCAATGGCTGTTTGGCAAGCAATTCCATTTTTTCTTTCAACGTACCTTTGCTTCCAATACCCGTTACCGCTCCTGCCTTGGCGTATATTGCCTGCATTCTTGTATCATCGGAAATTAGCGGATAATCAATACCCGAAGTATGGCGTAACAAATCTCTAATAGTAACTTCCCTTTGTGCAGGAACAGTTGTATAACTGCTGTCGGCAGGATTAAATTTGTCAAGCACCTGCGGATTTTTGAATTGAGGAATATATTTTGAAATCGGGTCGTCCAACAGGATTTTTCCTTTTTCGTAAAGCATCATAACCGCTATGCTCGTTATCGCTTTGGTCTGAGAAGCAATGCGAAAAATGTTATCGGTTTTTAAAGGTTGTTTTGTGCTAACATCGGCATAGCCAAAGGCTTTGTTATAAATCACTTCGCCGTCTTTGAGCAATAATACATTCACTCCCGAAACTTCTTTTGCGTTTACCAATCGGGCAGATAAATCATCAATACTCTTTTCAAGTTTAGTATTTTGTGCGAGGCTGTTTAACGCTATTACGCAAGCTATAGTTGATAAGATTTGTTTTAACATTTTTTATTTGATTTTAAAATTACACCACAAAATTACATAGGCTACATTCGATTTCGTGCCTTTGCAACCTATTGTATGGTACTAACAAAAATGTAAGTATTGATTTGGATGTTTCCTGGTGTATGTTTTAATTTGTTTATTTCATTTCCTCGTTCAATCGGTAGCTGTCTTCCATAAAATGGTATTTTACGATTTTACCGTTGCGGATTTTAAAAATATTGACAAATTGAGCATTAAATACTTTATTGTATTTTAGAATAACCGATGATAATTGACCGACTGCTACTGCATTTTCGCCATTTATGGCGATATACTCCACATCAAATTTTAAGGATTTGATGTTTTGATATAAAACTTTGAAATAATCCTCAACTTCTTTTTTGGTTTGTCGTTTTCCAGTCCACGGAAACTTTTCTTTATTTCCTGGCAAATCAAAATCTACCATATCGGCAAACAAATCTGCTAAACTTCCCTGTTTTTTACCCGATTGAATTTCGTAAAATTCATCAACAACTTTTTTGGTTTCGGCTTCAATTGTTTTATGCTCTATTTCTATTAAATTTTTGTTTTCACTTTTCAACAAATCCACAACTTCTTTATCCTGTCCTGCGTGGTCTGGGTCAACGTAGCAATACATTCTTTTAATACGGTTTCCCTCAAATTCAAAGACCGTGCAAAATTTTCCAAATGAAATCTCATTGTCGGGAAAAACCGCTCCTGTGTGGATTGCACCTATCTCTACGCCCTCCACTACAATAGTGTTATCGGTTACGATAAAGTTGAATTTGTCCAACTCAAAAGTCAAGTTATTGAACAGATTTCGCACCTGTTGTCCGAATTTCTTAACTCCCAATTTTCCCTCCACAAAACCAAATTTCGGATAGAAAATTTTCACATCTTCCGTAAAAAGGTCAAAATAACTGTCGTCATTAAAATCTCCGCTATTGATTTTCTCGTAATAAGATTTTGCAACCCGAAGTTGCTCGTTTTGCTCTGAATTATTTGTCATAATTTTTTCTTTATTGTTGCTTATTTTTTGTGCAAAGACTTCTCCGCTTGTCATCAAGATCGCAAAAGCTAAAATCGTTCTTGCTTGTTTTCTCATATTGTTTTTGTATTTAATTTATTTTAAACCAATCGTTCCAAAATAGAACAAAAAAAATTTTTACCGTTTTATTTGTTCCGTCAAAAAGTCCACCATTTCCAATACTTCCTGCTTATTTTGGTTCAAAATATAATGGCTCCAATAACTACTGAACGAAGCGAGAATATATCGGGCAATCACTAAGGCAGAAGTTTGGCTTTTAATATCTCCGTCTTTTTTTGCTTGTGTAATCAGGTTTTCCAAAATGGATTGCAAGGCATTTCCGCTTTTTTGGAGGAGGTTTTTCACTTCCTTGTCCGCAGGAGCAACCTCAAAAATGGTGTTCACAATCAGACACGCCTTGTCATCTGCCAAAGTCTGATTAACTACATCTCGGATAACGTATTCCAATGCTTCAATGGCTTTTCCCTTTACTTTTGAGGCTTCCAAATATTGCCTTTCTTTGAAAGAAGCGTAATTGGATAGGCATTTCAGAAACAAATCGTGTTTGTTGCCGTAAGTATCGTAAATACTACTTCTGTTCAAATTCATCGTAGCGACTATATCGTGCATAGAAGTAGCATTGTATCCCTTTTTCCAAAAAAGGTTACGCACAGTTTCTAATTTTTCGTTATAGTCAAACTCTTTATTTCTCGGCATATCGGATGCAAAGATATAATATTAAACCGAATGTTCCAAAATAGATTTATGTTTTCTGCATATTATCTGTATTGAAATTTTACAGTGTTAATCCACATACGCAACTGTCGATTTTGTATCTTTGCAACAAATTGTATAGTACTAACAAAAATGTAAGTATGAGTAAAGTAAAAGAGAGTTCTGTCAACTATGAGAACAGGCAACAGTTAGGTTCAGAATGTTCTCAAATTTATGCTACGAACCTTATTGGCGGACAATGGACATTGGCTATCTGTTGCCTTTTGGCAAAGGGAAAACTACGTTTTGGTGAACTGAAAAAACGTATCCCTAATATAACCGAACGTATGCTAACGTTACAGCTCCGAAAAATGGAAGAAAATAAATTGATAACCCGAACAGTTTATGCGGAAGTTCCGCCACGTGTGGAATACGAACTAACCAAAAGTGCAATTCAACTTATACCGATATTGGAACAGTTGGAAGTATGGGGAGAGAAACATAAGAAGATGATTTAAAGTTTGCTGCATTACAGGAACTTTATCCAAGTTCTTGTAATGCTTCAATCAGTCTTTTTGTGTGGTCTTTTGCCCTGTTCTTTACTTCTTCCTCTGTATAACCTGCAACCAAAGAAGTTCCGTGAAAATAAATCGGGTCGATATAATTCATCTGTGTATGGTAAGCGGTCTGTTCCAAATGTTTGCAAAATTCATATACTCTGAAATGCTGAAAGCCCAATGTTTTATAACTGCTTTCCGATGAACCCACGGTAAAACTCGGTACAAAATTTTTGTCTTTCAACTTGTCGCCTTTCGAGCCGTAAGCAAACTGATGTAAAAACACTTCGTCAAACCAATGTTTCAAAATGGCAGGCATACTATACCAATAAAAGGGATATTGGAAAACGATTGTCTGATGTCGCAATAACGCTTCCTGTTCAGCTTCCACATCGATTTTATAATCGGGATAGAGGTCGTGAATGTTTCGGATTTCCAATTCCAAATCACTTTTTTGTAGTTCTTCAATAATCGTTTTGTTAGCAAAAGACTTATCGAAATTCGGGTGTGCTAAAATAACTAATACCATACTATAATAATTTTAGTTGCAAAACTAATTTTAGTAAATTACATTTGCAATAACTATCGAAATGGATAGACTGAAAAAAAAATAGTAAAATGAAAACAGAATGTATAGGCGATTTCGTGAAATTGAATGGTAAAACTTATCCTTGCACGGTAAGCCTGACAATGGATTTAGTAGGTGGTAAATGGAAAGCTGTAATCCTTTATCATTTAAAAGATGAAGCAAAGAGATATAACGAACTTCGAAAAGAAATACCGTCTGTTACCGAAATGACTTTAAGTTTACAGTTGAAACAATTAGAAAAAGATGGTCTTGTTTTAAGAAAAGTTCACGGCAAAAAACCGCCTGTAAAAGTCATTTACAGTTTAACCGATTTCGGCAAAAGTATTGTTCCTGTTTTGGAAGCAATCACAAAATGGGGTAATAAAGCTGTCATCGAAAAGGGCGAATTTATATCTGCCGGACAGACTGTATAACAAAGTCCATTATTTTAAGCAATGCCAGTTCCGATTTCTTTCCTGAATTGCAGGGGAGTAATATCGGTTTGCTTCCTGAAGAAAATGATAAAGTTGGAAGAATGCTCAAATCCCAAACTATAAGCTATTTCGGCTATATCCCAATTACTGAACTGCAACAATGCTTTCGCTTCTTTAATCATTCTTTCGGCAATCCATTCCGTTGTGGTTTTGCCCGTGCTTTCTTTCAAAGCCCTGTTTAATGTATTGGTATGAACGTTGAGCTGTCCGGCAAACTCGTTTGCTGTTTTAAGTTGCAGCGTTTGGCTTGGGGCATCAATGGGAAATTGTCGCTCCAACAATTCTAAAAACAATGTGGTGATACGCTCCGAAGCATTGACGGGCTGATAAAAAGTTTCGGGCGGTTGCATCTTCATAGCTTCGTGCATAATGATTTGCACATAGCTTCTCAATAAGTCGTACTTATTGGCGTATTCCGAGCGTATTTCACGCATCATATTTTCAAAAACACTTTCCAAAAGTTTTAAACTTTCTTTACCGGGGAAAAATATGTGATTGCCCCCAACTTTGAACAATGCCGATTGCGAAAGATTTTCATTTTTCAGGGTCGGACTTACAAAGTCTTCTGTAAAAAGACAGAAATAACCAGCTTGGTCTTCCGAGTTCGGTTCCCACGAATAAGGGATTAGGGGATTAAGAAAAGTAATGGAAGGTCTGTCAATCTTTATGGCTTTGTCGGCATAACTCAAAACACCTGTTCCTTTTGTAGTCATTGAGATTTTATAAAAATCCCTACGGTTAGGCGGTAATGAGGTGCTGTCACACGCAAATTCCTCTCTACGGTATATATTGAATTGTCCCGTTTTTGGATATTCCTGTCCGTGATTGGTGTAAAACTCTTTTATTGTTTCCTTACGTTTCATATTGCAAAGTTATGAAATTCAAACAACCGTTTTCACAATCTCCTCCCTTTCTGCTTCTTTTTCTTAATCCGATTGGCAAACTGGTCTTCTTCATAATTCTCTCCCTGTGCATCAGGCAACAGGCTGAACAATCCCAAATCGGAACTATGCGAATGTTCCTGTGAGATAAACTCAAAAAGGTCTTTTGGTTGGTTGTCTATTGTATTCGGTTTAGAAACAGGGCTGTGCTGTGTTTTCAGTTCGGGTTTGTTACCGTTGTTCCACCAATCGTTAAATACATTTGCCGACAGGTTTCTATCCAAAGCTGAACCATTCCAAACGCTACGGCTCTCGTGGTCAATAAAGGTCATACCGTAAATTCGTCCTTCAATATTACATCTTATAACCGTATTGATGCCTTGCTCGGTCAATTGCTTTCTAAAATCCGTTTCATTGCTTGTAGTATGTATGGCAAGCTCCACCGCATTTTTGAGAACAGACCTTACAGGCGTGGTTTTCATTTTCTCTTTGGACTGTTCAAAGTGTTTTTGCAGTTGTGCAATTCCTGCATCTTTCCCGAATAGCGATGCTTTGAACGGATTGCTTGCCTTGTTTCCGTTCTTGTCCAATGCCACATACACCAATCCGTTTACGGTCTGACCGTTCCGCTCGCCTTTGACTTCTTCTGCTGTGATGTTGAACAGCGACAATAAAGCATTATAGCTTCCCATAGTCGGAAAGCTGTAATACTTTGGCAAGTGTCGCACTACCGAAGCAATCTGACTTTTGATGTCGCCTTTGTGGTAATCCACAGGTTTGAAAACTTTGTCGGCTTGTTTCTGTTCTTGTTCAGTTGCCTTTTTCATATTATATTTCTGTTCCAAATCCCGACAGATTGCCATTGAGCGTGGATGGTCGTAATCATCGGGTATTTTCTTTCCGTCAATACCTACACAAGTAGAAACAATGTGTATATGCGTTCGGTCAATATCCGTATGCTTGAAAACAATATAGGGCTGATTGCCGTAACCCATACGTTCCATATATAACTGTGCCATTTCGGTAAACTGTTCATCGCTGACTTTATCTGAAGGATCTGGATTCAGCGAAATATGCCGTACCGTCTTTTCCGTTTTGATGTTTGCCGACAGGTACGGCTCAAAACACTTATTAAAATAGGCTACAGAATACCTGCCGTCCACCGTGTCGGGTATCTTGTTCAGTAATAAAACCACTCCGTTTTCCTTGTCCATTTTCTGCTGATTGTACAAAATTGCTCCATACATATTGCTTCCTTTTCCGATTTTTGCAATCATATTTTTATTCTTTTTTCAGATAATTTGCTTCAAATTCCTGTGTCAAACGGATGACTTCCTTAGTGACTTTTACCAATTCTATGGTTTCTTTTTCCAATTTAAAAAGGTACGTTCCTGCTTTTTTCTCTGAAAAATTGCGATACAATATCTTCACAATCTGATTATAATTTGTTCCGATCGATCGAAACTGACTAAAAAATCGGGTCAGTTTTTCGTGATAATCTATTGCATCCATATCAATTTTTACTGTCTTTACCGTCTTCTGAAAGATACAAGCTGTAATAAAATGGGCGATTACTTTCATTTCTGATTGGTCAAAAAGTGCAAGAAACTTTGCATTATCTTCTGCATTTAGGTTAATGGAATACCGATTGACCGCAGGGTCGTTCTTTGGTTTCCTTCCTGTTTTTCTAATCTTTTTTCTGTTTTTCTCTTCCATAATAATCCATTTTTAATTTTTAATAAACGTGCGACTTCGGAGCCGTTTCCAGCCCCCTGCAAGGGCAAGTGCTTTTGAGGTGCCGAAATTCATTTCGAGGACCTCAAGAGATAACTTGCTCTGAACAAGGGTTCAGAAAAATCCGTTTTGCAAACGGATTGTAGTTAGCAGGGAAAACCCATAGCTTCCATTACAAATTTCGGTAAGACTATTTGAATAACAGCTATTTACAACAATGACAATGAACGCCAAATGATGCCACTGAATACCACCTTAAAGCAGATTGGGACTGCTTTTATTTCCTTTGTATATGGCTAGCTAGCTGATTGGTTATATCCTTAATGAAGTAACTAAACAGCATAAATCCCGACAGTAAATCTGCGTGATTGAATGCATACGAATTGCAGATTTTTGAGTTAATGAACTAACCAATTAAGGGTCTGCAGGTGCTTAGGTAGATAGGTAGTTACATAGATTCAACAGTATATACAGCTGATTGCTTAGTTAACCAAACAGCTAATTGGATATAATATTAAAAATGATAGATATGATACACGAAGAAAACAAAAATCAGCAACCCGAAAAAGAGGATTTCTCTATTGAAAATTTCATAACTGATGAAAATAAACAATCTTTCACGGAACAACAGGTAGTAGCACATCGGGAAGATTTTGTCAAACCCAAAGTAGATGAGGAAGCTATTATGCGTGTAATGGCAGGCGAAGAACCTTCGGAAACTGAAACGGAAAATACAAAAACACCTGAGAGTAATACAAGAAGGATGACTTACAAGCCAAAGAAGCTGACCAAAGTGGACTACTGCGGACGGTTCTTCAAAATTCCCACGACAACGGCAAGCAGGGGGAAATCAGTGTATGTACGGCAGGAACACCACGAGACATTTAACAGACTTACAAACATTATGGGCATCGACAAACTGACGATTTATGCGTATCTGGACAACATTATCGAATACCACTTTCAGGAGTTCGGGGAATTGATTAGGGAAATCTATAACGAGAAACACAAACCGTTGTTTTGATAACTATACGTGGTGGGAGGTACGTTTCTACCTCTTAAAATTATTTTCCAAAAGAAAAAAACAAAAAAAAAGAAAGCCATTTTAACAAGGGGGACAGGCGGAAAAACCAAAAGGAAACGGAATAAGTCCCGAAGGGTGGCAGGGCAACAGATTAACCAGGCGAAGCCACCATATTTGCCCTGCCATTATGCCGTAAGCTTTTGGTTGGGTGGTGCGGTGGCTGTCCGCCTTATCTTTGCTACCTTTTTTATTCTTTTTTTAATCAATTCCAATCAAAGAAAGGGTACAAAAAACACGTAAGGGCTAAGGATAGGGTGTTTTTGGTATGCTTTCCTTTATCCTTACAAAACTCTTTAAATGTGTGAGGGCTTTGCGAGGAAAATTTAAAGTGTTTTGAGGATTATTTTTTCATATTGTGCCAACATAAGCCAAATACTGCCACATAACGCCAAATGAAAACAATACATTCCCTCGTGTTCTATATTGGGGGAAAATTTTGAACCTATGGCGCAAAAAGTAACAACCGACAAAGAACGTAAAGAGAAAGAACAATCCGAGCAAAAAAAGCCCCCCCTTTTATGCAGGTCGATAAGAACAGCGACCCGATTTCCAATTTCATCGCCAACTTTAAACGCCAATTCAAAGACACAAAGGGTTTAGGTCTGGGCAGGCTGTTCGGGGGCAAGCGTGTTGAACCGCCAAAGCAGACTGCCGAACCTGAAAGCATCATAGGCGCTACCAAAACGGTTATGCGTTCGGATTATAAAAATGCCGAAAACAATCAGACCGTACACACCAATAAAAAGCCTGCTTTAAAAATGGACAATACAAACAAAATACAACAGGCTCGCCCTAAAAGTAAGAAACCAAAGTTAGGATTATAGCCTAGTATTTGGCAACTGTACGCCAAATACCGCCATCGGATGCAACATTAAAATGACCTATTTGAATAGCTTTTATTTTAGAGGTTTAAATGATGCAGATATGGAAATAACAGTTTTAGACATTCAGATTTTGAAAGCATTGCATAGGGAAGTTAAGGAAGTTTCCAATTTGATAGCGGAAATGACTACACCCTACAAAGCACTGCAACAGGCAACTAAATGGCTCGACCAACAGGAAGCGTGCCAATTGCTCAACATCAGCAAAAGAACGTTGCAGACGTATAGGGCAAAAGGCATTCTTGGAGCAACGCAAATTAATCGGAAAACGTATTTCAGATTATCCGAAGTGGAGTTACTTATGCAGGGAGAGCGACCATTAAAAAAGCAAAAGAAATGAAACAGATTGGAAATTCAAACGAAGATATGCTTGCCTTGCTCGAAGCTGTGGTAGGCATCAAAAATGAACTGTTGTATATCAGAGAATATTTCCACCCATTACTAAAGGGGGAAATCTACCTGTCAGGTGAACAGGTTTGCGAGATGTTACACATAAGCAAACGGACATTGCTACAGTACAGGGATGACGGACTGATACCTTTTATCAAGCTCGAACGGAAAATCCTTTTCCGTGAAAGCGATATTATCAAGGTATTGGAAGATAACTACCAGCGGTAGCTGATTGTGTGAAACTGTAACCGTATCTGTCAATTAAAGAAACAGCCCACTGCTTGAAGCGGTGGGCTGTGGGGTTTTACGATTGTACTCTTAATTGATGAAAATATAATCCCGCTTAATTTTCTTTGAATTGTCAAGTTGTAGAAAATTCATTCCTTTCAACGCAATGTTTCCATCGGGTGTTTTCATCTGCCAAGTTACTCTTAATGTGTCGTTATTTTCGGAATAGCTTGTTAGTTCAGTAATAAGTCTGTTTCCAACAACAAGCCTTTCATTTACTTGTGTGATGTTTCCATATATTTTTTCTAAACCGTGATGTTCGACAGCTTCATCTCCTGGCTCATTTGCATAAAATTTTGCGGAAGTAGAATAAACTTCTTCAATGAGTTGTCTTCTTTCGTCTGTATTTGTTGTACTCCAAGCGTCAATGTAGTTTTTTACAAATTGTTCTATTGCCATTTTTTAAGTTTTAATGTTTGACAAAGTTGAAAAATACTCGCTTAAATTTACTGACACATTTGTGCCAAAATTAGTTGGCTTGGGAAAGTTTTTTGCGAATTCTTGTTAGTGTTTGTCTTTCTACGCCAAGATAACTACAAAGTTGTGATATGCTTATTCGGTTAAATAGTTGCGGATATTGACTTATGAATTCAATATATCGTTGTTCTGCATTTTGAAAAAGAAAACCTTCTAATCTTTCTTGTTGTATTTTGAGTTTTACTTCAACAATTAATCGTCCGTATTTTTCAAACTTCGGAATTTCATTGTAGGCATTTTGCAAATGTTCAGAATGGAAATTTACGATTGTTGATGTTTCTAAACATTGAAAAGAAAGCGGACTTGGTTTATTGTCCATAAAAGAAGCGTAATGAAATGTATATTCATTTTCAGGAACGAAGTAAATGTTCTTTTCGTTTCCTAAATCATCTGTATGAAATGCACGAATAAGCCCTTTTACTAAAAATCCGCCTTGTTTCTGAATTTGTCCTGCTTTAACGTAGAAATCGTTTTTCTCAATTTTTGTTATGGTTAGTTTTCGGCTAAATCCTTCAAGTTCTTTTTCTGTTATTTCGGGGCAAACATTCTTTATATGTTTCAAATAGATTTCAATTTCTTCTATCATTTGGATTGGGTGTCAGAACAATTATATACTGCTTTTTCAAACCCTAAAATTACAAAAAAGCCAACGTAAAATAACATTGGCTTTCGATAATTAATTTATTGGCTTCAGAGCTGTGCCACAAAAGACCGTTCCAATCCTTTAAATTTGTGCGATACCTTTTGCATATCCTTACCGACTTTCTCGTTAAGTATTTTGGCATAAATCTGTGTGGTGGCAATATTTTTATGCCCTAACATTTTGCTCAAACTCTCCAACGGAACACCCTCGCTTAAAAACAACGTAGCAAACGTGTGACGTGCCAAATGAAAGGTTACTTTCTTTTCTTTTAGGCAGTCAATCAGTTGAGATATTCGCTTTAGGCTGTCATTACAAATCGTATTTGATGGTACAGGAAATACCTTTCCGTCTTTTGCGAATCCTGCATATTTCTCAATAATCATTTTCGGAATATCCAAGAGCATCACGTTTGATGATGTAGCCGTTTTCTTTCTCCGTACAATAATCCACTGGTTACCGTCAAAGAAATCTTGAAGATTGCTGTTTTTAAGCCCTTTCATATCTGAATAGGAAAGCCCTGTAAAGCAACTGAAAACAAACAAATCTTTAACCAATTCATCTTTCTTTTTCTCGCAGTTGAACGTTACGAGCTGTTCTAATTCGTTTCGTAAAAGATAGCCACGGTCTTTGTCTTTTTTGGTATTCTTGTATTCGCTGAATGGATTAAAAGCAAGATGCTTTCTGCTCATTGCCAATCGGCAAAGCGTGGTAAATCCAATCATATACAGCCAAATGGTGTTGTGGGTCAAACTTTGGTCGTCACGCAGGTAGTAATCAAAGTCCTGTACAAAATCAGGTGTAAGGTCGTTAAAGGACACATCGGAATAGCCGTATTTTGTAAGTGCAAAATTTCGAAGATGTTTCAAAAGTATTTTGTATTTACTGCGTGTGCCATTTACCCGAAGTCCACTATTAACCTTTTTCTCATAGTCCAATAGGAACTGTTCATAGAATTTGAAAAAGGTCAGTTCTCCGCTTTCCATCCCAAGAACGGCATTTTTAAGTTTAGCACTGTTTACAGCCCCCTCGTTCTTCAGGATTTTGGAATAGCATTCCTCAATACCCGAACGAATTTTGTCAAGTTTGCTGTTTGTGTCTTGGGCTTCTCGGCTTTTACCTAAAACCCTGCCGTACTTCAAATCCCAATTTGTTGCGGAAATATCCAGCTTTGTACTGAATGCAGACTGTTTGCCGTTTACGGTAATCCTGCACATAACCGTGACTTTTCCGTTTTTCTTTGGGGCGTTCTTTTTAAGGTAGAACAATACCTTAAATGTTGATTTTTTTGTCGTTTCCATACTCACAATTCTTAATGATAAAATTAAACCTATGTGAGCTACGGAACAATATGAAAAACTATGCAGAAAGCTGAAATACAGTATTTTAAACGATTGTTTCTAATGTTTAAAAGTAACGTTTTAGTAACCTTCCTTTTGCCAAACCTCGCTTTTTACTGCTTTTTAACTCATTACCAAAAAATCATAAAACGGCTGTAAAGTCTTTATTTACAACCGTTTTGCCTGTTATTAATCTTTGATGTATTTTTACTGAAACTTTATTTTAAAAAAATAAGAAACTTATTTTCACATCAACTATCTTTGTAATACATGAAAAAAAATCAGAAATCCGCAGCGATAGGTTTTATTTTTATTACCCTCCTTATTGATATTACAGGCTGGGGAATTGTAATTCCGGTGGTTCCTAAACTTATCCAGGAGCTTATTCACAATCCCGATCTCAGCGTTGCCTCTCAATATGGTGGCTGGCTGAGTTTTGTATATGCTGCGATGCAGTTTGTCTTCGCTTCCGTTTTAGGAGGTTTAAGTGATCGCTATGGCCGGCGACCGATTATTTTGTTTTCGCTTTTGGGATTTTCTATTAATTTCATGATTCAAGCGCTTGCGCCAACAATCTTTTGGCTTTTTGTAGGTAGAATTTTTTCAGGAATTACTGGCGCGAGTATTACTACCGCAAGTGCATACATTGCTGATATTTCTACGGATGAAGATCGCGCAAAGAACTTCGGGATGATCGGGGCTGCTTTCGGTTTAGGTTTTATCATCGGACCGGTCATCGGAGGAATTTTAGGGCAATATGGTCCGAGAGTTCCTTTCTATGCAGCTTCTGTATTGTGTTTGGTGAATTTTCTTTATGGCTTGTTTATCCTTCCAGAAAGTTTGGACAAAGCAAATCGCCGTCCGTTCAATTGGAAGCGCGCAAATCCCGTAGGATCTCTGCTTCAGTTGCGAAAGTATCCTCAGATTTTGGGGCTCATCGCATCTTTGATTTTCGTTTATATTGCAGGTCATGCGGTACAAACCAACTGGACTTTCTTCACCATGTACAAGTTCAATTGGACCGAGAAATTGGTCGGAATTTCGCTGGGTGTTTCGGGGTTTATGGCAGCTTTGGTTCAAGGGTATTTAATTCGATTTATTCAGCCCAAATTAGGCAATGAAAAAAGCATTTTCTACGGTCTGTCGCTTTATGCCGTTGGTATGATTCTTTTTGCTTTTGCAAGCGAAAGTTGGATGATGTTTGCTTTCCTCATTCCTTACGGATTGGGAGGAATTGCCGGCCCGGCTTTGCAATCGGTAATTTCCTCCGAGGTTCCGAAAAATGAGCAAGGAGAATTGCAAGGAGCTCTAGCGAGTTTGGTGAGCTTAACAGCGATTGTTGGACCACCGCTGATGACCAATATTTTTTATTATTTCACGCACGATGCTGCCCCATTCAAATTTCCGGGAGCACCTTTTTTTCTCGGCTTTATACTGATGGCCATCAGTGCGGTAATTGTTTATTTTACCTTTAGGAAAAAGCGACTTTAGTTTTTAAAGTTCAAAACGCGTTACGAATTTATTTTTATTTAAATTTTAAGGTAAGACAATTTTATTTCCCGAACTTTGCAGCAGTTTTATTATTCTAAATTACGTAGTATTTTTATGCATAAAGATTTCTTTAATTATCAAGCGCAAACCACTCCATTTGCGTCAGGTTTCGAAGTAGAAAAAGCCGAAGGAAGCTATATTTATGGCAAAAACGGAAAAAAATATCTCGATTTCGTTGCAGGAGTATCAGCCAATACTTTGGGACATTCCCACCCGAAAATTGTAGACGCCATAAAAACCCAAGCTGAAAAATATTTGCACGTAATGGTTTATGGCGAATATGCGCAGGAAATGCCTGTTGCGCTTTGTAAACTGCTTGCTGACGCAACTCCTGAACCTTTGGAGATGACCTATCTCGTTAATTCTGGTGCGGAAGCGATTGATGGAAGCTTGAAATTGGCCAAAAGATATACCGGAAGAGAAGAAATCATTTCCTTTAAAGACGCGTATCATGGCAATACCCACGGTGCTTTATCGGTTGCCGGCAATGAATATCACAAACGTGAATTTCGTCCGCTTTTGCCGATGGTGAGTTTTATTGAATTTAATAATGAAAAAGATTTAGAAAAGATCACTGAAAAAACCGCAGGCGTCATCCTGGAAACCATTCAAGGTGCTGCGGGTTTTCTGCTTCCTAAAGAAGATTATTTAAAAAAACTAAAAGCCCGATGCGAAGAAGTGGGCGCATTGCTCATTCTCGATGAAATTCAGCCTGGTTTCGGGCGCACAGGAAAACTTTTTGCCTTCGAACATTACGGTATTGTTCCCGATATTTTGGCGATGGGAAAAGGAATGGGCGGCGGCGTTCCCGTAGGTGCGTTTATGAGTTCCCGTGAAATCATGGAAAGCTTATCTCATTCCCCTAAACTCGGACATATCACAACTTTTGGTGGTAATCCGCTGATTGCTGCGTCGAGCTATGCTACTTTAAAAGAGGTTTTAGAAAGTGGTTTGATGAATGAAGTGCACGAAAAAGAAAAATTGTTCCGTGAACTTTTGGTTCATCCTAAAATTAAAAATATTAACGGTCGTGGATTGATGTTGGCCGTGAATTTGGGTTCGCCGGAATACACGATCGATGTTGCTAAAAGATGCATGGATAAAGGTTTAATTGTTTTTTGGCAGTTGTACCGAAATGAATATTTGAGGATTTCTCCACCGTTAACTTTGTCATTAGAAGAGATTAAGGAAGGTTGCAAGATCATCCTCGAAGTCCTCGATGAATATTAAGAGCCTGTTTAAATTTTATTCAATAAATTTTTTATGGCGGATAATTTTACCATATTTTCAGAATTTTCCATTAGTAATTCGTAATTCCTGCATAATCTCCTGTCGTTATCAAACCAGGAAAATGTCCGTTCAATAATCCATCTTTTAGAAAAGGGCTTAAAATCTGTTTTCTTTTCATCATTTCTCATCACCACATTGATTAGATAAGCAAACTTATTTTTCACCTGTTCTATGATTTCTCCTCTGTAACCTCCATCAGCAAGAATAATCTTCACAGGACTTAAGAAATATGCCAAAGTTCTCATGAGAAAATCAACAGCTTTACTG
>NZ_JASZ02000025.1 GCF_000735695.2 Kaistella haifensis DSM 19056
GCAATAGAACCTATCATCGGACATTTAAAAACCGATTTTAGGCTGGCAAAAAATTACTTCATGGGAGAAACGGGACCACAAATCAATGCATTACTAGCTGCAACCGCTTGGAACATGAAGAAAATGATGGAACTACTGAAACAGAAAATTATTTTCTTATTTTATAAGATACAAATTATGCTGTTTTCTAATCCTGTTTTTAAATATAAATTAAATAGTGGGTTTTGTTAAGGAACGACTAGATAACAATGATGGATCTATAAAAAAAATATCGGCCGACATGGAATACCAGGAATACCTTAATTTAGTCGAAGATTCAAAAACACTGGTGGACATTAAACCAAGCTATCAAAATGGGCTATCTTTCAGAATCTTTGAAGCACTTGGCTATGAGAAAAAAATCATAACCAACAATAGCTATGTAAAAGAGTTTAACTTTTACAATCCAGATAATATTTTTGTAACCGATTTTGAGAATTTCACTGGACTAAACGAGTTCCTTGAAAAACCCTACTCACCAATTGATGAAAAAATAGTCTATGAATACAGTTTAGAAAATTGGCTTCACAAACTTTTTTCAGATATTTAAAACTATCTTTTATATCAATCTCTATATCTGAAAACTTTATTCAGAAAAATCTGCAAAGTAAGTTCAGGGTTTATCAAAAACATTTTTTTCACCCAGGAAATCTTAGCATTTTTTGCAAATGCCCAATAATTTTTGGCTGCCACTAGCCTTTCCTTTCTCGTTTCTAAATAACTGGTCTGGTCAGCAAAAAGTAGGGCGGAATAGGAAGGACTTTGAAGCATCCTTTGCCAGCTATTGGCTGTAAGGCCATCTTCCAAATATTCTCCAAAAGACAATATATGATCTGTAAAAAGAAGATTATACCTACTCCCAATCCGGCGGTGTACTAACGATTCTCTGCAAAATTTTTCACCGTGAACTTCCGGAAAAGGATATTTTCGGAAAATTTCTGTTCTATAAACAAACTGCATCTCCATTTTTCCAAAGGTATTATGGAAACTTCTTGTAGTAGCAATCCATTCCCTACCCTTATATCTAACTTCATCGGTCTCGGTTCCACGTAAAAACGTGAACCCGGCAAGATTTTTCGTTATTTTGGGAAGGATGTTTTCAAGGATATGCTCCACACATTTCTCTGCAAGCCAGTCATCACTGTCCAATACAAAAAAAAAATCCCCTTTCGCCATTTTCAAACCCTGATTAACGGCTATGTGTTTTCCTCCATTTTCCTGTTTATGGTAACGGATGGGGAACATATTTGTTGCAAATGCCTCTACTACCTCGGCGGTATTATCTGTAGAGCCATCATCTACAATCAACCATTCAAAATCATGACGGCTTTGTTTTCTGAGAGATAAATACACCTCTTTCAACAAAGGTGCCCTATTGTATGTGGGAGTAAAAATAGTGATGGGATACATTTCCTTACAAAGATAATTATTTTTACTTTACAACTAAAATTCCTACTTTTAACAAAAATATAGATGAAGAAAAAAATACTATTCGAATTAGATTTTAAAAACTGGGCTTTTTATTATCTTACTAAAGCATGGGCTGAAGAACTTCGAGAAGAATATGATTTTTATTATTTCACCAATGACAAGTATCGTGTTAAACCTCTTAAAAACATCAGTTCTCAATATTATAAGCTTTATAATTTCCTGAGAAACATCCAATATAACTTTCTTAAAAAGTTCAGCCGGGTCAACCATACACTACAATTCATCCATCCAAGCAAAAAATTCTCATACCCCAAGCACACTCATCCGTACATATATAATTTTGGGGGTGACGAAAAACCGATAGACGACAAACCTGAAGAATTCGATTATCTATTTTCCATGGCCTATTTCTTCCAATATATTGCCGAGCACCCCTTTAAAGGAAAAAAAAATATCGTTGGTATTTTCAACGACTGTTATCCACATCTAGGACCAGAAAAGGATTTAAAAGACAGAACTTTTGTAAACGGCCTCACACGTGAAGAATTTTTCAACAAATATATCAAACACTATGATTACCTTCTAGTAGCCAATAAAAATCTGGAGAACGCATACCTCCCTCTTACGGATAAGGTGCAATACTGCCTCGGCATTTATAAACAAAATGAATTTGGAAAAATACGCGAAGAGCACAATACCTTTACATTGGGATGGACAGGTAACCCAAACCGTTCCGTAAAAGGATTTTATGAAGTCATTGTACCCGCTGTAGAAAAGGTTAAAGCTACCGGAAGAAATATCCATTTGAAAACCGCATTTAATTTCAGCTATGAAGACATGATTACTTTCTATAATGACGTAGACCTAGCCGTAATCGCTTCGGATGGAGATGGGGCACCAACTATGTTTTGTGAAGCTTCATTGTGCGGCATCCCTTCAATCTCTACCCGGATTGGCCTCCCCTCAATGGTTATACAAGATCGTGTAAATGGTCATTTCATTAACCGTGATATTGACGAAATGGCAGATGCAATTATTTACCTATTTGACAACCCTGATGTAATTAAAAAATATGCGTCCCGTATTAAGGAAGACTACCTAAACATTCTGGATAATAAAATACAAATATTAAACTTCAAAAAAATACTTGAAAGAGCTTAATTACACAGCACAAAACTTTCAAAAAATACACATCTTTTTAATCCCTATCTTCTCTGATGGAAAAATTTAAAACTCAACTACAAAACAAAAACATCCTCATAACAGGCGGCGCTGGATTCATCGGCTCAAATCTTTGTGAAACCTTAATTCAATTAGGTACAAAAGTGACTTGCCTGGATAATTTCGCCACCGGATTCATGAAAAATTTAGATGCAGTAATTGACAATCCGAATTTTACACTTATCGAAGGCGACATCCGTGATTTGGAAACATGTAAAAAAGCGTGTGAAAACCAGGAGTTTGTACTTCATGAAGCCGCGCTTGGTTCCGTGCCGCGCTCCCTTAACGACCCTATTACCAGCAACGAGGTGAATGTGAGCGGATTTCTGAATATGCTGGTAGCCGCCAGGGATGCCGGTGTAAAAAGGCTGGTTTACGCTGCAAGTTCTTCCACCTACGGCGACCATGAAGCCCTTCCCAAAATTGAAGAACGCATCGGCAAACCACTTTCTCCCTACGCCATCACCAAATATGTGAATGAACTTTATGCCGATGTTTTTAAGCGGACTTATGATTTTGACACTATCGGGTTGAGGTATTTCAATGTATTTGGAAGGAAGCAAAATCCGGATGGTGCATATGCGGCGGTGATTCCCAAATTTGTGCAGCAACTGATGAAGTACGAATCACCAACCATCAACGGGGCAGGCGATTATTCCCGGGATTTTACCTACATCGACAATGTGATTCAGATGAATTTGCTGGCCTTAACCACCGAAAATCCGGACGCTCTGAATCAGGTCTACAACACCGCTGTAGGCGACCGCACAACCATTAAACAAATGGCTGAACTTTTAAAAGAATACCTCGCTCAGTACGATGACAAAATTGCCGATATAGAAATTCTGCACGGTCCTACCCGCGTAGGCGATATTCCGCATTCCCTGGCATCCATTGAAAAAGCACAGAAAAACCTTGGCTACCAACCAACGCACATCTTCGCCGATGGCCTTAAAGAAGCCGTGGAGTGGTACTGGGGGAATTTGTAAATAGTGATTAGTGGTTTGTGGTTGGAGCATATAGAGAATGAGATAAAAAGTTATTTTGTGGCAGATAAAATTTTGAGTTTTCGGGAGATGGAGGTTTGGCAAAATGCCATGAATTTAGTAGATATTATCTACGCCATCACTAAAAATTTTCCCAAAGAAGAAATATTTGTCCTCACCTCTCAAATTCGCAGATGTGCTATCTCCATTCCATCCAACATTGCCGAGGGATTTCAGCGAAAAAACACCAGGGAATTTATTCATTTTTGTTATATTTCCCAAGGCTCTTTAAGTGAACTGGAAACTCAACTCGAAATTGCCAAGAGACAACAATACCTTTCTGACACAGAAGAAATCAATAACATAATTGTGATGATTAGGAAACAATTGTTTTCGTTAATCAAAAAATTAAAACTCAGAATTGAAAATGAACATAGAAAATAAATACCAACCACAAAGCGACAATCACAAATCTTCAAACAAGAACCACCAACCGCTAGCCACTAAGCACCGCATAACGGTCATCGGCCTAGGCTACGTCGGTTTGCCTTTGGCGAGATTGTTTGCTACAAAATTTCCCGTGGTAGGTTTTGACATCAATGAAAACAGAATCGCTGAACTGAAACAGGGACACGACAGTACCCTGGAGGTTTCCGATGAACTTTTGAAAAGCGTCCTGATTTCAGATGAAGATCAAAAAGACGAAAACACAAAAACACAAAAAAACGGACTAAAAGTCAGCAATGAGTTGAAGGATATTTCCGATTCCAACATCTACATCATCACCGTTCCGACACCCGTTGACAAAAACAACCGCCCTGATTTGACACCACTTTACAAAGCCAGCGAAACGGTGGGTAAAGTGCTGAAAAGAGGTGACATTGTGATTTATGAATCTACCGTATATCCCGGAGTAACAGAAGAAGAATGTGTGCCGGTTCTGGAGAAAGTTTCAGGTTTAAAATTCAATGAAGATTTCTTTGCCGGCTATTCACCGGAACGCATTAATCCGGGCGATAAAGAACATACGGTAGAGAAAATTCTGAAGGTTACCGCCGGTTCTACGCCGGAAGTCGGGAAAATTGTAGATGATCTATACCAATCGGTGATTACGGCAGGGACGCATCTCGCACCAACCATAAAAGTTGCCGAAGCCGCCAAGGTGATTGAAAATTCCCAACGCGACATCAATATCGCCTTTGTTAATGAACTGGCAAAAATTTTTAATTTAATGGGAATCAACACCCATGATGTGCTAAAAGCGGCGGGTACCAAATGGAACTTTTTGCCTTTTAAACCCGGCTTGGTTGGCGGGCACTGCATTGGGGTTGACCCGTATTATCTCGCACAGAAAGCGCAGGAATTTGGCTATCATCCCGAGATTATTTTGGCGGGGCGCCGACTGAATGATTCCATGGGGAAATATGTTGCGGAGCAGGTGGTAAAGGCAATGATTAAAAAGAACCTCAATGTTAACGGCGCTGAAGTGTTGATGTTGGGAATTACCTTTAAAGAAAACTGCCCGGATGTGCGCAATACCAAAATTGTAGATGTCATCGCTGCTCTGGAAGATTTTGGCGTAAAAGTGACGACTTACGACCCGTGGGCAAATCCTGCGGAGGTGCAGCATGAATACGGCATCACCAGCCACCAGTCTTTAGAACCGGGATTTGAGAGACGAGATTTGAGAGACGAAACACACAACCACCAACCACAATACACCAATCACAAATACGATGCTGTAGTATTAGGTGTGGCACATAAAGAGTTTCTATATTTGGATTTCGATGCTCTTCTTAAAGAAAACGCAGTGCTGTATGATGTGAAGGGGATGCTGAAACAGGAGTGCGAGCGGCTTTAAACTACTGCTCAAAACGCCATTTAAAAAGTTTAAAACCAAAACCGACCGGCAGGCTATTATACAAAGCCTGCTTTTTTGTGTCTTTAGAGAATGAACCGGAAAAAAAATCCTTTAGCCTCAATGAAGATAAAGTTTTGTAATTTTTATAACTCTCCTTCCACAGCTCTTCGTTTTTCTGGGCTTTCCAGTTCATCTGAAGGGTAAGGCTTTTAAAAGCTGTGAGGTATTTCAATATCTGCTGTTTTCGCACAGGGTTTTGTTCAGTTTTATAGGCTTTATCAATATGCTGCCCGATAGTGAACCAGTTGTCGAAGTTTCTTTTACCACGGTTGTGAATCACAGATTTCGGATGCAAAAAATAAGTGTAGGTAATTCCTTTATGAACCGCGATTTTATTCATTTTCAAAACTGAATGAAAAGTCCACAACTCGTCTTGAGCAAATAATCCTGGAATAAAATACAGTTTTTCTTTCCTTAGGTACTCGACATCAAATAGCTTATTAACAGCATAAGTTACGAGTTTTCCATCAGAAAATTCTTTGAAAATCAATTCGTTGCCCTCCAGCAATTCATAATCGGTTGTGATGGTGATACAGATATTCTTTTCTCCCGTATCCGATTTCTCGCACTCCAGTTGGGACATGGTCATCTCAGCACCCGTATTTTCTGAAATTCCTACTAAAGTTGCAATGCAGTCTTCAGTAATGGTATCATCACTGTCAAGGAAGAAGAGGTATTTGCCCGACGCAGTATCAATTCCCTTATTTCTTACAACAGAAAGCCCGGAATTTTGTTCCAGATGCAGGATGCGCCAGTTGACAAGGCCGTTTTCCAAAATATATTTTTCAGCAAACTCTACGGAACGGTCGGGAGTCTGGTCATTAATGAGGATAACTTCTATATTAGGATATGTTTGCGAGCGAACAGAGTCTAAACAACGTTCCAGAAATTCTTCGCATTTAAAGATAGGTATCGAAATAGTAACTAGTGGTGAGCGCATTAAAATTTCTCTTATACGTTTTAGTTAATAATTAATCTACAATACATCCAAGATTTTGGTACTGTTTTTTAAACTGCGTTGCCCAGTTTTTCCATTGTTCAGGTTTTGCTCTTGGGTGTGGATTTTCAGTTAGTTTCTTTATAAAATAATCATCTGAATAATCTTTGGGGAAATTCTCGAAAACATCAAAATGATTGTTAAACCAGGCTTCATTCATAATATAATTGAAGCGGTTCACATCAAAATCATGACCGTATTTGTGGTAGGAATTGGTGGCAGAAGATTTAAAAGTGGTTTTCATACATTCCTCTTCAAGAAGCCCGGTGAGATATTTGTTCTTTATGTTTTTACGGTAATGTAAACTCGCATTGATAAGTTGCCGTTTTTCATCAACTTTTTGATCGATGTTTTCCCAAAGTTTCAGCCAGTAGTCTTTTCGGTACATCCCCATCAGAATGGAAATTAAATCGTAATACTTGCCGATTGTGTAATTATCTACCACTTTCAGTTTATAGAGCAGTGAGAAGAATTTGAAATGATTGTAAAAAAAAGCTTCTGACAGTTTTTTCGGAAAAGTGAGAAGTTTCAGTTCCGGATAAATTAAATTTTCACTACCACAGGTTTCTTTCTTCCCATTGGGGATTCTGCCAAGATTTCCCAGTTTCAACAAATCGGTATTTTTAGAAATCATAGCTTGTTGAAGATTTAAAAGATTAACTTTTTTTGTAAACCAAACATCGTCTTCTGTAATGATAAGATAAGACGTAGAATTTTCAACGGCTTTTTTCCACATTTGTACGGGAATTTTAAAACCGTCTATTTCCTTTCCGCTTTGCAGGTTTTCTTCAATCGCCCTGTTTTTCTGCTGATATTGTGAAGAATGCACGATTTCTACTTCAGGATATTTTATCTGAATTTTTTTCAAATAGTTTTCGGGAGTGCCGTCATCCAGAACTTTTATTTTGGAAAAACCTTCACAAAAACGGTAAATGCTTGCTAAACACCTGTCGAGGTAATAAGGCCTGTTAAATGATTTGATAAGAACTTCCATGATTTATTTTATATACTTTCTGAGAAATTTTGTAGTTGGGACTTCGAAAAATTTATACTGAAGAAATGCCCAAAAAATAGACACAATCCAAAAAGCTATGAAATAAAAAAAAGCCCAGATAGCGCCATTTAAGGTCAAAACCGTAGTGTTCCAACAGAAGTTTTCTTTGGGAATCCCAGAAACCAAATGTATGCCCAAGGGAATCCTGTACAATACTGTTTACAAGATATAATGAATAGGATATAAGACTGATATAAATAACAGGTTTATAAATTCCGCTGGAAATGCGTTTTATAGAATTAAGATAAGGCAGATACAGCATAACATTGATTGAAATAAGTGTGAAAGCTCCAAGACATGAAAACTGTGCATAATCTTCACGGTAATATTGTAAGCCTGAAATGTAGATTAATAAAGTTAAGAACGCAGCCAAAACCAAAAACCATGTTTTATAGCGCTCCCAAAATTCTCTGTGGTAATAGAAAATATAAGCAGCGAGGACGCCATAAATAATGGTATCAAAACGATAAATTAAAGAATAACGGATGATTTCAAAAACTGAAGCGCCAAATCTTTCTTTTATACAGAACATCGCCCGGGCAATATTAGAAAAAAGAATAATGAAAAGAATGGAAAGCAGAACCGTTTTATTCTTTGAGAGCAGACGCAGCCGGTGTATGACGAAAATAAGCAGAGCTGTAATGATATAGAACCATTCTTCAATAGCGAGGCTCCACGACCAGCCATAAAAATCCTGCTGTTTGTGTGTTAAATTCTGGGTGAATAGGAAGTATTTATACAGCTGAACATCACTTTTAGGCGGAAAAAAAACAATGAGCAGTAGCAGAAAGAAAAAATAATTAGGAAGGGTTCTGCTCCATCGCTTATTCCAGAAACGCCACAATTCTTTCGTAGAAAAATCAGTTTTTTCGAGAACACCTATCAGTATTCTTCCAATGAGGAAACCACTCAGTACAAAAAAAATACCGACCCCATCAAACAGAAAAGATTTATAAACAGAAATCCATTTTTTAGGGATGTACTGCCCGCTGTGAGTTAGCAAAACAAAAACAATGGCAAACATACGAAGGACGTCTAACCCAAATACTCTGTTTTCATCTATTTCGAGACTGAAATAATTTTTAAAAACATTGCGGTAATTTTTCATAGTATTTTCTGAATAATTAACTCAAACTGCTAAAAGTTGTGCTTAAGGTTTATTGTCCGAAGAAATTTTAAATACATCTTTTTTTGCAAAAATACAGATTTGAAATCCAAATTAATTTACTGCTGCTTTAAAAACTTTACAATTAAACTATTGTGTGTAATTTTGCGAAAAACAAATCAATCTTAATGAAATCTTTATTGTCTTACTTTTTCAAAAAAACCGATGCGTTGCGGAATATTGCGTTTCGCGAATTCAATATGAAGCTCCTTAAGCAGAATTCTGCCAGTACAATTGCCCCAGGCTTCAGGCTGGGTTCAAACAATACCTTTGACATATCTCCCAAAGCCATTTTCGAGCTGCAGGATAACACAACCATCAATCACCATAACTTTATTACGGTAAAAGACAATGCGGTTTTATCCGTGGGCAAAAACACCTATATTACCCGGGCGACAATCTCGTGTCTGGATCGGATAGAAATCGGTGAAAACTGCATCCTGGGCGAAGGTCTCAAAATTTTCGACCATAACCACAAATACACCACCGAACCTTTCTCCGTTGCCAAAACAGATTTTAATACCGCTCCCATAAAAATAGGCAACAACGTTTGGACGGGGGCTAACTGCATCATCCTGAAAGGTGTAACCATCGGGAACAATGTGATTTTGGGTGCAGGCTGCGTTATTTATAAAGATGTGCCGGATAATACCATTGTAATGAATAAACAGGAATTAATTTACAAAAATTTGTAGAATGAAAGAATCTCTTGTTTCTATCATCATCCCTGCATACAATGAAGAAAATTTTTTGGAGGAAACCTTAAAATCTGTTTATTCGCAGACTTATGAAAACTGGGAATGCCTCATTATTGATGACGGCTCTAAAGATAAGACGGCAGAAATTTCAAAAAGCTGGTGCGATAAGGACAAAAGATTTCAATATATCTACAAAGAAAATGGTGGCGTTTCTTCAGCAAGAAATTTAGGAATTGAAAAGTCTAAAGGAGAGTTTATTTGCTTTGTAGATGCCGATGACTGGATTGAAGAAAACTATATAAAAGATTATTTACTGCATTATTCAAATGAAACGACTTTATTAATACAGGATTTTTATAAGGATATAGCCGGAAATGTGGAACTTTCGCAAAATTATAAAAACGAAACCCTCCTACTACCTGAAAACATGGTAAAGTTTCTATCAAACTATTTATACACACAGGGTTTTCCTGTAAATAAATTTTATAGCTCTAATATCATTAAAATGAATGGCTTAAAATTCAAAGAGCATTTGTCCTTTTGTGAGGATGAATTGTTCTATTTTGAATATCTTCAGTATATGGCTGCTATTCAATTTCTTCCCAACGCCAATTATCATTATAGAATTATTGCGGACTCTCTGAGCAACAGCAAAGATTTTAAAAGAACTTTTTCTTATATGAAGGAAGTTTTTAAGGGCTATCCTTTTTTTGAAAAAAACTGTCCCGATAAAAAATTTATTGAAAACTATATAAATCAAAGAAAATCTGCAGTTTTTAATTTATGTTTTAAAAATGCAATTTACCAAAACAATTATACAAGACCACAGCGTATTGAGTTTTTGGCAGAAATAAGACCTTATGTAAAAAAATTCACGCCATTTAATCAGAAGCTGACACACAAAATAGATTACCTTCTCCTCCGGCTTGGATTTTATACTTTATTGGATGAGTTTATTATAAGAAGAACAAAAGCACAAGGATGAATAACATAGAATCAACTTAAAGACAATCATGAAAACAGATATCCTGATAAAATCTTTTAATCGTCTTTTTGGGAAAATTCATAAACAATTTTTAATAATGCCACAGAAGCATGGCATATAATGTTTTCAAATGTAGTTTTTATCCGAATATCAAAAGAAAACAATTATTTTAATCAAGAGCGAGACACCTAATGAAAAATCCTAAAATTTCTGTCATCCTTTCTGCATACAACGCAGAAGCATACATATCAGAAGCGGTGGAATCCGTTCTTAATCAAACATTCAGTGATTTTGAATTCATCATTTTTGAAGACCGCTCAACTGATAGAACATTGGAAATTTTAAAAAAATACAGCGCTAAAGACTCAAGAATTGTACTGATTGAAAAAACTGAAAATAAAGGCTTTGCCGGATTTGTTGAAAATCTGAATTCAGGAATTGAAAATGCAAAAGGGAAATACATTGCAAGAATGGATGCCGACGACACCTGCCACCTAGAAAGATTTCAAAAACAATGGATGTTTTTAGAACAGCATCCGGAAATTTTTATGGTAGGCTCTTCTCTTTCTCTTATGAGCGAAAATGGCACAAAAACCGGCGAACTTATTGCTAAAGACAATCATAAGGTTATTGAATGTAAATTCAATATGGAAAACGCCTTATTCCATCCGGTAATTATGTTCCGTAACAACAGCGCTGTCCGTTATCGGGATAAAATGTATTCTACCGAAGATTTTGATTTTTACCTGCAGCATCTGTCTCAAGGTGCCAAATTTGCGAATCTTCCGGATAAACTTTTGGATTACAGGCTAATCAGCAGCTCCATTTCAAGAACCGGAAACCGTTTGGTAAAAATGCTTTTTCTGGAACAGGCAAAACTTTTTTTTGTGGAAAGAAAGAAATTAGGCAAAGATAATTACGATGATTTTATGCCTGATGATTTCCGGGAAATCCTTAATCCAGACAAAATGCAGCCTGAAAAAACACTGCTTTTCGCATTGGATACCGCTTTGCTCTACGGTTTAACGGATGAAGCTAAGCTTATTTACAGGAAATTAAATTCAGGATACCACTACAAAAACTTTTCTAAAAAACTACTTTTAAATCAGAAATACGGTAAAATCTACTCCTTTTTCTTGATGAAAAAAAGAGCGAAATACGGACTTATTACACAAGCATGATGAAACCAAAAACCAAACTCCTCTTCCGCCACCGCTCCATGGAAATGGGCGGCGTGGAGAAAGTAATGCTGAGCCTGCTCAATAATCTGGACAGGGAAAAATTCGACATGACCGTGTTGCTGAATCTCAATCAGGGCGAACTGCGAAACGAAATACCAAAACATGTAAGAAAAATTGCAGTAGCAAAGGGCAAAGAAGACATGAGCCCGCAAAGATTAAAACAGAAGGCACAACTTGTCATGCGGAGACTGGCACTGGCCTACTTTCGAAAAAATAGAAATAAAGAAGAAGCAAAACTCTTTAATAATGAAAAATTTAATGTAGAAATTGCAATGGATTGGCGGGATTTTGAGGCGGTACTCAGTTCGCCTTATCATTATTCAAAAAAAATAGGCTGGTTCCATTCCGAAATTCAGGTACCCAAACTTCAACCCGTGGTACCCATGATCTTGAAAAGTTTCCCAAAATTCGACCACATCGTATATTGCTCTCAACGCACCAAAGATTTAATGCACAAGCACTATCCTAACCTGAATTATCCGCCGGAAAGTGTAATCATCAACGCTATTCCGATTGAAGAAATTAAGAAAAAATCGGAAGAAAATATTTCTGATTTCACAAAATCGGAGGTTCCGGCTTTTGTTTCCGTGGGCAGACTTCATACCCGAAAAGGCTTTCATAAACTCATGGACGCACATCACCGGCTTTTGAAAGAAGGTTTCAAACACTCGGTGGTGATTATTGGCGACGGAGAAGAGCTTCCCAACCTCCTGGCTCAGCAGAAAAAGCTTGACGTTGAAGAAACTTTTATCCTTGCCGGCAACAAAATGAATCCGTACCCTTACATTAAAAATGCCGATTTCTTTATTATGCCATCCGAATCCGAAGCCTGGCCTCTCGTTATTTCAGAAGCACTCATTCTGCAGAAACCTATTATTGCGACGCGTGTTGGGGATGTGGAACTGATGATTGAGGACGGCAAAACCGGCCACCTGATCCGTTACGACGCGTCAGAAATTTATGAGGCGATGAAGAAATTCTTAACCGACAAAACTTTCGTTCAAAATATCAAAGAAAACCTGATTTACATCGATAATCAATTCGATAATCAAAAAATATTTAATGAAGTTGAAGAAATCATTCTTAATTTAGTAAAAACGAAATCATGAATTTCCTTTACAGAATTATTCTGAAAACCGAAGATCTTGTTCGCCGGACTCGTGACAAAGCTTATATCGAAATATGTAAGTCCCGTGGTTTAAAGGTGGGCAAAGACGTAATTTTTATTGAAGCGCCAAAATTCGGCTCAGAACCTTTTTTAATAGAAATTGGTGACCGCACAAAAATTACCGCAAACTGTACTTTCATCAATCATGACGGAGCAATGTACGTGATTCGCTCGATGGAAAAATATCAGGATGCAAGAAATTTCGGGCGCATAAAAATCGGTAAAAACTGCTTCGTGGGAAATAACTGCACCATCCTGCCGGGAGTGAAAATGGGCGACAACTGTATTTTAGGAGCCGGCTCAGTTTTAAATTCATCGATGCCGGACAATAGTGTTTTTGCAGGTGTACCGGCGAGATTTATCTGTACAGTTGAAGAATATGGCGACAAAGCTTTGAAAAACAATACGATGTATCCCCGGGAATTGGAACAAAACCGAAAAGCACTCGAAGATTATCTCCAAAAAAATCTTCCGCACACCTACAAACCTGTGAAAAATTCTACTCCACGCCCTTAACGCCAATTTTCAACATTCTTATCGACAGTTCGCGGAAATCTCCCAACGTATTGTAAGCCGCATCTTCACTCAAAACACCGTGCGGGAAACCGACTGGAAATTTATTTTCGTTCGCCGCTTCGAAATCTTTGCTCCATTCTTCGCTGTAGTAATAACTATAAAGTTTTTGGTAATTGGGTAGGTTCTCTTCCCATTTTTTCAATAGATTTTCCATTTCCTTGATCAACTGGTCGGTTTGGTTCAAGGCATTTTCCATCTCGGTGATTCTTTCAAGATCAATTTCCATTTCCATTAAAATTTGCTGCAAAAATAAAAATTTAAAAAAGACTAAACGTATATTTGATGAAAATTAAGTTTGCAAAGACGGTTTCCTTAGCATGAAAAAAAAGAAAATCCTCGTCCGAATCGGTTCTCTGCGTCATGGCGGCGCCGAAAAAGTGCTGGTTACTTTTTTGAAAAATCTTCCACCGGATTTGTATGATATTGATCTTTTGCTGAATCTCTATTCCGGGAAATATTTGGTCGACGTTCCGGATTTTGTGAATGTTTTATACTTGAACAAAGGTGAAATGATTACCACGAACCGACTTCAGGATCTTCCTAAAAAAGCTTACAGAAAGATATTTCAAGGAATTTTAAAGAAATTTCCTTCGATTTTGTATTCTAAAATTTTAAAAGGAAAAAAATACGATATCGAGTTTGCTGCGATTCATGGTTTTCGTGACGAAATTTTAAATTCTCCATTAAAAAATTATGTATATCCGTTTTTACTCATATCGCTGTAATATTAGCAATAATGAGCCTTTCGAAAAGTTTGTCACCAAAATATCTTCGGTTTAGCTTATAGATAAACTCGTTGAGATATAGTTGAAGGTACTTTCTTTTGATTTTATGATAATTTCCTAATAGATTTCTTTTGGCGTTACTGATGGTAATATGAACCCATTTTAAGGTTTCATTGGTGGTTTCTTTATCAGATTTTTCCGTGATGTGTAGCTCAACAAAAGCAGACAAAGCGCAAAAAATTTAGAACCAGAGCGGCAATAGAACCTATCATCGGACATTTAAAAACCGATTTTAGGCTGGCAAAAAATTACTTCATGGGAGAAACGGGACCACAAATCAATGCATTACTAGCTGCAACCGCTTGGAACATGAAGAAAATGATGGAACTACTGAAACAGAAAATTATTTTCTTATTTTATAAGATACAAATTATGCTGTTTTCTAATCCTGTTTTTAAATATAAATTAAATAGTGGGTTTTGTTAAGGAACGACTATTTATATTTCTTTGGATTAATGCTTACAGGTTTAATGTTTATTGCCCTTTCTCTCAAGATAATTTCTCTGTTAGATTTAATAAAATCATTGACTTTGATTTCATACGGAATAAATTCGCTAACATAAACCTTTAAGTTGGCGTTTTTGTCAATATTTGAAAAATCAATTTGGAAATTCCCATTCTCATCTGTCAAATCACCAATTTCAGTATTTTCAATTCCAACTCTTGCACGTTGTATTGGCTTCTCAGCTTCATTTATTATTTTTCCCGAAATTAATTGTGAAAAATTAATTGTGAAAATCGACAATGTTAATAGAATTAAAATTTTCTTCATTTTTGAGAGTATTTTTTTTAAATGGCAGTCACACTCAAATTTACACATCTTCCTTAAATTCCCAAATATTTTCAAAAAAGAAAATCAAAATCCAACGAACCATTATCCCTAATTCTCACTTGCTTGTACTTTGTCTTCGCAAAAAGCGGATATTTGCATAAAAAAACACGGTCGAAACCGTGTTTTTATTATTGTTTACGCCTCCTGATCGTGGTCGTACATTTTGTTGTAGAGGTCGATGAATCTTTCTTTCACTGCTTTACGCTTCAGTTTTAGCGTTGGCGTGAGGATTCCCGTCTCAATGGACCAAACTTCCGGTGTGAGTTGGAAACGTTTGATTCGTTCCCAATTTCCTAGTTTGGAGTTCAGGTAATCGATTTCTTTGCCTATTCTTTCTTTTAGTTCAGGGCTTTTCGCGATTTCCTCAGGCGTTGTTCCTACGTTGATTTGTTTTCGCTCTGCCCAATGTTGCACGAAATTGAAATCCGGCTGAATGAGTGCGCATGGCATTTTTTCACCATCACCAACGACCATGATCTGCTCGATGAATTTCGATGCTTTTGCTTGGTTTTCAATAGCTTGCGGAGCGATGTACTTACCACCGGAAGTTTTGAACATTTCTTTCTTACGATCGGTGATATGCAAATAACCTTCTTCATCGATATGTCCGATGTCGCCGGTTTTGAAGAAGCCTTCTTCGGTGAATACTTCTTTGGTCATTTCTTCATTTTTAAAATAACCTTTGAATACAGAAGGTCCTTTCACGGTGATTTCACCATCTTCCTGAATTTTCACTTGGAGATTATCCAAAACATGACCCACGGTTCCTACTTTGATTTTCCCGAAACTGTTTACCGAGATTACCGGTGAAGTTTCCGTTAATCCGTAACCTTCCAGAATTGGGATTCCTGCGTTTTGGAACATTTTGTTCAAACGCGGTTGGAGCGCTGCAGAACCAGAAACCAAAGTGATAATGTTTCCACCCAAACCTTCTCTCCATTTTGAAAATACCAGTTTGTCTGCGATGATTTCTTTTAAACCTGAAGGTTTTCCGATCTCTTTTTTCGCTTTGTTAACGCCGAGTGCCCAAAGGAAAATTTTCGTTTTCAGACCGCCTGCGCTGGTTCCTTTGTCATAGATTTTATCATATACTTTTTCAATCAATCGAGGTACAACGCTCATGATGTGTGGTTTAACCTCCTTGATGTTGTCGCCCATTTTTTCAATGCTTTCTGCAAAATACACCGAATAGCCATTGTATTGATATAGGTAAAACAACATTCTTTCGAAAATATGGCAAATCGGTAAGAAACTCAGGATTCGGATATCTTTATAATCAATACCTTTGATGCGTGGAATTCTTGGGTCGGAAGCCAAGACATTTGAAACGATATTTTGATGAGAAAGCATTACTCCTTTTGGCCGTCCTGTTGTTCCCGAGGTATATATTATTGTTGCCAAATCTTCAGCATTAATGCTGTTGGATAAATCCTCAACTTCATTTTGGGTAGCATCATCATTACCTAAATCCAGGATTTCGTTCCAGTTTGCAGCTCCTTCAACTTTATCAAAAGTGAATATTCCCTTCAAACTTGGTACATTGCTCTTGATTTTTTGTACTTTTTCCAGCAGTTCGCGGTCGGAAACAAAACAATACTGAACTTCAGCATTGTTGAAAATAAATTCGTAATCTTCTGGTGAAATGGTAGGGTAAACCGGAACGGAAACTGCACCGATTTGCGAAATTCCCAAATCCATCACAGCCCATTCTGTACGGGAAGCAGTAGTGATTAATGCAATTTTATCTCCGGGTTTAATGCCCAATTTCAGTAATCCTCGGGATATTTTATCACCAAGATTATTAAATTCTTTGGTTGAGGTTTTCTCCCATTCTCCGTGGTATTTGGTGATGAACATATCCTCTTGCGGATATTTTTCTAATGCATAATGTGCAAAGTCAAAAATTCGTTTTATCGACATAGTAATTTTTTATAAAAGATATTCTAATGTAAACACAATTTAATATTGGGTTCTGGTAAAAATATCATTTTTATTTTAAACAGCAAAAACAATTTTTTTTGACCTTTTTTTTGAAAAAATATGTGAAGTTTAACTCTATAAAAAGTAATTTTTTATGAATATTTTAAAGGTGATATCATTTTAATTTTCAAAATTTTTAGAAAAATTGTAGCTTTACGGACAAACAATTTTAATATTATTATGGACTTTAATTTATCCGAAGAACAATTGATGATTCAGCAAGCAGCAAGAGATTTTGCACAAAACGAACTTTTGCCCGGCGTAATAGAAAGAGACAAAGAACAGAAATTTCCGTATGAGCAAGTGAAGAAGATGGGAGAATTGGGATTTTTGGGAATGATGGTAGATCCTAAATATGGCGGCGCCGGAATGGACAGTGTTTCTTATGTTTTGGCATTGGAAGAAATCGCTAAAGTAGATGCTTCAGCTGCCGTGATCATGTCGGTAAACAATTCTTTGGTGTGTGCCGGATTGGAAAAATTCTGCAATGAAGAACAGAAAATGAAATATCTGAAACCTTTGGCAAGCGGCGAAGTGATTGGGGCATTTGCACTTTCGGAGCCGGAAGCGGGTTCGGATGCTACTTCCCAAAAAACTACTGCTGTTGATATGGGCGACCATTATATCCTTAACGGCACCAAAAACTGGATTACCAACGGCGGAAATGCAACTTATTATGTCGTAATCGCACAAACTGATCCAGAGAAGAAACATAAAGGAATCAATGCTTTCATCGTAGAAAGAAGTTGGGACGGTTTCGAAATCGGACCCAAAGAAGATAAACTGGGAATCCGCGGAAGTGATACACATTCTTTATTATTCACCGATGTGAAAGTTCCTAAAGAAAACAGAATCGGGGAAGATGGTTTCGGTTTCAATTTCGCAATGGCGGTTTTGAATGGTGGTAGAATCGGGATTGCTTCTCAAGCTTTAGGAATTGCTTCCGGAGCGTATGAATTGGCTTTGAAATATGCTAAAACCAGAAAAGCTTTCAGAACGGAAATCATTAATCACCAAGCGATTGCATTCAAATTAGCAGATATGGCAACCCAAATTACCGCTGCGAGAATGCTTTGCTACAAAGCTGCAACCGAAAAAGATGAAGGAAAAGACATCTCGGAAATCGGTGCAATGGCAAAACTTTACGCTTCGCAAGTTGCGATGGATACCACGATTGAAGCCGTACAAATCCACGGTGGATACGGTTATGTGAAGGAATATCATGTGGAAAGAATGATGCGTGATGCGAAAATCACCCAGATTTACGAAGGAACTTCTGAAATTCAGAAAATTGTAATCTCCAGAAGTATCGCTAAATAATTCAAACTAAATAAATTCGCTATGAAATACGTGTGGATGTCTCTTATTGCAATACTTTTGGTTTTGGCAGGTGTTTTTTATTACCGGTATTATTTCGTTTTCGGTGAAGGCGTAAAATCTGGAGTATTAAATTATGCCGTGAAAAAAGGCAATATTTTCAAAACTTATGAAGGAAAACTGATTCAGCAAGGCTTCGGAGCCAATCCGAGAACCGGGAATTTAACCAGCTACGAATTCGAATTTTCTGTTGAAGATGATGCTATTTTCAAACAACTCGAAATCAACAACGGGAAAACCTTCGATTTGCATTACAAAGAATATCACGGAGTGCTTCCTTGGCGGGGAAATACCACTTATATCGTCGATAGAGTAGTGAATATGAAATAAAGAAAAGCGTTCCGATTGTGGAGGGCTTTTTTTGTTTAAATTTTAGTTATTTTTTATACATTTATTCAATGAAAAAAATGAGTCTTTTAGCCGTTTTGTTTTCCTTGAGTTTTTCAGCGCAAGTTCGCTCGCTTACTGATGAAATTGCGTTTCAATTATCCGAAAAACCTGTGCATTGCATCAATCAAGAATATCCTAATAAAACAGCGCATGTTATTAATAATGAGATCGATGTGAAATTGACTCCAAAAGAGTTGCACCCAAGTTTTTATGGCTGTTTTGATTGGCATTCATCGGTTCACGGACATTGGATGCTCATCAAATTACTGAAAGACAAACCTTTTCTCAAGAATCGAGATGAAATTCTAAACATTCTCGATAATTCTTTTCAACCTGAGAAAATAAAATCCGAAGCAGAATATTTCAGCAAATATCAAGTTGCAAAAGGTTTTGAGAGAACTTATGGTTGGGCTTGGTTGCTTCAATTAGATGCGGAATTAGCAAATTGGGACCATGCAAAAGCGAAAATTTGGCATCAAAATTTAAAGCCATTAACCAATGAAATCGTAAAACTCTGGAAAGAATATTTGCCAAAACAAACGTATCCTAACAGAACAGGAGTTCATCCGAACACAGCATTTGCGCTAAGTTTTGCCATAGATTGGGCAAGATCTGTTGGCGAAAAAGATTTTGAAAATCAACTGATCGAAAAAGCCAAATATTTCTATTTAAAAGACGAAAAAACGCCAGCTTATTTAGAACCAGACGGAAGCGATTTCTTTTCACCAAGTTTAGAAATTGCAGATTTGATGACCAGAATTCTTCCACAAAATGAATATGTAAAATGGTTCAATAAATTCTACGAAAAGAGAAGTATAGAAAATATTTCTCAACTTCCAATAATTTCGGATATTAATGATTATCAAACGGTTCATTTAGTTGGTTTAAGTTTTACCAGAAGTTGGTGCATGAAAAATATTGCTCAAGTTTTACCTAAAAATCACCGATACAAAAAAAAATTTGAGGAAACTTCAACCAAGTTTTTAGAAAATGCTTTACCATTAGTTTTTAAAGGGAATTATGGTGGAGATCATTGGTTGGCGAGTTTTGCGGTGTATGCTTTGAGTAATAAATAATAAAAATTTTATGATAATTATGAAAACAAAGAAACTATTCTCTATTTTTTTATTTTTCACAGCATTTTTAAATGCTCAAATTCTAGATGAATTTCCAAAAAATCAAGAATTTTACAAAGGTGGATTACAAGAATTATACAAAGATATCAACACCATTGCTTCTTTGAAAAAACTTTCTTCTTGTGATAAAAAAGAAATTTATCAAGCGAAATTATTATTGACCAAGGAAGCCAAAATAAAATTTATCACCGATTTTGACTCTGTCAACATCAATAAAAATAAATGTGCGTACGATTTCACTTTAGATGTTTTGAGAGAACTGAAACTTAGTGACAAGTGGATTCCTGCAAAAATAAAAGATCAAAATTTTGATTCAGTTGTTAGATTATTTTTTGTTCCTAATCATTTGCTGGATAAATACACAGAAAATTACACTCCTGAAAAACTTTATATTCCTATTACTTACAAAGGTGGAAAAAAAGTGATGGACAAGGATATTCATGATAATTTCATGTCTATTTTTAACGATTATCATGTTAATGGAAACCTTTTTTTAGAATTTGTAGTTGATGAAAATGGTGAAATTATCAACCCTATTGTTTCACCCAAAATAGATAATGAATCATTTAACAAAGATATCGTTCGCTCCATCAATAGAACAAAAGGAAAATGGAATTCTGCTATATTAGATGGCGTTCCTGTAAAATCTAGAATTACTATACCTCTAAATTTTTCAACATCTTTCTATGAAAAATACTAAAAAGGCTGTTCAAAAAATGAACAGCCTATTTTCTATATCTCAATTTTCCATTATTCTTTCGGCATGTATTTAGAAATATCGTCACCGTTTTTATTTTCCTCAGCATTGGTTGGTTCAGTGTTTTGAGGCGTTTCTGCTGATGGTTTTAAGGCCTCTGCCGCTTTTATTTTTTCTCTTTCTAAAGCCAATTGTCTTTGGAATTCTTCTTCGCGTTTTTTGTTATTTCTTTTCGCAATAAAATACCAAAGCCCCACAGCAATTAGGATAATGGGCCAGAAAGGAAGTAGAAAAAGCATCGCATCTCCCAATACGTTGAAACCTTTCATAAAAGCCCCGCTTAAACTGTTAGGATCTTCCTCAACTTTCTCCTTGGCAAAGGCAGTTCCGGAAATATTTTCGTTTTGCACTAAAGTAATTTCGACGTCGCACATTTGCGAAGCGATCCGATCATTACCTTCAGTTTCGGTACTTTTCGATTTCACATCGCCCAATTGCGAGGAAACGTCAGAAACCAAGCTATCAAAATACTGAAGCGGAACTTTTACCGTAGTATATTCTCGCATAATTCCTTCGTTTTGAGTAAAATTTTCCGAAACCAAATCGGCGTTGTTTTCCCTGATTTTTTGTTTTAATAAAGCTTTTGCCTCGTCCAGATTTTCCACCTGAATTTCCAATTTCGCAGTTTTTACCAAAGGCGGATTTACCTTTTTTGGAACTGCTGTCACCGAATTATTTTGATTTTGTGAAGGCGGATTTGGCGCAGGATTTTCCGCAACTTTCGGTTGAGATTTGGTTTGTTGAAGGATTTTGTCGGCGGTTTTCGTTAGAACAGAAATCACATTTCCACCTTTTTCCAAAGACCGATTTGCGGAATCCAAAGTTTTCACCACTTCGGTTCCTACTTTCACATTTTTGGTAATTTTTTCAATCTCTTTGTTGATGGAATCGATCTGCCAACTTCCGGATTTTATGGTGCTGTCGATCGATTTTTTTTGCTTTTCAATTTCCGGAATGATGACTTTTTTGGCAATTCCGTCGGAATCGTTGATGGTTTTCGAGATCGAATCCAAAGTTTTGATGCCATCGTTGGCTTTCGTCAACAAACTGTCGGCTTGTTTGATGCTGTCGGTGGTTTGCTGAATCGTATTTATATCACAAGAAACCAAAGCAACTGCAAGGAAAATGGCAAGAAATATTTTCTTCATGGTTGATTTTAAATTAAAAACTGTGGAGTAGAATCAAATAGTATTCCTTAAAAATGTTGAAAATGCTTAATTGGTTATAAGTGAGTATTTTGCAAAATATTTTACAACGTATTTTACAAAAAAAATCTTCAGATAAACTGAAGATTTAAGTATTGATTATTGATTCTTTCTAAATTCACTGATGAAATGGAGTTTCACATTTGGGAACTTTTCTTGAGTCATGTGGATTGTAAATGATGAATCTGCCAAAAATACCAATTGTCCGTATTTGTCTCTCGCCATAAAACGTTGCTTCAATCTCGCAAATTCTTTGAATTCTTCGGATTTTTCGTCGGCTTCAATCCAACAAGCTTTGTGGATGGAAAGCGGTTCGTAGTTGCATTTCGCGCCATATTCGTGCTCCAAACGGTATTGGATCACTTCATATTGCAGTGCGCCCACCGTTCCGATAATTTTTCGGTTGTTCATTTCGAGGGTGAAAAGCTGCGCGACACCTTCGTCCATCAATTGATCGATTCCTTTCGCAAGTTGTTTTGCTTTCAATGGATCATCATTGTTGATATATCGGAAATGTTCCGGTGAAAAACTCGGAATTCCTTTGAAGTTGATTTTTTCTCCGGCAGTTAAAGTATCTCCAATTCTGAAATTTCCGGTATCGTGAAGTCCGACAATATCTCCCGGGAAACTCTCGTCCACTACTTCTTTTTTATCGGCAAAGAAGGCGTTCGGAGAAGAGAATTTCATTTTCTTGTTCTCTCTTACCAACAGATAATTTTCATTTCTTTTAAAAGTTCCGGAAACGATTTTCACGAAAGCCAATCGGTCGCGGTGTTTCGGGTCCATATTCGCATGAATTTTGAAAACAAATCCCGTGAAATCTTTTTCTTCCGGTTTTACCAATCGGGTTTCGCTTTCTTTTGGCTGTGGTTTCGGCGCGATATCGATGAAGGCATCCAATAGTTCACGAACTCCGAAATTATTCAAAGCAGAACCAAAGAAAACTGGTTGCAAATCGCCTTTCATATAATCTTCGCGGTTAAATTCCGGATAAACCGATTGCACCAATTCGAGTTCTTCTCTTAAAGTTGCTGCAGCTTTTGCTCCGATAACTTCATCGATTGTCGTGTCATTGATGTCATCAAATTTAATCGCCTCACCCACTTTTTGTTTTTTCTCTTCTAAAAACAGTTGAATATTATTTTCCCAGATGTTATAAATCCCTTGGAAATCGCCTCCCATCCCAATTGGCAAAGAAAGCGGACAAACCGTTAATCCTAGTTTTTGTTCCACTTCATCCAAAAGGTCAAATGCATCTTTTCCTTCACGATCGAGTTTATTGATGAAAACGAGCATCGGAATGTTTCGCATTCTACAAACCTGAACGAGTTTTTCGGTTTGTTCCTCGACCCCTTTTGCAACGTCGATAACCACGATTACCGAATCTACTGCAGTTAAAGTTCTGTAGGTATCTTCTGCAAAATCTTTGTGACCGGGCGTATCGAGAATGTTGATTTTATGATTTCGGTATTCAAAAGCCAAAACCGAAGTCGCCACGGAGATTCCTCTCTGTCTTTCGATTTCCATGAAATCGGAGGTTGCTCCTTTTTTAATTTTATTTGATTTTACGGCACCTGCTTCCTGAATTGCGCCTCCGAAAAGAAGGAGTTTTTCCGTTAAGGTCGTTTTACCGGCATCCGGGTGCGAGATGATCCCGAAGGTTTTTCGTCTTTCTATTTCTTTGATGAGTTCTGACATAATTGTATTTGAATGTGCAAAAATCGTGTTTTTTTATGGAAAATGAAAACGAAGTTTGGTAAGTTGAAAAGTTACGCCACTTTTTCTGAGAATTGATTTATATTTGTTGAAAAATATACAGCAATGGATAAGTCTGCCATTATTGAAAAAACCATAAACATCATCAATAAGCTTCCTAATCGCAAAGCAGAAGAAATTTCAGATTTTGCGGATTTTCTTTTGATGAAATATGAAGAAAACTTATTGAAAGATGGTATCGCTGAACTTGTAGAACAAAGCAAAGCTTATGATTTTCTGGATGAGGACGAAATAACCTATTCCGTTTCGGATATTAAAATAAAATATGGAAATGAGGAAAGGTGATATTGTTCTTATCCCTTTTCCTTTTACGGATTTGTCAGGTAGTAAATTGCGTCCTGCTGTGGTTTTATATGCCAATGATTTAGATGTGACCGTTTCTTTCATAACCTCCAATATAAGATGGAAAAATAAGTTTGATTTAGTTTTAAAAAAATCAAATAGCAATGGTCTTAAAGTTGATTCTATTTTGAAAACTTCGAAAATAGCAACGCTAGATAAAGATTTAGTTGCAGGAAAATTAGGAGCCTTATCAGCTTATGAAATTAGTGAAATGAACAAAGAAATGAAAAAAATGCTTCAATTAAAATAGGAAAATGAAAGAAAATTACTCTCAAAAAAAATACATTTTCAACTGGAAAGGCGCGTTTGCATTGGTCGCAGGAATGATTGCTGGAACCTCCTTAATCGCGGTTCTTAATGTTTTTTCGATGATGATATTTAAAAATAATTTTCAATATCAGGATTTTTATTTAATGGTGATCAATGCAGCGGGATTTTTGGGTGCAATTTTCGCTTTCGATTATTTTGTGGCGAGACCGCAAACCGGCAGAAAACTCAATTTCAACTTTTCGCCGACCAATTTTGGAACATATCTTTTGGTTTTCCCGATGATGCTCGGGATGATGTTGATCGCCGAATGTATCACCGCACAAATTCCTATTAGCGGACCATTTTTCGGAGAATATTACGCCTATTTTTCGAAAATGATGGAGCAAATGACCAATGATAAAGCCACCATGATTGTGATGGCGGTGATTATGGCTCCCATTTTTGAGGAAATCGTTTTCCGTGGAATTATTCAGAAAGGACTCATCAATAAAGGCACAAAACCCGTTACTGCGATTGCAATTTCAGCCGTGGTTTTTGGGCTTGTACATGGCAATCCGTGGCAGTTTGTAGGCGCGGTTTTGTTGGGAAGTGTTTTGGGATTTGTTTATTATAAAACCAAATCGTTGCTTTTGCCGATTTTGTTGCATGCTTTCAATAATTTATGTTCCTCGATTCTCATTTTTTATGGAAATACCGAAAGTTTTGCCGATGCTTTCAAAGTTTCCGAATGGATTATTTTGTTCGTAGGAATCGTTTTATTTGCCGTTTTTTATTATTTATTTACCCGAAAATACAGAGTACATTATTCTGAAATTTAATTATACGAATTGATATTTATGAGCCAGGAAATCCTTATTGCAACGCATAATCAGCATAAAAAAGAAGAAATTCAGCAGATTTTAGGAAACGATTTCAGCGTCACTTCATTAGCCGATTACGATTTGCACGATGAAATTGTAGAAGATGGAAATACCTTTCACGAAAATGCTTTAATCAAAGCAAAATATTGTTTCGAAAAAACCGGGAAACCAAGCTTGGGAGACGATTCCGGATTGGTGGTTGAAGCTTTGGAAGGAAGACCTGGGATTTACTCCGCTCGTTATGCCGGAAACCATGATTTTGCAAAAAATATGGCGAAAGTGCTGGATGAAATGAAAGATGAGAACAACCGGAAAGCTTATTTCGTTACTGTGATGTGTCTTGTTGATGGCGATGGAACTCATTATTTTGAAGGCCGAGTTTATGGGAATTTAACCCGGGAAATTCGTGGTGAAAAAGGGTTTGGTTATGATCCGATTTTTATTCCCGATCATCATGAAATCACCTTTGCAGAGATGAAACCGGAAGATAAAAACGCAATCAGCCACAGAAAAAAAGCCATTGAACTGTTTCTCGATTTTCTAAAGCAGTAGCATTTTATTCCATTAAAAAAAAGGGTATTTGCAGAATTTACCTGTGATTTTACGCTTAAATTTACATTGAAAAATTGTATTTTTGCAGCTTACTAAATATTAAAGATGTTAGAAAAGATTGATGAATTATTGGTTGAGGTTGGCAATTTCAGCACGACGAATAAAGATGATATTGAGCAATTCCGAATTAAATACAATGGCAAAAAAGGAATCTTAAATGATATTTTTGCCCAATTTAAGAATGTTCCCAACGATCAGAAAAAACAATTCGGGCAAAAAATCAACACGCTGAAACAGGCAGTCGAGGCAAAACTTGATTCCCTGAAAAATGCATCTTCATCTAACCTCATTCTTGAAAAAGAAGATTTAACGAGACCTGGATTTCCCGCTGATCTCGGTACGCGCCATCCGATTAATTTGGTGAAAAATAAAATCATCGAGATTTTTAAATCTATAGGTTTTGCAGTGGCCGACGGTCCGGAAATCGAAGATGATTGGCATAATTTCACTGCGCTAAACCTTCCGGAATATCATCCGGCGAGGGATATGCAAGATACTTTCTTCATCGAAACCAATCCCGATGTTTTGCTGAGAACACACACTTCATCCGTGCAAATTCGACATATGGAAGAAAACCAACCACCAATGCGGATTCTTTCGCCTGGTAGAGTGTTCAGAAATGAAGCTATTTCTTCTCGTTCGCATTGTATTTTCCATCAAATTGAAGGTTTATACATTGATGAAAATGTGAGTTTTGCAGACTTAAAACAAACGATTCAGTTTTTTACCACCGAACTTTTCGGGAAATCGAAAATCCGTATGAGACCTTCCTATTTCCCTTTCACAGAGCCAAGTGCGGAAGTGGATGTGTATTGGGGACTGAATTCCGAAACCGATTACCGAATAACCAAAGGAACTGGCTGGCTGGAAATTATGGGTTGCGGAATGGTGGATCCTGCGGTTTTGAAAAACGTCAATATCGATGCGGATAAATATTCCGGTTACGCTTTTGGGATGGGAATTGAGAGAATCGTGATGTTGCTTTATCAAATGAGCGATATCCGAATGTTTTTTGAAAATGATAAGAGAATGTTGGAGCAGTTTAAATCGCTTTAATTGTTCTTTAAAAAAATTATAAAGACCGTTTCAATAGTATTGAAACGGTCTTTTTTTATAATTTTCTTTTGCGAATATCTTTTTGCAAAAGGATTTTAAGTTTATTTGCTAAAATTCAGTGGATACTTCACATTTTTATACGAATCGATGCTGGCTTTCAAAGAGCCAACTGCGAGTTCAGCTTTTATCGCTAAAGGAACTAGGTTTTTGTCGTTGCTCACCCACATTGTTACGCCTTCTTTATCCTTGAAAACTCGGCCACTCATGACTTGAGGAACAATTTTCAAAGCATTGATAGTTCCGAATTTTGTTTTAATATTTTCACTTCCTACAATTTTAATCTGGAAAGGAAACATTTCATCATCGATCCACACGTTCAGTTTTTTTACACTTCCAATCTTCAGTTCAGTCGGCTCCAAACTTCTTAAATAATAAAACGCCGAAAGCATATCCTGAATTCCTTTAACAGAGTTTACCACGCGGGAAGTATTTTTTTCTTTATCCGTTAAAATTAAAGTGTGGTTGTTATGATTAAAACTGGTTTCGAAGTGTTGGGTATAAGTTCCTTCCTGTACATTCCTCACATAAAAACTTGGTAAACCGGTGTTATAATTGATGTAACTTTCGTAGTAATCTTCCACTTTAAAGAAAGCGCGAACAGCACCGGTAGTTTTCCCATAACCTTTCACATAGAAATGCGGTTGACCTTTGTAGGTGGTTTTTAAGGTGGTTAAAGTTGCGGTTCCGGCATTCAAAAGTCCGTAGTGAATTCTATAATTTAAATATTCGCCAGATTGGATGTTATCGAGCTTTTGAGAGAATCCCAAAGCAAAAATCATCATACTGAAAGCGATTAACAATTTTTTCATAGTCTTTCGTTTTGCAAAAAATTTGCCACAAATATAAAACATTGATTTGGAAGCAATTTAAAATGACATTTGTCACTCTTATGTAATTCGCTGTTCTTTTATTTTTCTTAAATTTGTGGCACAAAAATTTCTTAAAAAAATCATCAATGATTACAACCGATTTATTAATAATAGGAGCTGGGCCAACCGGGCTTTTCGCAGTTTTTGAAGCAGGTCTGCTGAAAATGAAATGCCATCTTATCGATGCTTTGCCACAACCAGGTGGACAGCTGACAGAGCTTTACCCGAAAAAACCTATTTTTGATATTCCAGGTTTTCCATCAGTGAATGCAGGAGAATTGATCGATAATTTAATGGAGCAAATTAAGCAGTTCCAACCGGGCTTTACCTTGGGCGAAACCGCTCAAACTTTAAATAAACTTGAAGATGGAACTTTCGAAGTGGTAACCAACAAAGGTACCGTTCACCACGCAAAAGCTGTAGCAATTGCAGGAGGATTGGGAACTTTTGAACCTAGAAAACCGACCATCGAAAACATCGCTGATTACGAAGAAAAAGGGGTGGAATATTTCATTAAAGAACCTGAACATTTCCGAAATAAAAAAGTGGTGATCGCAGGTGGTGGTGATTCTGCTTTGGATTGGAGCATTTTCTTGGACGATGTTGCAAGTGAAGTAACTTTGGTTCACCGAAGAAACGAATTCCGTGGTGCTTTGGATTCTGTTGAAAAAGTTCAGGCTCTGAAGGATCAAGGAAAAATAAAGTTGGTGACTCCAGCTGAAGTGACTGGAATTAAGGGTGAAGGAAAAGTTACCGCAATTACTTTGGAAAAAGAAGGCGAGACATTCGATGTGGAAACCGATTATTTCATTCCGCTTTTCGGGCTTACTCCAAAATTGGGAGATATTGCAAATTGGGGCTTAGAAATTGAGAAAAATGCCATCGTTGTGAACAATGCATTGGATTATCAAACCAATATTCCAGGAATTTATGCGATTGGCGATATCAATACTTATCCAGGAAAATTGAAACTGATTTTATGTGGTTTCCATGAAGCTACTTTAATGTGCCAAAGCGTTTACAATATGCTGAATCCGGGTAAAAAATATGTTTTAAAATATACAACAGTAAGTGGAGTAGATGGTTTTGATGGAAGCCGAAAAGAAGCGGAAAAAGCTGTTGTGAAAAAGATTGATTAAATACTAGAATCAAAAAAATGCAGGATATTCAATTAAAAATTACCGACCGAAACGGCCAAACTCACGAAGTTATTGCGCCAACCGATATGTCCATGAATTTAATGGAAGTGATGCGTTCCTACGAATTGGCGGAAGAAGGTACCATCGGGGTTTGTGGCGGAATGGCGATGTGCGCTTCTTGTCAGGTCTATGTAATTAATGGTGCCGAAAAATTGGAAGAAATGGGCGCTGAAGAAGATGCAATGCTTGCTGAAGCGTTTCACGTTCAAGATAATTCCAGATTGGGTTGCCAAATCCAAATCACCGAAAAGATCGATGGATTGGAAGTTCAAATCGCGCCTTATCCATAGAAAATAATTACTTTTTTAAATAACAAAATCCCGAAACTCTATGTTACGGGATTTTTATTTTTAATGATGTACTTTTTTATCCGTTAAGTTTTCCTCGAAATCAGCGAGCAGCGTAATAAGATTCTGCTCCGTTGGGATAAATAAAAACGGTTGCATAACGGAAATCTCCGAAAATTGCGCTAGACCTTATTTTTTAGGAATTTCCTTTAGAATTTCTTTCAAAAATGCCCAAAATTTTTGTGTAGATGGAATATTTGCTTTTTCTTCAGGTGAGTGTGCTCCACGAATCGTCGGTCCGAAACTTACCATTTCCATTTCAGGATAGTTAGCACCGATAATTCCGCATTCCAAACCTGCGTGACAAGCGACTACGTGCGGTTTTGAGCCGAAATCTCTTTCGTAAATTTTCTCCATGATTTTTACTATTTCCGAACCTGGTTTTGGTTTCCAACCCGGATACGAACCGCTGAATTCTACCTCAAAACCTGCCAATTCGAAAACGGATTTCAATTGTTCTGCAACAGCAAATTTTGTAGAATCAACCGATGATCTGGAAAGATTTAAAATTTTTAATGTACCATCTTTCAGCTCGACACGAGCGATATTATTGGAAGTTTCTACCAAATCAGCTACATCCGGAGACATTCGGTAAACACCGTTGTGAGCGGATTTTAATGCTAAAATTATTTTTTTGGAATCTTCCTCAGAAATAGCTTTTTCTGTGGTACTGAAATTTTCAATATTTATTTGCAGATCTTTTTCAACATTTGCAAATTCTTCGAGGATTGAAGCTTTCAAAATATTGGCATTATCGATGAATTCTACTTCATTTCTCACCGAAAATACAGCATTTGCTTCGCGTGGAATCGCATTTCGCAAACCGCCACCATCAATGGATATGAGCTGAATGTTTTGGTTGTAAACACCGGTGTACAACAATCTTCCTAGGATTACGTTTGCATTTCCGAAACCTTTATGGATGTCCATTCCGGAATGTCCACCTTGCAAACCTTTGATTTCAATTTTCACGATTTGTCCTTTCGCATCTTCCAAATTGTAGTTTTGGGAAGCTGTTACGTCGATTCCACCAGCACAACCGATATCGATTTCGTCATCTTCTTCGGTGTCTAAATTAAGAAGTATTTCACCAGATAATTGTCCGGGTTTTAAGCCAATTGCACCGGTCATTCCGGTTTCTTCATCAATAGTGAAAAGTGCTTCCAGAGCGGGATGTGGAATATCCGAACTTTCCAAAACCGACATGATTGCGGCAACTCCCAAACCGTTATCAGCGCCCAAAGTTGTTCCTTTTGCTTTTAACCAATCACCATCTACTTCCATTTGGATTCCTTGGGTTTCGAAATCGAAAAGAACATCATTGTTTTTTTGGCAAACCATATCGAGGTGAGATTGCATCACGATTGCTTTTCGGTCTTCCATTCCCGGAGTTGCAGGTTTTTTGATGATAACGTTTCCTACTTCGTCAACGGTAGTTTCCAAACCAAGATTTTCACCAAAATTTTTAATGAATTCAATTACTTTTTCTTCTTTTTTGGAAGGTCTAGGTATTGCGTTTAATGCAGCAAAATTTTTCCAGACTATTTGAGGTTCTATCTGCGTAATTTCCATTATAAATAATATTTTCCTCAAATTTAAGAATAAAAAAATGCCTGAAAAAAAGTCAGGCAATTATTTATTGAATTTAAAAAAAATGGAGGTTTTGGAAAATTTTATTTTTAAATATCACTCATAGGTTTATTTTTGAAATTTATCCTCGTTCTCTTTCCAAAAGAACCATCATTAATAAAGATAAAACCACTAGTGATTCGTCTTCATCGTCGATATCGATTAACCGATCGAGTTGAAATCTTCGTCCAAACAATGACGGCATTTTCTTGAGGCGGAAATATTCTTTTCCTGCGGAATCTTTCACCGTGTACGATGGATTCAGGAAATATCCGGTAAACATCCCAACAATGGGAATTTCTCCAATAAAACCATCCAAAACTTTCACCCAAGCATTGTCTTCGCTGATTTGGAATTTTAATGCGTTATTTTCGTCCAAAACATCGTAGTATGATTTCCACAAAGAACGCATTCCCTTTCTTGCTAATCTTCCGAAATTTTTCCCGTTTTCTAAATCGGTTATCGAGTAGGAAGCATTAAAATCGATCCATTGGTTAGCTTGAATTCGGAAAAGTTCCCGAGAACGGGTTTCGTCATTGAAAATAATGACATCTTCTTTTAATTTAAACATTTTCTGGCGAACGTATGCCACATAATTTCCGTTTTTATCGGTGATATTGAAATCGCTAGAAAGGGTGGTAATTTTAAATTTGAAATCGAGAGGATAATTTAAATTTTGAAGAATCATAAAGCTATTTTCACCAAAGATAATAAAAGGAGTGAAACTTGCACCTTGAGGTTTTAAATTTTATTTTTGTGGAATGGATTATCCGAGCAAAGTATTAGCAAAAGCAGTAGAAGAAATTTCGGGATTGCCCGGAATCGGAAAAAAATCGGCGTTGAGATTGGCATTGCATCTGCTGAAACAGCCGGAAAGTCAAGCAATTGCTTTGGGAGATGCGCTGAATAAACTCGTTACCGAAATAAAGTATTGCAAAGATTGTCATAATTTCTCCGATGTGGAGATTTGTGAAATCTGCGCCAACCCGAAAAGAAATGAAGAAATCCTCTGCATCGTAGAAGATGTGAGAGATGTGATGGCGATTGAAAATACCGGAAAATACAGAGGAAAATATTTGGTTTTGGGCGGCAAAATTTCGCCGATGGAAGGTATTGGTCCGCATCAACTTCACATTTCTTCGATTGAAAAAAAACTGGAAAGTGGGGAAGTTAAAGAGCTGATTTTCGCACTGAGTGCGACGATGGAAGGCGATACGACGGCTTATTACATTTATAAAAAATTCAAAAATTTTGAGGTTAATTTTTCTACCATCGCTCGCGGAATATCGGTGGGAGATGAGCTGGAATATGCGGATGAAATTTCATTGGGCAGATCGATTCAGAACCGGTTGCCTTACAACGAAAAAGATTAATTTCCCACACAAAATTTATATTTTAGATTGATCGTAAATGGTAGTTTTTAATTTTTAAACAAATTTCAATGGTGATTTCTGTGATAATTCCCGTTTATAATGCCGAAGAAAGCATCGAAAAATGTCTTGATTCGATTAAAAATCAAACGTGGAAAGGCGAGTTTGAAATCATTGTCATTAATGATGGTTCCGCAGATCGAAGTGCAGAAATTCTTGAAAATTACCGAAAAAAAAATCCAGAAATGCCAATTCAATTGATTAATCAGGAAAACGGCGGTGTTTCCAAAGCTAGGAATACAGGACTGAAAATCGCAAAAGGAGATTACATTGCTTTGCTCGATTCCGATGACGAATGGCTTCCGGAAAAAACCGAAAAACAGATGAAATATCTTGTAAATCAGAATTTTGGGGTGGATTTTCTTGCTTCTTTATGGAATGATGAAAAAGTGAGTTTTCCGTATGTGATTGGTAGTAGTGGTTTGGTTATCATTAGTTTAAATAAATTATTGTTTAAAATTACCGGGCAAACTTCTACGGCAATTTTCAAAAGGAAAATTCTTGAAAATACCGGTTTTTTTGACGAAAGACAAAGATATTCTGAAGATGCCAATTATTGGATGAGAATCAGCGAAAACAATTCGATGTTTCTACTTCCTGAAAAACTTGTAATCGCAGGAAATGGCAAAAAATCTTTCGGGTTTTCGGGACTTTCTGCAAATTTAAAAGAAATGGAGAAAGGTATCCAGAAAAATATTTCGGAAATGTATCGAAATAAACGGATCAATTTGTTGGGATATATTTTTTATTTTGTATTTTCCAAATTAAAATATATTGTGAGGCCAATAAGAGCAAAACTATGATGGATAAAATACTTTGGGGAATCAGAGCGTTGTGTTATGCGCCTTTTTTTGGCAAATTTGGGATGCCTTCATATCTTGGGAAACCTATTTTCCTGAAAGGAATCCGGAATATTTTTATTGGAAAAAAAGTGAGAATTCTTCCGCACCTAAGAATGGAAACCCAAGACGGAGGAACCATCGAAATAGAAGATGATGTGGTGATTTCTCAGAATGTGCACATTACTTCCGCTGGTCAACTAAAAATAGGGAAGCGTTCGCTGATTTTAGCCAATGTTTTCATCACCAATATCGATCATGATTACACCGAAATTGGAAAACATGTTGTAAAACAAAAAATTACCGTTAAAAAAACAACCATCGGAGAAAATTGTTTTATAGGAATGGGCGCCGCAATTATGCCCGGAACCGTGTTGGGAAAACAATGCGTTGTAGGTGCTAATTCGGTTGTGAAAGGAACTTTTCCTGATTATTGTGTCATCGTAGGTTCGCCTGCGAAAATCGTAAAAAAGTATAACCAGCAAACCCAAATCTGGGAAAGAATAAGTGGGTAAATTGAAAAATATATTAATTACCGGTGGAGCCGGGTTCATCGGAAGTTCACTTGCACTGAAATTAATCAATCGTGGATATTCAGTGACCGTTTTAGACTGTCTTTCCGAACAAATCCATAGCGCAAATCCTGAAAAGAATTCACCGCTTTACCAACGTATTTTAGGTAAAGTAAAATTCATTAAAGGGGATGTTTCGAATAGGATTGACCTCGAAAAATCCATAGAAAACCAAGATGCCATTATACACTTGGCGGCAGAAACTGGAACCGGTCAGTCGATGTATGAAATCGAAAGATATAATAAGGTAAATGTTTCGGGAACAGCGCTTATTCTTGATGTTTTGGTTAATAAAAAAAACCGCGTCAAGAAGTTTGTTTTAGCATCTTCTAGAGCGGTTTATGGCGAAGGTAAATACCAGGATTCATCTGCGAAGATTGTGTATCCTAGCAACCGAAGAACGGATTTTATGGAAAAAGGAATCTTCGAAATGAATGATGAAAAAGGTGAAATCATGAAGCCACTTCCTACTTCTGAAGATTCTAAACTTCATCCAACTTCGTTTTACGGACTCACAAAGCTGCAGCAGGAACAAATGGTAAAACTCGTTTGTCCAACGATAGCAGTCGATTATATGATTCTGCGTTACCAAAATGTGTATGGAGTTGGGCAATCGCTTGTCAATCCCTATACTGGTATTTTGTCGATATTTTCTTCGCAAATTTTAAGTGGAAAAGACATCAATATTTTTGAAGATGGTTTGCCGACCAGAGATTTTATCAATATTGATGATACCGTAGAAGCTACGATAAGAAGTTTGGAAATGGATGCCGCAAATAACCAAATCATCAATGTAGGAACCGGAATTGCAACTACCGTAAAATCTGTGGCGGAAAATCTTGTAGAAAAATATCAGAAAGATGTGGTTGTTTCGGTTACTGGAAATTTCAGGATTGGCGACATCCGACATAACTTTGCGGATATTTCATTAATGAAAAACCTCTTGAATTATCAACCTAAAGTAAGTTTTTCGCAAGGAATGCAAGATTTCACCGAATGGGTTTTAAAACAGCCGGTTTTGGAAAATGATTTTGAAGCTTCATTGCAAGAAATGAAACAAAAAGGTTTCCTGAAAACATGAATCTGAAAGGAAAAAAAATATTGTTTATTTCTGCCCATTTTTTCGGTTATGAAAAAGCGATTATCGAACGATTGAAAAAATGGGGAGCTGAAGTAGATTTTTATAACGAAAGACCATCGGATTCTCTTTTGTCTAAAGGAATTATCCGCGTAAATAGCGGTTGGTATCAGCGAAGAATAAACCGCTATTATCGCAAAATTTTGGTGGAAATTTCAAAAAAAAAATATGATTTTTTCTTATTAATAAAAGGTGAAAGCATTCCGTTTTTCTTTCTTGAAGCTTTTCGAGAAAAGAATCCGTTGGCTGAGAAAATTTTCTATTCCTACGACGCAGTTGACGAATATCCAAAATTTCAAAAACTCTATCCGTTTTTCGATAAAAATTTCACTTTTGAACCACGTGATGCTAAACGTTTCGGTCTGCATTTTCGGCCTTTGTTTTTTATTGATGATTACAAAAATATCCGAGAAATAAAAGAACAAAAGTATGATATAACCTTTATCGGAACTGCGCATACCGACCGTTACGCAATCGGTGAAAAGGTTCGGGAAATTGCGGAGCGACATCATTTGAAAACGTTTTTTTATTACTATGCTCCCGGAAGAACTGCATTTTTGTTGAAGTGGTTATTCGATCGGCATTTGCAACATTTTGACATCAAAAAACTTAGTTTTACCAAACTGAAACACGCAGAAATTGCTGAAATTTATAGCCAATCTTTTTCCGTTTTGGATATTAATAAACCTTTTCAAAATGGTTTAACAATTCGAACATTTGAAGCATTGGCATCCGGAAAAAAAATTCTCACAACAAATTCAGATATTAAGAATTATCCTTTTTTTTCGGAGGAAAATGTGATGATTCTGGATCGGAGAAATTTGAAAATCAATAAAGACTTTTTTGAAACCCAATTTTCTGAAATCGATGATGAAATATTATCCAAAATGTCTTTGGATAGCTGGATTGAGTGTTTGTTTCTGCATCATCAGGATCATTATTGGGGAATTAAAGAGCGAAACTTTGAATAAAATCAAAAAAAAAACGGATTAGAATTACTAAGCCGTTTTGTTTGTTGTGTAAAGCGTAATGCTAATTTCCTGCTGGAGCCGGAGTATTTACCGGTGCAGTTGCAGGGCTGTTTGTAGCAGGCGCTGTTTGTGGAGCTGGAGCTTCTGTTTTTACCGGAGCAGTTGGAACCGTGTTGCTAGGTTTCCCAGTAAGAATAACACTTAGTAAAATAAGAATTATAATTGCGCTTCCTAAAGTCCAAGTCGCTTTTTCCATGAAATCATTGGTACGTTGTACTCCAAACTGAGCAGATGAGGTTCCACCGAAAGTTCCGGATAAACCTCCACCTTTTGGGTTTTGTGCCATGATGATGATGATTAGTAAGATACTCGCAATCATGATCAGAATCATGAATAATGTAAATATTGTGCTCATTTTTTGTTCGAAGTTTAAGAAGTGCAAATATAATTAATATTTTCAAATATAAAACATTAAAGTAGGTCTATTTTCGTTAGCAGCAAATGTCATCCAGTAACTATTATTTATGAAAAGAAATTTTATAATTATTTCTTATCGGACATAGGATATTAGTGGTCATCAGCCTATTTTTTTTATAAATTAGCAATTATGAAAAATTTTCTTCAGCACCAAGTGAGTTTTGAATCTTTAACTACACTTTTTGGTCAAGCACCGATCGCATTAGCAATGTTGATGGGAGAAAATCAGGTGGTAGAAATTGCCAACCAGCAGATCCTGGATTTATGGGGTAAAAGCGAGTCCGTTATTGGGTTGCCACTACTGGAAGCACCTCCCGAAATTAAGGATCAAGAGTTTCCCAAGATTTTGCAGGAAGTTTATCGATCAGGAAAGCCCTATAAAGGAAACAATATGCTGGCTAAATTAGAGAAAAATGGTATTTTGACTGATTGCTATTTCGATTTTCTGTACTCACCAATTTTTAATGATGAAAAAATTATTGGAGTCAGTGTGGTTGCTACAGAAGTTACTGATAAGGTTCTTTCTGAGAAGAAATTATGGGAAAGTGAACTCCGTTTCAAGGAACTAGTAGAATCTTCGGATTATTCCACGGCCATTTATAAAGGAGAAGATTTAATTATCGAATTTGCCAATGATCAAATGATTAGAACTTGGGGAAAAGACAAAACGGTAATTGGTAAGACCTTACAGAATGCTTTGCCGGAACTTCAGGGGCAACCATTTATTGATATTCTAAAAAACGTTTACAGAACAGGAATACCCTATTTCTCACAGGAAGATCGTGTAGATTTATTCGTGGATGGGGTTCTACAAACTTTCTATTACAATTTTTCCTACAAACCAATGCGTGATGTCGATGGAAAGGTATATGCAATCATTAATGTAGCCGTAAATGTAACAGAATTGATCAATGCTAGGAAAATAGCAGAATCCGCCGAAGATGAATACCGAAATTTTGCCAACGCAATGCCACATATGGTTTGGAGTGCAGGTCCTACCGGGAAATTAGATTATGGAAATGCTAATCTGTTGAGATTGCTTAATTTAACGATTGATGAAATCGACAAATTTGATTTTACTAAAATCGTTCACCCGGATGATTTGCCTAGCGTTGCGAAAATTTGGCGAGATATTTCGGAGGATCCAAAACAATTCGAGTTGGAGTACAGAATGTTCGACCGCGAAAAGAATGAATATATATGGTATCTTACCACGGGAACTCCATTTTTCAAAGATGGTGAATTTTGCAAATGGATTGGAACCAGTACCGATATTACTGAATTTAAAAATCTAGTGAAACAGAAAGATACATTTCTGGGAATCGCTAGTCATGAACTAAAAACACCCTTGACTTCCCTAAAATTGTATGCCCAAGTTTTGGAACGAATGCTCAGAAAAACCGGCGATGAAAAAAATGCTGATTTCGCTAAAAAAATGGATTTGCAAGTTGTGAAACTCACTTCGTTAATCGGAGATTTATTGGATGTAACGAAAATTAATTCAGGAAAAATTCATCTTAATCAAAGCAGCTTTGATTTTGAAAAAGTGGTTTTGGAAACTGCGGAAGAATTGCAAATGTCCACAATACACAAAATAGAAATTTACACAGAAAAAGGAGGTACAGTTTTTGCTGATAGAGAAAGGATAGGGCAAGTGATTACCAATTTGATAGCAAATGCCATAAAATATTCACCCCATGCCGATCGAATAATTGTAGAAACTCAACATCAAGAAAATAAAGTAATTTTTACAGTAAAAGACTTTGGAATTGGAATGCCGGAAGACAAAAAAGACCGTGTTTTCGAGCAATACTATCGGGTAAGTGGCGATGAGGAAAGCACATTTCCGGGATTAGGATTGGGATTGTATATCGCCGCACAAATCGTGGAACGCTCTGGCGGGAAAATTTGGGTCAATAGTGTTCTAGGTAAAGGTTCAACGTTTTCATTCTCGCTGCCCCTATCACAAAGTTAAATATTCAAAAAAAATGAACTCAAAAAAGATTGTAATTGTAGATGATGATGTAGCCATTTTGGATTCCTTGGGAATTATGCTCGATTTTGAAGGCTTTGAAGTCAATGCTTTCGAGCGAGGATCCGAGATTTTCACTTATGTAGAATCTGTCTCTAAACCAGACATTATTCTTCTCGATATGTGGCTTTCCGGCGAAGATGGCAGAGATATTTGCAAAAAATTAAAAGAAAATGAAACCACGAAAAATATTCCGGTGGTGATTATGTCTGCAAGTAGAGGACTGGAACAAACCGCGCTTCAGTCCGGAGCCAATGCATTCATCGCAAAGCCTTTTGAAATTGATGAAGTAATGGATCAACTCAATAAACTTACGACTTGATTTTTTTAAATTAATTAAGTCAAGCTCAAATCGGGTTATATAATCTCATCGATTGTCAAATAAAAATTGTATCTTTGCACTATAATTTATAAAAGGCTGCTGCCTTTGCTTACTCTATTACCGTTTAGAATTCTACATTTTTCTTACTCAGTTATCGTTTTTTCGCAGTTGCTTTTATACATTATCACCCGCAGATTTTTCGGTAAGCAGGTGCCAATGATACAACCGAATAGCAACTAAAACAAACTTAAATACGATAATAATATATGGCAGATTCTTTCTCAAAAAAAGAAAACTTCAAGAAAAAGCTTCAAAAACAAAAGGAGAAAAACCTTAAGCGTGAAGAACGCAAAACCAATAACAATAAGGGAAAAGGTTTAGAGGAAATGTTTCTTTATGTCGATGAAAACGGGCAACTTACAGAAACCCGTCCCCATGATCAAAACCGCGAAGGAATTAATCTCGATGATATTCAACTCGGTGCAGCTCCGATTCCTGTGGAAGACAAAATCCAATCCGGAATCATCACTTTCCTTAGCGATAAAGGTTACGGCTTCATCACTGAAGACAGCACGAAAGACAATATTTTCTTTCACGAAAACAACTGTGCACACCCTGTGAAAAAAGGAAACAAAGTTTCTTTCGATAAAGAACGTTCCCCGAAAGGTTTTTCCGCGGTGAATATTCAACTCATCAAATAATTATTGTGAAAACAATAATCAAAATAATTCTCATTGAAAGCTCCATATTTGGAGCTTTTTTGGGATTTTGATTAAAATAATTTAACAGTTCGGACGCAGATCTTCACTTTGACTTCCGTATATATTTCACTAAATTTGTGACCCAAAATTTTTGTTCTAATGGATTATTTGAAAGGTTTAAATGAAGCACAATATCAAGCCGTAACCACCCTGGAAGGTCCGCTAATGGTACTCGCAGGCGCAGGTTCCGGCAAAACCCGTGTACTCACCATGCGGATCGCCCATTTAATCACCAATCTCGTTGATCCATTTAATATTCTTGCGCTTACCTTTACCAACAAAGCAGCTAAAGAAATGAAAGAGCGTATTGGAAAAGTGGTCGGACAAAGTGAAGCGAAATCTCTTTGGATGGGAACTTTTCACTCGGTTTTTGCAAGGATTCTTAGAAGTGAAGCGCACTTATTGGGTTTTCCGTCAAATTTTACGATTTACGATTCTCAAGATTCGCTAAACGTCATCAGAAAAGTGTTGAAAGATAACAATATCGATGCGGATTTATACAAACCGAAAAAAGTTCAAGCCAGAATTTCCAATTACAAAAACAATCTCATCACGGTGAAAGCCTATTTCGGAAATCCCGAACTCATCGAAAATGATGAACGTGCGAACATGAAACATATGGGATTGATTTATCAAAAATATGTGGAAGCTTGTTTTAAAAACGGCGCGATGGATTTTGATGATTTGCTCTTAAGAACAAACGAGTTACTCACCAGATTTCCGGAGGTTTTGGCGAAATATCAGGATCGTTTCCGGTACATTTTGGTCGATGAGTATCAGGATACCAACCATTCGCAGTATTTGATTGTAAAAGCTTTGGCTTCAAAATTTGAAAATATTTGTGTGGTGGGCGATGATGCACAATCCATTTACTCATTCCGAGGTGCGAATATTTATAATATTTTAAACTTTAAAAAAGATTATCCGGACGCGGTTACGGTTTCGCTGGAACAAAATTACCGATCCACGCAAAATATTGTAAATGCTGCTAATGTGGTGATTTCTAAAAACGTTCAGCAGTTTAAGAAAAATGTATTCAGTGAGAACGAAGAAGGAGATAAAATTAAAGTTTATCGTGCTCTTTCTGATGCGGACGAAGCAAGTTTTGTGGCTTCGAATATTTGGGAAAAACACAATTCCGAGCAAAGAAAATTTACCGATTTTGCGATATTGTACCGTACCAATTCTCAAACTCGTGCTTTCGAAGATGCGTTGAGAAGAAAAAATATTCCTTATAAAGTATACGGTGGACTTTCCTTTTATCAAAGAAAAGAAGTAAAGGATTTAATTGCCTATCTACGAATTTTGATTAATGAAAATGATGGTGAAGCGCTGTCGCGAATCATTAATTATCCTGCTCGAGGAATCGGGGAAACTACTCAGAATAAATTAGTGGTTTTTGCGGATTCGCAGAATGTTTCTGTGTCTTCAGTTTTGGATAATTTAGGAATTTATGCCCCACAATTGGGATTAAACAACGGAATTTTAACTAAACTTTCAGATTTCTGGTCGATGATTAAAGCTTTTCAAGTAATGCTGAAAACCGAAAATGCTTATAATGTAGCGATGGAAGTTGCTAAACGAAGTGGTTTGATTAAATTTTTGAAAGACGATCAAACACCCGAAGGAATTTCACGAGTGGAAAATATTCAGGAATTGATGAATTCGATGCAGGGTTTCATCGAAGAGCAACAACAAATTGAAGATGGTGATCCATCATTATCCAATTTTCTAGAAAACATCGCGCTGTCAGCGGATACACAAACCGATAAAGACGAACAAGGAGATCAGGTTTCGCTGATGACGATTCACCTTTCGAAAGGTTTGGAATTTCCAGTGGTGCACCTTGTTGGTTTGGAAGAAAATCTTTTCCCTAGTTTCATGAGTTCATCGACTAGGGAAGAGCTTGAAGAGGAGCGAAGATTGTTTTATGTGGCTTTAACCAGAGCCGAAAAACAGGCATATTTCACTTATGCAGTTTCCAGGTTTCAGTGGGGAAAAATTACCGATGCGGAACCGTCGCGGTTTTTGAGTGAAATGGATGCTCAACATTTGGAATTTATAAATCCTGTTGCAGAAACTCGTTTTATCAATCGTTCCGGCTTAAAGTCCAGTATTTTTGATGATGAACCTGCCGAACCAAGATTTTTCAAAAAGAAAGAAGAAAAGAAAAGTATTCAAAGAAGTGAACCCTTGCCAGTTTCACAAAAATTAAAACCGGTTGCCACTGCTAGAATTACCAATCCTAGCGGAGCTTCTTCAGAAAATATCGAAGTTGGTGATCAAGTTCGGCATGACCGTTTTGGAGTGGGAGAAGTGCTTTTCCTTGATGGAACCGACCCTGATAATATAAAAGCGAAAGTAAAATTCCAGCATGAAGGCGAGAAAAATCTGATTCTTAAGTTTGCAAAATTGACAAAGATCTAATCTTGTAGGAAAAAGGAATTAGTTAATCTTCTGTAAATCAAACTTAAATGCAATTTTTTAAATAAAAAAGATATTGAAAACTCTTCAATATTTTTTTTATATTAAAAGTCTACTTATTTTGTAGACTAATTTAAATGATTTACTTTTGCAGATCGAAATTTGTAAAAAACATTAATTAATAAATCATTATATGAATAAAAGAAAAACTATTTTGTCGGCTTCGGTATTGTTTTTTCTAGCATCCAATGCCTATGCACAAACCGACAGCACTAGAGTGAGCAATGTAGAGGAAGTGGTTATTTTAGGATCCAGAAATGGAGCAAGATCCAAAATCGACAGTCCGGTTCCTGTAGATGTTTTCAACTTGAAGCAGGAATCCTTGGTATTGCCTCAAACGAATATTTCTGCAATTTTAAATTCAGTTGCGCCATCATTTACCTCAACGATTCAAACCAACGCCGATGGAACAGATCATTTGGATCCTGCTCAGTTGCGAGGTTTAGGACCTGATCAGGTTCTGGTTTTAGTAAACGGAAAAAGAAGACACACTTCTGCTTTGGTGAACGTCAATGGAAGTCCAGGTAGAGGAACAGTTGGTACAGATTTAAATGCGATTCCATCTTTTGCGATTCAAAAAATTGAAGTATTGAGAGATGGAGCTTCAGCGCAGTATGGCTCTGATGCAATTGCAGGAGTAATCAATTTAGCATTAAAGAACGATACCGGAAAGTTGGGTGGCCAGGTTTCTTACGGAGGAAATTTAACGCCAACAGCGAACGATCATACCGGAGATTTTGACGGACAAACCATCCAAGTTGACCTTAATTATGGTAATAAAATTGGGAAAAAAGGAGGTTTTTATAACCTAACCTGGGCATCCACTTTTAGAAATCCAACTTCAAGAGCCGGAACGGAAAGTGGCGCAATCTACAATGCTTACAACGCGATTGAGCAACGAGCATTAAATAATGGTGTAAATCTTTCTTCGCTCTATAGTAATATCAACAACACTGCAAACACGCAGCAAATCATTGATAATATTCACCAATATTCGCAACAGGTAAACTATTTTTCCCAGGAATTCCAGAATCAGATACAAAATGCCAATACAATTACTACTTTGCAAGGTCTATTAAAAGCGAATGTTACGGATCAGGAATTGTCTTACCGTGGTTTGAACCGAAAAGATTTCAATATGCAAGTTGGGCAATCCAAGCTCAATAACCATCAGTTTTTTGCTAATATCGAAATGCCAATAAGTGATACTTGGAAGGTGTACACTTTTGGAGGTTTCAGTTTAAGAAATGGAACTTCCGGTGGGTTTTACAGACGACCAAATCAAAGCAGAACCTTTACCGGGATTTATCCTAATGGTTACTTACCGGAGATCGGAACCAATATTTTGGACCTTTCGCTTGCGGCGGGAATTAAGGGAAAATGGAATGGTTGGAACATAGATTTAAGCAATACATTTGGCCAAAACTCATTTGATTATACCATTAAAAATACCGGAAATACTTCATTACGATTTGCCTCACCAAATGAATTTGATGCAGGTGGACTGAAGTTTTCTCAGAACACCGTTAATTTAGATTTTTCTAAGAATTATGATGTTCTAGAAGGTTTTAATGCTGCATTCGGAGCGGAACATCGTTTTGAAAACTTTCTTATTACTGCTGGTGAAGAAGCATCTTATACCGCTTATGACATCTACGGAAACCCGCAAACAGCATCCACGCCAAACAACATAAAACCAACCGACTTTTTTGGTAATTTGCTTCCAGGCAATTCGCAGGTATTTGGAGGTTTCCGTCCGGAAAATGCAGTGGATAAAAACCGTCAATCTGTTGCTGGTTATGTCGATTTGGAGATGAATTTCACCAATTGGCTTTTGGTAAATGCCGCTGCGAGATATGAAAATTATTCAGATTTTGGCTCTACTTTTAATTATAAAATAGCTTCACGAGTGAAGTTGGCCGATAATTTCAACTTTAGATTTGCAGGTTCTACCGGTTTCCGAGCGCCTTCCATTCATCAAATTTATTATAATGTAACATCAACTTTGTTTAGTGATGGGGTTTTGAAAGAAGTTGGCACTTTCAGCAACGATTCGCAAATCGCGCATTTATTGGGAATTCCGAAGTTGAAAGAAGAAAGTTCCAAATCTGCGAGTGTTGGGTTTACCTATAAAATACCGTCGGCAAATCTTACTTTTACGGCTGATGGATTTTTTACAAGGATCGACAACCGAATTATTCTTACAGGCCAGTTCCCAAGATCGGTTGCTCCTGAATTGTTTGATCAATCCGGTGTGAATTCCGCTCAATTCTTTACCAATGGTATCGATACTGAAACAAAAGGTTTGGATGTGGTAATTTCTCATCACTCACGATTTTCTGAGGCGAAACTCGACAATAATTTTGCCATAAACCTCAACAGAACCAAGAGAGTGGGGGATATTCATTCTTCCGGCGCTTTACAAGCAGCTAATTTAGAGAATGTGTACTTTTCAGAAGCATCCAGGATTTATCTAGAAGAAGCGGTGCCAAAAGTTAAGGCGAGTTTATCGCACAGTTTCACTTGGAAAGACGCTACTTTTTATCTTAGAAATACCTATTTCGGAAAAGTTACCAGTCCGGATATTATTGATGCAAATGGCGATGGAGTGGTATCTTTGAATGAACATCAAACGATTACCGATAAAATCGTTACCGATATTTCTGTCGCGTATCAACTGAATAAAAACCTTAGTATCACGCTAGGTACGAACAATTTATTTGATGTTTATCCGACGAAAAATCTTCCTGCTTCGTCAAATAATGATCAATTCGTTTATTCCAGGTCAACATCACAATTTGGTCAGAACGGAAGATATGTATTTTCAAGGCTGAACTTTAGCTTCTAGATAAAGTTTCAATTAAAAAACGGATTCAATTATATTGAGTCCGTTTTTTTATAATTAAAGATTTCTACTTCACCAATTCTTCAAATAAACGGTTAAAAGTTGCATCTAAATCCTTTGTTTTCCCAGGATGTGGCCGTGAGGTCTGAATCACCGAACTTCTCACGGCAGTCAGCCAGCGGAATCTTTCGGGAATATCCATAGTTCCTATTTCACCACCGGCTTTTTCGCCATTTGCAACATTTTTGAAGTTTTCCAGATTTTTTTTAATATCTTCAAAATCCAATTTGGAATGCATTAACTCAAATTTTTTCGGGCACAAATGAAATTCCATTCGGATGTATTTTTCCTTTTTAGAAAACAATACGAGACCGATATTGAAAAATTCTTCTCTCTCAACCATCGGAACAAGTCTTATTACCGCGTATTCGTAAATTTTATCCTCTTGCATTTTTGGCTTCGTTTAAAAATATTTCAGAATTTTCTAATCTGGTTTTCAGGAAATTAAAATAAATTTCTCGTATTTCTTCTGGCGATTCATCGGCGTCGTTCCATTTTAACCATTCTTCAGGGATTAAATTTACAATTGCCCGGAAAACATCATCATTCAAAACTGATTTTGCAAAGGCATCAGCTTTGTCCAGTTCCGAAGCCTGAGAAAGCAGAACGTGATCTTTTACATATTTGAAAGGTGTTTTCGCTGCGGACTCGAAGTTTTGCCAAGAATGGTGGAAATAAAATGATGCCCCGTTATCGATCACCCACAATTCTTTGTGCCAAAGCAAAAGATTGGTATTTTTGAACGTACGATCGATATTGGTGATGAATGCATCCAGCCATACAATTTTCGATGCCAGTAGCGGATCTATTTTTACGGATGCATCGTAAGCAATTGCTCCGGAAAGGAAATGTAAACCCAAATTTAATCCTTCGGAAAACTTTAGCAAATCCTGAATTTCTTCGTCGGCTTCCGTTCTTCCGAAGTCCACATCAAGGTTCGCAAAAACCAATTCTGGAATTTTCAAACCCAGAACTTCTGTAATTTTGCCACCTAAAAGTTCGGAGATCAGCATTTTAACTCCATGACCAGCACCACGGAATTTTAAAACATATTTAAAATCATCATCAGCTTCCGCCAAAGCAGGCAACGAACCACCTTCGCGGAGTGGAAGAATGTAGCGCATCACCGTAACAGTTCTAAGAGATAAATCCATAAAATCAAAAATACACAAAAAAAGGGAAGTATCGGTTTTGGGATAGCAAATTAGTCGTTGTGATAAGGTTTTCCTTGAAGAATTTGATCGGCACGATAGATTTGTTCAACAAAAAAGAGACGAATCATTTGATGGGTGAAAGTCATTTTCGATAAAGACATTTTCTCGTTTGCCCGTTGATAAATTTCCTCCGAAAAACCATAAGCGCCACCGATAAAGAAAGAAATCCTTTTTACAGAAGCATTCATCCAAGTGTCGATTTTTGAGGCAAATTCTCGGCTGGTAAACTGTTTTCCTTTCTCGTCCAGCAAAATGATGTAATCGGAATTTTCGGTTTGATTGAGGAACAGTTTTGCTTCTTCTTTTTTGAGAAGATCGGGCGAAAGATATTTTGCATTTTTCACATCCGGGACTTCAGTGATTTCGAAATTCCAGTGTTTCGGGAGCCGATTTTGATAATATTTTACAAGCCCGCTGATTTCTTTATCGTCAGTTTTTCCCATGCAAACCAAATTAATTCTCATTTCTTATCTTTGTTCTGCAAATATAGATTAATGGGCATTAAAACTCCTCAATTCATTCTCAAAATTCGTGAATTTCTTGATAGTATTCATATCCCTTTTTTAGGCATTTCGCTATGGAAAATGTTTGAGATTTATGGGCAGGGCGTTTTCAAAATGCAAATTGGTAGAATTGCTGCGAGTATTTCGTGGAGTTTTTTCCTTAGTTTGTTTCCCTTTATTCTCTTTTTGCTGTCTTTATTACCCTATCTTCCGCATTACGACAAGCTTCAGTTCTATATTTTTGAGGTTTTAATGCACAATATTTTTCCTGCACATATTCAGAAAGATGTTTCCGGTTATATTCAAACTTTTATTCTTCCTAATATGAAGAATATCAGTAATTTAACCATTATTTTTGCATTGATTTTTGCGGTGAACGGAACGCATTCTTTGATCAATGGGTTTAATCTTAATACCAATCTTAGAAGAGGTGTTGTAAAGGAATATTTGGTAGCATTTGTAATTACCATTGCGTTTATTTTTCTCATTATCGCTTCGTTATTGGGGATTTATTATAGCGAAGTCGTCCTGAAACTCTTCACCCCTGAAATTAATATTTCCTGGTTGGTAGATAATATGTCGAAAATCATCGGATTTATCTCTTTTCCTATTTTCTATTTTATCTTGCTGGCTCTTTTTTATTGGGTGGGTTGCCTTAAAATTACTACGTTTAAACAAGCAATGCCGGGAGCGGTATTTACCACAGTTTTATTTGTGATTCTTACCTATATTTTCGCGATTTATGTTAAAGATTTTGCCAGATATAATGTTCTTTACGGATCGATTGGATCTATTATTTTGGTGATGGTTTGGGTGAATATCAATATCATTTTGATTCTTTTGGGCAACGAATTAAACATTGCTATTAAGAAAGTTCGAGTCGAAAAAATGATCGCGGATGAAGTAAAATTGAATGCACAATATTTTGATCCGAATATTTTGCCAGATATGGAAGAAGCCGACGAATCGCACACGATTACTGCCAAAAAATAGATTTACCGTAATCCTTTTCTTCTTTTGAAAGAGAAATTAAGCACGGCAAATCCTACAAGACCGGAGAGTAAAGATGCCACTAAAACGGCAAATTTAGCTTCGTCCTGAATCTCCGGAAATCCTTTAAATGAAAGCAAAGCGATGAAAATCGACATGGTAAAACCAATTCCTGCCAAAAGCCCGACTCCGATCATTTGAGACCAAGAACTTTTGTCTGGTAATGTGCTTATTTTCAGCTTGATAAAAATATAGGAAAATAAGTTGATGCCGATCACTTTACCTAAAAATAGTCCCAAAATAATTCCGTAACCGAAATTGCTGAAAAGTCCGTCTACCATTCCGTTTTTGAATGCAATATTGGTATTGGCAAGTGCAAAAATCGGCATAATGATAAAGTTAACCGGTAAGTGGAGTTTTTGCTCCAATTTTTCGAGCGGTGAAATTTCAGTCGTCGAAACATTAGTAGGAATCGCAAAAGCCAGCAAAACGCCTGCGATCGTCGCATGAATGCCGGAATGATGCATAAAATACCACAGAAAAACTCCCGGAATAAGATAGAAAATATGTTTTACGACATTTAATCTGTTCAAAATGATTAAAATAACAACCATCAAAGCGCTCAAACCTAAATAATCCCAATGAATTTGGTCGGTATAAAAAATGGCAATCACTACAATTGCGCCCAGATCATCAACAATAGCAAGTGCAGCAAGAAAAATCTTCAGAGATACCGGTACTTTTTTTCCCAACATCGAAATGATTGCCAATGAAAAAGCGATATCCGTTGCCATCGGAATTGCCCATCCTTTCGCAAAATCGGTTCCTTGATTGAAAAGGAAAAATATTAAAGCGGGAACCAGCATTCCACCAAGTGCAGCAACAATCGGCAATGAAGCATTCGAAAAACTGGAAAGTTCGCCTTCTACGATTTCGCGCTTTATTTCTAAACCGACAACCAGAAAGAATATCGCCATCAAACCATCATTAATCCAAATACTTACCGGATAATTTAGGTGGAAAATTTCAGTGCCTATTTTCGTGTCGAGCAGATTTTGAAAGGCATTGCCAAGTGATGAATTTGCGACCATCAAGGAAACGGCAACGCAGAATATAAGTAAAATACCTGAAGATTGTGAATTATGTAGAAATTTTTTGAAATATTGAGTAATAAGCATTAATTAATTTTTTTTGTTAAAGTCGTTTTACACGCGAAACCCCGTTGATATTTTTCAGTTGTTTGAAAGTTTCCTCTAATTGACTTCTGTTTTTCACTTCTAGATTGATGTTTCCCAAGAAAATACCGTTGTTGGATTCAATCGACATACTTTTCATATCCATGTTCATTGAATTACTGATCACCGCGGTGATATCGTTAATCATTCCCATTCTGTCTAAGCCCTCGATTTCAATTTTAATTCTGTTTTTGAAGCTTTCTTCATTCACCCATTTTGCGGGAAGAACTCGATAATCGTATTGTGCACGCAAGTTAATTGCATTCGGGCAATTATCGTTATGGACTTTTATCCCATCAGAAATGGTGATGAAACCAAAGATTTTATCACCCGGAATTACGGTACAACATTTCGCGAAACCGTAGTTCATTTTTTCTTCATCTTTCCCAAAAACAATCAAATCTAAATTGGTTTCCGGAGCTTCTTCGAAGGCCTCATTTTTGTTGGGAGATTTTCGGAAACGTTGCAAAATATTGCTGAAAAGGCTTTTCCCTTCAGAGTATTTTTTAATGTCGCCGATATCCAAACTACCATTTTGGAAACCTAAAAATAATTCCTGCGAAGATTTTAGGTTGAAGAATTTCTGCATTTTATTGATTTCCTCATCATTAAAATTCAATTTTGCGTGGCGCATTTTTCTTTGCAAAATTTCTTTTCCTTCTTCTACCAAATGATTTTTTTCAGAATTTAAAATCGCTTTAATCTTCGATTTGGCCTTTGAAGTGACCACGAAATCAAGCCAATCTGCTTTGGGTTTTTGGTTTTGTGATGACAGGATATCAACTTGATCACCGTTTTGCAAAACATAAGAAATAGGAACCAGTTTTCCGTTTACTTTCGCGCCGAGACATTTGGTCCCCAAATCGGAATGCACTGAAAATGCAAAATCTAAAGCAGTAGAACCTGTAGGAAGAATCTTTATTTCCCCTTTTGGCGTGAAAACAAAAACCTCTTTGGAGTACAGATTCAGTTTGATATTATCTAAAAGTTCCGTAGTACTCAGCGATTGTTGGTTTTCTAGAACTTCGCGGATTTCGGTAACCCAAGTTTCGAAGTTTTTCTCGTCGCTGTTTTGTCGGAATCCTTCTTTGTACTTATAGTGAGCCGCCACACCTTTTTCGGCAATATCGTCCATTCTTTCGGACCGGATTTGTACTTCAATCCACTTTTTATCAGGTCCTAAAACGGTAAGGTGTAAACTTTCGTATCCGGTCGATCGAGGTTGGGTAATCCAGTCGCGCATTCGCTGAGGATTGCTGTGATAAAGGTCTGTTACGATGGAATAGATTTTCCAGGCAAGGAATTTTTCGTTTTTAGCATCCGAACGGTAAATAATTCGAATTGCATAGTTGTCATATACTTCATCAAAGGTTACGCCCTGTTTCAGCATTTTCCTGTAAATCGATGAAATGGCTTTTGCGCGGCCTTTTATCGAGAAGCTTAATCCCTCATTGATCAACTGTTCAGAAACTTCTTTCTTAAATTCTTCGATGTATTTTTCTCTGCTTTCTTTCGCGAGTTCCAATCTTTCGACGATATCAAAATAGACATCAGGATTGTTGAATTTTAAAGACAAATCCTCCAATTCCGATTTGATGCTATAAAGTCCCAAACGATGGGCAAGTGGCGCATAAATGTAAACGGTTTCCGAAGCGATTTTCTTTTGTTTTTCAGGCGTCATGCTTTCCAAGGTTCGCATATTGTGGAGCCGGTCTGCAATTTTAATTAAAATAACGCGGAAATCTTCGGAAAGGGTAAGCAAAAGTTTACGGTAATTTTCCGACTGAATGGAGATGTTCTGATGGTTCATCACCGAAATTTTGGTGAGACCGTTCACGATATCAGCGATTTTTTTGCCGAATATTTTTTTGAGGTCTTCGTAGGTGTATTCAGAATCTTCGATTACATCGTGGAGCAGAGCACAAGCGATAGAAGTTGCACCTAAACCGATTTCGTTGGCCACAATTTTCGCCACTTCAATTGGGTGATAAATATAGGGTTCGCCGGTTTTTCTACGCTGATCTTTGTGGGCATCCAAAGCAATATCGAACGCTTTTCGGATCAGTTTGTTTTGTTCCTCATCCAAAGTGCGGTACGTATTGGAAATCAAATCCTTGTAGCGAGCGAGGATTTCCTTGTTTTCTTGTTCTAAATCGTAAACCATCTTCAAAAAATCGTTATTTACACGAAAATACGAAATTTATATGAATTTATTGCCATGAAATTGATTAAATCAAGGAATGAAAGATCGTTTTGTTCATCTTTCATAAAAGTGAAAAGGCAGTTTCTATAAAATGTGGATTCTGTGGCACTTTCCGAAGATATTATTCGTTATATTTGAAAATAAAAAAGAAGAATGAACAAATCTTTTCCCATCCTGCTTCTGAGTTCAACCCTTTTTTTTGCTCAGAATATCGCTCAGAAATTGGAGGTTGCTACCAAATCTTTACTCAGTTCGGCTCCCGCTTATTCGGCGAATTTGTCGTTGTATGTTGCCGATGAATCCGGGAATTTTATTTATGAATACAACGGAAATCAGGGACTTTCTACGGCTTCTACCCAGAAGATTTTCACGGCTGCTGCGGTTTTAGAAACTTTAGGAAAGGATTATCAATATACCACAACCGCTTCTTACACAGGGAATTTATCGTCCGGAAATCTCATTGGAAATCTTTACATCAACTCCAACGGAGATCCTACTTTGGGAAGTTGGCGCTACGAAAATTATCGTCCTGAAAATTTTAAAGCAAAATTAATTGAAGCCATAAAGGCAAAAGGAATTACCAAAATTTCGGGTGATTTGATCATTGACGATACTTATTTTGATTTCCAGAAGGTTCCTGGTGGATGGCCTTGGAACGATATGGGAAACTATTACGGAGCCGGAGTTTGGGGCGTGAATTGGCGAGAAAATCAGTTTGATATCAATATGAACGGTAAACAAATGAAAAGTCTAAACATTGATTTGCCGAATGTAAAATGGATAAACGATGTGAAAACCGGCGGAAGTTCTGATCAAAGTTTGGTGTACACTGCGCCGTATTCCGAAGTCGCACTAATCACCGGAACGCTTCCTGCAAAAGCAATTACGGTTTCCGGAGCGAATCCCAATCCACCACTTTCTTTGGGGAGCGAAATTCAGAAATGGTTGAAGGAATCGGGAATTGAATGGAATGGAACTATCACTTCGGTTTCTGTTGAGAAAATCAAGGGGAAAACCATTCCGAATGCGCCTTCAAATAACGTGATTTTAGAATATAAATCGCCGACTTTAGACAAAATGGTTTATTGGTTTATGAGGAAAAGCATCAACTTTTATGGGGAGACTTTCATTAAAACTTTAGGAAAAGCAAAGAAAAATGAAGGAAGTTTCGATGCAGGAATTTCTTATCTGAAAGAATTTTGGAAAAGCAAAGGCATTAATCCTGCGATGATTAATTTCGCTGATGGAAGCGGGCTTTCTCCACAAAATTATGTTTCCGCCAGAGCCGAAGTGCAATCTTTGCTTTGGAGCCGCAAACAGCCGTGGTTTAATGAGTTTTTTGATGGTTTCCCTACACAAGGCAACGGCATGAAAATGAAAAGCGGAACGATGAAAAACACGAAATCCTTTGCAGGCTATCATACCTCCAAAGATGGGAAAAAGTATGTATTCGCCATTATCATCAACAATTATCAGGGTTCTAATATCAGTGATGCTTTATACAAAGTCCTAAATGTTCTGAAATAATCAGCAATTTCAATGAAACGAAGAAGTTTTTTTTCTAAAATCAACAACTGGGTTATTTATATTTTGCTCACCGCGGCAATTGGCGGGGTCGTGATTGCGTCTGTGATTTTGATTGATTTTTTAAGAAAAGAAGAAATCAAGCGGATCGGACTTTTTGCAACCGCAATGAAATACCAACAAGAAGCGCAGATCATCGAAGATCCGATGACGCTGGATTTGTTATTAAAAATCAATGAAACGAACAATACAATTCCGGTAATCGTGACCGACAAAAACAAAAAACCTATAGGTTTACAAAAAAATATTCCGGAAAATATTCTAGATGATGACGCTAAAATGCGTTCCTTACTCAGAAAAATGGAAAGCTCCTACGAACCTATCGAGTTGCAAATGCCCGATGGAAACAACCAATATGTGTATTACATGAACTCCGATGTGCTGAATAATCTTCGGTACACGCCGTATATTTTGGGTTTGTTGGTGATTGCCTATATTTCGTTTTCTTTTTGGTTTCTGAGGACGATTAAAAAAACCGATGAAGGCTATGTTTGGGCTGGTTTGGCTAAAGAAACCGCTCACCAAATCGGAACGCCACTTTCTTCAATGATCGGCTGGATCGAGATTCTCCGCATGGAGAACGAAAATAGCGAAGGGGTAAAAGAAATTGAAAACGACATCAACCGGTTGAAAACCATTTCCGAAAGATTTTCCAAAATCGGCTCGGTTCCGGAGTTGAACGATTTGAATATTAATGAAACCTTACAGCAGAATTTCGATTATCTGAAATCCAGAATATCTACCAAAGTTCGGTTCATGCTCATTCTTCCTAAACAAAACATCCTAATTCCTCACAACCGAATTTTGTTGAGTTGGGTGATTGAAAATATCGTGAAAAATGCTGTAGACGCCATGAAAGGGGAAGGTAAATTGGAAATAGAACTCTTCGAAAAGCATAAAAATATTGTAATCGATTTCAAAGATTCCGGTTCGGGAATGACGGCTTTTCAGGTAAGAAACGCTTTCAAAGCAGGATATTCTACCAAAAGCCGAGGGTGGGGTCTAGGTTTGTCTTTGGCAAAAAGGGTAATCAAAGAATACCACAACGGCGACAGCCGAATTGCGCAAACCGAAGTAGGCAAGGGAACCACTTTCCGGATTATGATGAAAAATCCGTAAGGTTTTTTTCGGAGTTTTGTTTATCAACGTTTGATTTGTTGGAGCAGGTTCTCATTTTATCGTCGCGCGCTCCGCGAAATTTATTTTTTAAACTTACTTTCGTACAGATCAATCCACTGTTGTACACTCATTTTGGTCATTAATTCTCCAATGAGTTCGTACGGAATTTCTTCCAATTTTTTAAATCGGATGCAGCTTTTGCCTATATCCAATTTTTGTTTGCTGTGTATGGGAAATTCCGCTACAAACCAATCCAAAAGTTCAGGGTTAGAATAAATCCCCATGTGATAGAAATTAATCGAGTTTTTTTGCGAAGCAATATAGGCAAAAGGCAATGGCTCGGCAGGTTTACAATGATAACCAGCAGGATAGATTCGATGCGGAACTACATAGCCCAACATTCCGTAACTCATAGCCGCTTCAAATCCTTCGGGTAGATTTTTCAGGATCGTTTTATGCAATGCATTGAAGGCGTCTGCTCTTTCGGGAGGCACGTTATTTAGTCGTTCCTTAACAAAACCCACTATTTAATTTATATTTAAAAACAGGATTAGAAAACAGCATAATTTGTATCTTATAAAATAAGAAAATAATTTTCTGTTTCAGTAGTTCCATCATTTTCTTCATGTTCCAAGCGGTTGCAGCTAGTAATGCATTGATTTGTGGTCCCGTTTCTCCCATGAAGTAATTTTTTGCCAGCCTAAAATCGGTTTTTAAATGTCCGATGATAG
>NZ_JASZ02000026.1 GCF_000735695.2 Kaistella haifensis DSM 19056
CCAAATTATACAAATGTTTCAGTAGCAAACAACCCACCATAAACCGAATCGGATGGCTCGGATTGCCCACTTTGGAATACAAGGGCGAAAATTCTTTCTCAAAATAATTCCAATCTATTTTTTCTGAAAGTAGAACAAGTTCATGCTCGTGGTCAATAAAATCCACCAACATTGGGCGGAATAATTCTGGCTTCTTTTCTGGATTTTTCCCCAACATATTTGCAAGGTTTTAAAGCTCTAAGATACAAATTCTTGCAATAAAAAACAAGCTATTTTAAACCCAAAATACTAATAATCAGTAAATTATAAGTGGTTTAAGGAGAGACTACTTAAATTAGTTCAATTCAGCATCAAACACTTCCTTGAAGTGTTTTTTTATTTTGTCTTTTAATTCACTTACTTCTTCTTCGGAAAATTCTTTTTCGAGTTCGCGCTTCAATGAAGTAACCGTTTTATCCTTGATGCCACAAGGGATAATATATTCAAAATAGCGCAAATCTGTATTCACATTGAGTGCAAATCCGTGCATCGTCACCCATTTCGAAGTTTTCACGCCCATTGCGCAGATTTTTCTTTGATAAGGTTTTCCAACATCCAACCAAACACCGGTTTCGCCTTCACTTCTTTCTCCTTTTAAGCCGTATTCAGCGATGGTTCGGATGATCACTTCCTCCAAATTTCGCATGTAAAGATGAATATCTGATTTGAAATTATCCAAATCGAGAACTGGATAGCCAACCAATTGCCCGAAACCGTGATAAGTTATATCTCCACCACGATTGGTTTTCAAGAAAGTTGCATTGATTTCCTTTAATTTATCGGAATTTGCGAGCATATTCTCTTCATCACCAGATTTCCCTAAGGTATAAACATGCGGATGCTCCACAAAAAGAAGATAGTTAGGAGTTTCTTCATAATCTCCATCGGTTCTGTCGCGGTTTTTCAATTTCAGCTCGATGATTTCTTTCATCCGTTTTTCCTGATAATTGAATGCGTCAAGATATTCCATCAAACCTAAATCCTGGAAAAATAAAATTTTATTTTGTGTGGTTGTCATCATATTATTTTAGGAAATCATAGACATTGTAGCAAACTATGATGTTGAATTTTTGAAAGCCAAAATTACAAAAATTAATTATTATGCATCGAATAAAAACACCTTTAGGTTTAATTTTTGAAATGATCTGAAATCATTGAAAAACTTGAATTCTAATAATCTTAATGATATTTTTCGTAAGCGTTATCCACGATATCACCCATCACTTAAAGGAAAATATTTCTGTCGTCGGGATCATTAATATCCAATCCAAAGAACTTGCTTCCGTTCGATTCTGCATGAAGGTTCAAATAATAAGTCGAAGAAATAAGGATGCCCAAAATTGCGCGAAATTTTTTGTGATTGGCTTTAAAATAAGGTTGCATAATACTCTGAAAAATCTGTTCACCCAACTCTTCCCGATGATCCGCCAGCTTTCTTAAAATATCATTGTACTCATACAATTCCCACACAATTATTTTTTGCAACTCCTTATTTTTTGAAATTGCCTCAAACATATTTTCAATAAGTATTTTGGTAAATCCTTTGCCATGATCAGAAACATCTATATTGGCAAAATCAATATTTTTCATACAACTTCCATAGTCTTCAGACTGAAGATAAGAATTAATGAGATTTTCAACAGTCCCGAAATATTTATATATCAATTTTTTATCTACTCCCGCAACTTTCGCGATATTGGTGATTTTCAATTCATGAAAACCCTTGGACTTGATAATTTCGCCAACTGTTTTAATCAGTTTTTCTTTGGTGCGGTGTTTGTCTCTTATCGGACCACTAACAACTTTTCGTGACATGATAACGAATTGATTTTAGGATGTAATGTATAATATTTTTTTATTCACTGCTTTGTGAATTATATTAAATGTTTATATTTGCAAAACATAAATGATGAGAGATTATTTTATTTTCTTTCTTACAGTAACCGCTTCGGCGGTTATTTTTTTTATCATTCCATAAAGGGTTAAATTAAAATTTGTGTTGCATTTTTTTTTAAACCTTCAAACCAGCTAACAGAGAATAATCTCTTAATCTATTTGCATTGTAAATTTACAACTTTTCTCCCTTAATACTATTAATAAATTCTGCAGCCTCAATTTTCCAGTTTTCTTTTTCGAGAAGAATTTTCACAAAAGCAGTTCCGATAATTCCGCCAGTTGCTCCTGCCGTCACTTCATCAAAATCTTTTTTATTTTTAATTCCAAAACCGATGTATAACGGATTTTTCAATGGTGAAGACGCTAATTTCTGAAGATAATCTTTATTATTAATTGACTTATTTTCGTTTCCGGTGGTGGAAGAAGAACTCACGGCATACAAAAATCCTGAACTTAAATCATCAAGATATTTTATTCTTTCATCTGAAGTTTCTGGCGTTACCAAAAATGTAAACGTAAGACCATATTTTTCTACGATTCTTCGATAATATTTCTCGAATTCGACCGGTGGAAGATCAGGAATTATCAATCCAGAAACACCTGATTCAGCACATTTTTCACAAAAATTCTCGAACCCGAAACTCAAGACAGGATTGATATATCCCATCAAAATCACGGGAATTTTAATTTCATCTTTAATAGATTTAAGTTGTTCTAAAAGTTTAGCTATAGTCATTCCATTTTCCAACGCCAGTTCGTGCGCTTTTTGAATGGTCTCGCCATCAGCAACGGGATCCGAATAAGGCATTCCGATTTCCAACATATCCGCGCCGGAGTTTTGAATAAGTTTTATAATTTCAACGGTATCTTCCAGCTTCGGAATTCCGGCGGTAAAATAAATATTGAGTTTTTTATTGATCATTTTCAGTAATTTTTAATCCAGATTTTTCAAATAAGTTTCCATGTCTTTATCACCACGTCCGCTAAGACAGATCACTACGACATCATCTTTTTCAAAGGTTTTCTTCTTTAAAACAGCCAATGCATGAGCCGATTCCAGCGCTGGAATTATCCCTTCCAATTTTGTTAATTCAAAAGCAAATTTCAGCGCTTCATCATCATTAATACTAAAAAATTCCGCCCTTTTTTCTTTAAATAAATTCGCGTGAAACGGCCCAATCCCAGGATAATCTAAACCCGCAGAAATAGAATGCGGCTCGATGACTTGTCCGTCCTCCGTTTGCATTACTAAACTTTTACTTCCGTGTAAAACTCCCAAGGTTCCTAAAAAAGTAGTAGCTGCTGATTTCCCGGATTCCACACCAAAACCACCTGCTTCTGCTGCAATAATTTTCACCTTCTCTTCATTTACAAAATGATAAAAAGTTCCTGCTGCATTGCTTCCCCCACCTACACAGGCAATCACAAAATCTGGATTTTCACGTCCGATTTTCTCATTCAATTGCCATTTTATTTCTTCCGAAATCACACTTTGAAATCTCGCTACCAAATCAGGAAACGGATGCGGACCAACAACACTTCCGATAATGTAATGTGTTGTATTTGAATTATTTATCCAATCTCTCAAAGCTTCATTCACCGCATCTTTCAAGGTTTTCGAACCGGAAGTTGCGGGAATTACTGTTGCTCCCAACATTTTCATTCGTGCAACATTCGGCGCCTGTCTCGCAATGTCGATTTCTCCCATATAAACAATGCATTCCAAACCAAGTAAAGCACACGCTGTAGCGGTTGCAACGCCATGTTGACCTGCTCCGGTTTCCGCAATTATGCGTTTTTTGCCCAATTTTTTAGCCAGTAAAGCTTGACCGAGCGCGTTGTTGATTTTGTGTGCGCCGGTATGGTTCAAATCTTCCCTTTTCAGATAAATTTTGGTGTGATATTTTTCACTTAAATTCTTCGCAAAATATAACGGAGTTGCTCTTCCAACATAGTTTTTCAACAAATCCTGAAACTCCATTTGGAATTCTTGGGATTCGATGATTTTTAAATAATTTTGTTGCAGTTCTTCCACATTCGGATAAAGCATTTCCGGGATAAAAGCGCCACCAAATTCTCCGTAATATCCGTTTTCATCGGGGTTTTTATAATTTTTCATAAAGTTGTTTTATTTTTATTAAATCCTTAATCCCCGGCTCCAATTCAAATTTGGAATTGATATCGAGGGAAAAAGGCTGAGTGTTTATCGTTGGGATTTGATGGACGTTTTCTAAAGAAATTCCACCGCTTAGAAAATATGGAATAGAGATTTCTACTTCATTCAAAATTTTCCAATCAAAAGTTTTTCCTGTTCCTCCGAAAGCTTTGGAATCGGTATCAAACAGCAGATAGTTAATAGTTGATGGTTGTTGATTAATGTTTTTTTGGAGTTCTTCTGAAGTTTGATTTCCAATTCTGATTACTTTGATCATTTTAATTTGGTTAGGCAAATTATTTTTCAAATTCGCAATATAATGATCGTCCTCATCACCATGAAGTTGAATAAAATTAAGATTTGCTTTCACTGAAAAATCAATCACATTTTCAATCGTTTCATTCACAAAAACTCCAACTTTACCTGCATGCGGAATTTCCGATATTTCTTTTAAGTTTAAATGATTAAGAACATATCTCGGTGATTTTTCATAAAAAATAAAGCCCAAGAAATCTACTTCCAAAGAAATTAATTCCTGAATTTGATCGAGTTTTGTTAATCCACATACTTTTAATTTCATCTTTTAAATACTTTCTAAAGCTATTTTCAATGGTTAAATTCTAAAATTTCTACCTAGCTAAATGTGAAATAAATTCCTCAAATTTCTGTCCCGGATTTTCATTTTTCATAAAATATTCGCCCATCAGAAATCCATCAAAACCTTTGCTCTTCAGAAATTGATAATCCTGTACACTATAAATTCCACTTTCTGCAACGGATAAAGTTCCGGCTGGAAGTAGGTTTTTCAAATCCACGGAATGCTGCAAATCCACTTTGAAATCTTTCAAATTTCGATTGTTAATTCCCACCAAATCGATATTTTCATTAAAATGTTTCAACTCTTCTTCGGTATGAATTTCAAGCAAAACTTCCAACCCTAATTCATGGGAAAGTTCCATAAATTCCTGAACCTGAACCGGCGACAAACACGCTGCAATCAACAAAACAACATCTGCTCCGATGGATTTTGCTTCATAAAATTGGTATTCATCCACCATAAAATCTTTTCGCAAAATCGGGATTTGAATTTCATTTCTAATTTTTAAAATATCTTCAAAATTTCCACCAAAAAAATCAGAATCTGTTAAAACAGAAATGCCACTTGCTCCACATTTTTCGTAAGTTTTCGCAACTTCCAGAACATCGGATTGATTATTCATAATTCCTTTGCTTGGCGATTTTCTTTTAAACTCAGCGATAATTCCGGACTTTTGAACCAGAGCGTCCTTTAGTGAAAAGGTTTTCCTTTCAAAAAAAGCTGAATTTTTCAGGTCTTTCAAAGAAACTTGAGATTTAGACAAAGAAATTTCTTCTTTTTTTCTTGCGATAATTTGGTCTAAAATATTCATCTTAATTCAATAGATTTTTTAAACATTGCAACGCTTTTCCACTTTCTAAACTTTCTTTAGCTGCGGCCATACAATCATCGTAACCACCAAATTTTTCGGTATTTTTTAAAGCCATCGCAGCGTTCGCAATCACCACCGAATTTTGTTCTTCAGTTCCGTTTCCTTCCAAAATATCTCTAAAAATTCTTGCTGCATCTTGTTTTGAATTTCCACCGAAAATGCTTTCTTGATTGATAGTCTTGAAACCTAATTCTTCTGCGGAAAAAATATATTCGCCCGTTTTGTCGAAAATTTTGGTATCCGAAGTCAAGGAAATTTCATCATATCCGTCGAGCGAATGAACGAGCAAGAAATTTTCTTGATTTTTTTGAAGCAAATACTGATAAATCCTCGCAATTTCTAAACTATAAACGCCAATCATGGAAAATTTTGGTTTCGCAGGATTAACAAGAGGACCTAGAATATTGAAAAAAGTTCTCAAGCCCAATCCTTTTCGCAAAGGTCCAACCGATCGCAAAGCGGGATGGAAAACGGGCGCATGAAGAAAACAGATATTACTTTTTTCCAAATCCTGGCGTAAATCTTCGGAATTAGTTTTGAATTGATAACCCAATTCTTCCAACACATTTGAAGATCCGGAAATTGTCGACACTCCGTAATTTCCATGTTTAGCAACTTTTTGTCCGGCTCCGGCTACCACAAAACTCGCCAATGTGGAAATATTAAAAGTATTTTTTCCGTCGCCGCCAGTTCCCACGATATCTACTAAATCATGAGTTCCCAAATCCGCCGGAACAGAAAGTTTGAGCAAAGCTTCCCGAAAACCTTCCATTTCTTCGAGCGTAATGCTGCGCATCAAAAAAACGGTAACAAAAGCGGTTACTTCATTTTCATTGAATTTATTTTGAGCAATTTCGGTGAGAATCGCTTTCGCTTCGGACTTTGAAAGCGTATTATGGTTGAATAAATATTGTAATATCTCTTTCATTTTATATTATTTGAAGGTTCGGAATTTAAGCCAGAAAATTTTCTAAAATTTGTTTTCCTTTGGGAGTTAAAATGCTTTCCGGATGGTATTGTACAGCGTGTACATCGTAGTTTTTATGTTTTAAACTCATAATCATTCCGTTTTTATCTACACTGGTAATTTCTAATTCATCAGGGAAATTTTCAGGATTTACCGCCCAGGAATGATACCTTCCGACTTCTAAAGTTTCAGGTAAATTTTTAAAAAGCTTATGTTCATTAATTTGGGTGGATTCCGTTGCAACACCATGGTAAATTTCTGAAAGATTAATTAAAGTTCCTCCAAAAGCTTCAGCAATCGCCTGCTGACCAAGACAAACTCCGAAAATAGATTTCGTAGGTGCATATTTTTTAATCAATTCCAAAAGTATTCCCGCTTCCTCCGGAATTCCGGGACCAGGAGAAAGTATGATTTTATCGTATTTTTCGACCTCTTCCAAAGAAATTTTATCGTTTCTGAAAACATCAATTTTTTCGTTTACAATTTGCTCAATCATTTGAACCAAATTATAGGTGAAACTGTCGTAATTATCAAGGACTAATATTTTCATCTTATTAATTTTCAATTGTTTATACTAATTTTTCTGCTTTTAGGATGGCTTTTTTCAAAGCGCCCAATTTGTTATTTACTTCCTGAAGTTCATTTTCAGCAGAAGATTTTGCTACAATTCCGGCTCCGGCTTGGTAAAATAACGTGTTATTTTTACTTAAAAAAGTACGGATCATAATCGCTTGATTACAACTTCCATCGAAGCCTACAAACCCAATAGAGCCACCATAATAGCTTCTGGAAGTCTTTTCATAATCATCGATAAGCTGCATTGCACGGTATTTTGGAGCACCACTTAATGTTCCTTGCGGAAAAGTGGTCGCAATCATTTCATAAGGATTTTGATCTTCGGAAACCTCAGTCGTAACTTCAGAAACCATGTGAATGACATGTGAAAAAAACTGAATTTCTTTCAATTTTGAAACTCTGGTATTTTTTCCAAAAATGCTTAAATCGTTTCGCGCCAAATCAACAAGCATCGTGTGTTCGGCATTTTCTTTGGCATCAATTCTAAGTTCTTCTGCGGCTTTCAAATCTTCTTCCACATTTCCGGTTCGCTTGAAAGTTCCAGCAATCGGGTGAATAATTGCATTTCCATTTTTTATAATTAACTGACTTTCAGGACTTGAACCTAAAAGTTTATAATCACCATAATCGAAGAAAAACAAATACGGCGAAGGATTGATATTTCGCAAAGCCCGATAAACATTGAACTCGTCTCCCATAAATTTCTGCTGAAATCTTCGGCTCAAAACCAATTGAAACACATCACCTCGGAAACAGTGTTTTTTGGCAGTTTCTACCGCGTCTCTGTATTCTTCGTCAGTTAAATTCGATGCTTCCTCTCCTATTTTTTGGAAGGGAAAAATTGGTGCATTTTTTTGTTGAATTAAATTTTCAATGACGGAGATCTCCGATTTTAATCCTGAGATTTTGTTTTCAATGAGGAACATTTCGTCGTTGTGATGATTAATTGCAATCACGTACTGATAGAGACGATATCGCAAAAGTGGAATCTTATTTTCCTCAGAAGCTTCTTTAAATTTTATATTTTCAAAAAACGGAATCGCATCGTAAGAAGTGTAACCAAAAAAACCTTGCGCGGATTTCCCGATTGGAAGATTGGGCGCCTCACATTCAAAAGATTGAGAAAAATCTTGAAGCAAATCGGTTAGTTTTTCTTTTTCAATGTTGATTTTTTCTGCACTTTCGAGTGGAAATTTGATGTGTGCTTCTTGGTAATTTCTGATTTCGATTCCGGCAATGGCATTTACAGCAATAAACGAAAAATTGTTATCATTATTTTGATTTCCGGCACTTTCGAGAAGTATGGTATCCCGAAATTGATCACGTAAACGCAAATAAATTCCAATGGGGGTAAAGAGATCGCTCAAGGTAGATTTCACCGTTGTTTTCATTTGAATATTTCGATTGAATTTCATGATATTGTTTGGATTTTTAAATAAAAAAAAGACTTCAACATAAAGTCAAAGTCTTTTAATTTTTTGATAAAATATAATTTTTTACGCAAAAGAGTAATGCTCAAGACTTTGAAAGTTTTGAGGCCACCACCAGTTTGTATTGTTGTTCGTTTTCATTGTTGCAAATATATAAATCATTTCTAATTTAAAAAGAAAAAAATTAAAAAATTTATTCTTCAACATTTTTCAGTGCCATCAGCAGATGATATGCGCCTTTGGTAACAAAGGTTTTATTGCCATTTTTACTGTCAAAATTCAGCAGTTCGGTTAAACCGTTTTCAGCATTTCCTATCGTTACGGCAAACATTTTGTACGTTTTCGGTTTTATCTCTTCAAAAATATACTGTTTGCCTTCCCAGGTTACGATGGCATCGTCGGGAATCACAAAACCTTTCTCTGCATTTACTTCAATCTCTGCATTCATAAATGTTCCCGGAATAAGGCTTTCGTTTTTGTCTATCAAATCGCAGTGAATCAGAACACTGCGGTCCGGCGCGAAATCTTTTCCGATTAATTTCACAACTGCTGCGTACTTTTTTTGAGGATTCTGGTTTGTGAATGCATAGACCTTGTGTCCGACGGAAATTTTATTAAGATCTTTTTCAAACACTTTCAGAGCCAAATGCGTTTGGGCGTTATTTACGATTTCATACAAAACATCGGCGGAGGAAACATATTGGCCAATAGTCGCATTCACTCTCGAAATATAACCTGAAATTGGTGCGACCACTGCCACCGACTTCCTGAGATTGCCGGAACTCACACTTCCCGGACTGATACCATATGAACGAAGCTGAGACTCAATTCCACGGACGGCAGCGCTCTGCGACTGGGCTTCGCTGGCGGCTTTCTGTGTGACCTTATCGGAACTTGCCTGATATTTATTCAGATATTTTTGGCGGTCATAATCTTTCTGCGCATAACCCAAATTCGATTTTGCCTGAAGATATTCCTGCTGAAGCCTTGCCAATTCAGGATTTTCAACTACCGCCAAAGTCTGGCCGCGGGAGACGAAATTTCCCGGCACAAACCGTGCGGTTTTTATAATCCCTCCGGTAGAAGATGATACGCCTGCCATTCCTGTTGGCGGCACATTGATTTGCCCGGTAAGCAGAATTTTGTTGGCAATATTTTCGTTACTAAGGGTTGTAGTTTCAATGCCGGCGGTTTTTTTCTGCAAATCGGTCAGCGTGATTTGGTCGCCGGAAATGGCGTATGTTTCCTGGGCTACCGCCTCCTCCTTTTTGGCACAGGAGAATAAAAGAACCCCGGAAAGTATTACTATAAGTGATTTTTTCATTTTTTTTTATGGTTTAATTATTCTCCGCCAATCATTTTGGAGGTAATTCCTTTTTTATTCGTGAGTTCTGCTACTGTAATTCCAGCAAAATGCAGCAATACAAATACAGGCATCCAGTAGACCGCAAATTTGTGAATCTTTTCTGCCCTTTCCAGCGCCTGTTCTGAAGCAAGCTCCCACATCAGCGCAAAACCGGTGACGATTTGTACCGCCAGCAAAATATAGAAAATACTGTACACAGTCCCCTGAAGTTTCTCTTTTCCTGTGGATGATTTGGAGAAAGGATTAGGGTATCTTACGCCTTTACCTAAAAGATATATAATTCTTAAAATATAAGCGAAAACAAGCACATACGCGAAATTGATATGCCAGTCGAACATAGGGTTAATGATGCTTTTCGCGATGCCCACGACACTTTCCTGCGGCAGCTGCACATTATTTTTACTCAATTCTGCGGAAATCGCTGTCGTTATTGTTTTTTTAGACATCCAGTACATTCTTAAAAATCCAGTGGAAAAAAGTACCAGCATTGCAAATGCGATTAACCAGTGGATAATTCTGTGGAGTGTTGTAAATTTTTTCATAGTTCTTATTTTTAAATTTCGTTTTGAAGTTTTATTTTAAACTTTGCAGCAAAAAATTCTTTATTTATTTTTGAGATTATTGAGTTCTATAATTTTTTCGTTTAAATTATTTTGAGCGTCGATATACTTGTTCTGAATATCAAGCGACTGATTAACCAAAATGGTATATTCCAGATAGTTGATTTCACCTTCTTTTGAAAGTAGATCTGCCGTAAACAGAATGGTTTGTGCGTTTTTCAACCCTTTGGCTTTATAATAATCAATTTCAGATTTCAGCTTTTGATATTCACTATAGGTTTTTGCGTACCTGTTTTTAAAGTCACGGACTGCGATATCATAATTATTATCGGCAATCTGCTGGTTAATTTTCTGGCCTTCTATCAATGATTTCTGTGCAGAATTAAAAACCGGAAGCGCTACCCCAACCAAACCGCTCTGAAAACGGTGAGTGCCATTGTAGTACTTATCGTCTGAGCCGGTGCCTTTCATGGTTGTAGAATTAATTCCGAAATTGAAACTCGGTAAAAGTTTCGCTTTTTCAGCTTCAAGTCTTGCATTTTCGATTCTTTTCTGATGTTCCAACTGCGACAGAACCAAAGGATTTCCGTTAAAATTTTCATCAAAATCCAAATTCAGAAGATAAAAATTGTCTTTTTCATTCTGATACATTTCACCGTCATTGATAAGATAATTGAACTGATGCAGTGAAATTTCGCGATCCTTCACCAGATTTTGAAGCTGAATTTCTGCCTGGCTTCGGTACGTTTCTGCCGTGGTTTTCTCCAGAATATTGCTTTCGCCCGCTTTCAGTCGGAGTTCAGACCGTTTGTAATAATTTGAATAAATGCTGTCGGCTTTTTTCAGGAGTTTCTGTTTTTCGTCCAGATAATTCAGATTATTGTAAACCAAAGCGATTTCCCTTTTCAGTTGCCATTTCTGAACATCCAGACCCAGCATTGCATTTTTCCACTGTTCCGTCAAAACCTGTTTTTGAGTTTTATAGAATTTCGGCAACCGCAGCGTTTGGTTAACGGAAAAAGCATTGTCCACATACGCAGAATTAATTTGTCCGATTTCTGCATTGATATTCAAAGGATCTATCGCTAGAGCAGAATTTTGGATGCGGTTCTGATAATCAACTTTCAGCTGGCCCGACTTTAAATTCAAATTGTTCTGAATTGCTTTGTCGTACGCATTTTCCAAAGAAATTGGAGTTTGCGAAAAGCTTTTCAGAAAAAACAATATTAAAAACAGACTGAAGTATTTAGGTTTCATTATTTTAAAATTATTCATCTATATTAATGTTTTTTTTACGTTGAGGAAAATGTTTTTCAAACCAAATATATACGGTTGGCAAAATGAAAAGCGTAAGGAAAGTCGCGAGAAGTAAACCACCGATCACTACTGTTGCGAGTGGTCTTTGTACTTCTGCACCTTCACCCTGGCTTATCGCCATCGGCAAAAATCCGAGCGAGGCTACCAAAGCCGTCATCAGTACCGGACGCAGCCGCATTTTACCTCCGATTCGCACTACTTCGTTCAAATTTGAATGAATTTCCTTCTGCCGGTTAAACTCTGCAATCAATACAATTCCGTTAAGCACCGCAACCCCGAAAAGAGCAATAAAACCTACACCTGCAGAAATACTGAAGTTCATTCCGCGCAGCCAAAGCGATAAAATTCCGCCAATAGCCGAAAGCGGGATTGTAGTGAAAATAATCAACCCATATTTCACTGAACTGAATGCGAAATAAAGCATCAGAAGAATTAAAGCCAAACTGATAGGAACCGCAATACCAAGCCGTTGCTGCGCCTGTTGAAGATTTTCGAATGTACCGCCGTATTTTATGGCATAACCTACGGGAAGTTTTAAATTCTTATCCACCATTTGCTGTAAATCCTGCACCGTAGACTGAATGTCACGGCCCTTCACATTGAATCCAACGATGATTCGTCGGTGTGCTTCTTCGCGCTGGATCTGGTTTACACTTTCTTTCAATTCCACCTGAGCTACTGCGCTTAAAGGAATTTCGACACCAGCTGGTGTTGGAATCAGAAGATTTTTTACATCTTCGAGATTTTTCCTGAGTTCCCCATCCAGACGGACTACCAAATCAAATTTTTTCTCTTCTTCGAAAACGGAACCCGCGCTCTGGCCTGCAAAAGCGGTATTTACCATTTTATTGACCTCACCGATGCTTAATCCATATTGGGAAAGTGCTGCGCGGTTATATTCAATTAAAATCTGGGGCATTCCGGAAATTGGTTCAACATAAATATTTTCTGCTCCATCGATTTTCTTGGAAATTTCGCCCAGTTTTTCAGCGTAAATCTTTAATGAATCGAGATTTTCACCGAAAATTTTACATACAACATCCTGTCTTGCACCGGTCATCAGTTCATTAAACCTCATGTTAACCGGATATTGGAATGAATAGGTAACGCCCACGATATTTTTCTTCAGCTCTGCAGACATTTTTTCGGCGAGTTCGTCATATGATTTTGCGGAAGTCCATTCTTTACGTGGTTTTAGGATAATCATCATGTCGCTCGCATCGATCGGCATTGGATCGGTTGGAATTTCGCTGCTTCCGGTTTTCCCTACAATTTTTTCAATTTCAGGGAATTTTTTCAGCAGGATTTGTTGGCTTTTTAAAACTGCGTCAGTTGAAGTTTTAAGGTTACTTCCCGGTAAAACCCTCGTATCAACGGCAAAATCGCCTTCGGGAAGTGTGGGAATAAATTCTCCACCTAATTTAGTCATGATAAAAACCGAAAAGAAGAAAAGTCCTAAAACACTGAAAAATAAGGGATTATGAAATTTTAAAACTACCTTAAGAATTTTATCATAAACCGCTTCAAGCTTGTCCATCATCCGGTCGGCATAATTTTTCTTATGAGTAATTTTCTTGGAAAGAAACAGCGCGCTCATCATCGGGACATAAGTTAAAGACAGGATAAATGCACCTAAAAGTGCAAAAATAACCGTTTGCGCCATCGGTTTGAACATTTTACCTTCTACACCTTCCAGCGTGAGGATTGGCAAGTAAACAATCAGAATAATAATCTGTCCGAATACCGCAGAATTCATCATTTTTCCGGCTGAACTCTCCACGGTTTCGTCCATTTCTTTTGCGGTAAGGAAGTTTTTGTTGGCGAGCGTTGGGCCATGAAGCCTGTGTAGAATGGCTTCCACAATAATCACAGCACCATCCACAATCAAGCCGAAATCCAGCGCGCCTAAACTCATGAGATTTCCGGAAACCCCGAAGATATTCATCATGATAAACGCAAAAAGCATGGAAAGCGGAATGACAGACGAAACGATAAATCCTGCTCTAAGATTTCCGAGGAAAACTACAAGAACAAATATGACGATTAACGCACCTTCAAGAAGGTTTTTAGAAACTGTGCTGATCGCATTGTTTACCATCTTTGTGCGGTCGAGGAAAGATTCGATGATTACGCCTTCAGGAAGGGTTTTGCGGATTTCGTCGATACGGATTTTTACATTTTCAATAACTTTATTGGAATTGGCGCCCTTCATCATCATCACCACCGCGCCGGCAACTTCACTTTTTCCGTTATAGGTCATGGCGCCGTAGCGGATGGCTTTTCCATACTGCACTTTTCCAATATTTTCAATTAAAACAGGCGTTCCATCGGGAAGATTTTTTACGACTGTTTTTTCGATGTCATGGATTTTACCCATCAAACCTTCTGTCCTGATGTATAGAATTGTAGGACCTTTTTCAATATATGCACCACCAGTATTCTGGTTATTGTTTTCCAGAGCGGTGAAAACTTCCTGCATCGTCACTCCCATCGCTTTAAGTTGCGCAGGATTTACTGCAACTTCATACTGCTTCAGGTTTCCGCCAAAACTTGCAACATCAGCAACACCTTCTGTACCCAGAAGTTGACGTCTTACAATCCAATCCTGAATGGTACGAAGCTCCATAGGAGTGTAACGGTGCTCGTAACCGGTTTTCGGACGTATTACATACTGATAAATTTCGCCTAAACCAGTAGAAATTGGGGCCATTTCTGGGACTCCAAGCGTAACAGGAATATCTTTAGAAACATTTTGTAACCGTTCGGAGACCTGCTGCCTTGCGAGATAAAGATCTACGTCTTCCTCGAAAACAATGGTCACAACAGAAAGACCGAAACGCGAAAAACTTCGCATCTGTTTGATTCCCTGTATATTGTTCATCGCCTGTTCTAACGGAAAAGTAATAAACCGCTCCACATCGGGGGCGCCCAAACTTGGCGACGAAGTAATCAGCTGTACTTGGTTATCGGTAATATCCGGTACGGCATCTATGGGCAGTTTCCGGAGTTCGATAATTCCGTAAATAATCCAGCCGAGTGTCATCAGGATGATTATCAGCTTATTTTTTATGGAAAAATTTATGATTTTATTTAGCATTTTTAATTTGAGTTAAATAATTACAAATCAATAGCTTTCACTATTAAAATTAATAAAAAAACAGCCCGAATAAGAATTTTTAAGAGCCATTTTCTAAAAAATGACATCAGTCATCTTGGTCTTCACCAGAATTTCCGACCGCATTTTGGATGTTTGCGCCGCTGCGGATTTCTGTGTGACGAATTTCCCCACCGGTTCTTCCAGCTTCCTGAGCGAAATACAGTGAAACTCCGGCAACAATTAATATCGTAACCGGCATCAGTTTATCCAGTGAAAAATTCCGGTAACTTGTAAGAAAGCCTAGAAGAGAAACAGCTCCAAGAAAATATGACATTCCTGCGAAAATTTCTGCGGCTTCTTCGTGATCGTGGATCAGATTTCTGGAAACTCCCTGAATGTTTTCAACTGCGTGTTCGGCTCCTTCTCCGGTAGCCATGGCTGCCACGGATGCCAAGGCACCGAGAATAAATACAATGTAAGCGTTGCGTTTGGAAACATCGGATTTGGTAAAAATTCCGATCAATAAAATGATTACTCCTACAATAGGAAATATGATTGGCAAATGGTTAACAACCAAATGCAGATGTGCGTTATTCATTTTGATTTAATTTAAAAATTAGACTTTTAAGTAAGTGTAAACAAGCCTAAACCTGTGGTCTAAACATTATTTTATCTTTGATAATTCTTAAATTAAATTTTAGGCGGCTGCCAGATTTTTTGGAAAACAGAGGGAAAGAAATTTTCGGAATAGGCAAAAATCTTCTGTTCATCAATGTCCAGAGGCTTATGTTCGAAATTGAATTCTATTTTTTTTGGTGGAAATACAAAACTGAAAACATTTACCGAAACATCATGTGTTTTGAAAGGAAGTTTCATGTCCTGGTGATAATCTCCATCCACCCCATGTTCATCCAGATAATGCATTTTTACAAATGAAAATACCGAAGTACCGTTATCGATGATTTTATGGGAAATGTAATGTTCAATAAGATTAGGCATTTTCAAAATCTGCCTAACCTCTGAAAAAGAAAAGAGGTAAGTACATATCAAAAAGTAAGTAATGTACTTTTTCATAGTGCAAAGTTACTCAAATTCCAGAGAAAATGCTAGAGAATCATCAATTTATAATCGGTTAATTAAGAATAACATTTTCTCTACGAAAAACCTAAAATATGTATTGACTTGCAATTCATCCTGAAATTTATATTTTTGCCCAAATTAAATTTACAATGAAAAAATTATTCGCATTTGCCTTCATCGGCGGTTTGGTATTGGCTAGCTGCTCAAAAAAAGAAACTTCAACCGAAAGCAACAGAATGCTGGAAGAGCCGGAAGCAGAAGTTACCGTTACTGCTCCAGCAGCAACACCTGTAGCTGCTGATTCTACTGCAGTTAAATAATCCAAAGGTTCAAATGATTACAGGCAGTCGGCAACGGCTGCTTTTTTTGTTTATATTCATCAAAAAATCACTAAATTTGCGCTCTTAAAAAGCAAGAAAACATGCAGTTATCAGAACAGGAAATTATCCGGAGAGAAAAGTTAGCCACTTTACAGAAAATGGGGATCGATGCTTTTCCGGCCGAAGAATATAAAATCACAGATACCACAAAATCCATCAAGGAAAATTTTACAGAAGGCAAAAAAGTACAGATTGCCGGAAGACTGATGAGCCGAAGAATCCAGGGGAAAGCAAGTTTTGCTGAACTGCAGGATTCTGAAGGAAGAATTCAGGTCTATTTCAACCGCGACGAGATTTGTCCAGGTGATGAAAAGACGCTTTATAATGAGGTTTACAAGCATCTTTTAGATATTGGCGACATCATCGGAATTGAAGGAGAACTCTTCAAAACACAAGTTGGCGAAATGACGGTTAAGGTTGAAAACTTTACCTTACTGACCAAATCATTAAGACCACTACCTCAACCCAGAACCGACGAAAACGGTGTAACACACGATGCTTTCAACGATCCGGAACTAAGATATAGACAGCGTTATGTGGATTTAACAGTAAATCCTCATGTAAAAGAAGTTTTCGTGAAAAGAACTAAATTGTTCAACGCGATGCGTCAGTTTTTCAATGATGCAGGCTATTTTGAAGTAGAAACTCCAATCCTGCAATCGATTCCCGGCGGAGCTGCTGCAAAACCCTTCATCACCCATCACAATGCTTTAGATATTCCATTATATTTAAGAATTGCCAATGAACTTTACCTGAAAAGACTCATCGTAGGTGGTTTTGACGGAGTTTACGAATTCTCGAAAAACTTCCGGAATGAAGGAATGGACAGAACACACAACCCTGAATTTACAGCAATGGAAATCTATGTTGCGTACAAAGATTACAATTGGATGATGGATTTCACAGAAAAACTATTAGAATACTGTGCGACACAAGTAAACGGAAGTGCAGAATCTACTTTCGGGGAACATACAATCAACTGGAAAGCGCCTTATCCAAGGGTTTCAATGACCGAAGCTATTTTGAAATTCACAGGTTTCGATATCACCGGAAAAACTGAACAGGAACTGTTCGATTTCGCAAAATCCATAGGAATTGATGTAAACGAAACAATGGGTAAAGGGAAATTAATCGATGAAATCTTCGGAGAAAAATGCGAAGGAAACTTCATTCAACCAACATTTATTACGGATTATCCGATCGAAATGTCGCCTTTAACCAAAAAACACAGAAGCAAAGAAGGTTTGACCGAGCGTTTTGAATTAATGGTTTGTGGAAAAGAAATCGCAAATGCTTATTCAGAATTAAATGATCCAATTGATCAAAGAGAACGTTTTGAGGCGCAACTAGCACTTTCAGAACGTGGTGATGATGAAGCCATGTTCATTGATAATGATTTCCTTCGAGCTTTGGAATACGGAATGCCGCCAACTTCGGGATTGGGAATCGGAATGGATCGTCTAATTATGTTCCTTACGAACAATGCATCCATCCAAGAAGTTTTACTTTTTCCACAAATGAAACCTGAAAAAGTTGCTCCTCAGTTCGAGTTGGATGAGGATGAAAAATTGCTTTTAGAAATTCTGAATTCCCAAGAAGAGCCAATGAATTTGGCAGATGTAAAAGCTAAAAGCCAGCTTTCCGGAAAAAAATGGGACAAAGCGACGAAAAATTTAACCAAAAACAATTTAATTAAAGTTGAAAAAACCGAAGATCAAGTTTTGATGAAATTGTTTTGATGAGCAATAAAATATGAATGTAAAAACGGACTTCGGTTCGTTTTTTTTGTTAAAACTACCTTCGTTGTCTGCTGAAAGAGAACATCAAATAAAACAAAAACGGTAGAATAAACATTGAACCCAACACCAAAGCCCAACCCAAAGCAGAAATAGTTTTCGCAGAAGCCGCATGTTCTAGCAAAGAAAGATGCTCCCCGTTTCCGAGAAGAATTAAATTTGGATTATGCTGATATGTCGCGGCAACCAAAATCATCACCACCTGAAAACCTGCTAAAACCCTCACCGGAAATAACTTTTCACGTTTCATCGCTCTTAAAATTAAAAACAAACAAATCGTAGCAGAAACTGACGCAATAATTCCGATTGGTTTCGAGAAAACCCAAATCAGCAAAGGAATATTGGACAAATAAGCGGTAATAAAAACTAAAATTCCGGTGATGACCACAAAAATCATGGTTTGTTTAGATTTTTTTATCATTAAATTCAATTCAAGCCTGTCGCTGGTTTCTCTTAATGCAAAAACCGAAGCCAGATAAGCGCAGATAGAAACCGTAAAACATCCTACTGCAACGCCAAACCAATTCAACCAGCTGAAGATATATAAATCTAGAAAATTCGTAGCTTCCGGATTGATAGCATGTGAAATCGTAGCCGCTGCGATTAGTCCTAAAAAAAACGGAGTAAGCAAACTGGAATAGTAAAAAATTTGAGTATAAACTTCTTGCCAATCGTCTTTCACCGCGTCGTAATGCCTGAAAGTAAATGCCGTTCCGCGTGCGATAATTCCCAAAAGCATCAAAACCAAAGGAATATGCAGATAAATGGAAAGCGTAGTATAAATTTCCGGAAACCCTACAAATAAAATCACAATTGCAATAATCAGCCACATGTGATTGGCCTCCCAAACAGGCGCAATGGATTCATACATAAGATTTTTCGTTTTGGTACGATTGCTTTTTCGGGTAAAAAGTTCCACAATTCCCGCCCCAAAATCTGCTCCGCCAAAAATAATATACAGACAGATCGAAAGCCATAGAAAACCTATTACAACGTAGATCATGATGGTTTGTTTTTAGAATTAAACTGTGGGTCGGTAGGATCGTAAAGTTTCGGAACCATTTGAATCTGTCGCCTTAAAAGAAAAATAATAATGCACGACAACGAAACAAAAATCGCGGTGAAAAAATAAAAAGAATATTGAATTCCCGGCATCGGAGTTACCGCATCAGCAGTTCGCATGATTCCGTAAATAATCCATGGTTGACGACCAACTTCAGTGACCGTCCAACCAGCTTCCAATGCAATATAACCAAAAGGCGTTGCAAACATGAACATTTTCAAAAGCCAATTTTTGGTGAGCCAATGTTTTTTAAAAAATAGTGCAAACAAATAAATTCCACCAATTATAATCATCACCACGCCAAAGAAAATCATGATTTGAAAAGCATAGTGAACCACCGCAACCGGCGGCCATTCGTCACGAGGAAAATCTTTCAAACCTTTCACTTCCGCATTAAAATCATTGCTGACCAAAAAACTCAAAACTTTCGGTATTTTTAATGCATTTTTAATTTCACCTTTTTCTTCATCCGGAATTCCTCCAATCACGAAAGCTGCACCTTTTTCTGTTTCGAAATGAGCTTCCATCGCAGCTAACTTGATCGGTTGTCTTTCTGCTACCGATTTCGCAGCTACATCACCACTCAATGGCGCTCCGAATGCGCCAATCAAGGCAAAACCCGCAGCAATTTTGAATGCTTTGGTATGAAACTCAATATTTTTCTTTTTTAAAATTAAATAGGCATGAACACCAGCAACCGTAAATCCGGTTGCACAAAAAGCCGCAACCGTCATGTGAAATGCCTGTGGAAACCAAGCCTCATTGAACATTGCTTTGATCGGATCGATATTTTGATATTGCCCGTCGATATAATCGAAACCTGTTGGCGAATTCATCCACGCATTGGCCGCCACAACTAAAATTCCGGAAGCTAAACCACTAATGCCAACCAGAAATCCACAAAACCAATGAAACCATTTGTTGAATTTTTCCCATCCGTAAAGAAAAAATCCCAATGCAATGGCTTCAATAAAAAAAGCAGTCCCCTCCAATGAAAAAGGCATCCCGAAAATAGGACCTGCGTGTTTCATAAATCCAGGCCAAAGCAAGCCCAATTCAAAGGAAAGCATGGTTCCGGAAACCGCGCCTGTCGCAAACAAAATCGCCACCCCTTTACTCCAAGCTTTGGTAAGTCCTTTGTAGACGAGGTTTCCGGTTTTCAAATATTTCCAGTGAGCAAATGCCATCAGAAATGGCATCACCATACCAACACAGGAAAAAATAATGTGAAAACCAAGCGACATGGCCATTTGAGAACGCGCTGCAATGAAATCATCCATAATTTTGAAATTTTGGGTCAATAAAAGTAAACATTAACCTTCAATAATAAACATGATTTATCACAGTTATTTTCGATTTTAATTGATATTTTTTGTTTATTTTTTAAATAATTAAAGCTAAAAATCATCTTTCGAAAAGAAAGGTTTTGTTGTGGAAAACTTCTTGTGTTTTTTGGGAAGAATTAACTTTTTTACCTCGAAAAAAATCACGATATTTGTAAGCATTTTTAAAGAAAAACAACAATAAAAAAGAGGAATAAAAGTATCTGAAATTTCGATTTCGGAATCTTTAAAGAATCTATAAAAAATATGAGCAACAAACAATATACAGCAAGCAGCATTCAGGCATTGGAAGGAATGGAGCACGTGAGAATGCGTCCGTCCATGTACATTGGTGATGTAGGTCTTAGAGGACTTCACCATTTGGTTTATGAAGTAGTAGATAACTCTATCGATGAAGCTTTAGCAGGCTATTGTGACTCGATTACCGTTACCATCAAAGAAGGTAATGCCATAGAAGTAACCGATAACGGGCGTGGAATCCCAGTAGATTTACACGAAAAAGAACAAAAATCGGCTTTGGAAGTCGTGATGACGAAGATTGGTGCAGGAGGAAAATTTGATAAAGATTCCTATAAAGTTTCCGGAGGTCTGCACGGAGTTGGGGTATCGTGTGTGAATGCACTTTCTAATGTAATGATTACCACAGTTTACCGTGACGGAAACATCTACCAACAAACCTATTCTAAAGGTAAAGCACAAACCGAAGTAACCGAAATTGGACACAGCGACAAAAGAGGAACCAAACAATTCTTCCAACCCGATGATACCATTTTCACCGAATTAGTTTACAATTACGATACTTTAGCGAGCAGATTAAGAGAGCTTTCTTACCTAAACAAAGGTATTACGATCACTTTAACTGATGAAAGAGAAAAACTGGAAGACGGAAGTTTCAAATCTGAAATCTTCCACTCTGAAGGCGGTTTAAAAGAATTCGTAGAATTTATCGACGGTAACCGCGAATCGATCATGAGCAATGTGATCTTCATGGAAGGTGAAAAAGATGATATCCCGGTAGAAGTTGCGATGCGATACAACACTTCTTATAACGAAAATCTTCACTCATACGTCAACAATATCAACACCCATGAAGGTGGAACTCACCTAGCCGGTTTTAGAAGAGCTTTAACGAGAACTTTGAAAAAATTTGCTGACGAATTAGGAATCCCTGCTAAAGAAAAAGTAGAAGTTACCGGTGATGACTTTAGAGAAGGTTTAACTGCCGTGATTTCAGTAAAAGTAATGGAACCACAGTTCGAGGGACAAACCAAAACCAAACTCGGTAACTCCGAAGTTTCGGGAGCGGTAGATAAAATCGTAGGCGAAATGCTTACCAATTTCTTGGAAGAAAACCCTAACGAAGCGAAAATCATCGTACAGAAAGTTGTTTTAGCAGCAAAGGCAAGACAAGCAGCGAAAAAAGCAAGAGAACTAGTTCAAAGAAAATCCCCAATGGGCGGAAGCGGACTTCCCGGAAAACTTTCTGATTGTTCATCGAAAGATCCGGAAATTTCCGAATTATTCCTCGTGGAGGGAGATTCCGCAGGTGGTACAGCTAAACAAGGCCGAGACCGTCATTTCCAGGCAATTCTTCCTTTAAGAGGTAAAATTTTGAACGTTGAAAAATCAATGCTTCACAAGGTTTATGACAATGAAGAAATCAAAAACATCTACACCGCTCTTGGCGTTTCTGTAGGTACTGAAGAAGACTCCAAAGCACTCAATATTTCCAAACTACGTTATCACAAAATCGTGATTATGACCGATGCGGATATTGATGGATCGCACATTTCTACGTTGATTTTAACGTTCTTCTTCCGTTATATGAAAGAACTCATCGAAAACGGATACATTTATATCGCACAACCACCACTCTATTTGTTGAAAAAAGGAAACAAAAAAGTGTACGCCTACAACGAGAAGGAGCGCGAAGACCTTACTTCGGAAATGGCTCCGGACGGAAAAGGTGTGGAAGTTCAACGATACAAAGGTCTTGGGGAAATGAATCCTGAACAACTTTGGGAAACTACATTGAACCCAGAAAATAGAATCTTGAAACAAGTTACCATTGAAAGTTTAGCCGATGCTGACAACGTCTTCTCGATGTTAATGGGCGATGAAGTACCTCCAAGAAGAGAATTCATTGAGAAAAATGCAATCTACGCAAAAATTGATGTTTAAAATGAAAATTTAACATATTATCTCAATAAAACCGTTCATTTTGGACGGTTTTTTGCTCAAAAGTTTAATCATCAAACACCATGAAAATGAAGAAAACTTTAATTATTACTTCCGCCGCATTTTTATTATTTTTCAGTTGTATAAAAACTGAAAAACAAACATCAGAAAAATCCGTAAAATCCGATTCTACAGTAGTTTCCACACCAGTTTTCGCAATCGATTCCGTAAAAGTTACCGATTCTTTGAAGATCGATAAAAATCTTTCCACAATTTTCCAATCGAAAGCGTTGGTTTTCCCAAATATTTCGAATAAATCGGTTCTCGACAGTGTATATGCACCAATCAACATCAAATTGGAATCTTATTCAAAAGATCAAATTCTGGAAGCTCTCGAGAAGCAAAAAACAGATTTTTTCCAGAATTCTAAAGAAAACATTACTGATTGGAAGCCTGATTTTGAGCAAACCTGGGATCAAACTTCCGACATGAAGCTGTTTTCCAAAATGGACGATTTCATAACCATTCAATATACTGCGAGTGGCTATACCGGTGGCGCACATGGCTATTACAACGAAATTTATAAAGTTTTTGATTTAAAAACGAACAAAACTCTGCAGCTTTCTGATATTTTGAAAGTTCAAGATGCGGAAATTTGGAGCCGTATTTTGATGGATCATTTTCTAAAAAATGATTTAGAAAAAGGACAGGCAGCAGCGCTTTTGGTAAAAGAAATACCACTGAATAACAATTTTTACTTCGACAAGGAATATCTTTATTTCCTTTATAATCAATATGAAATTGCCGCATACGCCGCTGGTCCAGTTCTCATAAAAATTCCGCTTTCGGAAATAAAACCATTTTTAAACGACGAGTTCAAAACGAGACTGAAACTTTAATAAAAAATAGAGAAGCCTGATGAAACACCATTTTATCAGGCATTTTAATCTTATTCTTATGGAAAAAGTCGCCTTCATCATCAATCCTTTTTCAGCGAAAAAAAATTATCAACCTTTTCTGGATGCACTCTTAAAAAAAGTTGGAAATCCGATATATTACATTTCAGAATCCATTGAAGGCACTTTCGATTTTATACGTGAAAACTTCGACAGGGTCGATATTTTCGTGGCAGTTGGTGGCGACGGAACCATTTCTACCGTTGCTCAAAAATTAATTAATACTGACAAAATTCTGGCAATTTTCCCTGCTGGTTCCGGCAATGGATTTTCAAATGAAACCAATTTTTCCAAAAATTTAAATCAACTTTTAGATAAAATTAAAACAAAAAATTCCAGAAATATTGATACATTTTTAGTCAACGACAAACTGTCGATCAATGTTTCAGGAACTGGTTTCGACGGAAAAGTAGTTAAGGAATTCGAAAAAACGGAGCGTGGTTTCAAAAATTATATTAAAGTTTCTATCCAAACTTTTTTTAATTATAAACCGATCAAAGTAAAATTCATCACCGAGAATTATAAACAATACAACGGAAAATATTTGATGCTGAACATCGCAAATACCCGCCAATTCGGGAATAATGCATACATCGCTCCGAAAGCGAGCAAAAGTGATGGCTTGGTAGATTTGGTTCTGGTGAAGAAATTTCCACTTACCTATTCGCCATTTTTCGCATTTCGAATGTTCACAAAACGCCTCAGAGACGACGATTATGTAACCTACTTACCAGTTTCGGAAATTGTATTTAAGGTTTCCACAAAAAATTGGCATCTTGACGGAGAATTCAACAAAATAAAATCTCCGGTTCACATCAAAGTATTACCGAAAAGTTTGAGAATTTTGGTGTAATTAGAAATTCCTTATTCTGTAGCCACCGAATCATCGCCACGTCCATCTGCTACAGCGGTTGCGTTTCCGTTTTCGTTGATTACAATTATTTCGGTTTTCCCAATTTGGTTAATTCTGTCAAATTTATAATTTTTACTTTCTAAAGCTTTAATTGTGCTTTCCGGAAAACCTTTTTCAACCGCAATCGTTTCAGGAAGCCACTGATGGTGAAATTTCGGAGCATTCACTGACAAATTTGGATTCAGTTTAAAGTCAAGAACATTCACAATCGACTGGTAAACCGATGTTGGAATGGTAGTTCCGCCCGGTGTTCCCACGACAATATAAGGTTTACCATTTTTCAGGACAATCGTTGGTGTCATCGAGGAAAGCATTCTCTTTCCGGGTTCAATTTTATTAGCTTCACCACCAACTGCCCCAAACATATTCGGCACTCCCGGTTTTATGGAAAAGTCGTCCATTTCGTTATTTAAGAAAAATCCGGCTCCTTCGACCACAACTTTGCTTCCGTAATATCCGTTCAGTGTAGTGGTCACCGAAACTGCGTTGCCTTCTTTGTCAATGATAGAAATATGCGTAGTTTCGGTAGATTCTTTCGGTTGAGGGATAATTTTTCCGACTTCGGAACTTGGTGTTGCTAGATCTTTGTTGTAAGATTTCCAACGATTTTTCAAATAAGCATCGGAAATTAACATTTGTGTTTTATCCTCTATAAAGTTAGGATCACCCATAAATTCGGCTCTATCGGCAAAAGCGCGTCTTTCTGCTTCCACCATAATTTGAACTGCTTCTGCAGAATTTTGTTGGTATTTTTCAAGGTTTTCGTAGCTCGCCATTTTTAGCATTTGCGCTAATAAAATTCCGCCACTTGAAGGCAAAGGCATTGATACCACTTCGTTTCCTTTATAATCGAAAGTAATCGGTTTTCTTTCGGCCACCTTATAATTTTTTAAATCGTTTAAAGTGATAATTCCGTTTCCGCGTTTCATCTCGGCAACGATTAATTCCGCTGTTTTGCCTTCATAGAAACCTTTCTCCCCATATTTTTGAATTCTTTTCAGTGTTTCTGCTAAATCTTTTTGCACCAAAACATCGCCTTGTTTCCAAGGTTCATTTTTTTGGAAAACCGATTTTATTTTATTGTGTTCATTAAAATGTTTCATTTGGTCATTCAACAAACTGGCTTCTTTTTCAGTAATGGCAAACCCTTGTTCAGCCAAGTCTATCGCAGGTTGAATCAACTTTTCCATCGGAAGTTTTGCGTGTTTCAAAGTCGCATAAAATCCAGCGATCGAACCCGGAACGCCGGCGGCTAATCGTCCGTATTGCGAAAGAGTGGTATTTGCTTTTCCGTTTTTGTCGAGATACATATCTCTAGAAGCCTTTGCAGGAGCGGTTTCCCGAAAATCGATCGTGAATTTTTCGCCATTATTTTTTACACCAACCAAAAAACCACCACCACCGATGTTCCCGGCTTGTGGATAAACAACCGCCAATGCGTATTGTGTTGCAATTGCAGCATCGAAAGCATTACCCCCCATTTTCATCATTTTTGCGCCCGCTTCACTCGCGAGTGGATGTGCGGAAACCACCAATCCTTTATTTTGGGTATGAATTTCTTTAATAATATTAAAATCGGTAAACTGTGCAAAAACAGCATTAGCAGAAAATACAAGTAGGAAAAGTGATTTTTTCATAATGGAAATTTCAACAAAAATACAGAAAAAAGGGCTTTACGATTAAGTATTGTAGTAGAATAAAGTTTTAACATTGATAATTATTTACAAGTTTCATCACCGGTAATTGCTTAAAATTTTTAAATTTGCTTAACTGTAAATCTAAATTCACAAAATGGAATCCTACACGGAAAAAATTCTTATCACAGGTGCTCTCGGACAAATTGGAACAGAACTTACCAATTGTTTGGTTAAAATTCATGGTGCAGAAAATGTAATTGCTTCCGGGCTCGATCGCTGGGACAAAGACTTAACTTCTGCAGGATTTTATGAAAGAATGGATGTAAGCAATACCCAGCTCGTTCGCCAAATTGTAAAAGATTATGAAATTACCACGGTTTATCATTTGGCGTCATTGCTTTCCGGAACTTCCGAGAAACAGCCACTTTTTGCATGGAAACTGAATGTAGAACCATTATTGAATTTCTGCGAAATGGCAAGAGAAGGAATGTTGAAGAAAATTTTTTGGCCAAGTTCCATCGCTGTATTTGGGAAAGGAATTCCGAAAGAAAATGTAGGTCAAGATGTAGTTTTGAATCCAACAACCGTTTACGGAATTTCGAAAATGGCGGGAGAAAAATGGTGCGAATATTACTACGATAAATTTGGTGTAGATGTAAGAAGCATTCGATATCCTGGTTTGATTTCCTGGAAAACTCCTGCCGGTGGAGGAACAACAGATTATGCTGTAGAAATTTTTTACGAAGCAGTAGAACAAGGAAAATACACCAGTTTTATCTCTGAAAATACAGCAATGCCGATGCTTTATATGGACGATGCCATCAATGCAACTCTGAAATTAATGGATGCGCCAAAAGAAAATTTAACTGTTCGAGGTTCTTATAATCTAGGTGGATTGTCGTTTACACCAAAAGAATTGGCCGAAGAAATCAAAAAAGAAATTCCGGATTTCGAGATTGATTATCAACCGGATTTCAGACAGGCAATTGCAGATTCCTGGCCGGCTTCAATAGACGATTCCATTGCCAAAAAAGATTGGGGATTAGCCTACGAATTCGATATCACTGCAATGACCAAAGACATGCTGAAAAACCTCAAAATAAAACTTGGAAAATAATTTTTAATGATTTTACTAACCTTCAACATCATTAATCATCATCGGAAATTCAGAAAAAACGAGCTGATTAATGATGACAAAATTTTAAAAATCACTGAAAACAACGTCTCCTCCATTCTGCGGATTTTAGAAAACCATCATGTTTTAGCTTCATTTTTCATCGAGATTTCTCTCGTAGAAAAAGTGAAACCTTTGATAAAAAAAATCGTGAGCAAAGGTCATGAAATCGCATTGTACAATGACAATTCGGAAATTTCGGAAATAGAAACGGTCAAAAGAAATACGGAAGATTTCATTGAAAAAATTATCCGTGGAATTCGGCAGAAAGATGTTACTGTTTCTGTAAATGACCTGAAAAATTTAGAATTCAGTTACGTCTCGAATATTGAAAACGCCAATATTCTTTTTCCATTCAAAAGATTGAAAAGAAGCACTGAAATCTTCGAAGAAAATGGTTTGAGCATTATCCCTGAAAGCATTTCGCCTTATTCGCAAATTCCCTATAATGATTTTGTTTTTCAGGTAGTTCCGCTGAAATTCTACCAAAATATGGTTGTAGAAACGATTAAAAATGAGGATTTTGTCCTTATATATATGAACTCTTGGCAATTTACCGATTTACAAAAATACCGTTTTCAGGTTCCTTTTTACAGAAAATACAATTCCGGAAGAAAAATGGAAAACAAGTTGGAAAATTTCTTGCAATGGATGAACGAGAATGACTTTGCATTTTCTAGGATGAAGGATTTTGTGTTTTGATTTTTAAATAACATGAAAATTCTTTATTTTCATGTTTATTATATTGAAATCTTGTGACTTTCAGAAAAAAATATTACTTTTGCACCTCGAAATAATTAACAAATTTATTTAACATTATGAACAATTACGAAACTGTTTTCATTTTAACTCCCGTTCTATCTGACGCACAGGTGGAGGAAGCAGTAAAAAAATTCGAAGATCTTTTGACTTCAAACAATTGCGAAATCGTTGCCAAAGAAAATTGGGGACTTAAGAAATTGGCTTATCCAATCCAATTGAAAAAGAATGGTTTTTACACTTTAATCGAATTTAAAGGCGAAGGAAGTGTAGTTGCAGATTTAGAACTTGCTTTCAAACGTGATGAAAGAGTTATCAGATTCTTGACTACTAAATTAGACAAGCACGCTGTAGACTACGCAGTAACAAGAAGAAACAAAGTGAAAACTGCAAAAGCTTAATTTTAACCCTATAAAATTTACAACAATGGCAATAGATGATATGGCTAAACAAGCCTCTGCTGGAGGTGAATCTGAAGTAAAATTTCTTACTCCACTAGATATTAATACAAAATCTGAAAAAAAATACTGTAGATTCAAAAAATACGGAATCAAACATGTTGATTATAAAGATGAAAAATTCCTTCTTCAGTTCGTAAACGAGCAAGGTAAAATTTTACCAAGAAGATATACAGGAACTTCTTTGAAATACCAAAGAAAAGTTTCTGCTGCAATCAAAAGAGCAAGACACCTTGCTTTGATGCCTTACGTAGCAGATTTATTAAAATAATTATAAAACAAAATAGTTGTTGGTTGTTTTACATAAACGCCTAACTTCTAAATAAAAAAGGACAACAACAATGGAAGTTATTCTAAAAAAAGACGTAGAAAACTTAGGATTAGAGTTTGATACAGTAAACGTAAAACCAGGGTATGCAAGAAACTACTTGTTACCACAAGGTTTAGCTCTTTTGGCTACTCCAAAAAACAAAGCAAATCTAGAGGCAACTTTAGAAGCTAGAAAAGAAGAAGAAGCTAAATTGATCGCAAACGCAAACGCTATCGTTGAGCAATTGAAGAAAACAAGCATCACAATCGCTACTAAAGTTGGTTCTGGTGATAAACTTTTCGGATCGATCAACAATGCTAACCTTTCTGAAGAATTGGCGAACGCAGGTGTGAATGTAGACAAAAAATACATCAAAATCCCTGGAAATACCATCAAGAGAACTGGTAGAGTAATTGCAATCATCAGACTTCACAGAAGTGTAGAACACAACTTCGAATTCGAAATCGTTTCTGATGCTCCACCAGCTCCTGCAGCTCCGAAAGCCGCTCCAGCTAAAAATGTTGAAGAAACTCCTGCTGAAGAAGCGTAAGAATTTTCATAATCATACAATATCCGGTAATTTTTTACCGGATATTTTTTTTGCGATAGATTTTACGATCTTAATTTTAAAAATGATAATTTTGTGATATGCTGTCAATCATTGATTACGTAAGACAAAGTTTAAAAAAATCATTCGATAATCTCCACAACGAAAAACTGAAACACAACCTGTTGCAGGCGATTCCGTTTTGGATTGCATCCTTGATTACGGGGGTATTCGCTGTTTTATATGCCAAAATATTCACTTGGGGCGAACAACTCATGAACTTTATTTTCGATTGGAATCCGTTAATGATTTTCATCATCGCGCCCGTTGGTTTTGTGGTGTCGTGGTGGCTGGTAAAAGAATTTGCACCTTACGCAAAAGGCAGCGGAATTCCTCAAGTAATGGCGGCTGTAGAATTAGCAAATCCAAAAGAAAATAGAAAAATACGCCAATTATTAAGCTTAAAAATCATCATTTTTAAAGTTTTGTCAAGCGTAGCTTTGGTTATTGGTGGTGGTGCGGTCGGTCGTGAAGGTCCAACGATTCAAATTGCAGGATCCGTTTTCCGGAAAGTCAATGAATATCTCCCCGATTGGTGGCCAAAGATTTCAAAGAAAAACATGATTATGACCGGTGCAGCGGCAGGTTTATCAGCGGCTTTCAACACTCCTTTGGGAGGAATTGTGTTTGCGGTGGAAGAACTTGCAAAAACGCACATCAACTACTTTAAAACAGCGCTTTTTACTGCGGTAATTATTGCAGGTTTGATGGCACAAACTTTAGCAGGTTCCTACCTTTATCTTGGTTACCCGAAAACCTCAGACGTAAGTCTTACCATTATGTTTCCTGTCATGTTGGTTTCCGGAGTTTCAGGAATTTTTGCCAGCCAACTTTCAGTTTGGATGTTGAAAATTAGTGCTTGGAAAAAAAGACTTAAAACCAACAGTGCAAACATTATTTTTCTTGTAATTTCAGCATTAATCATTGCTTCACTCGCCTATTTTGTAAACCGAGAAATATTAGGCTCCGGAAAAGAAATTATGGAAAGAACGCTTTTCAGCGAAAACAAGCACGAAGATTGGTACATTCCTATTTTTCGAATGATTGGCCCAGCTCTTTCATTTACATCCGGTGGTGCAGGAGGAATTTTCGCGCCTGCTCTTTCCGCCGGAGCTAGTATCGGCTCTGTAATTTCAGGATGGATTCACTTATCACCAAACGAAACCAATGTCGTAATTCTTGCCGGAATGGTCGCCTTCTTGACGGGAATTACTCGCGCTCCATTTACCTCAGCCATTATTGTTCTTGAAATGACCGATCGGCACTCTTTAATTTTTCATTTAATGCTTGCCGGAATGGTTTCGTCACTCATTTCATTGATGGTCAGCAGAAAATCTCTCTACGACTCATTGAAAATTTCGTATTTGGAAGAAATTCGCAGCAACGAGGAACTCAATAAAAAATCCGATAAATAATTTTACCGGATTAATTTAATTAGTTTGAATTAATAAGTCGTTGACTTCTGTTTTACATTTCCTAAAATATCCGGGAAATACACATCCGAAAGATGCTCAAATTCATCGCCTCGCATAAACATGGAAGCATCAACTTGGTCATAAGAATCTTTTCCGGCTGCGGCAATAAGTTCGTTGCAAGTGTGCAAAGTATTCTTGTGGAAGTGATAAACTCTCTCACTTTTATCAGTTACATCTAGTCCTTTGATGAGCATTTTATCTTGTGTAGCAACTCCGGTCGGACAATTATTAGTATTACATCTTAATGCCTGAATACAACCCAACGCAAACATAAATCCTCTCGCGTTATTGCACATATCCGCACCCATCGCAACGGCACGAAGAATATCTAAACTCGTCAACACTTTTCCACTCGCGATCACGCGAAGTTTGTTTCGAAGATTAAAGTTGTTCAAAGTTCTATTTACAAAAATTAAAGCTGGTTCCAAAGGCATCCCTACTCCATCTGAAAATTCTGGCGGAGCAGCTCCAGTTCCTCCTTCTGCTCCATCGATGGTGATGAAATCTGGGTAAATTTTAAGAACATTCATTTGAACGCAAATATCTTCAAATTCTTTGGTATCACCGATACAAAGCTTGAATCCTACAGGTTTTCCGCCAGATAATTCTCTTAATTCCTGAACGAATTTCAGCAGTCCTGCCGCATCTGAAAATGCGGAATGCGACGGTGGAGAAATAATCGTCATTCCTGGTAGAACGTGTCGAATTGCAGCAATCTCGGGAGTGTTTTTAGATCCTGGTAGTACTCCGCCATGACCTGGTTTTGCTCCTTGGGAAATTTTAATTTCAATCATTTTCACATTAGGAATAGTGGCATTTTTCTTGAAAATTTCCGGTGAAAATTTTCCTTGTTCATCTCTACAACCGAAATAACCGGTTCCGATCTGCCAGCAAAGATCGCCCCCTTCCAAGTGGTATGGTGAAATTCCTCCTTCACCGGTATTATGATAAAAATTTCCTTTTTTTGCACCGCGATTTAATGAAATTTGAGCCCGATCACTTAACGATCCGAAACTCATCGCTGAAATATTGAATAAAGAAGCGTGGTATTTTTGGGTACATTGTTCGCCTCCAACCCAAACTCTCGGCAATTCTTCTTGGGGAGATTTGGCATAGATAGAATGTTTAATTCCCTCATATTTTCGTTGGTTTACTTCCAGCTGAGTACCAAATGGAACGGTATCGCTGATGTTTTTTGCTCGGCGATAAACCGCGGAACGCTGATTTCTTGGGAATGGTTTTCCATTGGTTTCTCTTTCGATGAAATACTGTTGCATCTCCGGCGAAATTCCTTCAAAAAAATATCGAAAATACCCAATTACAGGGAAATTTCTGAGAATTGCATGCTTAGTTTGAAAACAGTTGTAAATCCCAATTGCATAAATGCAGGTCAGTAAAATCGGAATCCAATAATGCGCTTTGATGAGCAATGCCGTCGCCCACACCAATACAAGAATTACGATTCCCCAATTAATGAATTTGTCTCTCATTACATTAAATAAATTAAAGATTGACCCCCAAATTTAGGAATAATAAACCAAGTAAAAAAGCCGTTTCCAATAATTTGAAAACGGCTGATTTTAAATGAATTACCTTGCTCTATTTAGAATTCATTAGTACACAATGTTTTTTTTAACAGCTTAGAAAGCTATGCAGTATATTAGCTTTTCGAAATAGATAATTATTTGGCTTAATATTTGTCAAATATCAGGTCACATATAATAAATTTGCATCATGAAAAGAAATACAATATTAGTAGCGACCATGGTCGTAGCTACTTTGGGAACTACCACACAGTCTTGTGTAGCATTGGCTACATCTAGTGTGGGACTTGCTGTTCTAAAGCAAATACTTCTTGGCGGAATTACAAAAGGGCTGAACATTTTCAGTGACAAAGACAGCTTTCTCGCCAATCAATTAATTGAAGCAGCGATGCCACAAAACCTTAAGGATTTGAACAGTACGTTGCAGAAATTAGGTTTAAACAGTTTGGTTCAGAAAGAAAAAGAATACATCGCTCAGGCCGCGGCTTTTACCGTAGATGTTTCTCGACCAATTCTTACCAATGCTGTAAATAATCTCACTGCAGAAGATACTGCGCGTATTGTACAAGGTGGTAGCGGAACTGCAACCCAAATCCTAAAAGAAAGAACTTCCGAACAATTGATAGCGGCAATTGCCCCAAAAGTTGAACAGGAATTTAACAAATATGGTATCGTAAAAACCATCAATACAGCTTTGTCTGGAAGTAATCTCTTGGGAAGTTTATTGGGAGGAAACAAAAGCAATGTAAATGCAGGCGGATTGACTATGTTGGCTTCTGAACAGATTGTCAATGGATTATTCAATATTATAGAAGATCACGAAAAGCAGAACTCGGCAGCACTTCTCGGATCGCTTGGAAAATAATTTAAATTTTATTATATTTATATAAATTAATTAGCAAGAATGGACATATTACAAGGAAACCAGCACGCAAATCCTGAAGATTTTTATATTTCACTGAAAGAAAAACTCGAAGCAACCCACGATTTTCCGGGAGATTACCTCTTCAAATTCATTGTAACCAATGACGAATCGAAACATACCGAAATTTACCGAGTTTTCGATGACGTGAAATTCACCCTCACCACGAAAGATAGCAAGAACGGGAAATACACCTCTATCAGCATCAATGCATTTGTTCTCGATGCCGACCAAGTCATTAAAATCTACAAAGAAGTAGGTAAAATACCCGGAGTAATCATGCTTTAAGCAAAACTTAATTGGAAAAATGAATGTCTTAATCACGGGCGCAAGCGGATTCATAGGACAATCTTTAGTAAGTAAACTCAGAGAAGGAAATCACCATGTTAGGGTTTTGACCAGAGGAAATCCCACTCAAGAAAACGAATTTCAATGGAATCCAAATGAACAGTTCATTGATGAAAAAGCTTTAGAAAACCTCGATGCAATCATTCATCTCGCCGGTGCCAACATCAGCAAAAGGTGGACGAAAAAGTATAAAAAAGAACTTTTTGAAAGTCGCATCAACACTGCCAATTTGCTGAAAAAATATTGCCAGAAAAACAACATTCATTTAATAGCCTTTATTTCTGCATCTGGGGTCAATTGCTACGGAACTTTCACTTCCGATGAAATTCTTAACGAAGATTCGAGAATTATTCAAAATGATTTTCTATCTAAATTATGCGCCGAATGGGAACAAGCTGCCGATCAATTCTCGGATCTTTCCGATAGAGTTGTTTGTCTACGAACCGCTTTGGTATTGGGAAAAAACGGCGGTGTATTTCCTTTTTTAAGAAAAATTACCGATCTTAATTTGGGCGCCGCAATCGGTTCCGGAAAACAATGGATGAATTGGATTCATCTGGAAGATTTGGTAAATTTGTATGTCTTCGCACTTGAAAAACCAACTATAAATGGCAAATACAACGCGGTTGCAGATGATATCCCACCGAATAAAAAATTCATGAAAACATTGGCAAGAACGTTATGTAAATTTTTTATTTCCGTGCATGTTCCGGCTTTTTTGATCAAATTGCTGTTGGGTCAAATGAGCATCATCATTCTGCATGGAAGCCGCGTTTCCAACAAAAAAATCAAATCCGCTGGATTTGATTTTCAATATGATAAACTTCAAAAAACGTTTAAGACTTTAATTTAGTTTTCAATAAAGAAATTCACGTTTTCAATTGGTCTTGCAATCATCGCGACATTTCCTTTGATTAAAATTGGGCGCTGAATTAAGGATGGATTTTGCACCAAAACCTTTATCCATTCATCATCCGATAAATCCTGATTTGCAAATTTTTCCTTAAACAATGCTTCATTCTTGCGAATAAGTCCTTGAACATCAGTATTCAGCTTTTTGAGCACTGTTTTTAATTCGATTTCCGACAACGGATTTTCTATGAAATCAATGATTTCAAAAGGGACATTATTTTCGTCCAAATGCTCTAAAATGGCTCTCGATTTGGAACAATTATTATTGTGAAGAACTTTAATCATAATTTTCAGTCTTTTAAGGTTAAATTTATTCTCGAAAAACGTTCTTCATCAAAAGTTAACCTTCATTTTTCAACTAAAACAAACCATGCAGTTCTGTTTCAATTCTTTCGAGAATATAGCCGAAATCTTCCGGTCTTTCTACGAAATCCAAATCGTCAACTTCTATAATCAATAGTTTTCCTTCTTTGTAGCCCGAGATCCATTTCTCGTATTTTTGGTTGAGTTTAGAAAGATATTCTATGGAAATTGTAGCTTCGTAATCGCGGCCACGCTTATAAATTTTCTTTACCAAATTAGGTACATCGGACTTTAGGTAAATGAGCAAATCTGGTGCCGAAACAAAACTTTTCATCAACTCAAAAACTGCAGAATAATTTTTGAAATCGCGTTCTGTCAGAAGATTCATGTCGTTCAGGTTCTCCGCAAAAATGTGCGCGTCTTCGTAGATTGTACGATCCTGAATGATGTTTTTTCCACTTTCGCGAATTTCTTTCACCTGTCGGAAACGGCTTCCAAGAAAATAAATCTGCAACGCAAAACTCCATTTGCCCATATCCGCATAAAAATCTTCCAAATACGGATTATGATCTACATCTTCAAACTGAGCATCCCAACCGTAATGTTTTGACAACATGGTAGTTAAAGTAGTTTTTCCCGCGCCAATATTTCCTGTAACCGCAATATGCATTCTAATTATTTGTTTTAAAAGTTTTGTGAATGATGCCTTTCTGAAAGCTAAAAACCTCTATTATTTTTCGTTGGAATTTGCTTTTTTCTAGGCATTTTTTGGATGGGGTAAAGATAAAGTTTGTTGTCTCTGATAACAAAATAAGAAGCGCTGTTTTTATCCACAATTTGCGCATTTTCATCTTGAAAAATTGGATTCAATTCCTCATTTTCGAGCAGTAGAATTTCTTTTTGGGTGATTACCAAGATGTTCTGGTTCTCCCGAACGATTCTTCTCCCAGAATTGATCGGAATTTCTTTCTGCTTTCTTGCATTAAAATCGTATACAGTAAAGGTTTTTGAACTTAAAACATACACTTTTTGTTGATCAACTAGAAAGTCGATGATATTTTCGAAATCGATATCAAACGGATATGCGTTGATAATTTTATCATCCCTAAAATTGTATTTCAGCAAGCGTTTTGAACTTTCATCGAGGAGCCAAATTTGTTGCAAATCTTCATCAAAAACCATTTTGATCTGCCCGAATTTTTCCCGGAAATTAATCTTCTGAATCTCATTCAAATTCTGGTCAAAAAATTTCAACTCTTGGGCGTTCTCCGAAAAAGTAGGAATACTCAGCGGATTCTGCACCGATTGAATTTTGAAAGGCAAAGTGAGCAGCAGTTTCCCTTTCTGTTTTCCGAGCGAATCGTATTTGGTTAAGCTAAAATCTTTGTTTTTATAAAGATAAATATTCCCGTAATCATCGGCAAAAAGCTCTTTTATATCCTTTAATTTTAAAGAATCAAAAGGGAGTTTTTGCTGCGCAGAAACCGCGAAGAACGAAAACAATAAAAAGATAATTAAAATTCTCAAAACAATGATTTCATCAAATATAAAAAAATGACGTCGAAAAAACGTCATTTTAATCGGAATATTGTAAAGCTATTATTGAATGCTTACTTCGTAAATTTTGTCCCAATTTTTACCGGTTACCAACATATTTTCACCTTTGAAAGCAATTCCGTTCAGCACGTCATCTTCATTGGTGGTATGTTTCTGGGCAATTTCAGTGAAATCAAATTTCCCTACTACTTCCCCATTTGCAGGATTTATTTTCAGAATAATTGGTTTTTGCCAAACATTCGCGTAGATAAATCCGTTGTGGTACTCCAGTTCATTGATTTTTTCGTAAGCTTCGGTATTTCCGGCTACAGAAATATAACGTACGATTTTCGAAGGATTATTGGGCTCAAGGAAATAAATATTTTTAGTCCCGTCGGAAAGAATCAGGTTTTTACCATCAAAAGTTAATCCCCAACCTTCACCAATTAGGTTTGGGTAAGCAAATTCACTGATCAAACTCAAATCGCTTTTGTTGTAAATAAAGCCTTTCTTATTTTGCCACGTAAGCTGATACACTTTGTCTCCAACGATGGTAGATCCTTCCGAAAAAACATCGGCAGTTTGCGGCGTAGAAACAATCGGTGTAGTGCTTCCAAGATTGTATTTTAAAATTCTAGATTGTCCGTTTTGTCCGTCAGATTCGTAAATGGTGTTCCCTTCCAACTGAAATCCCTGAACGAAGTTTTTCGGATCATGTGGATATTCTTTTACAATGGTATAGCTTAATTTCGCCTCAGGGTTTTTAGCAAAAACATTTATGGTAGCGTCTTGGGAAATGATTTCACCGTTTTTCTTTTTGATGTTAAAAGTAACCGCATTATCACCTAAAGTGAAAAATTTCGGATCAACAACAAGACTTGAAGTTTCTTTGTCACCAAAACTGATAGAAACGCTTTCCGCATTGTCTGTAACCTCTTTCGGAAGCGCTAATGCATCACCAAAATGATATCCTTTGGTTTCCATCGAGAGGTTATATTCATTTAAAGTATTGAGAATTTCCTTGTCTTTGTTGCAGGAAACGAGTGCAGTAAAAGCCAGAACAGCAATTAGGTTTCTAATTTTCATTAAAAATATTTTTTTCAAAAGTACTGATTTTTTTGAACACAAATCGAGCCAAACAGGAAAAGCCATTGGCTAGCAAATAATATTTATCTTTGCTTCGTATTACCAATTCTGTTTATGAGAAAAATTACGCTGGTTGCTTCCCTTTTGTATTTCGGGATTGCAACATCACAAAACCTTTTTCCTAAAGGTGAAACCATTAAAAATGAAGATTCATTAAAAGGTTCGAACACTCCTTACCGCGATTTTTGGGATGTGAAAAAATATGAACTTTCCGTAGAACCCAATTTCGAGAAGAAGACGGTTTCGGGAAGCAATCTGATCAGTTTCGAGATTACGAAAGACATCAAGAATCCCACATTCCAAATCGATTTGCAACAACCGATGGAATATCAATTCATTGGACTAAAAAAATGCTTTACTCCGAAAAGAAAAGGCGATTTCATCTTTATTGAAACCAAGAAATCATTTAAAAAAGGAGAAAAATATACGTTCACTATTCATTTTTCAGGAAATCCGAAAGTTGCGAAAAGAGCACCGTGGGACGGTGGTTGGGTTTTCAGCAAAGACCAAAATGGGAATCCTTTCATGAGTGTTGCGCAAGAAGGTACCGGAGTTTCGCTTTGGTTGCCTACGAAAGACCTCTGGAGCGACGAGCCCGACCAAGGAATCGTAATGAAAATTATCACTCCAAAAGATTTGGTGGGTGTTGGGAACGGAAGATTGATTAAACAAACCCAAGAAAAAGACAAAAATACATTCACTTGGGAAGTTAAAAATACCATTAACCCTTATTCCATTGTTCCGAATGTAGGAAAATATGTAAATTTTAAAGACAGTTTCGATGGTGAAAAAGGAAAATTGGATTTAGATTACTGGGTGCTGGATTATCAGTTAGAAAAAGCAAAAAAGCAATTTCAGCAGGTAAAACCGATGATGCAGGCTTTCGAATACTGGTTTGGTGCTTATCCGTTCTACGAAGATTCCTATAAATTGGTCGAAAGCCCGTACTTGGGAATGGAACATCAGAGCAATGTAGCGTACGGAAACCAATTTGAAAACGGGTATTTGGGAAGAGATTTATCGGGAACGGGTGTTGGGTTAAACTGGGATTTCATCATCATTCACGAAAGCGGACACGAATGGTTTGCCAATAATATCACTGCGAAAGATCAGGCAGATATGTGGATTCATGAGAGTTTCACGGCATATTCCGAAACTTTGTTTACCGAGAAATATATGGATAAAAATGCTGCAGAAACCTACGTAAGAGGGACAAGACAGGCAGTGCAAAACGATATTCCGATTATTGGGAAATACGGCATCCGAAACGAAGGAAGCGGCGACATGTACTACAAAGGCGCCAACATGCTCCACACCATTCGCCAAGTGATTAACAATGATGAGAAATTCAGACAGATATTGCGTGGTTTGAATAAAGATTTCTACCACCAAACCGTTACTACCCAACAGATTGAAAATTATATTTCAACAAAATCCGGGATTGATTTTTCATCGGTTTTCGACCAGTACTTAAGAACTACGAAAATCCCGACTTTGGAATATTCGCAAACCGGAAACCAATTGAAATTCCGTTATCAGAATAGCGTTAAAAATCTGAAACTTCCTATCCGAATCAATGGAAACCAGGAGATTTCGCCCACGGAAGCATGGCAAACCATAACGCTGAAAACGGATGCTCCACTAAAATTTGACTCAAATTATTATATTAATTATTCCTCCTTGTAAATTAAAGCTCCAGTTAAGCCGGAAGTAATAAAGAAAAACGCGCAAGCATGGCGAATCATTTCTAAATTATTATTTATTTTTAAAATATAAAAATGAAGTGGATTTCATAAAAATTAAGCTGTAAAATGCTAAATACAATCTAACTACGAGATTTGGAAAAAACACCGATATATAAGCCCTTCTCCTACGCTGTTTATCAATAACAACCTGATCAGAACTTTTTTCAACTTTCTAAATCAACAGTAATGCAAACACAAGTAAAATCAATACATGAAATATTAAATAGTCTCTCCTTAAACCACTTATAATTTACTGATTATTAGTATTTTGGGTTTAAAATAGCTTGTTTTTTATTGCAAGAATTTGTATATTAGAGCTTTAAAACCTTGCAAATATGTTAGGAAAAAATCCAGAAAAACTGCCAGAATTATTCCGCCCGATG
>NZ_JASZ02000027.1 GCF_000735695.2 Kaistella haifensis DSM 19056
TAGTCATCATTTTGTATTTCCTCCACATTATCCCCCAGAAGATAAGCTTCGAGGTCCTCTTTGCGAAAGTAGATTTTCTTTTGCCCCTTCTTTTTGTAGGCCTTCAATTTGCCGTGGTGTTTGAGTTGGTAGAGATAGTCCGGATCCAGGTTGAGGAACAGCGCGGCCTCTTCCTTGGAATAGATCTTCTTGGTTCCGAGGGCGAGCATCTGTAGCGCCTTGGAGGTAAACTCTTTTTGCGAGTTTACCAAGGTGGAAATTTGGCTTTCTAGCGCAGCTAGTCTTTCTTGGTCTTTCATTTCGTTGAATTTTGTTGAGGCCAAGATATTTCCCAAAGAAATAGCCGCCTAAAAGCGACTTAAAAAGTTTTTTGTAAAATAAAACAACCTAAAGAAATGTGCATTTCGCAGGAGGTTTTGTTTTATAATATATTATGAAATTTAATTTTTAAAACGATAAAAAATCGCATTTAAATAATTGATTTACAATAAAATGATTCATCTAAAATTTTTATCTGACAAATTGAAAATACCCATATTTTTTACTAAAAAAGACATCAAGAAAGATATTTCGACAAATTTTTAGAATTTATGGGCTGGTTTTCTAGTTCTCCCTTCCGTGTCAGGGCGGAAGCTGTTTCGTTTATGATTTTGGCAGTCTCCGCCTGAGAATATTTTTCTGCCTTGCATTTTTCAATCAGGTCGGTATATCGGGAGAAGAAGTCAAGGATAGGTTGAATACTCACGCCGTTTCGTGCAATTTTTGTAAAAACAATCTTGCCATTCTTTCTTTTTCTTAGCAGAAAATCCTCTAGCGGCTGTCTAGATTCCTCACTTATAAAATACTCCGTCATAAGGTTAGATATATTCAAATGTGTCGTGTTCCTAAACTCAAATGGAAAGTCCGAAGTTTTCAGCAATCGGTTATTTTCGTCAGCCAATAAATGAATCTCGGTGCTGATATCCTTATGAATCTGTATCTCTCCTGCTAGGCTTTCCTTAGTATGCTGAATTTCTTTTTTCAATTCGGCAGCATGATGGGTAACCGTATCGGCAGCATTTTGCTTCTCCAAGAAAACAAAGCGTTCGTCATATCTCTTCCTTTGAAATTCTCGAAACGCTTTCAGAGGTTTTCCGGGGTGATCCATTTTTGCCTCAAGCAATACCAAAATAATGATCTGTATAACGATATAGAAAAAGACTTCAACAAAGTCCGGCTCCACCTCCCGTATCTGCCTCAGTATCTTTACGCCCCAGAAGAATGAAAGTACAACGGATATCGCCACGCCCGACACCACTATTAAAAAACGGTCTGTGTTCCAACTGTTATACCAACTGGCTTTCTCTGAACGATAATAATTGATGACAAATGGGCTTACAGCGAACCAGATCCGCCCAAGAAGAAAGCTCGGAATGAGTATTGTGAAAATTAGTATCGTGGTATAAGCGACAAGATAAATACTATCCATTTAGTTTCTATACAAAATAACAGCACTAATATAGCAATAAAATAAATTTAAAATGTTCGTCAAATGTTCGTCAAAAATAAAAAAAGACACTTACAAAATTTCGTAAGTGTCTGATTTTTAGAGTGGCCCAGCTTGGGCTCGAACCAAGGACTTGCTGATTATGAGTCAGCTACTCTAACCAACTGAGTTACAAGGCCAAAAACTTCGGAAACGAATTCCCCGCGTTTTTACGAGGTGCAAAAATAAACTTTTTTCTATAGAATCAAAAATTTTCACAACTTTTCTTGACATAATTCTACCAAAACACCATTTGTAGATTTTGGATGCAAAAAAACCACCAGCTTATTATCCGCACCATCTTTTGGTTCCTCGGAGATGAATTGGAAGCCTTCTCTTTTTAATCTTTCAATCTCATCGAAAATATTATCCACCCCAAATGCTATATGATGAATCCCTTCGCCTTTTTTATCAATAAATTTTGCAATAGGACTATCGGGATTGGTCGCTTCCAAAAGTTCTATTTTGCTATCTCCTAACTCATAAAAAGAAGTGGTAACCCCTTCCCTTTCTACCGATTCTTTTTTGTAATTTTCTTTTCCTAAAAGCCGAGCAAAAAGATGATCAGAAGTTTCGAGGGATTTTACAGCGATGCCGAGATGTTCTATTTTCATATTAAAGAATAATGATATTATTTAATGTATTTAGCAAAAAACCTTACAAATATTGCAGATCAGGTCTTCATACATGGGTTTTTAATTCAAACAAAAATAGTAAATTTGCACCATGAACGAAAGCAACAGACAAAGAAAAGTAGCACAAATCATACAGGAAGATTTCGCAGAATTTTTCCGCAAGCAGGCATCAGAAAGCAAACAAACGTTTCTGGTAACGGTATCGGATGTAAAAATAACTCCGGATTTAAGCATTGCGAAAATTTATTTAAGCATTTTCCCGCAAGAATTCCGAACTCAGATTATGAAGGAAATTAATGAAAATAAGGCGCAATACCGAAATTTCATGGGTCAAAAAATGGGAAAACAGGTAAGAATTATCCCGGAAATCAATTTTTATCTGGATACCACACTGGATGATGTAGAAAAAATTGAAAAAGAATTGAGAGGCGAAGGCGATAATCCTATACTTTAATCAAAATATTTTCCGATAAAATTTCCTGTTTTGAAAAACACTGCATTCTACATCGCAACCCGGTACCTGCTTGCCAAAAAAGGAAGTACTGCAGTTACCTTTATCACTTGGCTTGCTGCTTTGGCGATGATGGTTGCGGTGACGGCGATGTTTATCATTATTTCGGTTTTTTCGGGACTCGAGGATCTCAACCAGGATCTTATCGCTAATCTTCATGCAGATCTTACCGTAAAAAGTAAACAAGGAAAAACAATTCCTGACATTGATAAAGTCACGAAAATTCTTCAGAGCGAAAAAGAAATTCAGCATTTCTCTAAAGTCATTGAAGAAAAAGTATACATCAATTTCCGGGAAAATGGCGACATTGCGAATTTGAGAGGGGTAGATTCGGCTTATATCTTGGTAAATCCCATTCATAAAAATATTTTCTACGGTAGCTATCCGAGTTTCAAATATTCCAATGAAGTTCTCATTGAAAATAAACTCGATAACCGACTTGCCATTCCGATCGGTGAAGGCTCCGAATTCGCAACTTTAATGATGCCCAAACCGGGAACCGGCCTTATCAGCAAAGAAGAAGATATTTTCAATAAAAGAGAGATTTTTCCATCGGGAGTTTTCCCAGGAAATGATCAGCTCGACAATATGATTATCTCACCGATCGAACTTACTTGGGAATTGCTGGATTTGCCAAAAAAATCCGCCTACCAAATTGTGATTAAACTTAATAATCCGGAAAACGCAGATTTGGTAAAGCAAAATCTTCAAAAATTATTAGGAAACCAATACGATCTGAAAACAAAAGCTGAAGAAAATGCTGCTTTCTGGAAGATGATCAATACTGAGAAACTGTTTATTTATCTGATTTTCGCGCTGGTAATTTTCATTACGACATTCAATTTGGCTGGTGCGATTATCATTCTTCAACTTGACAAAAAGGAACAGGCAAAATCGCTGATTTCTTTGGGAATGAATTTGAAATCATTAAGAAACATTTACTTTTATACCGGAGTTTTAATCGTGTTATTCGGTATTTTTAGCGGTTTAATCATCGGCACAGCGGTGAGTTATCTTCAAATTAGCACCGGATTTTTCAAGGCAGGAGCCAACACCGATTTGGCTTTCCCGGTTCGGATAAAATTCATCAATTACCTTATTGTAAGCGGAACTGCTGCATTGTTTGGTTTCGGAATTTCGTGGTTTTTCTCGAAAATAAACCGTTCTTATTTTTCTAATAATTAAGAATTTTTGCGTCGGTTTCTTTTATCTGACTTCTTTAATTTTTAGTATAAACTAAAGATAGATTCCATTTCATAATTCAATTTGCCTTTACCAATAGTCTTTAAAAAGGATTAAATTAAATAATTATGAATTCCTTATAAATAGAATCTAAAGATTTGTTTTTTTCCTAACTTTGCCCTCCAATTTTATTTATAATTTAATGAAAAAATTTACTACCCTTTTGCTTGGCACCATGTTTTCGCTAACATTAGCACAAGCTCCTGCCACTTACTACAATGGCACCGAAGGACTAACCGGAGCAGCATTGAAAACAAAGCTCAGCTCCATCATCACTGCAGGTCATAAAGACAACGGCTATGACGGTCTTTACACAGGATATGTAACCACTGACACTGATCATTATTATGAAAACGACGGTTCCGTTCTCGATATGTACTCGGAAAATCCAACCGGCACAGATCCTTATACGTACCGACATGGTATTAAAAAATGTGGAAATTACAGTGTAGAAGGTGATTGCTACAACAGGGAACACGTAGTGCCGCAAAGTTTTTTCAATTCTAAAGCGCCGATGGTTTCGGATATTCATTTTATTCGCCCAACCGATGGTAAAGTAAACGGAATGAGAAGCAACTATCCTTTCGGAACTGTTTCAAACCCTTCCTTTACTTCAAAAAACGGAACTAAAGTTGGTCCAAACACCGCCGCGGGATATTCAGGTACTGTTTGCGAACCGATTGATGAATTCAAAGGCGATATCGCGAGAATGATTTTCTATTTCGTAACCAGGTATGAAAGCCAACTTGCTGGTTTTTCTACAGGCGGAATGTTAGGAGGATCTCCTTATCCGGGCCTTCAAGCTTGGGAAAGAGATATTCTTATGACATGGTCCGCTCAGGATCCGGTTTCTCCATCTGAAATTGAGAGAAACAATGCATCTTTTACCTTCCAAAAAAACAGAAATCCTTTTATCGATCATCCGGAATGGGTACAGCAAATTTGGGGAACACAGGTTGTAGATACCCAAGCTCCAACTACACCAACGAATTTGCAAGTTGTTTCTACTTCAACAAATTCTGCTAACTTAGCTTGGACTGCTTCTACCGATAACATCGCAGTAGCACATTACAAAATTTACTCAAACGGAAATTTCCATAGCAACGCAAGTACCAACTCAGCAACCGTTTCCGGACTGAACCAAGGAACAACTTATAATTTCTATGTGATTGCTGCTGATGCTGCAGGAAATCTATCCACTCAAAGTAACACTGCTTCAGGCACCACTTTAATTGATACGCAAGCGCCTACAGCTCCTACTAATTTAGCAGTAACTTCAGTAGGAACCAACAACATCTCGGTACAATGGACTGCTTCAACCGACAATATCGGTGTGACTGCTTATGATATTTATGTAAATGGAGATTTGATGGGATCTACATCAGCGACTTCAGCGAATATCGCGAACTTAAATCCTTTGACAACATACACTATTTATGTAGTGGCAAAAGACGGCGGAAATAATGTGTCGCCACAAAGTAATTCTGTAACTGCAACCACCACTGCAGTTGGAACAAATTGTGGAGATGAAAACTTCGACAGTATTCCTACGAGTGCTTCCACCTACTCTACCTATAACTGGACCAGCAATGGAGTTTCTTGGACTTCAGAAGATTCCAGAACCGACCAAACCATCAACGGAAAAGCAATTACAATCCGAAACGGATTCCTTACCGCATTGTCTGTACCAAACGGAATTGGTGATTTAACTGTGACTACTCAGTTGAAATTCAGCGGATCTGCAGGGACTTTAAAAGTATTGGTCAATGGTCAAGATACCGGAAAAACCATTCCTTATAGCTCCACCGCAACTACCACTACCGTAACCGGAATCAACGTAGCGGGAACTGTAGAAATCACCCTTCAAAACAGCAGCACTTCCAACAGAGTTGCGATTGATGACATGAAATGGACTTGCTACACTTTGGCAGCTGTAAACGAAAACGGAATCAACAAAAATGCTATTTCCATCTATCCTAATCCGGTAAAAAATGGTGAATTAAATGTTTCCGGTAAAAATTTAAATACCATTGAAACCGCACAAATCTTTGATTTCACCGGGAAAATAGTTCAGTCGATCAATCAGCCATTCAAAATTTCGAGCAAAATTACGTTGAAGAATTTACCGAAAGGCGTTTATATTCTGAAAGCTGCGAACAATAGCGCGAAATTCATTGTGGAATAATCGTAGATTTCAATTATAATTCATTCAAAGACTGGTTTTTTTACCAGTCTTTTTTTATTTTTGAAGAATGGAACAAGTAAAATTAGGAATCATCGGGAAAAACATTTCGTATTCCTTTTCTAAAAAATATTTTGAAGACAAATTTCAGCGGTTGATGCTGAAAAATTACGCTTACGACGTTTACGATTTACAAGACCTTTCCGGAATTGAAAACCTTCTCGAAACTCCTGATCTATTAGGATTGAACGTTACGATTCCTTATAAAGAGAAAATCATTCCCTATCTCGATGAGCTTAGCGACGAAGCCCAAAAAACAGGTGCCGTAAATTGTATTTTAATCAAAAACGGCATTAAAAAAGGTTTTAATACCGATGTTTATGGCTTCGAAAAAACATTGTTGCTTCACCGAAAAGCATCACATGATTCCGCGATTATTTTGGGAAATGGCGGCGCCGCAAAAGCCGTTCAATATGTTTTAGAACAACACCAGATTCCTTACATAACCGTTTCCAGAACTACCGAATTGAATTACGAAAACCTCAGTTCCGAAATCGTTGCAAAACATCCTTTGATTATCCAATGTACGCCGGTGGGAACTTTCCCGAATGTGGATGATTGTTTGAAATTTCCTTTCGAAGGAATCACGGAAAATCATTTAATTATTGATCTGATTTACAATCCCAATTACACCAATTTCATCAAAAAAGCGGCAGAAAAAGGCGCAAAAACCGCCAATGGGTTCTACATGCTTGAGCAACAGGCAGAAAAAAACTGGGAAATTTGGAACTTTCGATAAAAATAAGTTAATTTAGTGCTTTAGTTACCAATATTATTGCTGATAAAGAATTTTTGCCCTTTTTAATACTAATAAAACGTTCGCTATGATTACAGAAGATTCAATCTCTGACAACAATGAGAAAAAACCCATCACCGAAGAGGTTTCCATCGAAAAAAACACAGAAACTCCAGCTGAAAACACGGTAGAAGTTACTGAAGAAAATCCGGAAACATCGGCGGAAGCCTTACAGGAAACTCCTGAACATCAAGCAGATGTAGACACCCAAAAATCGGTAGAAATTTCTCAGGAAAAAGTGCTTTCTGAAATTGATCCTGAAAAAGCTGACCATGGCGAACCGCACGATTTGCATCAAGAAGATGAATTGGAAAATGTAGCTCATCTGACTTTGCCAGAAGTTCTAAAAGAGATGGAAACTCTCATCAATAAAGAAAATGCGGGTGCTTATTTCAGAAAATTCAATCAATTGAAAGAGCAAGCGAACCATTTCATACACGATGAAACAGAAGACCAAAAAAGCGAGTTTGTTTCAGCAGGAAATCCGGAAGAAAACTTCAGTTTTCATCACCCGCTGCAGTCAAAATTATCAAGTTTAATCCATATTTTCCGTGAAAAGAATGATGAATTCGCAAAATTGCAAGAGGAAAATCATTCTAAAAATCTTGAAGAAAGGCAAAATATCATTGAACAACTCAAAAATCTTTATACCAACACCGAAGCCGGAACCAATCTTTTCAAAGCAATTCGCGAGATCAAAGAGGCTTGGAAAAATGCCGGTCAGGTTGCAAAGTCAGAATTCAAATTGCTTAACAATAATTATTTCCATCATTTGAATCAGTTTTATCAAATGCTGGACATGAACAAAGAGTACATGGAGCAGGAATATGCTCATAATTTAGAGAAAAGATTACACATCATCGAAAGAGCGAAAGAACTGGAAAAAGAACCTGCAGTACAAAAAGCACTGAACGAGCTTCAATATTTGCACAAACTTTGGAAAGAAGAAGCAGAACCGGTTGCAGAGGAATTCAGGGAAAAAACTTGGGAAGAATTCAAGGGACTCTCGAATAAAATTCATGAAAGAAAATCTGAACTTTCCGCACAAATCGATCACCAGCAACAAGATAACCTTGAGAAGAAAAATAAAATCATCGATGAAATCATAAAAATCAGTAATCCTGAGAAAGAACCTAATCACAATTACTGGCAAAATGCCATCAAAAAAATCGAGGATTTAAGAACCGAATTCCTGAAATTAGGAAGCGTTCCAAGGAAAGAATCCAACCAAAACTGGAATGATTTTAAGGTAAACCTTAGAAATTTCAACACCAAGAAAAACGAATTTTATAAAGGCCTAAAAAATAACCAACAAACCAACCTCGAAGAAAAACTGAAACTGATCCAAACAGCCAAGGACAATAGCCTTTCTGAAGATTGGGAAATTACCGTTCCACTTTTCAAAAAACTGCAAGAGGACTGGAAAAAAATCGGACACGTTCCGAGGAGCATGACCAACAAAGTTTGGGACGAATTCCGTGAAGCGTGCAATACATTTTTCAACAATTATCGTGAGAAAAACAACGCCGTAAGCGACAACTGGAAAGAAAATTTCAAGAACAAAAAACAACTTCTCGATCAACTGAAAGAAATTACCGATCAGGAAGGAAGTATTGAAAAAATTGAAGCAATCAAAACCAGTTGGAATAATATCGGAAAGGTTCCTCGTGAGAAAATCGGCATCAATACAGAATTCAACAAAACGCTTAGAGAAAAACTGAAACTCAACAAAATCTTCGAATTTGATTTGAAAGAAGAAGGACTTTCTGAAAATCAACTGACCGATAAAGCCAGAAAAATCAAAAACCAAATTGCGGATTTGGAAGCTGAAATCGTGAAGATGGAAAACAACTTAAGTTTCTTCAGCAATTCGAATCGAGAAAATCCTTTATTGAAAGATACTTTCGAAAAAATAGACGAGAAAAAAGCTCAATTAGAAGCGATGAAACTGAGTTTACACAAAATCGTGTCCGGAGAAAATCAATAAATCGTATCATGATTAAGAATTTATTTTTAATGTTGTTGATTGGATCTTTGAGTTTCGTGAAAGCTCAAGAATCTGCCCAGAGTATTTTGTCGATAGCCAATCCTATTGAATTTGACGGAACTGAATTTTTCCTGAATCAATCGAAACAACGCTCGAAAACACTCTTCCAGGAACAATACATTCCAAAAGATGAGAACATTGAAAATTTCAACCAATTGATCGATTTTTCTTTTTTCAATAAAGAAATCGATATGGAACTTGCGGTTCGACAAAAAGTGGAAATGGTGCAAAATCGCCGAGAAAAAGATAAATTTTCCCACGTCAATGTAACCGAAAGTCCAGATGGTGGGGAATACATTGTTGATTATTTCATCTCGGAAAGCCCTGCAAATGGTGATTCCTATGTGGAATACAACATTTACCGGTTCAAGCAATCTGAAATTGGAGGTCAAAAAACTTTTTTAATGATTTCTTATGCAAAACGAATCTATGGGGATTTGAAATCTGCAGCAAAATCATTGGCCAAACAACGGGATCACTTGATGACTACGATGATTGAATATCAAATTCCTGAAATAAAAGTTGCTCAAGCTTCTTCCGGAAATTAATTTTTACAAAAAAATAACTACAAAACACCCGGCAAAAGTTGGGTGTTTTTCATTAAAACAAATTTTATTTCATCCAAAATGACCGACGAAATTTACATCAAACGCTGTATCGAACTTGCCCAAAAAGCTAGCGGAAAAACCTATCCAAATCCTTTGGTAGGAAGCGTGATTGTGTATAACGGGGAAATTATTGGTGAAGGTTATCACAAAAAGGCCGGAGAACCTCACGCGGAAATCAATGCGATTAATTCCGTGAAAAACCCGGAATTATTGAAGGATTCTACAATTTATGTTAGTTTGGAACCTTGTTCTCATTTCGGAAAAACTCCACCGTGCGCCAATAAAATTATTGAAATTGGATTTAAAAAAGTGGTGATCGGAACTTTGGATTCTCATGAAAAAGTAAATGGAAAAGGAAAAAAATTAATTGAAGACGCAGAAATAGAAGTCGTTTCAGGAATTTTGGAGAAAGAATGCCAAGAACTTAACAAAAGATTTTTCACATTTCATCAGAAAAAAAGACCATTTATCCTTTTAAAATGGGCAGAATCGGGAGACCGATTTTTGGATCAAAATTTTAAACCAACTCAAATCGGAAATTCATTAACCAAGCAATTTGTTCATCAAATAAGAAGTGAAGAACACGCAATTTTGGTCGGAACCAACACCGCTTTGAACGACAATCCTTCGCTGACAACGCGCGAATTATCCGGAAGAAATCCTGTGAGAATTTTGATTGATTTCGATTTGAAAGTTCCTGAAAATTTTAATATTTATAATGAAGAAGCACCCACTTTGGTTTTAAATTCCATAAAAAATTCGGTGGAAGGAACCGTACAATTCATCAAAATAGAAAAAGAAAATTTCATTGAAAATTTAATGAAAACCCTTTACGAGCAACAAATACAATCGGTTCTTGTTGAAGGTGGAAAATTTACTTTACAACAATTTATCGATGCCGGAATTTGGGACGAAGCCATCATCATCAAAAATGAAAATCTTGTTTTAGAAAACGGAACGAAAGCTCCGAATTTCCATGCTGAAAGTTATAAAACTGAAAATTTCAGAAATAATACCGTGAAATTTTACAAAAATCATTAATCCTTGGAATTCTCATTCAACACGATAAAATCTGCAATAGAAAACGTTCTTTTGAAAGAAAAAGGAAGTAAGTTTTTGAGTTTTGCATTTCCATTAAATGATGAAAATGACATCAAAAAATACTTATATAAAATTCGCGAAGAACATCCGAAAGCAACACACCATTGCTACGCTTTTCGCTATGGCATAAATGGTGAAAATTATCGCGCTAATGACGATGGAGAACCTTCTGGAAGTGCAGGTTTACCGATATACAATCAATTGTTGGCGCATGAAATCACGAACGTGTTGGTGATTGTAGTTCGGTATTACGGTGGAACAAAATTGGGAGTTTCCGGTTTGGTGAAAACATATAAAGAATCCGCAAAATTGGCTTTGGACGAAGCGGAAATCATTACAAAAGAATTGGAATCCGATCTTGAAATACATTTTGAATTTCATCAACAAAACCAAATTTTCACTTTGCTGAATAAATTCGATGGAAAAATAATGGACTTTTTGACCGATGAAAAATGCACCATTAAAGCCAGAATTAAAACTTCATTAAAAGAAAACATCTCGGAACAATTGTCCGAGATGCAACATATTTCTTTTGAGTTTTTATAAAGCTTAATCCCTTCTTCCCATCAGCATCGAAGCCCAATAAAGCAACTGCGCCAATGATCCTAGAGCTGCCACCAAATAAGTTCTGGCTGCCCATTTCAGAGCGTCTTGAACGCCAACATATTCTTCTGGAGTTACGGTTCCGGTTTGTTTTAACCATTTCATCGCCCTGTTGCTCGCGTCGTATTCCACCGGCAAAGTAACGAAGGCAAACAAAGTGGTTACCGCAAACATCAAGACTCCAATTGCCAAAACAGTAGTGTTTCCGTTCGGATTGTCGATGGTTCTTGTCGCAGCCATCAAACCAATACCAGCAATGAGTACAAACTGCATTAAATTAGAACTGATATTCACAATCGGAACCAATTTGGACCTCAATTGCAACATGGAATAACCAACTGCATGTTGCACTGCGTGTCCACATTCGTGAGCCGCAACCGCTGCTGCTGCTGCATTTCTTTGCATATAAACTCCTTCGGATAAATTCACGGTTTTATTGGCAGGATTATAGTGATCAGTCAACTGACCAGGAACAGAAATCACTTGAACATCGGTAATCCCATTATCACGCAACATTTTTTCAGCCACTTCTTTTCCGGACATCCCATTTCGGAGGTGCACTTTCGAGTAATGTTCAAATTTAGATTTCAGCCTTGCAGAAACCAACCAACTTACGAGCATTGAAATCCCAATAATTAAATAATAGCCTGTCATTTTATTTTATGTTTTAATAGGTTTTAAAATCGCTTTACTGATGTAAAAAATGTGCCAAAGTTTTGAAATTTATTTTAATCAATTATATTTGTTTATTCAAATCAAAAAGCATGTCTGAAATCTCAGTAATTGAAGTAAAAACATCAAAGGATTTAATGAATTTCATTAAATTTCCAATGGAACTTTACAAAAATAATGAAAATTATGTCCCATCCTTAATTAATGAAGAAAAAAACATTTGGAATCCGTCGGAAAACCCGGCTTTAGGTTATTCTGAGGCGAAACAATTTCTTGCGTACAAAAACGGAAAAATTGTAGGTCGAATAGCCATAATGATTAATCATAAAGAAGAAAAAGAACTGGGTATCAGCAAGGTGCGTTTTGGATGGTTAGATTTTATTGATGATCTTGAAGTTTCGAAAGCACTGATTGACACTGCGATTTCATTTGCCAAAGAGAAAAACATCAACAAGATTGAAGGCCCGATGGGTTTCACCAATCTGGACAAAGCCGGAATGTTAACCATGGGTTTTGACAAATTGGCAACGATGATTGGCTTATATAATTTCGATTATTACCCAAAACATTTAGAAAAATTGGGCTTGGTAAAAGAAAAAGAATGGGTAGAATTTGAAATGAATTTCCCAACAGTTTTGCCGGAACGAGTTGAAAAATTCAGCAGTTTAATTGCACAAAAATACAAGCTTAAAGTAATCGATTTTAAGAATAAAAAAGAAATTCTGCCTTTGGTAGAACCCATGTTTAAGTTGCTGGATCAAACATATAATTCCCTGTCGACCTACACGCCGATTACCGATGAACAGATTAAAACCTACAAAGAAAAATATTTTCCCTACATCGACAAAAATTATGTGATTTGTGTGGAAGATGAGAATCATCAATTGGTTTCTTTTGCCATTACGATGCCTTCCTATTCGCAGGCTTTGCGTAAGTCTAAAGGAAAACTTTGGCCTTTTGGTTGGTGGCATTTTTTGCAAGCGGGCAAAAAAAATGATCGAGCCAATTTTTATCTCATTGGCATTCATCCGGAATATCAGCGACGTGGCGTTACTGCTATTATTTTTAAGGAAATTTTTGTAAGATTTAATAAAATGGGAATTAAATTTGCCGAAACCAACCCGGAGTTAGAGGAAAACAAAAGTGTGCAGGTTTTATGGCAGGATTACAACCCGGTAAATCATAAGCGCAGACGTACCTACTCCATGGAAATTGATTAGTTGAAAACCATAAAAATCATAAAATAAAAAATGAAGAAGCAACTGTATATTTATTTAGCGATGATTATAGCATTCATTGCATATAATCAGTTTTTTCAGGTTCCGGATGAGCGGTTGAATACCTTGATCAACATCCTTTTTGCCAGTTTTTTATTTTTATACATTGGTTATGTAGCTTATCTTGTACTGAAACGTCTTAAGAATTCGGGTAAAAAATAGGTTATTTTTATTGATTCTAAATTAGTGAAAATCTCTTTTTACATCATAATTTCAGGGGTTAAATTTCCTCTTTAAATCTTTATTCGTTAAATTTGCAAATTGAGAAAATAATGTAGACATGAATATACCAGAAAACTATCTTCCGATTCTTATACAGATAGCTGTAGGTTTTGGATTTGTTGTACTTTGTATTTTAGGAACTCACTTTTTAGGACCTAGGCAAAAGGTCTCTTCAGTTAAGAAAAACGAAAGTTTTGAGTGTGGTGTGGAAGTAGAAGGAAATGCTAGAAACCCTTTTTCTGTAAAATATTTTCTTACTGCAATTCTATTTGTACTTTTCGATATCGAAATCGTATTCTTCTATCCGTATGCGGTAAATATCCGTGAATTTGGTATGGAAGGATTTTTTGCTGTACTTACTTTCATTGCAGTATTCTTCGTGGCTTTCATTTATGTATGGAAACGCGGTGCTTTAGACTGGGACAGGTAATCTTGTTTCATTTACTTTAATTAATCTTAAGAAAACAAAAAAAATGTCAGATACTAAACCAATCATTAGAATGGATGCTGAACCACCGGAAGGTTTTGAGGGCGAAGGCTTTTTTGCCACCAAACTCAGCAGCGTGATCGGAATGGCCAGAAAATATTCTCTTTGGCCGTTGCCATTTGCTACTTCTTGTTGCGGTATTGAATTCATGGCCGTACTGAACCCTACTTATGATGCTTCCCGATTCGGGATGGAGAGAAACTCTTTCTCACCAAGACAAGCAGATATGTTGATGGTATGTGGTACAATATCGAAAAAACTAGGTCCTGTATTGAAGCAGGTTTACACCCAAATGGCAGAACCAAAATGGGTAATTGCCGTTGGTGCATGCGCTTCTAGTGGAGGTATTTTCGATACCTACTCTGTTTTGCAAGGTATAGATAAAATAATTCCGGTAGATGTATATGTACCCGGTTGCCCACCAAGACCTGAGCAAATCATCGAAGGAGTAATGCAAGTACAAGCACTTTGCGAAAGCGAAAGCATCCGAAGAAGAGACATGCCAGAATACAAAGAATTACTCGAATCCTACGACATAAACTAATTGGAAATGACAAACGAATTCGTTTTAGAAGCAATTACCAGAGAATTTCCAGAATCGGTGATTTCCCATTCGGAACCTTATGGTTTTCTCACGATTGAAATAAAAAAAGAGGATATCAAAAAAGTAATTCACCACCTTAGAAATTCTTCTTTAGAAATTAATTTCCTCACGGATATTTGTGGTATCCATCATCCTGAAAATTCGGCAAAAGAAATCGGAGTAGTCTATCATCTTCACAATATGATGACCAACTTTAGGATTCGTCTTAAAACATTTATGCCCAAAGAAAACGCCGAGGTAGATTCTTTGACCGATCTATACGCTGGTGCAAACTGGATGGAAAGAGAAACTTATGAATTCTACGGCGTAAAATTTAAAGGTCATCCGGATCTACGGGTAATCCTCAATATGGAAGACATTGGCTATCATCCTATGTTAAAGGAATACCGCCTAGAAGATGATACCAGAACGGATAAAGATGACAAAATGTTCGGAAGATAAAAATGCAACCCGCTTATAGCAGATTAAATTACAAATTCCGCCAAAAGCCAAAAGCAACAAGCAATTATGAAAGACAACGCGCTATCCAATATACTCAGCCAACACGATTCAAAAGAACATATTGATGGGCAGCTCTATACCCTGAATTTGGGACCAACACATCCGGCTACTCACGGTATTTTTCAAAATATCCTTACGATGGACGGAGAAAGAATCCTCCACTCCGAGCAAACCATCGGTTATATCCACCGTGCTTTCGAGAAGATTTCTGAAAGAAGAAACTTCGCCCAAATTACTACCCTGACCGATAGAATGAACTATTGTTCTGCTCCAATTAACAACATTGGGTGGCATCTTACGGTTGAAAAACTCATCGGTTGTGAAGTGCCAAAAAGAGTGGATTATATGAGAGTCATCATGATGGAATTGGCGAGAATTGCCGATCACATGATTTGCAACGGTGTAATCGCAATGGATGCCGGTGCAATTACAGGGCTTACCTATCTCTTCCAAGAAAGAGAAAAAATATACGAAATGTATGAGCAAATCTGTGGGGCAAGAATGACCACAAACATGGGAAGAATCGGAGGTTTCGAAAGAGATTTCAACCCGAAATTCCATGAGCTTTTACAAAATTGGTTAAAGAAATTCCCGAAAATCTGGGGCGAATTCTGTTCATTAAACGAGAGAAACCGAATTTTCATGGACAGAACCATCAAAGCCGGCCCGATCTCAGCAGAAAGAGCACTGAGCTATGGCTTCACAGGGCCTAACCTTCGTGCAACAGGTGTAGATTATGATGTGCGAGTAGCCAGCCCATATTCCTCTTACAACGATTTCGATTTTATTATTCCTGTAGGAACTTCAGGAGATACTTATGACCGATTTATGGTAAGACAGCAAGAGGTTTGGGAATCTTTGAAAATCATCGAACAAGCCTATAAAAATTTACCAGATGGTCCTTTCCATGCGGATGTGCCGAAATTTTACCTTCCAGAAAAAGCAGATGTTTACACCAAGATGGAAGCATTGATCTATCACTTCAAAATCGTGATGGGAGAAACTGATGTTCCTATTGGTGAAGTGTACCACGCTGTAGAAGGTGGAAACGGAGAATTAGGATTTTATCTTGTAAGTGATGGTGGCAGAACCCCATATCGATTACATTTCCGAAGACCTTGTTTCATCTATTATCAAGCTTATCCCGAGATGATCAAAGGGGCAATGATTTCCGATGCCATAGTTACCATGTGTAGCATGAACGTGATTGCGGGCGAGCTGGACGCATAAAAAATGTTGACTTTAGATTATCAATTTTAAAATAATCTAAAGTCTTTAAATGTAAATTAATATCAAAATTGATAGGATTTTTAGAACTACGATTTTCATCTAAAATCTAAAATCTAAAATCTTTAAATATGAGCGAAACTATTGCTTTTAAACCTGAAACCCTAGAGCAGGTTCATAAAATTATCGCAAGATATCCGGAAGGAAAGCAGAAATCTGCCTTAATTCCAATCCTGCATGTTGCACAGAAAGAATTTGGCGGTTGGCTGGATGTTCCGGTGATGGATTATGTTGCTTCGTTGCTAAGCATTAAACCTATTGAAGTGTATGAAGTTGCAACTTTCTATACGATGTTCAATATGAAACCCGTAGGAAAATATGTGTTAGAAGTTTGCCAAACAGGACCTTGTATGTTGAAAGGGAGCGACGATATCTTAAGCCATATCCGCGAAACTTTGAACATCAAAAATGGAGAAACTACAGCAGACGGACTTTTCACCCTGAAACCGGCGGAATGTCTTGGAGCTTGTGGCTACGCACCGATGATGCAGTTGGGCAAGTTTTATCACGAAAATTTAACAAAAGAAAAAGTAGATGAAATCCTCGAACTTTGCAGACAGGGTGCAGTTGCTTTAGACTAATATCGATTATAAAAATGAGTAAAAAACTTTTACTTAAAGACGCACATGTAGAAGGAATCCGCTTCTTCGATGTATATCGCAAACAAGGCGGGTACGAAGCTGTGGAAAAAGCCCTGAAAATGACTCCAGACGAGATCACCGAAGAAGTAAAAACTTCCGGATTGAGAGGTCGTGGAGGCGCTGGTTTCCCGACCGGAATGAAATGGAGTTTCCTTGCAAAACCCGAAGGCGTTCCAAGATATTTGGTAGTGAATGCCGACGAATCTGAGCCGGGGACTTTCAAAGACCGATATTTAATGGAATACATTCCGCATCTTTTGATCGAAGGAATGATTATTTCGTCTTTCGCTTTAGGCGCCAATACATCATATATCTACATCCGTGGTGAATATTCTTGGATTCCCGATATTTTAGAGCAAGCCATCGAAGAAGCCAAAAAAGCAGGATTTTTAGGTAAAAATATTTTAGGAACCGGTTACGATTTAGAAATTTACGTTCATCGTGGTGCTGGAGCATATATTTGCGGAGAAGAAACCGCGCTTTTGGAATCTTTGGAAGGAAAAAGAGGAAATCCTCGTTTGAAACCACCTTTCCCAGCTGTAAAAGGACTTTGGGAATCTCCAACTGTAGTAAACAATGTTGAAACCATCGCTGCTATAGTACCGATTATCAATATCACCGGTGCCGAATATGCAAAAATCGGTGTTGGTCGCTCCACAGGAACAAAATTGATTTCTGCTTGTGGAAACATCAATAAACCAGGTGTTTATGAAATTGACATGACAATCACTGTGGAAGAGTTCATCTATTCTGATGAATATTGCGGCGGAATTCCGAATGGGAAAAAACTGAAAGCATGTATTCCGGGAGGAAGCTCTGTACCGATTGTTCCTGCCAATTTATTATTGAAAACCATCAACGGTGAACCGAGATATATGAATTACGAATCATTATCTGATGGCGGATTCGCTACAGGAACGATGATGGGTTCGGGAGGTTTTATCGTTTTAGATGAAGACCAATGTGTGGTGAAACATACCTTAACTCTTGCGCATTTCTACATGCACGAAAGTTGCGGACAATGTACCCCATGCCGCGAAGGAACCGGCTGGATGTACAGAATCCTAAAGAAAATTGAAAATGGAGAAGGAACCATGGCAGATATCGATTTGCTTTGGGATATCCAAAGAAAAATTGAGGGTAATACCATTTGTCCGCTTGGTGATGCAGCAGCATGGCCGGTTGCAGCAGCAATCCGTCATTTCCGCGACGAGTTCGAATGGCATATCAATAACCCCGAAGCATTAACAAGAAATTATGGATTGGCCAATTATGCAGATCCAATCCCTGCAGCTGCGAAAGCAGAATAAGATGAAGAAGTTCTTTCAAATAATTGCACTCGCATTTTTGGGAATAAATTTGGGATTTGCCCAAGAAACCCTTTCAACCCAGCAAATAGCTGATACCACCTATTTGGGTGTTAAACCCCTTTCAAAAAAAGGTCAAATGTTTGTTTTCTGGGGATGGAACAGAGCGGGATTTACCAATTCTGATATCCGATTCAAAGGAGCGGGTTATGATTTTACTTTAGAAAATGTAGTAGCTCACGATCGACCATCGCCTTTGAGTTTAGATTATGTTAATCCGGGGAGTTTATCGATTCCTCAGTTTAACTTCAGATTGGGTTATTTTATTAAAGATAATTTAGCTTTGGTTATTGCACAAGACCACATGAAATATGTGATGGATCAGGATCAGCTGGCTGATTTCAAAGGCCATATCTCCGATCCGGTTTATGCAGGAATGGTGCAAAACGGACAGGTAAATTTAGCCGACAAGCAGTTTCTCACTTTTGAGCATACCGACGGGCTGAATTACATCAATATCGGTTTGGAAAAATACCAATCGTTATCGAGCAAGAAAAATGTAGATATCGTATGGAGTTACGGTGGCGGAGTTGGAATGATGATGCCAAAAAGTAATGTAAAATTATTCGGAAACGAACGAAGCGACCGTTTCCATGTTGCTGGTTTCGGAGCTGATGCAAGAACCAATATCAACTTCATCTTTTGGAAACACTGGATGGCAAGAGTAGAAGGTAAAGTGGGCTACATCAATATGCCCGACATAAAAACCACGCTAAACAATAAACCTGACAATGCAATGCAGGATTTTATGTTTGCACAAGTGAATTTCGGTATCGGATATACCTTTAACACGAAAAAATAATTAATTCATTTTTGAATTCATATATAATGAGCGAAGAAATTAAAAGATTTAAAATCACTATTGACGGACAGACTACAGAAGTTTTGCCCGGAACTTCCATTTTGGAAGCAGCCCGACAAATCGGCGGTAAATCTGTACCACCCGCAATGTGTTACTACAAACCGTTGGAGAACAGCGGTGGTAGATGCAGAACCTGCCTCGTAGAAGTTTCTAAAGGTTCAGACGCAGATTCGCGACCGATGCCCAAACTCGTTGCTAGTTGCAGAACCAGCGTGATGGACGGTATGGAAGTGAAAAACCTGACATCTGAAAAAACCCAAGAAGCCAGAAAAGCAGTTACTGAATTTTTGCTGATTAATCACCCACTCGATTGCCCAGTTTGCGACCAAGCAGGAGAATGTCATTTGCAAGATTTAGCTTACGAACACGGTGTAGAAGCTACCAGAACCGAATTCGAAAGAAGAACTTTCGAGCCCGAAGATATTGGTCCGTACATAAAATTAAACATGAACCGTTGCATTTTGTGTGCAAGATGTGTACTTGCAGCGAACCAATTAACCGAAGAACGTGAGCACGGAATCCTTTTCAGAGGTGAGCATGCAGAGATTTCAACTTATTTGAATAAAGCTTTGGATAATGAGTTCATCGGAAACGTAATTGATGTTTGTCCGGTTGGTGCATTAACCGATAGAACTGCGCGTTTCGCGAGCAGAGTGTGGTTTACAAAACCGATGAACGCTACCTGCAAATGCGACAAATGTGCTGGAAAAGCCGTAGTTTGGATGAAAGGTGACGAGATCATCAGAGTTACAGCAAGAAAAGACCAGTACGATGAAGTGGAAGAATGGATCTGTAACGAATGCCGTTTCGAGAAAAAAGATCTAAAATACTGGAATATCGAAGGACCAAGACATATCGACAGACACTCGGTGATCTCGCTTAACCATTATGAAAAGCCGAAAAATATGATCCGTCTTTTGAACAATCCTGATGCAAAAGAAATCGGCGAAAAAGACGAAATAATTTAATTTGAAAACGATCTAATTTAAGTATGTATTGATCATATTTAAATTTCAAATGATATTACCTATGGATTTACTTACCTTTAAAATCATTTTAGTTCTTGCACTTTTCGCCCTATCGATGGGTGTTGCCGCCTACTCCACTTGGGGCGAAAGAAAAATTGCTGCTGCATTGCAGGATAGAATCGGACCGAACAGAGCCGGACCTTTCGGGATATTGCAACCTTTGGCAGATGGTGGAAAACTCTTCTTCAAAGAAGGATTTGTACCACAAAATGCCGATAAATTCCTTTTCTATCTCGGGCCTGGAATCACGATGTTTGTTTCCCTGATTACCGGTGCGGTCATTCCGTGGGGGAAATCATTGAATATCGGTGGAACTTCATTTGATATTCAAATAGCTAATATTGATATTGGGGTTCTTTATCTGATCGGAATGGTATCTATCGGAGTTTACGGAATGATGATTGGTGGATGGGCTTCGAACAACAAATATTCTTTAATTGGAGCCATTCGTGCGTCTTCGCAGATGATTTCTTATGAATTGGCAATGGGACTTTCTTTGTTATCAATTATTTTAATGTCGGGAAGTTTAGACTTATATTATATCACTTCAGCACAAGGAACCGGAAAAATCTGGGGCATTATTCCTGCAGACGGAATGAACTGGAATATCTTCTATCAACCATTGGCATTCATTATTTTCTTCGTAGCAGCTTTGGCAGAAACCAACCGTCATCCATTTGATTTGCCGGAATGTGAATCTGAATTGGTGAACGGATATATGACCGAATATTCTTCCATGAACTTTGGGCAATATATGTTCGGGGAATATGTAAATATGTTTATTTCCAATGCATTGATCGCTACTTTATTCTTCGGAGGATTCAATTATCCAGGAATCAACTGGGTTTCTGAAAACTGGGGAGAAAACGTAGCTGGCATTTTAAGTATCGTTGCCATGCTTTCGAAAGTAATTTTAGGAATCATCATTTTCATGTGGATTCGTTGGACGATCCCAAGATTCCGTTATGATCAACTGATGCATCTAGGTTGGAAAACCCTTATACCGCTCGCTTTGGTGAACTTGATTATCACCGCTGCTGTAATTGTGTTTTTTGCCCAATAATTAAAATAAAGTAAAGTTTTCATGCTAAAAAGCTTAAGCCAATAGCTAAAACAAAAACAATATGAAACTGACCAACAGATCTAAAGTAGTCTCGAATAAAGAGATGACTTTTATGGAAAAAATATACCTCCCGGAAATTTTCAAGGGAATGGCAATTACCATGAAACATGCGCTTGCTGGTAGCAAAGGCAAAGTATATTCATACCCGGAAGTACAAAAACCAAGAGCAAAAGTATGGCGCGGACAGCACGTGTTGAAACGTGATGAAGAAGGTAGAGAACGTTGTACAGCATGTGGACTTTGCGCCGTGGCTTGTCCCGCAGAAGCGATCACCATGACCGCAGCGGAAAGAACTAAGGAGGAAAAAGATCTTTACAGAGAAGAAAAATATGCATCCGTATATGAAATTAATATGTTGAGATGTATTTTCTGTGGAATGTGCGAAGAGGCATGCCCGAAATCTGCAATTTACCTTACCGATAGATTGGTAGATGTGGAAACTAACCGCGGAAGCTTCGTGTACGGAAAAGATAAGTTGGTAGAAAAAATCAATGAAAGAATTGATGTTTCTGAAAGACAGAGTGAGTTACAAAAAAAATCAGTAAAATAAATGGAACAGATTATATTTTTCTTGGTCGCATTTTTGGCAGTAGCAAGCGCTGTATATTTTGTATTTGCAAGAAACCCGTTGTACTCCGTACTTTCCCTCATCGTAACTTTCTTTTCCATCGCAGCGATGTATATCTTGCTCAATGCTCAGTTTCTAGGAATCGTTCAGGTTATTGTATATGCAGGAGCCATCATGGTATTATTCCTTTATGTATTGATGATGTTGAACTTGAATAAAAACGATGAAAGTAAGAAGCAGAATCTAAGCAAATTCATTGGAGTTTTCGCAGCCGGAATTCTTTTAATAGGACTTCTTGGAGCTTTCAAAGGTCTTAAAGGAAACAGTTTCGCAGGAAATGTAGATTCATCAGTCGGATTGACCAAAAACCTTGGCCGGTTATTATTTAACGAGTATGTATTGCCATTTGAACTTGCTTCTATCCTTATTCTCTCGGGAATTGTAGGTGCAGTTTTAATCGGTAAAAAAGATTTATAGTATTATGGGAGAAGTAAATTCATTTGTACAGACCGTCCCTTTGGAATATTTCATTATTCTGAGTACAGTTTTGTTCTGTTTGGGAGTTTTGGGAGTATTAATCCGAAAAAATGCCATCATTATTTTGGGATGTGTAGAGCTGATGTTGAATTCTGTAAATCTTATGCTCGCAGCATTTTCCAGCTATAAAGGTGATGGAAGTGGCCAAATCCTGGTGTTCTTCATCATGGTGGTTGCAGCTGCTGAAGTTGCAGTAGGATTAGCGATTATCGCAATGATGTACCGAAATACCAAATCGGTTGACGTCAGTATTTTTAATAAATTAAGAGGATAAATAAAGGATGGAAAATTTAGTTTACGCAATTGTTCTATTACCCTTATTCGGATTTTTGTTCAATGGACTTTTCGGGAAAAGTCTTCCAAAAATCGTAGTGGGAAGTATCGCAACACTGGTAGTTTTTGCATCTTTTTGTATCGCTGTCAGTTTATTTTTGAATTTTAATGCAGATTCGCAACCGGTTATCGTAAGAGCTTTTGAATGGTTCCGGGTGAATGGTATTCAGGTGAACTTCGGTTTCCAAATCGATCAGTTATCATTGATGATGATTATGATTATTACCGGAATCGGATCGCTGATTCACCTCTACTCTATCGGCTATATGAGCCACGACAAAGGTTTCTATAAATTCTTCACTTATTTGAATTTATTTATCTTCTCCATGCTGTTATTGGTAATGGGAAGCAATTATCTAATTCTTTTTATCGGTTGGGAAGGCGTAGGATTGTGTTCTTATTTATTGATTGGTTTCTGGTACACCAACAAAGAATATGAAGCAGCGGCCAGAAAAGCTTTCATCATGAACAGAATTGGAGACTTGGGTATGTTGATCGGGATTTTCATGATCGCTTATCAAACCAATGCTGTAGATTTCCTTTCTGTAGCTCAGAATTCTTCTAAGTTCCAACTCGATTCTCCAGTGATTATTTTCATCACAGCAAGTCTTTTCATCGGAGCTATCGGAAAATCGGCTCAGTTGCCATTATTCACATGGTTACCAGATGCGATGGCGGGTCCAACTCCGGTTTCTGCGTTGATCCACGCTGCAACGATGGTTACCGCAGGGGTTTATTTGGTGGTAAGATCCAATTTCCTTTATTCATTGGCACCAACTACGATGGATGTAATCCTTTTCATCGGGTTATTGACCGCTTTTGTGGCCGCGTTTATTGGTTTAAGACAAAATGATATCAAAAAAGTTCTCGCTTACTCTACTGTTTCACAGCTCGGCTTTATGTTCGTAGCATTGGGAGTTGGCGCTTATACTACCGCAATGTTCCATTTGATGACGCATGCGTTCTTCAAAGCATTGTTGTTCTTAGGTTCTGGTTCAGTAATTCACGCGATGAGCGGCGAACAAGACATGAGATTCATGGGTGGTTTGAAAAAGAAAATTCCTATTACCCATATCACTTTCCTCATCGGAACTTTGGCTATTTCAGGTTTTCCATTCCTTTCAGGGATGATTTCTAAAGATGAAATTTTAACCAATGTGTATGGTAAAAACCCAATTCTTTGGGTCGTGTTATTCATTGTAGCAACGATGACGGCGATTTATATGTTCAGAGCGTATTACTTAACCTTCTACGGGGAATTCCGAGGAAGTGAAGAGCAAAAACATCATCTTCATGAAAGCCCAAAAACGATGACCATTCCATTGATCATCTTAGCTGTATTATCAATTCTTGGAGGTTTCATCAATCTTCCGCATTTCATTGGTCATGGTCATTATGCGAAATTAGCATATTGGCTGAAATCGATCTATGTATATGATGTATCATTGCCTGAAGTAAAATTCGGAACCGAAATGATCTTGTTGGGATTAACGCTTGTAATGTTCTTCACAGTGTGGTATATTGTAAAAAATATCTACGTCAACAAGAAAAAAATGGCTTTACCGGAAGAGAAATATACCGGCTGGGAAAGGCTTTCGAACAAGAAATTGTTTTTGGACGAAATTTATAACGCAACCTTCGTGAAAATGACGGAAGGTTTGGGAATTGGAGGAAATATGTTCGACAAAGGGGTTTTGAATAGATTCGTAGAATTTATCGGAACAGGCGCTGAAGATTCTGGTAGAGCAGCAAAAAGACTTCAAAACGGAAACGTGGAGAATTATGTGCTCATCATGTCATTGGCGATCGGAATTATTTTAATTGTTAACTTTTTATTACAATAGTAAATGTCGTATCTATTATTAACATTATTACTATTACCTCTCGTAGGTTCTGCATTGGTGTTCGCGTGGAAAAATCCCGCAAGTAAGTTTTTAGCATTGGGAATTGCATTTGTACAAATGTTCCTTACCTTCTATATGCTATCGAATTTCGATTTCAAACCAACTGTTGACGGAGTTCTTCAGTATGAAATCAATTATCCTTGGTCACAATTTATCAAGAGTAATTTGCATTTCGGGATTGATGGAATGAGTATGTTGCTGGTATTATTAACCAATATTTTAACGCCACTCATCATCCTATCATCCTTTAACGAAAAACCGGGATATAGAAACACTTTCTACGGATTAATTCTCTTGATGCAATTCGGTTTGGTTGGAGTTTTCACTGCTTTGGATGGTTTGTTATTCTACATTTTCTGGGAAGTTACCCTTATTCCAATCTGGTTTATCGCTGGAATTTGGGGACAAGAAAACAAGAAAATCGCATTCACGACAAAGTTCTTCGTATATACATTTGTTGGATCTTTATTTATGTTGATGGGATTGATTTACGTTTATACCCAATCGGCATCATTTGCACTTACGGATTTGTATAACGCAAACCTGAATCCATCGGAACAAACGGTGATTTTCTGGTTCATCTTCTTTGCATTTGCAGTTAAATTACCGGTTTTCCCTTTCCATTCTTGGCAACCAGATACTTATACCTATTCGCCAACCCAAGGTTCCATGCTTCTTTCGGGAATTATGCTGAAGATGGCGGTTTACGGACTTTTAAGATATTTACTACCAATCACTCCCGAACCTATTCTTGGAATTTCAGGGCAAATCGTTTTGGTGCTTGCAATCATCGGAATTGTACACGGAGCTTTAATTGCCATTATCCAGAACGACTCGAAAAGAATTATCGCTTATTCTTCCCTATCCCACGTTGGATTGATGGTTGCCGGAATTATGGCATCAGCAATTTTAACGGTAAAAGGAACTTTAGTAATCGAAGGCGCAGAAGGCGCCATGGTACAAACTTTCGCTCACGGGATCAACGTGGTAGGATTGTTTTATTGTGCTGATATTCTTTATAAAAGATTCAAATCCAGAGATATTCGACAAATGGGTGGTTTAGCAAAAGTAGCTCCGAAATTTGCTGTTTTGTTTCTGCTTATTTTGTTGGGCTCAGTTGGTTTACCTTTAACAAATGGCTTCATTGGAGAATTCATTTTGTTGAAATCGGTATTCGATTATAGTGGACTTGCAGCGATATTTGCGGGACTTACGATAATTTTCTCGGCGGTATATCTTCTTAGATTTTACGGAAAAGCCATGTTTGGTGAAGGAGATGAAGCGATCTTGGCTTCAGCAAAAGACCTTTCGACAGTGGAATTTTCAGTATTGGCGAGTTTAGCAGTTTTTGTAATTCTACTAGGAGTTTTCCCTCAGCCGCTAATTGAAATGGTGAACAGTTCGCTGAAGTTTATTTTTACTTCAATGATGAATTAGAAAAAATAAAATAATTAAGAAATAAAAGACAAAGATCGCAGACAAAAATCTGAAATCTGAACTCTAAAATCTCAAATCTAAATTAAATGAGCGTTTTAATCATTATATTCCTAACTGCAGTTGCCGCATTGTTTGCAGGAGTTTTCGAAAAAGGAAAATTTTCACGATATATCGGTATTTTAGGGCTTCTCATCGCGTTATATGTAAGCTTTCTGCCGGAATGTTCTTTCTTTAGTCAATACAAAGCCATGTTCGAATTTGGTCCGAACGCGGCGCTGTTTACCAAAATTTCTATCCTGGTAACCTTGTTGATTTTCTTTTTGGGAAGTTTTGCATTCAACAATCACAGAAGTCATCAATCCGAATTGTACGCGTTGATTTTATTCTCGCTGTCCGGAGGAATTATCTTGTTTGGATTCCAAAATTTGGTGACTTTATTCCTCGGAATTGAGATTCTTTCCATTCCGTTGTATGTTTTGGCAGGTAGCAATAAGACTAACCTTCGTTCCAACGAAGCTTCTATCAAATACTTCTTGATGGGTGCATTTGCCACCGGTTTCCTTTTATTTGGAATTGCCCTAATCTATGGAACTGCAGGAAGTTTTGATCTTTACACGGTTCACCAATACTCAATCGCCAATCCGAAAGACTTGATGTTTGTTGCAGGAGCAGTATTGATGTTGGCTGCGTTATCATTTAAAGTTTCTATGGCACCTTTCCACATGTGGAGTCCGGATGTTTATCAAGGTTCACCTTCTTTGATTACTGCTTTCATGATGTCGGTGGTAAAAATTTCAGCGTTCTTCTCTTTGTTTAGAGTAATGACAATTGGTTTTGCAGGAATTATCGGTGAGTGGATCAATATCATCGGGGTTTTAATCATCATCACTTTGTTCCTTGCGAATACGATGGGACTTGCACAGAGCAATGCCAAAAGAATGTTGGCTTATTCTTCCGTATCTCACGTTGGATATCTGGGATTAATTTTCTTTGGTTTAAATAATCTTTCAGCATACAACCTTGCATTTTACCTTTTCGCCTATTCTATCGCAACAATTGGGGTAATGTCTTGTTTGATCTGGGTAGAAAAACTTAAACGTGAAACCTCGTACAACGCGTTCAAAGGTCTTGCTCAGTCGGAACCGATTATGGCAGTTGCGGCCGCTGTTTCTATGTTATCTATGGCGGGAATACCACTTACTGCAGGTTTCATGGGAAAATTTTCCATCTTTGCACAAGCCATTCAGTATCCGAAAATGGGAACTTTCATGGTTTTGATCGCGGTATTGGGCTCAGCAATTTCTATCGCTTACTATTTACGATTGATCATGATAATGTTTTTCCCGAAAGAAAGCAGTTTCAAAACTTCGGAAAGAGTACCGTTAACTTACAATATCGTTGCAGTATTCATCATTTTTGCACTTGTTGCACTGGGAATCTTCCCGGATTTGTTTGCAAGACAGTTTGGAATATAAAAATTTTACATAGTTAAATATAAAACGCAGTTCTTTTGAGCTGCGTTTTTTTTGTTTAAAAATATTTTAATCATTTGATTAAATCAAAATATTAATCTTAAATTTGCTAAAATAATTTTAGTCATGGATTCCAAAAAAGACATTTCAACCGAAGAAAAAATCCTTATTTCAGCTTCAAAGGTTTTTACTGAGAAAGGGTTCTCGGGAACACGGACAAGGGATATTGCAGAAGAAGCCGGAATTAATCTGGCATTACTGAATTATTATTTCCGCAGTAAGGAGAAACTTTTTGAGCAGGTCATGAAAGTAAAAATCGTTCTCCTTTTCGCTAAGATCATTCCTATTATTACCAGCGAAAAAATAAGTATTGAAGAAAAAATAGATATTGTTAGTGAAAAGTATTTCGAGATTTTGTCTAAAAATCCAAACCTCCCCCTTTTCGTCCTCAGTGAAATTCAGAAGAAGCCTTCAAACATAACCTCACTGATTCCGGTCGATCAGTTTCTGAAAACTTCGGTCCTTCTGAAACAGATCCGCGAGAAGAAACCGGACCTCAATCCGCTTCACTTTATCGTCAATTTTCTGAGTATGACGGCATTTCCTTTTATCGGAAAGCCAATTATTAAAAATTTCAATATCCTGAGCGATGAGGAATTTCAGAAATTTGTTGCAGAGCGTAAGACTTTAGTTCCACTCTGGATTAAAATGATGCTTAACAGTTAAAAACCATTTCAATTAAACCTTCTGAAATGAAAATATTTAAATTACTGCTACTACTTACTTTTCTGCTCAGTCTTCCGGTCAATGCTCAGGAAACGGTTACTTTGGAAGAAATCCAGCTGCTTGCGAAAGAGCATTATCCGCTTATCAAAAGAAATGGCCTCATCGAAAAAACCCAAACCTATACGCTGGAAAATATCGCTAAAGGATGGCTGCCTCAGATCAACGTTGTGGGCCAGGCGACCTACCAGAATGAAGTGACCCAACTGCCCTTTGCGCTTCCCAACAGTTCGGTGGAGCCGCTGAGCAAGGACCAGTATAAAGTTTACGCCGATATTCAACAGACGGTTTATGATGGCGGAATAATTTCTAATCAGAAAAAACTGGCAAAAATTCAGTCGGAAACAGAGATTCAGAAGAACGAAGTGGAACTCGATCAACTGGAAGAAAGAATCAACCAGATTTATTTTGGAATTCTGCAAAGTCAGGAACAGATGCAGCAAACAGAAATTACAAAGAATGACCTTGAAAACGGATTGAAAAAAGCCAATGCACAGCTTCAATTCGGCACCATTCTCCGAAGCCAGGTAGATGTCCTGAAAGCACAGCTCATCGGGTTACAACAGCGTCAGATTGAAGTTCAGTCACTTCGTAAAAATTTAATTGAAACTCTTTCTCTGTTCACAAAAAAAGACTTCAATGAAAATACAATTTTTGAAAAGCCTGAAAAACTGCTTCTTACCAGCGAAAACAACCGCACCGAACTGAAGCTCTTCAGCCTTCAGCAACAGTTTCTGGAAACCCAGAAATCTCTCGTACAATCTAAAAATCTGCCCAAACTGGGAGCATTCTTCCAAGGTGGATATGGGAAACCGGGTTTCAATATGCTTCGTAACGAGTTCGATGTTTTTTATATCAGCGGGCTGCGGCTTCAGATACCTATTTCAGGATATTATACTAAAAAAAATGACCTTGTGCTGCTCAATACCCAGCAACAGAATCTGGAAATTCAAAAAGAAAACTTTCTCTTCAACCAAAATTTTTCCACCATCCGTAACAATGAAGAATTAGAAAAGCTTCAGAAGCTTATTCAGAAGGATGAAGAACTCATCGTGTTAAGACAAAGTATTAAAAAAGCCAGCCTTGCCCAGCTCGAAAACGGCGTTATCAATACCAGCGACTATCTGCGGGAAGTAAATGCCGAAGAACAGGCCAGAATTCAGAAAACGACCCATGAAATTCAGTTTCTCTTAACACAATACAACCAAAAAGCACAGCTTAATAATTAAGAGTTACGAGTTGAAAGTGAACAGTAATAATTTACCCTAATGAAAAAATTTATCCTGCCCATAATATTGATGACTGTCGTGGCATGTTCCAAGTCAGAAACAGATTACGACGCTTCCGGAACTTTTGAAGCCGAAGAAATAATGGTCACCGCCAAAGCCAGCGGTACGATTCTGAAACTTGATGTGGAGGAAGGTCAGCAACTCACATTCCATGAAAAGGTAGGCGAAATTGATCCAAAAACCATAGAACTTCAGAAAGAACAGGTCATCGCCAGCATAGATGCTTTGGAACAGAAAACAGGTTCCGCAGTTCCACAAATCCAGGTACTGCAGACCCAAATCTCAGCTCAGTCTGCTAATGTTTCCGTGCTGCAGGAACAGCTTCGAAACGCCGTTCGCGAACGTGACAGAACCGCCAATCTCGTCGCAAGAGATGCGGCCACCCAAAAGCAGCTGGATGATGCCAACGGACAGATCAAAGTAATACAAAAACAGATTGCTGCAGCGCATACTCAACTGAACACCTTACAACAGCAGATTGCTGCCGCGAAAGAAAATGTGTCGATTCAGAACCGCGCCATCTTAAGCGAAAGAAAACCTACCCAGAAAAAAGTAGAACAAATGGATGAACAACTGAAAAACAACTCGATTGAAAGTCCCATTTCAGGCATGGTGCTCACAAAATACATGAACGAAGGGGAATTTGCGCTGACCGGAAAACCTGTTTTCAAGATGGCGGATCTGGAGCTGATGATTTTAAAAATCTTTATCACGGGCGATCAGCTGGCGCAGGTAAAAACAGGTCAGCAGGTTAAAGTTTTCATCGACATGAGTGAAGGAAAAACAAAAGAACTTCCCGGAACGGTATACTGGATCAGTCCCAAAGCGGAATTCACCCCGAAAACCATTCAGACCAAAAATGAGCGGGCCAACCTTGTATACGCCGCAAAAGTACATGTGAAGAACGACGGCCTCTTGAAAATCGGGATGTACGGTGATGTAAAATTTTAAGAGCCAGGTAAAAAGTCAAAAGAATCAGCTGAAATGAAATCCATCAAAGTCAATAACCTTACAAAGATCTATGGCAAGAAAAATGAAAAGATTCTTGCAGTGGATGATGTGAGTTTTGATGTGAATCCGGGAGAAATTTTTGGGCTTATCGGTCCAGATGGTGCAGGAAAAACCACCATTTTCAGAATGCTGACGACTGTTTTGCTGCCCGATTCCGGCTCCGCTACAGTTGAGGGACTCGACATGGTGAAGGATTATAAAAAAATACGCCGGATTCTGGGTTATATGCCCGGAAAATTCTCTTTGTATCAGGATTTGACGGTGGAAGAAAACCTGAATTTCTTTGCCAGTATTTTCAATACAACAATCAATGAAAACTATCATCTCATCAAAGATATTTATATCCAGATTGAACCTTTTAAAGACCGGAAAGCCGGCGCTCTTTCCGGTGGAATGAAACAGAAACTGGCCCTCTGCTGTGCACTTATTCATAAACCCAAGGTTTTATTCCTGGATGAACCCACAACGGGTGTGGATCCGGTATCGCGGAAAGAATTCTGGGAAATGCTTCAGCGTCTGAAAAAACAGGGCATCACCATGGTAGTCGCAACACCTTATATGGATGAAGCCGCGCTTTGCGACCGGATTGCCTTAATTCAGCATGGAAAAATCCTTTCCATTGACACTCCGGAGCAGATCAGTGAAAGTTTCCCCGATTTGCTTTTTGAAGTGAAATCAGGTAGAACTTCCGCTGTATTGCGCGCACTGGAGAATTTCACACAGAAAAAAAATGTATATGCTTATGGAGAATCCGTGCATTTGACGGTAGACCGAAATGAAGATTTCAATATCTCAACTATAGCAGACTATTTAAAAAACGAAGGGTTTACAGACACTGAAATAAAACCTGTAAAAGCAAGTATCGAAGACAGTTTTATAAGACTTCTTTCAGACAGGTGAAAGTTGTAAATGAAATTTGAACTTTCAATCATGAAATATAAAAGAATGAATTCCAAAGAAAAACAAATCGCCATTAAAGCTGAAAACATCACCAAGGTTTTCGGAGATTTCACAGCGGTGGATCATATCAGTTTTGAGGTGGAAAAAGGAGAAATATTCGGATTTCTGGGCGCAAACGGTGCCGGAAAAACTACCGCGATGCGCATGTTCTGCGGACTTTCGGTTCCGACTTCGGGGACGGCAACTGTGGCAGGTTTTGATGTTTATAAAGAAACCGAAAAAATCAAGAAAAACATCGGATATATGAGTCAGAAGTTCTCACTTTACGGAAATCTGACTGTAGCTGAAAACCTGAATTTCTTTGGCGGAATCTACGGTATTCCAAGAAAAGAACTTAAAGCAAAGTGTAGTGAACTGCTGCAAAAGCTCAATTTAGAAGAAGAAAAAAACAAACTGGTTTCCGAACTTCCATTAGGCTGGAAACAGAAACTTGCCTTTTCTGTCGCTGTCTTCCACGATCCGCAGATTGTTTTTCTGGATGAACCTACCGGCGGTGTGGATCCTGTAACGCGACGACAGTTCTGGAATCTGATTTATGAAGCTTCAGAACGTGGAATAACGGTTTTCGTAACGACACATTATATGGATGAAGCGGAATACTGCGACCGCGTTTCGATTATGGTTGACGGAAAAATTGCAGAGCTCGATACGCCTTCAAATCTCAAAAAACAGTTCAGCTCCCAAACAATGGATGAAGTATTTTATGAACTAGCGCGCGGCGCAAAACGTTCGGAATAATTAATTAAATGAAGTGAAACAGTTACTAACTTTTGTCCGGAAAGAATTTTTACACGTTCTGCGTGATAAAAGGACGCTGCTCATCCTTTTCGGGATGCCTGTGGTGCAGATTCTGCTTTTTGGTTTCGCCCTGAGTACAGAAGTGAAAGACACACGGATCGGGGTTCTGGATCAGGATAAATCTCAGGCATCCATCGAGCTGGTTTCGAAAATCCACGCCAACCGTTATTTTGATATCGAGCAGGATCTGAAATCCATCCATGAAGCGGAAGACGCTTTCAAAGGCGGACGAATTAAAATGATTATGGTAATTCCTGCGGGTTTTTCTGAAGATCTTATCAGTGGGAAAAAAACTCAGCTTCAACTCATCACCGACGGAACCGACCTGAATCTGGCGAACCAGATCTATAATTTCATGTCGAATATTATACTCGATTTTTATGGCCAGCAAACTTTAATGCAAACATCCGGCATACAGCCCGAAATCCGGATGCTCTATAATCCACAGCTTCAGGGCGCCCCCAATTTTGTACCCGGCGTTATGGCCTTTATCCTGCTCATCATCTGTGTACTGATGACTGCCATTGCGATTGTGCGCGAAAAAGAAACCGGCACGCTGGAAGTGCTGCTGGTTTCGCCCATGAAACCCTATGTCATTATTCTGGCGAAAGCGATTCCTTATTTTATCCTTTCGGTTATTATACTCATTTCCATTCTCATTTTAAGCGTCACAGTCCTCGATTTACCCATAAAAGGAAATCTGTTTCTACTTTTCGGAATCAGCATTATTTTTATCATCACCAATCTTTTGCTGGGGATCGTCATCTCCATTCTCACCCAGACACAGCAAACCGCGATGCTCATCTCGCTGATCGGCACCATGCTACCCACGCTTATGCTCAGCGGTTTTATGTTTCCGGTAGAAAATATGCCGCTACCGCTGCAGGTCGTCGGGAACGTGATTCCGGCCAAATGGTATTATGAAATCGTAAAAAACATTATGATTAAAGGCACCGGCCTGGAAGTCATCTGGAAGCACGTATTGGTTCTTATCGGAATGATGGCCATTCTGTTTATAATCGCGGTGAAAAAATTCAAAATAAGGCTGGAATAATTTTAAAATATGTTTAGAACACTCCGTATATTAATTAAAAAAGAGTTCCTGCAAATCTTCAGGAACAGAGCCATTCTGGCCATCATTTTCGTGATGCCTGTTGTACAGCTGGTGGTTCTGCCGTTGGCGGCGAGTTACGAAATCAAAGACATAAAAATTGCGGTGACCGACCACGACAAATCATCTTTATCACGGGAACTGATACGAAAAATTACCGCTTCAGGATACTTTAAAATGACCGCTTATGGGGAAAACTACACGCAGGCGTATCAGGAAATAGAAAAAGACCGTGCCGACCTCATCATTGAAATTCCCAACAATTTTGAAAAAGACATTGTAAAAGAAAACCGCCAGAAAGTGCTGATCGCCATCAATGCAATCAACGGTACAAAGGCCGGACTTTCTGCAAGTTATCTTGCGCAGATTCTTCAGGATTTCAATTCGCAGATTCAACTCAAAATGTCGCCCGAACTCGAAAGTATGAGCAAAATCTCCGGTCTGGAAACCGTACCGATGTTCTGGTTTAATGAACATTATAATTACCGCCTTGCTCTTGTTCCGGGAATTCTGGGCTTCCTTGTGACTTTAATCGGGGGATATCTTACCGCGCTGAACATCGTAGCCGAAAAAGAAACCGGCACCATTGAGCAGATTAATGTCTCCCCGATCCGAAAAGTCGATTTCATTATCGGCAAACTTTTCCCGTTCTGGATTCTGGCCATGGTTGCGTTCAGTCTGGGACTATTGGTTACGGTTTTTGTTTACAACATAAGGATTGAAGGAAGTCTACTTCTACTCTACGCTTTTGTATCGGTTTATCTTATCACCATTCTTGGCATGGGGCTTCTGGTTTCTGTTTACAGCGAAACTCAGCAGCAGGCGATGTTTGTGGTGTTCTTTTTCATGATGATATTCGTACTGATGAGCGGACTTTTCACGCCGGTTGAAAGCATGACCGACTGGGCAAAATACATCGCGTACCTCAATCCTGTGACTTATGGTGTTGACGGCATCCGGCTGATTATGCTTAAAAACAGCGGCTTCACTGATTTGCTGCCTCATTTTGCCTTTATTGTTTCCTTAGGAATCGTGGTCATCACATGGACGGTTCTGCGTTACCGGAAAACGAATTAAAAATCCTATAACCTGAAATATAATTACTAACTTTAGAAAGCCATGAAACGTACCCTGTTACTTATTTTTCTGTTTCTTTTCGGTCTCGTTACTCTTTTTATGCGCAGCGCGGTTTTATTCGACTGGCTGGGCATCCGCGAAAAAGAAGGGAATTTTGTTCCTGCCGTGGTCTGGGCGAACTGGCTGTGCGGATTTCTTTATCTGGTTGCTGCTTATGCAGTCTTTAAAAGCAGCCTTCGGGCAAAAATTCCATTGATTACTGCACTCTTCATTTTGATTGCAGCATATCTCTATCTCTTTATCCACATCAGTAACGGCGGTTTGTACGAAACAAAAACAGTGGGCGCCATGGCATTTCGGGTCGGTATTACTGCTTTATTCCTTTTTACAACCATAAAAATTTTTAAAAAATGAAAAAAAACATTGCTTTCAGCACTTTTAGGGCTGGCCATCGTAATTTCCTGTGAAAAGAAACAGGAAACTACCGAAAATCAGGATCATCCGAATCATACCGAAAATGTTGTAGCTGAAACTGAAGCAGAATCTACCCATGACGATCATGCCGACGCCAGTGCAAATTTGGAACTCAACAATGGCAAAAAATGGAAAACCAACACCGAAATGCTGCCGTACATCCAAAAACAGGAACATCTCATTGATGCGTACGACGATGAAACCGGAGATTACAAAAAACTCGCAGCAGACCTTTCAACAGCCAATGACCAGCTGATTAAAAGCTGCACCATGACCGGCAAATCTCACGATGTGCTTCACGTTTGGCTTACCGATCACATGAAAAAAATTAATCTGCTTGCCACAGCGGCCACACAAAAGGAAGCTGAAAAAAGTGCAGAATCACTGGAGCATTCTATGGAATCTTACCACCAGTATTTCGAATAATAATTTAAAATTAACCTCATTCATCAACCTTCAGAATTTTTTTCTGGAGGTTTTTCTTTAGTAATATTTTCGATTGAAATTTTCTATCGACGCCAATTATCAATATCACATCAATTAACATATTTTGGCTTTTTCATCCGCAAGAAAATTGTTAATTTTAAAAACAATAATTAAACAATATTACAATGAGTTCAAAAGTTTACGACAGAGTACAACTGAAAGAAAAGTACGACAACTACATTAACGGACAATGGACTCCACCGGCAAGTGGAAAATATTTTGATGTAATTACCCCGTTGGATGGAACAGTGATGGGCCAAGTGGCACACTCCAACGAACAAGATCTGGAAATGGCAGTAAATGCTGCGGAAGCGGCTTTCGTAACTTGGGGAAAAACTTCCGTAACCGAAAGAAGCAATATCCTCAACAAAATTGCGGATCGCATGGAAGCCAACCTGGAAAAAATTGCAGTGGTAGAAACCATGGACAATGGAAAACCAGTTCGCGAAACCCTGAATGCCGATATTCCTTTGGCGATAGACCATTTCAGATATTTCGCCGGGGTAATTCGAGCGGAAGAAGGTTCTTTAATGGAATTAGACAGCAATACGGTTTCCTTAATTGTGAATGAACCTTTAGGAGTGATTGCTCAAATTATTCCTTGGAATTTCCCGATTCTGATGGCTGTATGGAAAATTGCACCAGCTTTGGCAGCAGGAAACTGCGTGGTACTGAAACCGGCTGAAAGTACGCCAATCTCAATTTTGGTATTGATGGAAATCATCGGCGATTTGCTTCCACCGGGAGTCGTTAATATTGTAAATGGTTTTGGAGGAGAATTAGGTCATGCCTTAGTTACCAACAAAAAAGTGGCAAAAGCAGCATTCACGGGTTCTACTGCAACAGGAAGACTGGTGATGCAATATGCTACTGAAAACATCATTCCGGTAACTTTAGAATTGGGAGGTAAATCGCCAAACGTTTTCTTCGAATCCGTGATGGATGAAGACGATGCCTTCTTCGACAAAGCGTTGGAAGGAGCGGTATTATTTGCCTTAAACCAAGGTGAAATCTGTACTTGTCCATCCCGATTACTGGTACAGGAAAGTATTGCTGACAAATTCATCGAAAGAGTCGTAGAACGTGTTAAAGCCATTAAAGCAGGAAATCCTCTCGATACTTCTACAATGATCGGTGCGCAAGCTTCGAAAATCCAGTACGACAAAATCCTTAGCTACATCAACCTTGGTAAAGAAGAAGGTTGCGAAGTGCTGACAGGTGGCGACGCTAATGTATTGGAAGGCGAATTGAAAAACGGCTACTACATCCAGCCAACCCTATTGAAAGGTCACAATAAAATGAGAGTTTTCCAGGAAGAAATCTTCGGACCCGTACTTGCGGTAACCACTTTTAAGGATGAAGCAGATGCAATCGCGATCGCAAACGATACCATTTATGGTTTAGGAGCCGGAGTTTGGACCAGAGATGCTCACCAATTGTACCAAGTTCCAAGAGCAATCCAGTCAGGAAGAGTTTGGGTAAATCAATACCATTCTTATCCTGCAGGTGCACCTTTCGGAGGTTACAAACTGTCGGGAATTGGTAGAGAAAATCACAAGATGATGCTCGATCATTACCGCCAAACCAAGAATATGCTAATTTCTTACAGCAAAGAAAAATTAGGATTCTTCTAAATGAACAAAGGTGGATTTCTCAAAAAAATCCGCCTTTTTTTTCTTTTAAATGAAAAATTATTCACCCTAAAAATTACTATTAATGAACAATACACAGCGACTTTCCGCAACCCCAAAAGCTTTGGAACTGATCAAGGAACTCTCCGAAGAATTTGGAGATTTGATGTTTTATCAAGCCGGTGGCTGCTGCGAAGGAACCCAGCCACAATGTTTTCGCAAAGGACATTATTATCCGCGCACAAAAGATGTGTGCATCGGTACTGTTCTAGGTTTTTATTTTTGGGTGGATCACGATTTATATGAATACTGGAAATACAACCATTTTGAACTCGATGTTACCGATGGTTTCGGTGCTGGCGGATTTTCACTGGAGACAGCAAAGAAAAAAACCTTTAAAATCAATTATCGGGTTTTATCCAAAGAAGAAATCGAAAATCTCGAAGAACCACTTATATATCATCAGTACATGATTTTGGAGAAAGAAAAGCAGAGTGTGGCTCGGTCTTAAAGACTAAATAATATTTGTTTTTTCTTCATTTAACTCATTTAAATATTTTTGGGCTATTCTCGTTTCTAAATGGTAAATTTTCTCTTCAATTGATCCGCCTTCGGCAATCCCGGAAAGTCATATTGAGTGCTATTAAAACAACGTCATGAATGAAAATTTTCATTATATTGCATAAAATTACTGAATAAGATGAAAGGAAAAATAAAATTAAAGCTCAATCAAAAATCTTCTTTTAAGAATAATATATACGAAATTTTTATAGACGATACTTTCGTCGGTAATGTTGATTATAAAAATCCAAAATTGGATATTGTAACAACGCTTGGAAATCATAAAATTCTTGTGAAAGGACAAGATTATGAGAAAGAGCAAAATTTTAATTTGAGTTCGCGAAAAATTATTTTACCTATTGATATTAATGAAAATTTCTTATGGACAAATCAACACTCAGAATTACCTAAAATAATGAATGGAGTTATCATAGGATTTTTATTGGTTTATGCTTTTGTTATTACATATTTGCTGTATAACAGGCAAATTGAATTTATGTATCCGCTAGTTATTCCTTTTTTCATCTTATTATTTACAAATTCATCTCTAAAAAGTAGTCATAAATTTAAATTGCATTTTAGATAGTTGAAAGCAACTGCATATATTAACCAGACTTTCGTTTCGCTCTAACAGCCGACAATAAATTACCTGTTAAAAAGAACCTTCGGGAGCTTTTTGCACAATAATGCTTTATCGTACAAAATTTTTAAAAGATTGAAGAGACTTCGAGAAAAGTCTCTTTTTTTTTTGCCATTTTAGTGATTTTTTAGGTAACTTAGTTCCATTGGAAATTATTGGGTACGAATGGTCTGAACTTGAACTTTCGCTTAAAATAAGGTCACACTTCGCCGATACTTTTTCCTTTGTTAAACTTTTTGGAAAACCCCGTAATACAAACATATGGCGACATTTTTTACAAACGAAAATTCTCCCAACAATTCAAATAATAGTAATGAACTTTTTGCTGAAGGAACAAATGGTTCTTTAAAAGTCAATGACACGACGGTTGAATTAATTAGAAAAGGACTAAACGCTAAACTTCTTGGTCTTCGTGGAAATAAAGAAATATTAATTTCAAGTATAACTTCAATTCAATTTAAAGAACCAGGAATGTTAACTAATGGTTTTATACAATTTGCGTTTTCAGGAAGTAGCGAAAGTAAAGGTGGAGTTCTTGACGCAACAAAAGATGAAAACAGTATTGTATTTACTAAAAAGAACCTAAAACAATTTGCTTATTTGAGAGATGTGATTAATCAAAGAAGGAACGAGATTAACAATTTATCTTCAAATTATAATCCGCAATCAAACAATGATTTTGCTGATTTAGAAAAACTTGCAGAGTTACGAGATAAAGGTATTTTGACAAATGATGAATTTGAATTAAAGAAGAGACAAATCCTAGGAATATAAAAACAACTTAAAATAACTCGTAGTGCATTATAAAAGGTTGTTCATAATACGAAAAAAAATCGTATATTGTATTGACTACCAATCGAATACACTATGAATAACCTAGATGCAATTTACGATTTTATTTTAAATGAATTAAGAAAATTAACCTTAAATGAAAATTTTTATTTTAAACCTATTAAACCAAAATTGAGTGATTTAGAACTTATTGCCATAAATATTTCTGCAGAATATTTATCA